>CAZNDG010000008.1:0-88025 GCA_964571695.1 uncultured Syntrophus sp.
CCGGAGGAGTTCGTTGAAGGCGTCCTTGACGGGATAGCGCTCCGAGCCGGCGAGGACGGAGTGCTCCAGGATATGTGGCAGCCCCGTGGAATCGTGGGGGGGCGTCCGGAAGGCGACGGCGAAGAGATTCTCACGGTCGGTGCAGTGGAGATGGAGGACCTGTGCCCCGGTGGCGCCATGCTCCAACTCATAGGCGGTGATGCGGATTTCGGGCAGCGGGACGACCCGCCGGACGGTAAAGCCGGCGGATGTTTCCCCGGCGCTCAGCATTGGTTCCGGGCAGGCGGAGGCATCCAGCATAATCTATATCTCCTTTATGTACATCAAGTTTGAGTTACGAGTTCATCAATTTCAACGCTGCCTGTTCCAAAACCGGAACGGCCCTGCCGATGGTGACGGGCCTTTTTATACCGGAGATCGCCCCCGCCGTCAAATATTCCGCGCCGACCTCCGGGCAGGACTTCTTCCACGCTTCGGCGACAGCACCCGTTGCTGATGAATGATCAATGATGTCGATATGCTTTGTCCTCATCGACCTCATCGCTTGACAAGGGGCATCCCGCCTGTATAGGAATCCTCCGGGTAGCCCCACTCGGTCGCGGCACTTGACACGCCCGGACGGGCCGGAAGTCCGCGTCTTCGAACCCGCGGCGTGTCTTAGGGCAAAAGGGTGCAAATGGGAAGTAATTTTCGGAGGTCCCTGGAGATGGGAATATGAGTGAAAAGCCGAATCTGGTCGTCCTTCTGGGACCTACGGCGGCGGGGAAAACCCGGCTTGCGGCGCGTCTGGCCCGGGAACGGGGCGGTGAGATCATCTCCGCGGATTCCCGCCAGGTCTATCGGGGGATGGACATAGGGACGGGGAAGGACCGGCGGGATTACGTCGTGGAGGGCGCCGCCGTCCCCGTGCATCTCCTTGACGTGGCGGATCCCCGGGAGGAGTTCCACCTTTTTGCCTATCAGGGGCTATTTTACCGGGCCTTTGCCGAGATAGCCGCCCGGGGGGCGCTGCCCATCCTCGCGGGAGGCAGCGGCATGTACCTGGAGGCGGCGATCCGCGGCTACGAGATGGTGGCGGCGCCGGAGAACCCGGAGCTGCGCCGTGAGCTGGCCGCCCTCGACATGGGGGAATTGGCGGCGCGGCTTCTGAGCCTGCAGCCGGAGTTGCACAACCGGACCGATCTTGTGGACCGCCACCGGCTTGTCCGGGCGATTGAGATCGCCGCGGCGGCGCGGGGAGGGGAGGGAAGGCCGGGAGTGGAGCGTCCGGAGCTCCGCCCTCTCGTCATCGGTGTACGCTGGGAGCGGGACGTCCTGCGGCGCCGGATCACCGCGCGGCTGCATGAACGAATCGCCGCGGGGATGGTGGAGGAGGTGGCGGCGCTGCACCAAGGCGGCGTCGGTTGGGAGCGCCTGGACCGCTTCGGCCTGGAGTACCGTTATGTAGGCCTGTATCTCCAGGGCCGCCTGGACTGCGACGAGATGGTGCGAACCCTCAATACCCGGATCCACCAGTTCGCCAAGCGCCAGGATACCTGGTTTCGCCGGATGGAGCGCCGGGGGGTGACTATCCACTGGATCCCCGGCGGCGATTATGCCGGCCTGCGCTCCCTGGTGGAGAGGGAAATGGGGCCGGTCAGGCAAGTGGAAAGACGAGGGAAGGCAGGGACCGAAATAAGCACCGCTTCATATAAGTCGAATTTCAAAAAGTTTACGTGACCGAGAAGCAAGCCCGTTGATAAATGAACGACCATGAAGGCAGCGAGTCCGAATAAGTATTGACTATCTCGGAGTGCTGGCTATCCTGGATGCCAGGAACAGATATCCGGAAAGATATATTCAGAAAGATCTGAAAAAAAAGATCATCCGGCTTACCGGTCCGAGGCAAACCGGCAACACGACCCTTGCGAAGCTGTTGAAGGTTGGAAATCACTTTTCAACAAATGAAAAAAGGGGCCGGAAAACATCCGTAACCCCTCGTTTTTGTTATTTGGCGTCCCCACGGGGAGTCGAACCCCGGTTACTGGCGTGAAAGGCCGGTGTCCTAGGCCACTAGACGATGGGGACGTCGTTTGCCTGATGAGAAGAATTTGGGCTTATATCCTTTAGCATCAGAAAATGTCAAGCAGTAAATTACGGAATTAGGGCGGATTAGAGATAGGGAGGGCCTTGCCGGCGGCGGACGATAGCCTAAAGGTGATCAGGTCGGATTTTCACTCGAAGGTCACGGGTTCCCGGAGGATGGCGGCGCGGGCCTCTTCGGCCCGGGCGGCGATCTCCGGATGGGTGTCCCGGAGGGACATGATCTGTCGCAGGTTGTCCGCGGTCCTCAGGACCAGCATGGCCATGTCGCCGTCGGCGATGCCGGCCCGCAGGATGATCTCGTCCCAGTCACCCCCGCCGGCCCATTCGTAGATGACCCAGGAGGTCCAGAAATAGAGGGGCCGGGTGGGAAATCCCGCGTCATCCAGGCGCCTGAGCAGGGGCCGGACCGTGGCGGCGATTTTGCGGTAGGCGGTGGCCAGAAGGCGAAAACGCCGGCGGGTGTCCTTCAGGACGATCTCCTGATCCCCATCGTAAATGAACGGGGCTACGACGGCCGCCATGAGGGCCGGATCGTCGGGGAAGGCCTGCTGTTTGATGCATTCGCCGATAAGCAGGGGCTGGTCGAGGCGCAGCCGGGAGGCCCAGACGCCGCTTTCCGTCAGCCGGTCTTCCCCGTCCACAAATCCTTCCGCCTTGAGGAAGTTCAGGTAGCGGAGGAAGTCGTGCCAGAGTTCGCTTCCCGTCTCTCCGGCCGGATGCCGGCGGCGCCGGGAACGCTGGTAGGCGGCCAGGGAATTGGCGAAGATTTCCCGAATGCCCGCCGGCGTCTGGGAGAGGAGGAGGTTGAGGACCATGGGGAAATCGTTCCGGAGCCGACTCCGGATATCCTCGGGTTCCCGGGACAGGAGGACCCGGATATGCCGGGGGTCCATGAAGCGGCCGGGGACGATGAGGAGGAAGCCGATCTTGTCCAGACCCCGGCGGCCTGCCCGTCCGGTCATCTGGTGGAATTCCGTTCCGGTGAGGGGACTGAATTCATGACCGTTGAACAGGTCGGAGTTGAACAGGACGATGGTGCGGGCCGGATAGTTGACCCCGGCGGCGACGGTGGAGGTGGCGAAGATGGCGTCCAGGCGCCCCTTTTTCATCATGGTTTCCACGAAGTATTTCCAGGCCGGCAACTGACCGCCGTGATGGGCGGCCACCCGGGACCGCTCCAGGACCGGGAGCTGGCGGTGTCCCTCCAGATAGGGGAAGCGGGTTAGGAGATCCTCCCGGTCGTAATGGAAGGGCGCGTCGAAGTCTCCGTCGGGGCGGGCGATGTGGCAGGTCTTCAGGGCGCCGTCGCATTCCGTTCGGGATTTAAGGAAGAAGATCGCCGGCAGGAGTTGGAAGGATCTGAGGACTTCGATGATCTCGCCGAAGCGGGGAAAGGCTTCATGGCGTTTTTTATGCCCATCCTCCGCTTCCAGAAAGGCGGCGATCTTCCCGTGGAGACGTTTCTTTTCCAGGAAGGGGAGGAGCCGTCCCGAGGGTTGGAGGAAGAGGGGGAAGAGGGGAACGGGGCGGCGGGATTCCGAGACGACCCGGCAGATCTTCCGGCGGAGGCCGGTCAGCCAGGCGGCGATCTCCCCGGCGTTGCCGATGGTGGCCGACAGGAGCAGCAGGTTGACCCGGACGGGGAGGTAGATCATGATCTCCTCCCAGACGACCCCCCGGTCGCGGTCGCCCAGGTAATGGGCCTCGTCGAGGATCACCAGTTCGCAGTTCAGGTCTTCGCCGCGGTGCATGGCGTCGTAGAGCTGGTTGCGGAGGATCTCCGTGGTCCCCACGATGATCGGGGCGTCGGGGTTGTCCTTCAGATCGCCGGTGAGGATGCCGACCCGGTCGGTGCCGAAGATCTGACCGAATTCCGTCCATTTGGCATTGCTCAGGGCCTTGAGGGGCGAGGCGTACCAGCAGCGGCCGCCGCCGTTGGCAATGATCCGGATGGCTTCCTCGGCAATCCAGGTCTTGCCCGCCCCGGTGGGGGCGGTGACGATGCAGTCCCCCTCCCGGATTGCCGCCAGGGCCTGAAGCTGGAAGGGGTCCGGTTGGAAGGGCCGGGGGTCGGGCCGGCCGATTCTGGCGAAGGTGTTTTTCAGCACCGGATCGGCCTCGGGTTGCATATGGGGTTGCCGGGGGCGGTGAGGCCGGGCTTTACGGCGCCCCGGTCCGTCGGTCTTCTCTCTCGCTAAATGCTTGGGCATGGCCCTCTCTATCATAGTTTCCCCTGTAAGGTAAAGAATTTAGCGCCCCCTTCCCGTCGGACTTGCGAGGACAGGCCGCTTGACCAGAGTTGGTGAGAAGCCCATGACCGCGTGCCGTCACAAAGGGGGATGAAAGCGAAGCTTAATGTTCATAAAATGCGAGGCCCATCCCCACCTTAATCCTCCCCTTAAAGGGGAGGAAAATGATTGGTGAATGAAGTCAAGCACATAGGAACGCATTTTCAGGTGAAGGAGGCTGCCCGAAAACGGCCGGATGCCGGTCTGGCGGGATGTGGTGTTTTGCGGGCGGGTAGCATGTTTATGAGTTGCTGCCGCGAGGTGCGCTTATAAGTTGACAGGGCGCCGGATTCGTCTTAAGTATCGCCCCGGCTCGGGAATGTCGCGGCGGTGTTTCCCGACCGGAACCAACGACTTGGGATACGGCGAATGGGAAATAAATCCGCGGCCCCCGTCTTCTGGGGCTGGTACATCGTAGCGGCGGCCTTTTTCGTTCTGGCGATCAATTATGGGAGCCGGTACTGCTTCGGGGTCTTCGTCAAACCCCTGGCCCAGGAATACGGCTGGTCTCGTTCGGTGATTTCCCTGGGGGCCTCGCTGAACATGCTTATCTATTCCGCCTGCGCCGTGGTGATCGGGAGGATGGTGGACCGCGTTGCCCCGCGCTGGATCGTTACGGGCGGGGCCGTCATTGCCGCCTTGGGCTTCCTCCTCACGGCCCAGGTCCGGACCCCCTGGCAATTCTATCTCGTCTATGGCCTGCTGCTGGGGATCGGCTCCGCCGGGCTGGGGGTGGTGACCGTCAATTCATCCGTGGGGAAATGGTTCATCCGCAAGCGGGGGACGGCGATCGGGCTCGCAACGATGGGGGTGAGTTTCGGCACCATCTCCCTTACGCCCCTGGCGGGCCTCATCGTCAAACATTTCGACTGGCGGGCCGGATTCATCGCCCTGGGGTTCATCTCACTCCTCGTCGGCGTCAGCCTTTCCCAACTATTTCTGCGCAAGGTGCGACCGGAGGATCACGGCCTCCTCCCGGACGGCGAGGTCAATCCCGACCTGGTCGTCAAGATCTCCACCCCCCCCGTGCCGGTGCGGATCGGTTTCGGTACGATGATCCGGGACCGCCGGTTTCGCACCCTGGCCTGCTCGTTCGGCCTGGCGGTGATGGTCCTGATGAGTGTCTTCGTCCATCAGGTGGCCTTTGCCATCGACCAGGGGATCGGCGAGGTGACGGCGGCGGCCTCCCTGGGTGTGCTGGGCCTGGCGGGCTTTGCCGGCCAGTTTTTTTTCGGCTGGCTCAGCGACCGGATCCGGGACCCCAAATACGCCTCCTTTCTGGGCATGTCCTTCATGCTGGCCGGCCTGGTGGCGCTCATGCAGGTGGCCTCGGCCCGGGGACTGTTCTTCTACGCCGTAGTCTTCGGTTTCGGCTACGGCGCCCTGGCCCCCATGATGCCCATTCTCCTGGCCGACCGTTTCGGCCGTGACACCCTGGGTTCCATCTATGGTTTCGTCACCCTTTTCCTCGGGATCGGGGGCGGGATCGGACCTTTCCTGGCGGGGATGATCTACGACGCCTTCGGTTCCTACGCCTTCGTCTGGCAGGCCGATATCCTGGTCATGATCTTTGTGGCCGGCTGCATCCTGACCCTGAAGCGGAAGGATGCCGGTCCGTGCTGACGGGGATGAGCAGGGATGAACTGCCGTGAATGGGCGGCCTGCTCCTGTCGCCCCTGGCCTGGCTGCGCTTCACCGCCGCCGGCTCCCCGGGAATCGCCGGCCTTCGGCCTTGGGGAGGCGTGGCTGCCCGTGGCCTATGTGGTGTTCCTGGGCACCGCGCTGGCCTATGTCCTCTACTATTACGGCATCATGAACACATCGGCCCAGAAGGCATCGCCGGCATTCTTCCTCAAGCCGGTCCTCGCCTCCCTGCTCGCCGCCCAAATCCTCGGCGAAACAATCAACGCCTAATGGTGGCCGGAGGCGTCCTCATCATCAGCGGCCTGTTTCTCACGGTTTTCGGGTCCCTGCTTGCGCGGCGCCGGCCGGGGGGATAATGATCGGCGGCGCGGTCCCTTGGTTACGGAACACCGACATGCATGTTTTACCGGGAGAATTGCCTTTTCGGTCCAGCCGGTCAGGTGGCGGGATGCCGGTCGGGGTCGGAACCCGAATTATCCGGAACGGCTTTCTCTTCGGCGCCGATGGGGAGCATGCCTTCGAGTCGCCTCGAAACCGCGGCGGCCAGGCGGCCCAAAAGGGAGGTGTCTAACTCGGGGTGATAACGGGCCGGGGAGGCGTCCCCGAAGTTGAGGCTGCCCACGGTGAGGCCCCGGGGCGCCAGGGGGGCCACGGCGATGGATTTGATGAAGTATCTGTTGCTCTGGGGAAGGAGTCGATAGAATGGTTTGAGATCGCCGTTGGCCAGGACGGGGGCAATGCCTTGCCCGACCAGTTCAGTGAACGCGGCGGCATCGATCTGATTCAGGCGGGCGCCGAGGAAGGGTGATTGCGTCAATGCCGGCCGCCAGGCTTCCGTCTCCGGCCTGCTGATCAGCGAGAGCCAGGCGAAGGGGATGGCAAAGGCCTCCTGGAGTTCCCGGAGGACATGGACGAGGACGGCATCCGCATCCCCCGCCGCCGGCAGGGAGGCCTCGATCCGGGAGAATGTCTCCGCAATGGTTTCGTTGATCCGCTTCGTTTCACCGGTTTTTTCCATCATCGTCTCTCCCCGTCGTTTTCGATTTGAAAATATCCTCCCCACCCGACGCCGTTCTTGTCTTCTCTTGCCTACTAACCATCATGCCCGGCGCGGGCATAACAAAAGATGAAAATATCCCGCCATACGTGGACATTTACATATAAAAGGCCGCGGGAAGAAATATCCCGGTCAAGCCCATAAGCGACACCTTGGAAAAATGGCTTTGCCAAGGCTCAGAAATCTTTTTCGCTTCTCAATGGGTAACGTATAATTCTTGTTCATTACCAGGCGTTAAGTTCAATCAAGAAAACGGCGAAAAACATTTGATTTGCCGCCTGCGAACCATTTTCCCACGGTTATGCAAACTCTCTAAGCGACAATCCATACCTGCCCTCGCCGCTTTCTCCGGCCGGGAGGCACCCCCGCCGTCAGGCGGTGAATTCCGCGGCGACGATGGTGTGATCCGAGGGCTTTTCCGCCCGGCGGGGGCCCATGTCGATCCAGCAGCGGCTCGATCTCGCCGCCAGGGGCGTTGTGGCAAGGATATGATCCACCCGCCAGCCCAGTTGCCTTTCCACGGCGTTCGGCACGCGGTAGTCGAAGAAGGAGAATTGCTGAGCCTCGCCGGGATGGTGCTTGCGGAAGAGGTCGGTGAATCCCCATTCCTTGACCTGGGCGAAGGCCTCCCAAACCTCCGGGGTGAAGCAGACGTGCCCCTTGAGGCGCTTGGGATCGTGGACGTCGATTGCTTCCGGAGCGACGTTGAGATCGCCGCACCATGCCAGCGGTTCGTCCGGGGAGAAGGAACGCTCGAAATAGCCCCGCAGCCGGGCGAACCAGGCGAGTTTGTAAGCGAAGTGCGGGGTATCCCGGTCCCGGCCCTGGGGGACATAGGTGTTGACGACGCTGAAGCCGGGGAAATCCACCCGGAGCAGCCGGTCCTCGTCCGCCGGGTCTCCGTCTTCCAGACCGCGGCGGACGGCCGTCGGGGCGCTCAGCGAGGCGACGGCGACGCCGTTGTACTGCCGGTTGCCCCGGAAGGAGACGTGATAGCCGACGGTGGTGAATTCCTCTTGGGGGAACTTGTCGTCTCCCACCTTGGTCTCCTGGAGGCAGATGATGTCGGGGCGATGCTCCCGGAGCCAGGGGAGGAGGATATGGAGGCGGGAGCGCAGGGAATTGACGTTATAGGTGGCGATCCGGAAACCGGCCATGGAATTTGCCTTTCTTATGGGAGGTGGATTTTGCTGTTTGCGTCTAACTGCACTTTGAAGTCGCCTTTTATCATATCCCCGGCCGCCCTTCAAGGGCGCGACGGCGGGAAAGATCCGGCGGCCGATAATCCGCCGGGAGTGCTTCGCCCTTGCCGATCGTTGATCCCCGGTATTCGCCCGCCGTGGCGATGACGCCGGCGACGGGAAAGAGCGGCGCGGCAAAACGCCCTCCGGTCCCGGGCGGGAAAAAACGGGCTGCGGCCTATTTGAGCCGGAAATCCACCCGGCGGCCGGAGACCTTGTCCTTCCGCTCCGGGGCCAGGGGAGAGGAGGAAACGAGAAAGATCCGTCCCGGCTCCACCGGCCCGGCCTTGAGAAGCTGTTCCTTCACCCCTTCGGCCCGGCGCTGCGCCAGTTGCCGGAGGTCCCCGTCCGTTACGGCGGTGTTTGCCAGCAGGAGCTTTTCCATCTCGGCCCGGGGGATGCGCTTCGCGATGCCGAGGAAGTTTCTCGGTTTTCCCGGGATCTTGGTTTCGTCGTAAACCTGTTGCAGGTATTTGTCGTATTCCCCGGCCGCCAGGCTCACCTTGCTCACCGGCATTGCCGGTTTGCCCGCCTCGATGAGGTCGTCGAGCTTGCGCTCCCTAATCTTTCTCGCCAGGATAGTCTTTTTCAATCCTTCCCGATCCGGAACGGGATCCACATGGCCCTCGATGTCCATCCGGACGGTGGGCTTTTCGTACAGGGCCTTGGCCAGAGAGGCGAGTTTGGCCAGCGCCGCGGCGTTCAACTCCGCGCTGCCCGGATCGAACTCGATATAGCTCAACTCCTCACCGCCGCCGCCCAGGGATGCGAGGAGGGCGAAGGGGGCCGTCAGGGCCTTGGTGAAGATATTGACGATGATCTGCCAGACGATGGGCCAGACCGAGAACTCGGGATCGTCGAGGCTGCCGGTGACGGGGATGTCGAGATTGATCTGGCCGTGACGGTCCTTGAGGAGGGAGACCCCGAGGGAGACCGGGGCCTTGATGGCCTCCGGACTGTCCACGTGGTCGCCCAGGGTCAACTGGTCGATGAATACCTTGTGGCCGGCGTTCAATTTTCCGTCTTCCACCAGATAGGAGACATCGAAGGTCAGCTTTCCCTTCATGATTGGATGCCCCAGGTATTTGCTGGTGTAGGGCGTTACCGGGCTCAGCTCGATCTCTTTGAACTTCATGGCGATATCCACGTACTGGCGCCGGATGAGGGGATTGATCCGCCCCTCGATCAAGATGTCCGAACCCCGTTCGAGATTACCCCGGAGCTTGACGGAGGCCCGGGAGATCTCTTCCGAGGAAAGGCCCGTAACACTTCCCGTCATGTTGCGCATCCGGGCGGAAAAGTTGGGCTTGATGAAGTTGTCCGTGAAATCGATGATGCCCCGGTTGAGATCCACCCGGCCGATGCGGATATCCGGCATCGCGGCCGGTACGGACCCCTTAACAGAGGCGGGTTGTACCGGCGGCGTTTTCGGGGGCGGCGCCGGGGAAACCGCCGGCTTTACCGGCGCGGGGGCCGCCGGCCCAACGGCGCCGGGAGATTTTTCCTTCCCGGCATCCGCCGCCCGGGGGGCATGTCCCGGCCCGCCGCCGGCTTCTTTCGCCGCCAGATGCTGAAGGTTGAGGGAGCCGTCGGCATTGATGATCACCCGGGCGAAATAGTCCCGCAGTCCTATCTTTTGGACATGGAGGCGGAGCGGTCGGGACCGGACGTCCATCCCATCGAAGGACAGCATCCGCCACTTCAGGAAATCGTTGCCGAAGGCCTGGTCCCGGGAGGAGAAATCCCCCACGGCCAACTGACCAGTGTAGTTGATCAGGGGCGGGGCTTCCTTCGCCCCGGCGGCGACGGCCAGCTTGCCCGTGGCGGAGATCCCGCCCCGGACGATGTTGAGGCGTACCTTGTCGGCGAAGTAGGGTTGAAAGGAACGGATGGGGATTTGCCGCAGCGCCACCTCCAGGTTCAGATCGAGGGGATCGAGGCCGACCGGCCCCTTGACCGCGACGATGCCCTTCTTGTCCACGGTTAGTTCCAGATCCGTCTGGGCCTTGCTGTCTTGGGCCGTGGAGAAGCCCTCCATCTGGAGGCGGATCGGGGCGAGGAGGACCTCGGCCCTCCCTGCCGGGGCGGCCTCGTCGAGGATCGCGACGGCCCCCTCCGTGATGCTCAGACGGTCGATCCGGGCCGAAAATTTACCCTGCCCGGCCGGCTGTTTTTTCTCTTTCGCCTTGCCCGATCCTTTTTTCTTGTTGCCCCCGGCCGCGGCCTTGGGCTTATTTGCCTCCGGAAACAGATTGGCCAGTTGCAGGGCGCCGCCCCGATCCCGTCGGATGTTGACCTCCGGTTTGGTCAGGGTAACGGACGAGAGATGCACCGCCGGCGTCAGGGGTTCCAGGGCGGCGATTGCCACTTCCAGTTTGGGAAGGCGGAGCAGGGACCGGCGCTGCGGATCGTCCACCACGACCTCCCGGAGGGCGATCCTGCCGGTGAGCCGAAGGACCGGCTTGGCGCCGGGGGGGTCGAGAAAGTGCAGGACGAGGTTGGCGTCCAGTTTGGCCGCCGGGATCTGAAAGGCCGTTTTTGCCGGGACATAGGCCAGGTAATGGGGGAGGTCCAGATCCTGGATCTCCAGATCGAGGGTCGTTTCCCGCTGGGGGGAAAAGGGGAGGGCGCGCCCCTTGAGCAGGTAGCGGTCATTGTTGATCAACGCGGAGAAAAGGGGCTCCACGTGACGCTCCGCATGATAATCCAGATTGGAGACAAAGGGGATGGCGAGGTTCATCTCCCGGATCCGGTGTTGAGTCCCCCGGGGACGGTCGTCGAAGTCGATGCTGCCGTTTTGGATCTCGATGTTGTTGAGGGAAAATTTCGGCGGTCCGGCGTCCTTCGCTTCCTTGTCCTTTTCCTTCGGGATGAGATCGGAGAAATTGTAGCCGCCGTCGGGAAGGCGGACGATCCGAAGGCGGGGGCCGGAGATATGGATCTCGTCGAGGATCAACGCCCGGCGGGCCAGCGAGGCGGCGCCCGCGACATTCACCCGCAGCTCCTCCAGGGCCAGGAAGGGCTCTTTTCCCTCCCGGTCGCCGATGGTTACACCCCGGACACTCAAGGCCAGAGCGGCGGGATTGAAGGATAACCGGTCCACGGCGACGGGCCGGTGGAGGGCTTCGCCGACCTTGCTGATCAGCAGGGATTTGCCCAGGGTGGGGACGAGGAGAAAAGAGGCCGCGGCGACGATGATCAGCAGGACCAGGGCGCCGGCCAGGATAAGTTTGATACGTTTCATGCCAACCTCCCGCAGGCAGAGAGGCGCGCCTGCTAACGCCGAGAGTTGCGCGCCCGACGACGGACGAGCGGTCCGCGGGCGGGGCGCGGCATTTGGTGGATCGTTCCGGGCTGGATGTTAATGAACCGCTGGAACTGATGTCTGGAGAACATGGATATATATTATCCGGTCAAGATATAGGGCAAGGGGAGAAGCGTGTCAATCAAATTTGACGACATCGTAAAAAATCCATATGCGGCGTTGCGCTTTCTCCTTCGTCACTGCGACGTACGCAGGAGTACTTCTCATTCCTCAGGATTAGCGCGCCTTGCCTCGAGAGCTTTTATTTGTCTCCATCATGACTTTTTACGAATTCATCAAATTTGATTGCGGCCCGCGGGTGTGCCGCGGCGGGGGGGCTTCCCCTCCCGGGCCGGGGTCCGGTTGGTGAGCCAGGCGCCGGTGATGACCAGGGCGGCGCCGAAAAGTAGGGAAAGGTTGAGGGCCTCGTCGAGGATCAGCCAGCCCAGGAACACGCCGCTTACGGGGACGAAATTGATGAAGACGGCGGCCCGGGTCGGCCCCAGGGCCTTGATCCCTTCGTAGTACCAGGTGAAGGCCACGGCGGAGCCCAGGAGCCCCAGAAAAAGGACCGCGGACCAGGAGGAGAGGGAATATACGGGCAGGGCGGGGAGCATCCCCTCGCAGAGGGCGGGCGGAGCCAAAAGCGCCGTGCCGATGAGACAGGCGTACGCCACGGCCACCAGGGGCGGGATCTCCTTAAGGACGTCCCGGCCGATGAGGGAATAGCTGACCCAACTGACGATGCAACCCAGGATGAATGTCTCGCCCGTACCGATGCCGGCGCCCAGGAGTCCGGGCAGATCTCCCCGGGAGATGACGATGACGGCGCCGGTGAGACACAGGACGATGCCCGCTACCCGGGCGGCGGTCAGCCGCTCTTTGAACAGGAGGGCCGCCCCGAGGGCGATGAAAACAGGGTTGGAGGCGACGATGAGCGAGGCGCGGCTGGCGGGGATGAGTTTCAGGCCGAGGAAAAAGAAGATATTGTACGCCGCCACGCCGGAGAGCCCCAGAAGAAACAGGGGGATAAACTGCCGCCGGGCGGGGATGGGCAGATGTCCCTGGGCCTGCCAGATCATGGCGATGAGCAAAAGGGAGGCGACGGCAAACCGGAGAAAAGACCCGGATGCGGGCCCCATGTCCTGGGCGGCGATCCGCCCGGCGACGAAGGTGCCCCCCCAGAGGACGGCGGTTAGAAATAACTTCAGATAAATCAAGGTGTTGTCACTTTGGTGGGCCGTCACTATTCCCCGATGATCTTGACGAGGACCCGTTTCGGCCGCCGGCCGTCGAATTCGCCGTAGAAGATCTGCTCCCAGGGACCGAAATCCAGCTCACCGGCCGTGACGGCCACGACGACCTCCCGGCCCATGATCTGGCGCTTCAGGTGGGCGTCGCCGTTATCCTCCCCGGTCCGGTTATGACGGTAGCGGGAGGTGGGGGCGTGGGGGGCCAGTCCTTCCAGCCAATCCTCGTAATCGCCATGGAGGCCCGCCTCGTCGTCGTTGATGAACACCGAGGCGGTGATATGCATGGCGTTCACCAATATCATCCCCTCCAGAATTCCGGATTCCCCGAGGCATTCCCGGACCTGGGGGGTGATATTGATAAACCCGCGTCTCGCGGGTAGGTTGAACCAGAGTTCCTTGCGGTAGCTCTTCATCCCGGCGGCCTTTTAGAAGTTCTCCGCCAGGACTTCGTAGTAGGACTGAGGATGGAGACAGGCCGGACAATTCTTCGGGGCCTCCGTTCCTTCGTGGACATAGCCGCAGTTGATGCAGTGCCATTTAACGGCCTTTTTCTTCTTGAATGCCTCACCGTTGGCGATGTTGGCGACGAGGGCCCGATAGCGTCCCTCATGGAATTTTTCCACCTTGGCGATTTGCTCGAAGGAGCGGGCAACCTCGGGATAACCCTCTTCCTTGGCAATGGCGGCAAAATCGGAATAGATCGTTGTCCACTCCATCTGCTCTCCCGCCGCTGCCGCTTCGAGGTTTGTTTTCGTGTCGGAGATCACCCCGGCGGGATAACTGGCCGTAATCTCCACCTCGCCCCCTTCCAGGTGCTTGAAGAATACCTTGGCGTGTTCCTTTTCATTCTCCGCCGTTTCCATAAAGATATTGGCGATCTGCTCAAAGCCTTCCTTCCGGGCGGCGCTGGCGAAATAGGTGTAGCGCATCCGGGCCTGGGATTCGCCGGCGAAGGCCGCCAGCAGGTTCTTTTCCGTCTTGCTTCCCTTGATGGATTTACTCATGTTCTCCTCCTGTCTTTTTTGGCGTAATATAATGTCACTTAAGGCGCGGGTCAAGTCCTGTAAAACCGCAATCCGGGGTGTAGCAGGTCACATTGAGAAACTGGCACTGCTGCCGGCAGACCGGGCACTCCTGGGGCGGTCTTTCTCCCTGGATCGTATTGCCGCAATTACTGCACTTCCAGAATGTATCGGGAAGTTTGGGTTTGGTATCCGCCATCGACGGCACCTCCTTTCCTTTTCCTTTTCTCGTTCGCTTACCGTAATAATTCTACTACAGTATAATCAAATAATAATCAACATCCCGGGGCGATCTTCTTCGTTTCGTTCAAACCATTTAAAATATCTTTTAACGATACATCCCCCCGGGCCGGCAAACTCCTCATTCCCGTCGGGGTAATATTTCGTGATAGCCGATTATAATCAACCACATATGGATTTATTTGTCCAGGATGGAATTGTGGCACGCATTTTTCATTATAGAAGGTCAAACGGTACGGGCAAAACAAAAAGAAATAAAAAATATTCGGAGGACACAGGAAATGAAAAAGACATTAGGAACGATGGTAGCGGCTTTGGTAGTGGTGCTCTGCACCGGGACTTTCGCTTTTGCGGAATACACGCTGGCCGGGGTCGGCAATTTCCCCTACTTCCAGCTCGGTTGCCTCATTGTGGGCGGGATGATCATCATCAGTCTGAAACACAAGTACGAAAAGATGTACACCGGTGAGGTGGCCGGAGTCTTCGCCCTCTACACCGTGTTCATCGCCCTCTTCACCAATCCGGTTATCGAGGGGATCAAAAACCTGGTCGGCTGAAAGACACTTTCAGGAACCGGGATCACAAAATACAAGAAAGGAGGAACAGGTTATGGCCGCGACAATGAAAGAGACGCAAAAGCCCCTGTATCAAAAGTATCAATCGGTAATGATCATCAGCGCCTGGGGGTTTGTCATCGCCTTTGCCTCTTTCCTGTTCCTCTACATCGGCTATGAGATCGACCAGTATTTCGGCACGGCCCCCAAGTTTATGTTCGGCCTGTTCTTCCTTGCCTTGTTCCTGTGTATAGGGAGACTGTATCGGGAGGCGTGGCTGCGCCGTAAAGAGGTTTGACCTCCCCTGATGCTTGCCATATGCGGACACTGAACGTTTGATCTGTGTTCCTCTTCAAGCCCCCCGGCGAAACCGGTTCGTCGGGGGCTTTTTTAGCGCCTGTAATGAAATAAATGTAACATCTTGCATCTCATCGTAAAAACCCTCATGCCCCGTGGAGCGCCACGAAGCATGAAAATGGCACTTTTATGGTAAGCCGTCTAAATGGAGTAAATGTTCAGTTAAGATAATATTATAATCTCAGTAATAGTTATAACTGGGGGGGCTTGTCCGCCCCGCCCCGTCCCGCCCCGGCGCCGGAATGGACGCTATGGGCCTCCTTCCGGGTCGCAGGCGCGGACGTAGTCCATGAGTTCCCGCCCGAAAGGAAATGCTGATTTAATCAACCCATAATCATAGCGCTGGTTATTCAGATATTGAAGGACCAGCCAGTCCTCACCGGCGTGACCGGGCATGAGTCCGGAAAAAAGGAAACACATTTCCTCGATGCTCCGGCAGTAAACAGCGGTGGACGGTTCAGACAGGGGCAGATAGAGATAGATTGCTTCCAGACGATCCAGGCGCCAATGGCGCAGGATCGTCCGGACCCGCGACAGGGTGTCGCCGCCTCAGCGGTGGACGACAACATGGCCTGCCTGATAGACATCCGTTCTTGTTTCCATCTCGCCCCGGGCCGGAAGGGCAATCTCTCCCGCACTTGCACGGAAAGAGGCCGCCATGTTGACATGCCGGCAGATCTTTTCGATCATCTCACGGTGATGGGGGGGAGGATAGTATGGCTTACGGGGCGTGGGGTCGAAGAGTAAGGACATGTACAAAAAAGATTCCCGGCTCAAGGCCTGATCGGTAATGGCCTGGAAGACCATCGGCGTTACCCGGGAAACCAGGAGTGCTGACTCCCTCATCCCCGTCCCGGCCGCCGACATCTGGCTGTAGGAATGGGAAGTTACCGCCGTTCCGAAGATCCCCTGCCAGCCTTGTTGACGGGCGTCCTGGATCATATAGGCATTCAGGGTTTTAAATCCGCCGCTCTTACGGTAACGGGGGTTGACGAACCCGGCGGCCAGTTCCGGCATGTCCGACAGCTCGTCGGGGATCATGGCCATATGTCCGACGAGCTGACCGTTTTCTTCATCGACGGCCACGTAACTGAGCATCCGGCCGTCTTCATTGCGTCGCCTGACCTCCTCGGGATCGTAAAGGTGCTCTTTGATGTAGGTATAGCGATAGGCGAAGTAGGCAAGCTTGGAAATTGTCGCCGACTCTTCCGGACGCATCCGCCGGACGCCGATCCGCGTCGGCGCTTCCTCCTCCTGCCGCGACTCCTCCTCCTGTGCCGCCGTCCCGTCGCCCCGGCGCATGGCGCGCCGGATGAGGATCTCCTGCCCTTTCCAGCCCAGATTCCGGTATCGCACTTCGTCGCTGAACGCGCGAAGGAGCTGCATTCCAAGGCCGCGGCCGCCGCTGTCAACCATTTCCGGCAAACCGGCCTGCTCGCATCGGCGGAGATAATCTATGTCGAAGGGGATGCCTTGGAAACGGATCAGCAATTCCAGGACGTCATCATGGATCGCCAAGGCCACGGAGATCTTTTCACGCTGACCGGGCTGATATTCATACTGAATGATGTTGGTGATGATCTCTTAGATAACGAGTTCGGTTTGTCGGGCGATGTCGCTGTCGGCGCCGTCGGCGCCGACATATGCGGCCGCGGCGGTCTGCAATACGGGTATTGCCGCTAATTCGTTGGCTATAGTTAGAGTTACCGATTCCATCGGAGAGGTCTCCCTTTATATCTCGGCAAGAGATCCATGCCGCCCCTTTCCAGGTTGCCTGGCTATGTTCGGCGGCGGCGATCCGGAAAGGTAAGCGGGGGCGATTCGCCCTCATACCCTCACTCCGCGGAAAATCAATTGGGTAATACCTCTGAATGTGTCGGCGTCCGTTTGCCCCTCCCGGCGAAAGATGCAATCCCGTGGACATTTCCATTGTTAAAATTGCCTTTGTCTGTTATTTGCCCTGTGATCGGAGATAAAGTAAATCTTCCGCCGGGGAGGGAAACATCTTTCGCCTTTTCCCCCGGTGCGAACCGATTCCTGGGCGCAGATGAGCAAGGACAACAGATGAAGCATATCATCCTCGGCACCGCCGGCCATGTGGATCACGGTAAGACCTCACTGGTCAAGGCCCTGACGGGCATCGACACCGACCGTCTCAAAGAGGAGAAGGAGCGGGGGATTACCATCGAACTGGGTTTTGCCGCCCTGCGACTGCCGGGAGGGATGACGCTGGGCATCGTGGACGTCCCGGGCCACGAACGGTTTATCAAGAACATGGTGGCCGGGGCCTCCGGCGTCGATCTCCTCCTCCTCGTCATTGCGGCCGATGAAGGGGTCATGCCCCAGACCCGGGAGCATCTCCATATCTGCACCCTCCTGGGGATTCGCCGGGGTCTCGTGGCCCTCACCAAGATCGACATGGTGGACGAGGACTGGCTGGCCCTGGTCCGGGACGACGTCCAGGACTATCTCCAGGGGACCTTCCTCGCCGGGGCGCCGGTCGTTCCCGTGTCGGCGGTGACCGGGGCGGGATTGACGGAACTGGTGGCCGCCCTCGACGCCCTGGCGGCGACGGTGGGGGAAAAGAGGGATCACGGCGTCTTCCGTCTGCCCGTGGACCGGGTGTTTTCCATGCGGGGCTTCGGCACCGTGGTTACGGGCACCCTTATCTCCGGAGCAGTGGGCGTGGGCGACGAAATCGAACTTCTTCCCTCGGGCCGGCAGGCCAAAATCAGGACCATTCAGGTCCATAATCAGGGGGTGGAGCGGGCGGAGGCGGGTCAGCGGACGGCGATCAACCTCCAGGGGGTGGACCGGGCCGCCGTGGAGCGCGGTGAAGTAATGATCCGGCCGGGGACCGTTACGGTTTCCCGGCGTCTCGACGTGCTCCTGAACTACCTGGAGAGCAATGAAAAGGCCCTGAAAAACCGGAGCCTCGTCCGGTTCCACGTGGGCACCCGGGAGAACATCGGCCGGATCATCATCCTGGACCGGGATGAGGCTCTCCCCGGAGCAGGGGTCAACGGCCAGATGATCTTCGCGGAGCCGGTGGTGGTCATGGCGGGGGATCACTTTGTTGTCCGGAGCTATTCGCCCATCACCACCACCGGCGGCGGGATCGTCCTCGATCCCCTGCCCCGGAAGCACAAACGGATGCAGGCGGCGGTAGGGGAAGAGTTCCGCCTGCTGGCCGCGGGAACGGAAGAGCAGCGGGTAGGCGTCATTGTCGCCCGGGCGGGTTCCGAGGGGGTTAATATTCCTCGCCTGGTCATGCGGACCGGCCTGGCGGAGAGCCGCCTGCGGAAAATCATCGACGTTATGCTGAACGCCCGGCAGGTCGTCCTGCTGGATTCGGAAACCCTCCTCGTCGTTTCCGCCGCCGCCTATGCCTCCCTGCAGGAGCAACTCCTCCGGAAGCTTGGCGGTTATCACGAGAAGAACCCCCTCCGGGAGGGGATGCAGAAAGAGGAGCTGCGGATGAATATCGGCGTCTTCATCCAGGCGAAGCTCTTTAACAAGGCCCTCAAGGATCTGGAGAAGGGCGGTAAGGTGGTCCTGGAGCGGGAGGCGGTGCGGCTGCCGGAGCATCGGGTCCGGTTGGAGGAGGATCTGGAAACCCTCAAGGGGCGGATCCTGGAGTTGTATCTCCAGGCCGGTCTCACCCCGCCGACGATCCGGGAGGTTTACGGGCGGTTCCCCGACCGGGCCAAGGACGTGGACAGCGTCCGGATGCTCCTGCTCCGGGAGGGGAAACTCGTTAAGGTTAACGAAGATCTCCTCTACCACCGGGCCGTCCTGGACAAACTCCAGGAAGACTACCGGGAGATGCTGCTCCGGGACGGCCGGGCGACGCCCGTTACCTTCAAGGAACTGACGAACCTGAGCCGCAAATTCATCATCCCCCTGATGGAGTATTTCGATACGGCAAAGCTGACGGTGCGCTCCGGGGATTACCGCCTTCTGAGGGAAAAGCGATGAACGGCGGGGACCTCTACCCGGCGGGGACCGAGAGATGTTCCGTCCGTTCCTTTACCGGTGGCTCATGGAGGGATATGGAAGCGGCGGTCGTCCGGGAGGTTTCCCTGGATGTTTGTCTCAACGGCCGGAAACTGGCGGCCATCGCCTGCGCGGGCCTGCACCTGGAGGAACTGGCCGTGGGCTGGCTCCGGAGCGAAGGGATAATCCGGAGCGCCCGGGAGATCGCCGCCGCGACCGCGGGCCGGGAGGGAGGATTGGTGGATGTCCGGACCACCGCCGGCTGGTCCGGCGCCGGCCCGAGCGGGGATCCGGAGCCGCTGCCGTTGCCGGCGGCCGGAGCCGCGACGGTTTCGCCGGAGCGGATCTTCACCCTCATGGGGCAGATGGTGGACGCCGCGGACATCCACCGCCGCTCCCGGGGGACCCACGGCGCCGCCCTGGCCGGCGCGGCGGGGATCATTGCGGTCCGGGAAGACATCGGGAGGCACAACTGTCTCGACATGCTGAGCGGTTACGCCCTCCTGAGCGGTATCGCCGGCGCGGATAAAATGATCCTGAGGACCGGTCGGGTTTCCTCGGATATTGTCATCAAGATCTGGCGGATGGGCGTCCCGGCGGTGATCTCCCTTTCGGTGCCGACGGCCCTGGCCGTCCGGATCGCCGAGCGGGCGGGCATCACCCTGGTGGGCGCCGTCCGGGCGCCGTCCCTGACGGTTTACACACATCCGGAACGGGTGGGAGGAGCATGAAAAAAAATATCTATATCAGAGACATCAAACCGGGGGAAAAGATCTACGACTTCTTTTTCGTGACGGAAAAGAACCTGGCCTATTCCCAGAAAGGCGCTCCCTACCTGAACCTGCGCCTCAAGGATAAGACGGGGGAGTTGGACGGCAAGGTGTGGGACAACGTCCCGGATCTGGACCAGGCCTTCCGGAAGGGCGATTTCGTCTATCTCCAGACCCGGGCGGTGCAGTATAAAAACGCCATCCAACTGGCCGTAATGAGCGCCCGCCGGGCCGCCCCCGAGGAGATCGATGCGGCGGAATTCTTTCCCGTGGCCAAGGAAGAGCCGGAACGGATGTTCCGTGAACTGGAGTCGTTTGCCGACCGGGTGAAGACGCCGGCGCTCCGGGATCTTCTCCAATCCTTCCTGGCCGATGAGGAGATCGCCGGTCTCCTCCGGCGCGCCCCCGCCGCCAAGGGGTTTCACCATGTCTATATCGGCGGTCTGCTCGAACACACGCTGTCGGTGGTGCGGATCCTGGATCTGCTGAGCGGCCACTACGCGGGGCTCAACCATGACCTCCTCATCGCGGGCGGGATACTGCACGATATCGGCAAGATCTACGAGTATTCCTACGACGGCCTCATCGACTACACCGATGAGGGGCGCCTCATCGGCCACATCGTCATGGGGGTGGAGATGGTGGACCGCAAGATAGCGGCGCTTCCCGATTTTCCGGCGCAACTGGCCATGGAACTGCGTCATGTCCTTTTGAGCCATCACGGCGTCCTGGAGTTTGGCTCCCCGAAGCGGCCCAAGACCCTGGAGGCCCTCCTCGTCCACTATGTGGATGATCTGGACGCCAAGATCAACGCCATGCAGACCTTCGTTGCCGGTGACGGCAACGAGGATTCGGATTGGACCCCCTTCCACCGCCTCCTCGAACGCTACCTATACAAGGGAAAGAACGCGGGACGGGGGGAAGGTGCGACCTGAATGGTTCGCGGGGAAGGCTTAAGCCGTGAAGGTCTTCAGAATCAGGAGGATAAGGGCGGCGAGGGCGAACAGGAACCCGACGATCACCATCCGGCGCCGCCGCAGGAAAAGGAGGACCTGATCTTTGTCGGCCAACTCACCACTGAAGTCGAAGAGGAAGGCGGTAAACAGATAGAGGAGTAAAATCGGCAGGCCGTAGATGATCGTAAGCGGCAGGGCCAGGGACCCCCGGCCGGCCCAGTGATGGGCCAGTTCTTTCGGGAACCCGGACAGGAGGAGGATCGCCGCCAGAATCCAGAGCCCGAGATATAGGATATAGAGATGCCGCCGCTTCATGATGGTCTCTAAATATGCACTTTCGGTTCGGAGGTCAAACGATTTCTTTTGCGGCGACTCCGGGGCAAAGATTGCCCAGGAGTCGAATTTCTTTGACATAAACGGGAAAATAAATTATGAGGTCCTCCTCAGTTTGAAATCAAAAAAAAGGGAAAGAGAACGGAAATGGGGGCGAAAGGGGACTTGTCGCCGCCGCCGCCGGGCTGATTCCCAAAGGGGTAGCGGATGTATTCAGCGAGCGATTTGAGAAAAAACCTGCGGATCAAAATAGACGATGAACCTTACGTCGTCACGGAATTCAATTTCACCAAGCCGGGGAAGGGACAGGCCCTCTACCGGTGCAAACTGAAAAACATGATCAGCGGCGCCCAGTTCGAACGTACCTTCCGGTCCGTGGACAACTTCGAAGCGGCGGATCTCCAGGAAAAGAAGATGCAGTACCTCTACGAGCAGGAGGGCAAATACTGCTTCATGGACAACGAGACTTACGAACAGGTCCTCCTTTCGGAGGATCAGGTGGGTGATGCCCGGAACTACCTTATCGAGAATATCGAGGTGGAGATCCTCCTCTTTGAGGATCGTCCCCTGGGGGTGAGCCTGCCCAATTTCGTGGATTTCATCGTCACCAAGGCGGAGCCCTGGGCCCGGGGCGACAGTGTTTCGGGGAACACCAAACCGGTGACGGTCCAGACCGGTTATGTCCTCCAGGTGCCCCCTTTTATCGAAGAGGGGGAAAAGATCCGCGTGGATACCCGCACCGGGGAATATCTCACCCGGGTCAAGGACTGAAGATTCCTCCTGGCTATCGCCGCGGCAAGGAAGGGATGGCCCCGTTCCTCTTCGTGAGGGGTTGTCATGCATGAGCCCTGGCCCCTGGTCAAGAAACGGCGCACCTTGGCGCTCCGGGCCCGGATCGTGGGGGAGTTGCGCCGCTTCTTTGCCGCCCGCGATTACCTGGAGATCGAAACCCCCTGCCTGATTCCCGCCCCGGCGCCGGAATTCCATATCGATACCATGGCCTGCGAAGGCTGGTTCCTCCATCCCTCACCGGAATTATGCATGAAGCGCCTCCTGGCGGCGGGATACGACCGGATCTTTCAGATTTGCCGGTGTTTCCGCAAGGGAGAGCGGGGCGCCCGCCATCTTCCCGAATTCACCATGCTGGAGTGGTACCGCCGGGAGGCGGATTACCGGGACCTTATGGTTGAATGCGAGGAACTCCTCATCGAGGCGGCCGCCGCCCTCGGTTACGGCGACGTGGTGACCTATCAAGGCGAACCCCTCCGGCTCGGGAAACCCTGGGAGCGCCTGACCGTCTCGGAGGCCTTTACCCGTTTCGCCCCCCTGCCGGCGGCGGATGCCCTGGCCGGGGACTGCTTCGACGAGATCCTGGCGGTTTATGTGGAACCATGGCTGGGAAGGGGGAAACCGACATTTCTGTATGATTATCCACTGCCTTTGGCTTCCCTGGCCCGGGAAAAACAGGGGGAGCCCGCCATCGCGGAGCGCTTCGAATTGTACATGGCCGGCATCGAACTGGCCAACGCCTTTACGGAGCTGGCGGAGGAGAGGGAGCAGCGCCGCCGCTTCGCCCGGGAGGAGGAGGCGCGCCGCAAGGCCGGCAAACCTCCCTATCCTTCCCCGGATAAGTTTCTGGAATCATTGACTGATATTGGAGATGCCGCGGGGATTGCCCTGGGGGTGGACCGCCTGGTGATGATCCTGGCCGATGCCCCGGATATAGACGCGGTGACCGCCTTCACACCGGAAACATTGTGAATAGATTCCGAAAAGTCTTGTTGACAAGGGGCGGCTTTTCCTTTACAGGTAAGCCCCGAGTGCAAAACAACTTTTGGAGAGGACAAAAGTGAAAGAAATTCCTTATGTTGCTATGGCCGGGCTGGGAGGCCAATTTCAGGGAAGCGTCTTCGGCATGATCCTGGACGCGGGCCTGATGGTGAAATTCGTCCTCCTGCTCCTCCTGGGTTTTTCCGTTGTTTCCTGGGCTATCATCTGGCTGAAATACCGGACCTTGAGCAAGGTAAAAAAGGAAAATGACCAGTTTCTCGATGCCTATGTCAAGTCCACCCGCCTGGCCGATATCTTTACGGAAGCGAAAAAATTTCCCGAATCGACCCTGGCTGAGGTCTTCCGTTCCGGGTACGGGGAACTGGTAAAAATAACCAAGGCCGTTCGGGAACGGGTGGCGGGAAGAGATTCCGGCCCCCAGGGCGAGCTGGTTTTCGAACTCAAGGGCCTGGACAATATCGAACGGTCGCTGAGCAGGGCCACGGGCAGCGAAACGGATAAACTGGAGAAGGCCCTGGGATTCCTGGCGACTACGGGCAGCGCCTGCCCGTTTATCGGTCTTTTCGGCACCGTCTGGGGGATCATGGACACCTTCAAGGATATCGGCGCCCGGGGATCCGCGACCCTGGCGGTAGTCGCCCCCGGCATCTCCGAAGCCCTGGTGGCCACGGCGGCGGGCCTCGCGGCCGCAATCCCCGCCGTTATCTTCTATAATTACTATACGAACCGGGTCAAGAGCCTGGCTATGGAGATGGACGCCTTTGCCACGGAACTGGTCAATATCATGGAGCGGAACTATTTCAAATAGCGGGCGGGGACAATGAGATTTTCGAGAAAACGCCGTTTCTTCGACAGCAAGCTTGTCGCCGAGATCAATGTCACCCCGCTGGTCGATGTGGTCCTGGTCCTCCTGATTATCTTCATGGTCACGGCGCCCATGCTGTCCATGGGGATCGATGTCAATCTGCCCCGGGTCAAATCCAAGACCATCGACGTCAATGAGGAGAAGCTCGTCCTGACGATCAACAAAGACCGGGAGATCTTTATCAACCGTACCAAGATCCTCAAGGAGGATCTCAAGGTGAAGCTGGAGAACATCTTTGCCGCCCGCCTCGACAAGGAGATCTTCCTGCGGGCCGATAAAACCGTGGCCTACGGCTTCGTGGTGGAGGTAATGTCGGAGATTCGCAAGGCCGGCGTCGATAAACTGGGCATGGTGACCGAAACCCCCGAGGAGACGAAATGACGTCCCTGGATTACCCGGGGATGCGGGATCGCCGGGGCGATCGACTGTCCTGGCTGGTCATCCTCTCGCTTCTGGTCCACCTGCTGCTGTTGTCCCTGGCGATTTTTCTCCCCATCCGTTCCGCGACGCCCCGCTTCACCCTCGGTCCCGTCTATTCCGTAAACCTGGTAAGTGTCTCCGACAGTATCCTGCGGCGCCAGCCGGCTGCGGACCCTCTCCAGGACATCGCCGGCGCCGTCCTGTCCACGGGGACCCGGGCGATTAAAAAATCAGTCCGGATGGAAGCCCCACCGATCAGAAGGGTGGATACGAGGCAGAATCTGCGCAATCCGGCGGTGGAGAAGCTCAAGAAAAAACTGGGCGACAAGACCCCGGCGAGTGCCGAATCGACGTCTCCGGCCGCTTCCGCGGCGGCGGGAGGCCAGATGGACGACCGGCTGGCAGAGTACTACCGGGTTATCTGGTCCCGCATCAAAAGCCAGTGGGCATTGCCGGGCGGCATCAACCCCCGGAACGACGTGGAGGCCGTCGTCAACATCCGCATCCTGAAAGACGGCTCCATCACCGGGATGACCTTCGAAAAAAAATCGGGGCTGGGATATTTCGACAACTCGGTCCTACGGGCGCTGAAGAAGGCCCACCCCCTGCCCCCGCTGCCGGAATGGTACCGGGAGAACGGCTTGGAGATCGGGATCCGCTTCCTCTCGTCGGACCTGCGGTGATCGGGGGATAAAAGGAGATTCGGCAGGAATGAAAAAAAAATGTGAATGGCAAAAAATCCTCGCGGGGTTGCTGGTCCTGTTTTTTTTGTCTATCCCCGCAACGGGGTCGGCCAAGGTCTATATCGATATCGACGCCCCGGGCTTCCAGAAATTCCCCATCGCCGTGGATGTCTTTACCAAAGGGGGAGGAGGGGCGGACCAAGAGGTCAATGCCGTCTGGTTTCCCGACCAGATCTCCAAATATCTCGACATGACGGGGTATTTCCGCATCATCCCCCGGAATGCCTTTCTTGAAGACCCCCAGAAAGACCGGACGAAGATCATCTTCAGCGACTGGCAAACCATCGGGGCCGATTATCTGGTCAAAGGTCATTTCCAGTCCCAGAACCGGCGGCTGGCGGTGGAGATGCGCCTTTACGATACGGTGCGGGGAGAAGTGATCCGGGAAAAAAAATATACGGGGCGAAGCGATGAACGGAAAGATATGGTGATCAAGTTTGTCAATGAAATCCTGCTCGCCCTGACGGGGGAACGGGGGGTTTTCAATACCAGGATCGCCTATGTCCTCAAGAGAGGGATTAATTCGGAGATCCAGACCGTCGGCTTCGACGGCGCCGGTCAGGAACGGGTCACCAATTACGGGTCGCTTACCCTGGCGCCGCGCTGGTCTCCCAACGGCCGCCATATCTCCTTCACCTCCTACAAGGACAACAATCCGGACTTCTATGTCCGGGACATGAAGACGGCCACGAGAAAGAAGGTCGCCGGTTATCCGGGGTTGAACCTTTCCGGGGCCTGGTCGCCCGATGGGCGCAAGATCCTGCTCACCCTGAGCAAGGACGGCAATCAGGAGGTGTATATCCTGGATGTGGGGAGCGGTTATCTCCAGCGGCTTACTTATGAATACGCCATCGATGTCTCGCCGGTATGGTCCGCGGACGGCAAGAAGATCGCCTTCGTTTCCAATCGCGCCGGATCGCCCCAGATATATGTCATGGACAGTGACGGGAGAAACGTAAGGAGGCTGACCTATGAAGGAAATTACAACACCTCCCCCTCCTGGTCTCCGAAAGGAACCCGCATTGCCTATGAAAGCACCGTGGGGGGCAATTTCCAGATCTTCACCATCAGCGCCGAAGGGGGGACGCCCCAGCAGTTGACTTCCCAGGGCGGCGAACATAAGCATCCCTCCTGGTCTCCCGACGGCAGATACCTGGCCATGACGGTAAAGAGCGGGGGGGTGAACAAGGTCGCCGTCATGAATGCCAACGGGACCAACCTGCGTATCCTCTGCGAGGGCTCCAACCCCGCCTGGTCTCCTTTTTTGGAATAATCCTCAATCGATGAACAAGGAAAAATTAATTGTTGACCTTTGCCGCCCTTTTTGATTAAAAGGCAAAAAAACCGGCCGCTCCTGAGGCCATAAAGGCACTAAAATTACGGGGGTATTTACCTTGAAGATTTTCTTGCGGTTCCTCTTGATCCTGGGGTTGTTCGTGCCCTTCAGCGGCTGTGCCACTACCGGGGATCTCCAGCGCGTGCAGGGGAGCCTGGGCAACAAGATCGGCGATCACGATTCGGAGATCTCAGAATTGAGTGAACAGGCGGCAGCGAACAAGAAGGCCGTCGATGAACTGCGTACGAAACAGGCCGACGTGAATGCGGACATCACGGTTATTCGTGAACAGCTTCAACAACTCCGGGGCGCCGTGGATCAACTCCAGAAGGAGATGGCGGACATCCGGAGCCGGGCGGTGGAAACCAAGGAGTTGAAGGAAAAGCTCGATCAGACATCCTTTAAGATAAATTTTATCGAGAACTTTCTCGGGATCGGCAAGAAGGATGAACGGACGGCCGGGAATGCGGAGAAACACCACAAAAATCAAGGGAAAAACGGCGTCAAGGCCAAGACGGACAAGGAGTCCCTCTATGCCGCCGCTTACGACTTGTACAAGGAGGGTAAATACGAAAGGGCTCGAGGAGAATTCCAGCATTTTCTGAAGGCCTTTCCTCAAACGGAATATTCGGGGAACGCCCAGTTCTGGATCGGGGAATGCTACTATTTCGAAAAAAGCTACGAAAAGGCCATCCTGGAATATGAAAAGGTTATCAAGAACTATCCGGAAGGCAACAAGGTCCCCCAGGCCCTGTTGAAACAGGGGCTTTCCTTTCTGGAACTGGGAGACAAGGCGAGCGCCAGACTGATCCTCCAGAATGTCATCAAGGACTATCCGAACACAAGTCAGGCCCGGGTGGCCCGTTCCAAGCTCCTGGAAATTAAATAGGACGACATCGTAAAAAGTCCATATGCAGCGTCGCGCTTCATCTTTCGTCACTGCGACGCACGCACAAGTAGCCCTCATTCCTCAGAATTCGCACGCCTTGCCTCTGGAGTTTTTTACTTAGCCGTCTTCATGTTGACTTCTTGAGAGCTTTGCATAACTGCGGAAAAATGGTTCGCAAGCGGCGAATCAAATGTTTTTCGCGGTTGCGTGATTGAACTTAACGATTGGTAATGAATAAGGTTTATACGTTACCCATTCAGAGGCGAAAAAGATTTCTGAGCCGCGGCGAAGCCATTTTTCAAAGGTCTCTTCTTGTGAATTCATTGAATAGGATGACGGGATAATTATTCCAGTTTTTTCACCTTCGCGCCCGGGGGAACGGGGAGGTCAAACAACTCCGCCCCGGCGGCGGTCATCGTTTCCAGTGTTACGCTTTCGTACTCCATAACCAAGGTTTGCGCCTCCTCCCCCTTCATCTTGACCCGGATCCTCTGGGGCATAGGCGCGCCGTCCACCGGGGCGTAGGCGTCGAAATATACGTTCAGGGCATCATCTCCGCCATTTTCGGCCGTCTGCTCGCAGCGGCGCAGATAACCAGTTTCCCCATCTATCCAGAGGGACTGCCGGATCCGGCGGTCTCGGGAGGAGATGTCGAGGCGGTAAGCCGCTCCTTCATGAAAACCTTCCACCCGCTGCGGTTCCACCACCGGAAATGCCGGGCGGCCGCCCGTCAGGAGTGAAACCAGATCGCTCACAGTTAGGGAGAGGGGAAAAAAACGGGCAAGGTTTTCCGGAACGGCCGCGCCGGTGTAGTATTCCCCCGTTCCGGGCAGATACACGGCGAGCCGCCCGGCGTGGGCCGCCAGAAAAAAATTTGGCAAGCCGATCACCGGAATGGCCTCGAGCCGCAGAGAATCCGGTTTCCAGGCCAGGATGGCGAGCTTGAGGGGATACCGTCCCGTCTCCGTGATTACCGCGATTTCCGCTATGGCCTTGAGGAGACGCCTATCCCGCGACCGAAGGTCGAGGCGGGCCAATGCCTCTTCCGGGTTGAGGTTGATAGCTTCCCCCGGTTTTGACGTTCCGGTATCGTGGGCGCAGCCTCCGGCAATAAGAGAAAAGAACAGGAATAAGGATAAGATTCGGATCCTGATCATTTATCCTTCAGGGCGTCGATCTTCCGGGGCAGGGTGGTGCTGGTGGGATTGATCTTCAATGCCCGCTGGTAGGCGGCGAGGGCCTCCTGCCGGCGGCCGGCTTCCAGATAGGCGTCGCCGAGATGCTCGGCGATGGCGCCGTCTTCAGGGAGGATGAGTGCCGCCTCCTGGAGATACTTGAGGGCCAGTTCGATCCGGTTCTGTTTGAAGTATGTCCAGCCGAGGCTGTCGATGATGTAGCCGTTGCCGGGCTTGAGCTGCAAGGCCTTGAGAATCAGTTTTTCCGCTTCACCAAGATGCATTCCCCGGTCGGCGTAACTGTAACCGATGAAGTTCAGAGCGTCGGCGTGTTCGGGATCGATCTTCAGGATGGTCCGCATCTGCTGAATGCTCGCTTCGAAGCGGTCCGTCTTTTCGTACAGCACCCCCAGGCTATAGCTTAGATCGGTATTCTCCGGCAGTATCACCATCCCCTCCTTGAGGATCCGTTCCGCACCCATCCGATCCTGCTGAGCTTCATACAGCGAGGATAGAACCACGTAAAAGCCGGGGACATCCCTTTTCACCTTGATGGCCTGTTCGAGAACGGTGATCGCGTCCGAAATTTTCCCCTCCTTCTTCCTGATCATGGCGATACGGATCCGGGCGCTGCCGTATAGATCCGAGTTGGGAGGCATCTTCTCCAGGATGGCGAGTGCCGGGGCGTAGAGCCTTTTTTCCTCGTAAGCCGTCGCCTGCAGATAGGCGTAGCGTTGATCGGCGGGGTATCTCCGGGCCAATTTTTGGAAGGTGGCCGCCGCCTGGTCGTAACGCCCGCTCTCGATGAAAAGCAGCCCCAGGGTAAGCAGCACCTCCCGGTTATCGGGATCCGACCGGAGGATACGCTGGAATTCTTTTTCCGCCTCCGCGTATCGCTTTTCCCGCAGATACATTTCCCCGAGTTTGATGCGGACATGGAGCTTGTCGGGATGGAGGAAGAGATAATCCTTGAAGGTGTCGATGGCCAAGGAAGTCTGCCGCTGTTTTTCATACGCCAGGGCCAGGTCGATCAGCGCGGCCTCGAAGTTCGGCCGGATTTCCAGCGTCTTTTTGAGCATTTTTTCCGCGCCCTGGTAATTCTTCATCTCCATGAACACCCTGGCTTCGTAGTAGGCGGCCATGAGGTGCTGGGGGTCCAGGCGCAGCACCTGTTCGAACATGGCGATCGCTTCCGGGTATTGCTTGGCATCCCCGTATATGACCCCCAGGTAAAACGGTGCGGAGACGTTCCGGGGCTCCTGGCGGACCACCTGCTTGTAGATCTCCACGGCCCGGGGGTAATTTTTGTCGTTCATATACAGGCCGGCCAGGATGAGGTTCAGATCCACATGGTCCGGATGATCCTTGCGGACCTGTTCGCAGAGGTGGATCGCCTTGGCGGCTTCCCCTTTTTCCACATACGCGGCCGCCAGATCGATGGCGATTTCCGGCGCCGCCGGATCGTAGCGCCGGGCCTTTTCGAATTCCTTGATCGCCTCCTGCGGGTTTTCGTCCAGCATGTGCAGGACGCCCAGGGAATAATGATAGGCGGCCAGATGACCAGGACGGTTTTTCCCGTACAGGTCCGGCGCCGCGCCGAGGATCATCGACAAGAAAACGAGATAAACGGCGGCCTTGGAAATAGGGTTCATGGCGTTCCGGTTCAGTTTTTGACGAGGTTCTTCTTGAAAATATCCCAGCTCTTCAGCATGTCCACGGCGGCCTTGAGCTGGTTGTCCGCGTTGACATCGCCGAAGGGTCTTTTGAGCGGCAGATCTTTACGGATCTCATTGTTTTTCAAGCGCTTCTGCAATAGTTCCCCTTCCCGGTCCGGCTCTTCACCGGGCTTTGCCTGCTCCTGGGCGGATTTGATATGTCCTTTCAAGTCCTTTTCCCGAATCGGTTCGTGATCTTCATCCTCGCCGTTGCTCCCCGGGCGGATATACTTGACGGTCACATCCGGGGCGATGCCTTCCGCCTGGATGGAACGTCCCTTGGGGGTATAGTAACGGGCCGTGGTCAACTTCAACGCCGAGCCGTCTTCCAGGGGGATAACCGTCTGTACGGAGCCCTTGCCGAAGGTCTGGGTGCCCAGGATCAAAGCGCGGCCGTTATCCTGGAGGGCTCCGGAAACGATCTCGGCGGCGCTGGCCGTCCCCTCGTTGACCATGACGATCATGGGGGCGGTGAACTCGTCGCTCTTGTCCCGGGCGCTGACCTTGCTCTCCATTCCCTTGGCGCGTCCCTTGGTCGAGACGATGCCGCCGGACTTGAGGAATATGTCCGAGACCTCGATGGATTGATTCAGAAGGCCGCCGGGATTGTTGCGCAAATCGAGGACAATCCCCTTCAGCGGCTCTTTTTTCGCCGTCATCTCCCGGAGGGCTTTTTTCAGGTCGTCGGCGGTCTTGTCCTGGAAAGAGGAGACCCGGACATAGCCGATCCCGTCGTCGAGTAATTTGTGTTTGACGCTGACGACCTTGATGATCGCCCGGGTGATGACGAATTCGCGGAGCTTGGTTTCATTGCCCCGCAATACGGAAATGGTTACCTTCGTCCCTTTCTCGCCCCGGAGGCGTTTCACCGCGTCCATGATGGTTATGTCCTTGGTGGATTTCCCGTCGATCATCATGATCTTGTCTCCGGATTTGACGCCCGCCTGGAAGGCCGGGGTGTCTTCGATGGGGGAAACGACGGTGAGGACGTCCTTATGGATGGTTATTTCGATGCCGATTCCGCCGAAACTGCCCCGGGTCTCCAGCTCCAGTTCCTTGTACATCTCCGGGGTCATGAAACTGCTGTGGGGATCGAGATTCTTGATCATCCCGTTTATTGCGCCTTGCAGCAGGTTCTTGGCATCCACCGGCTCCACGTAATTCTTTTCTACAATATCGAGAACTTCCGTGAAATTCTTTAGATTTTTGTAGATGGAACGGTCCAGGGCCGCGGAAACCTGGCTGTTCAGATACGGGCCGGCAATTAACGCTAGGGCGGCGATTCCCAGGATCGCCACCCCGAAATAGACGGCAAATCTCTTCTTCATTCGTCTCTTCCTCCACCCGCAAGTGGGATGCCCGCCCATAATTGCCGTCCCCGGACATGCTCATCATGTACGGAGCGGAAGGCCGGCGCATCCCCTTAAGGGTAAAATGATTTACCCCTCTCCATACCATGCTTTGCGGGAAAAATGCCATAATTATTGGGATGAATGTTTGCTATGTCAAAAGGGCGGCGACGGTTTTCCGGAGGGATTCGCCGTCACCGGCGTAGAGGAGGCGGGGCCGCCGGTCGATATTCTTGACCAGTCCGGAAAGGACCCGCCGGGGGCCGATTTCCACGAAGGTCGTTACGCCCTTGGAGATCAGCATCTCCACTGTTTCCTGCCAGCGCACCGGCGAGATCATCTGCATCTTCAGCAACTCCCGGGACGCCGCCGGAGAATGTTCCCGCCGGGGATCGTAATTGGGGATGACCGGCAGGCGGGGAGGATGAAAGGCGATCTGTTCCAAATCGGTGCGGAAAAGTTCGGCCGCCGCGGCGAGGAGCCGGGAATGACAGGGAACGCTGATGGGGAGGGGGACGAACTTCTTGATCCCCTTTTGGGCGGCCGCCTCCCCCACCCGGGCAACGGCCCGGACATCTCCCGAGATGACGATCTGGTTCGGGGCGTTGAGGTTGGCCAGATCCAGGGTTTCACCGGTCAGGACGCATTCGCGGCAGACCGCCGCCGTTTCTCCGCCGGTGAGACCCAGGATGGCGGCCATGGCCCCGCGTCCGGGAGGAAGGGCCTCCTGGTGTCGTTTCGCCCGGGCCTGGACAATGGTTACCGCATCTTTTAGAGTCAGCGCCCCCGCGGCATAGAGCGCGCTGTACTCGCCCAGACTGTGTCCGGCCGCCGCGATCGGATCGATCTCTCCCGCCTGTTCCCGGAAGAGGGTATAGACCCCTATTTCGAAGGCCAGAACCGCCAGTTGGGTGTTAACCGTCTGATCCAGATCTTCCTGAGGGCCCTCCAGGCAGAGCCGGGCGATGTCCACTCCCGTGATCTCCCGAACCCGGGACAGGACCTCCCGGTAGGCGGGGCAGTCCCGGTGGAAATCCGCACCCATGCCGACGAACTGGGATCCCTGTCCCGGAAAGATGAGTGCCCATTTTTCCATTACGGATCTCTCCTCCGGTTCTCGATACCGGATCTCCTCACGGCGTTCATTCGTGGACATAGATACCCGGCGCCCGATCCCGGGGCGGGTATTTCCGGTTTCCCAGAGGCGGGGGCGGCCGCCGGGAGTTGTCGTGCTGGCTCAGCCAGGCGGTCCAGTCCGGCCACCAGGAGCCGCGCCTTTCCTCCTGCCGGCGGAGCCAGGCCTCGGGTTCCTCCGGGAGCTCCGCCTCCCCGCTCCAGTATTTACGCCGCGATCCCTCGGAGTGGGGGTTGATGATCCCGGTGATGTGCCCCTCGCTGGAGAGGACAAAGCGGCGTCGGCCCGCAACGATCCCGCAGGTGCGAAAGGCGCCGCGCCAGGGGCAGATATGGTCAAGTTGGGTTCCCACGGCGTAGAGGGGCTGTACGACCCTGCCCATATCGATGGGACGTTCCCCCAGGGTCAAGGCGTCGCTTTTGGCGAGATTGTTGTGGAGGTAGAACTCCCGGAGATAGTAGGAGCACATGGCCTCGGGCAGGCGGGTGCTGTCGCTGTTCCAGAAGAGCATGTCGGACTTCGGGGAGGCGGCCCCGTAAAGATAGTTCTGAATATAGTTTCTCCAGATCAGGTTGTCGGCGCCGAGGATCCGGAAGATCCAGCTCAGGTACCGGGCATCGAGGAATCCGTCCATTTTCATGAGGGCCTCGGTGGCGGCGAGGGAGCGGTCGCTGATGAAAACCCCCAGATCCCCCGGTTCACTGAAATCCACCAGGGTCGAAAACAGCGTCCAGTCCGCCACCGGCCCGGGGCTTTTCCTCCGTTGGCCCCGGTTGAGCCAGGCCATGAGGGCCGCCAGGGCCGTGCCGCCGATGCAGTACCCAGCCGCGTGGACCTGGGGACTCCGGCAGATGTGCCGCGCCGCCGCCACCGCCGCCAGCGCCCCGGCAAACATGTAATCGGAGAAGGCAACCTCCCGCATGGCCTCCGTCGGATTCTTCCAACTGATAGTGAAGACGGTAAACCCCTGATCCCGTAGATAACGGACCAGGCTGGTCTGGGGGGTCAGATCGAAGATGTAGTACTTGTTGATCCAGGGAGGGATCAGAACCACCGGGAGGGTATAGGTCGTTTCCGTGGCGGCTTCGTACTGGATGAGTTCCATGATCTCGTTGCGAAAAACCACGGCGCCGGGGGTAATGGCGATATTTTCCCCCACCCGAAAGGCCGTCTCGTCGGTGATACGGGAGAGATAATCCCCCCTGCTCAGGTCTTCCCAGGCCCGGCCCAGCCCCTGCATGAGACTGGCGCCCCCGGTTTCGAGGAACTTTTTCATGGCCGCGGGATTGGTCCAGAAGAAATTCGGCGGCGCCATGGCGCTCAAGATCTGTTGGATCCAGAAACGGGCCCGTTGCCGGTCCCGGTCGTTGAGGTCCCGGGTCAACTCCACCAACTCCCGGAGCCAGATGTCCAGAATGGCATGAAAGCGCCGGTTTAATTTTGCGTTCTTCCGGACGTATTCGAGGAAGACCTCGCCGGCGTTTTCCTTGTCCTCCGCCGGCAGCTCCGAGGACAGGAGGTGGGGAAACTCTTCCCGGGTCGCCTCCTCCAGACGCCGGAAGAGATCGATGACCCGCTCATTCGTCTCTTCCGAGCGGTCCAGCCAGGAACGCTGGACATTCCAGAGGGAAGTCAAAATATCCAGGGGGTCCATCTTCAGGCCCTCTTCTCTCCCCCGGCGTCAAGCTTTTCAGGGTTTTCGATACGGGCGGCAATCTCCCCGAGGGTGGCGTCCTCGCCGAAGAGGTCAAGGGGGATGGTGACATTGAAGGTTTCCGCGATAAAATTCTGCAGGTTCACCGCCGCCATGGAATCGAAATCGGGGATGTCCCCCAGACGGGTTTCCGCATCGATGACCATTCCTTCCGTTTCCGGGAAAAGGTCTTCTATGCCCGTCCTGAGTTTCTTTAACGTATCGGTCATGCCTTTACCTCCTTTTGGATATGTTCCTTACTCAGATCCGGATCAGATTGGCTCCCCAGGACAAGCCGCCGCCGAAGGCCGCGGTGATCACCAGATCCCCCGGGCCGACAACGCCCTCCGTCCGGGCCTCGTCCAGGGCGATGAGGACCGAGGCGCTGGCGGTGTTCCCGTAGCGGTCCAGATTTACATAGAATCTTTCCCGTGGGACGTCAAGGATGTCGGCGATGCCCCAGAGGATGTGAATGTTCGCCTGATGGCACAGGAAGCATTTGATCTCTCTCAGCGCGACGCCGGCCGCCGCCGCGGCCTGGCGGATAACCAGGGGGCCTTTGTCGAGGGTGAAGTTGAACACCTCCTCCCCCTTCATGCGGAAATACGCCGCCCGGGGGTTGGTGATCTTTCCGTAGGGCATCATGGCCCCGCCGCCGGGGACGCAGATCGTTTCACTGCGGCTGCCGTCGGTGCCCAAAACGGAGTTGAGCACCCCGCGGGCGGCTTCTTCCCGGCCCTGCAGCAGCACCGCCCCCGCCCCGTCTCCGAAATAGGGGTAGGTGGAGAAATCCTTACGGTTGAGGATCCGGGAATAGGTCTCCGCGGCCACAAAGAGGATGTTTTCGTACTGCCCCGTCCGAATCAGGGCGTCGGCGAGGTGGAGGCCATAGGTGCTGCCCGCGCATACGGAATTGATATCGAAGGCGAAGGAGCTCCGGGCTCCGAGGAGGTGCTGGAGGCGAGTGGCCGTGGCCGGCTGGATGCGGTCGGGGGAGGAGGTGGAAAGTATGATCCCCTTGACGTCGGCGGCCGGGAAGGAGATCTTCTCCAGACAGGACCGGGCCGCCTCGAGGGCGAGGTCGGAGGTGGTCTGATGTTCTCCGGCGTGCCGCCGCGCCTGGACCCCGGTTTTGCTGCCGATCAGGGCCTGGGCCTCCCGGGAAAACTGGGTGAGCCCCTCGTTGGGAATGACGGTCTCCGGCAGGTAGGAACCGGTGGAGGCAATGACGCCTCTTTTCATATCGCTTTCCCCCGCTTTTTGATTGAGGAAGATCTCTATCACAGAGCGGAAAATCCTGTCAAAAAAAACCCTTCAGGATATCACCGGCGGGCCGCTGACCAGCACCTTGTCGATCCGGTGGCCGTCCATGTCCACGATCTCGAACCGCCAGTTGCCCCAGTGAAAGTGATCGCCCGTGGTGGGGATTCGTTCCAGATAGGACATGATGAATCCGGCCAGGGTGTGAAAATCGCCCCTTACCTCCGCCGGCAGTTTCTGGATCTTGAAATGGGCCTTGAAGTCGTCTATGGAGAGGGCGCCGTCAACGAGCCAGGAGCCGTCCTCGCGGCGGACGATCTCCCGGTCCCCCCCCTCGCTCAGGGAGGGTATGTCGCCCACGATCGTCTCGATGACGTCGCTGATGGTCACCAGTCCCTGGATGATGCCGTATTCATCCACCACCATGGCCATATGGATGGGGGATGTCTTGAACTGTTCCAGGACCTGCCAGGCGGAGATCGTTTCAGGAAAATAGAGGGGTTTCCGCAGCAGGGGCAGGAGGTCGGGATCTCCCTTTTCCGGGGTGAGCTCCTGCTTCAGGAGGTCCTTGAGATGGAGAAATCCGATGACCTGATCGAGACTGCCCCGGCCGACGGGGAAACAGGTGTGTTCACCGGTACGGATGATATCCAGATTTTGGGCGAAGGGCTTCGCGGCATCCAGCCAGAGGACGTCCGGACGGGGAGTCATGAGATCACGGACGCCCAGATCGTCGATGTGGAAGGCCCGGTGACAGATCTCATGCTCCATGGCATGAAAGATGCCGGCTTCCGCTCCCTCTTCGAGGAGCACCTTTACCTCTTCCTCCGATACGGAACTTTCCGACTTTTTTATGTTCATGACCTTCAGGAGGGCCTCCGTAGAGATATCGAGAATCCAGACCAGGGGGTAGGCGGCAAGGGAAAGGTAATAGACCGGGCGTGCGGCCAGGGTGGCGATCCGTTCCGCCTTGAACAGGGCCAGCCGTTTGGGGACCAGCTCCCCCAGGACCAGAGAGAGATAGGTGATTGCCAGTACCACCAGGGTGAGGCTGATGGTGTCGCTGTACGGGCGGAGCGCCGGATACTGCTGCAGATAGGCGCTCACGGATTTCGCCACGGTTGCGCCGCCGTAGGCCCCGGACAGGATGCCGACGAGGGTGATGCCGATCTGGATGGTGGAGAGAAAACTCCCCGGTTCTTCGGCGAGGTTCAGGGCCTTCTCCGCCCCGGCATCGCCGTTTTCCGCTTCGACCCGGAGCTTGGCCTTGCGGGAAGATACCAGGGCGATCTCCGCCATGGAGAAAGCCCCGTTGATCAGGACCAGAATCAGCAGAATAATAAGTTCGGCAGGCAGAGAAGACATGAGTTGCGATTTCCGGAATTCAAACGATTGTTACGATCAATATAGGCGGCTTTTGCTATGGAGTCAAGGAAAGACTCCCGCAGGTGACTCCGTCTGGAGTCACCTGCGAAGGAAGGTATGATCAGGAATGACGGCTTTTCCGCTTTGCCGCCGCGCCTTCGGGAGGCGGTTCCTGGGATGGCGGGAGGGACCTCAATAACGAAGGAACAGAATGGGGAGAAAATAGAGGACCGCCAGGAGAATGACCGCGGCGCAAAAGGCGTCGAGAGACCTTTCCAGCCCCGTAATGGTCCGCTCCCAGTCATGGCCCCGGAGCCGCCGGAGCAATCTCGCCGGGGAAAGACCGGCCCGGAGAAGACGATCGTTCCGCGCGGCGGCGGGGAAGCCGTATATGCCGTCTGCGTAAGCGCGTAGTTTCATCATTGATAGCCTGCCTTTCTCAAATCGCCCCTTCGATGTGATCAATGTTCGTCAATTTTAGAGGTGATACTTTCTGATTACCGCCGTGACCACGCCCCCCATGAGAAGTTCCGCTTTCGGGATGATGGGGGGGTATTTGGGATTGGCCGCCTCGAGGCGGACCTGATTCCCTTGTTTGCGGAAATATTTCATCGTCCAGTCGCCGTCCACTTGGGCAACGACGATGTCCCCGTTTTTCGGCTCCCGTCCCTTCTCGACGATGACGAGGTCTCCCTCCCGAATGCCCTCGCCGATCATGGAGTCGCCGCTGACCTGGAGGAGGAAGGAGGATTCCGGCCTGGTCACCAGGTATTCATCGAAAGAGATGATGTCCCGGAGTTCCTCTTCCGCGGGGGAGGGAAAACCGGCGGCCACTTCCCCCACCATGGGAATCCCCCTGGCCCGCCGCCCCGGCGTCAGGTAGCCCTTGCCGTCCTTCTCCAGCAGGCCGTTTTTTAGCAGCTTGTTGATCCAGAAGTGGACGACGCTTTTGGAGCGGACCCCCAGGAGCGGAAGCATTTCCGCATAACTGGGCATCCGCCGGTGCCGGCGGTGGAAGTCGTCGATGGCCTCGGCCACGCTGGGGACGGTTCTCTTCGTTTTCATGGCCCCACGGTATAGAACATTCGTTCTATTGTCAAGAGTTTTTTTCGTTATTCTCCTCATGACAGACCCGGTCTTTTCCCAGCTCCTTGGCCTGGTACATGATCTGGTCGACGCGTTTTACAAAGTCCTTCGGGTCTTCCTGGGTTTGGTATTGGGCAATGCCGATGCTTACCGTCATCCGGATGTTTCCGTCGGGTGCGGGTGCGAAGGTTTCTTTTTTGAATTCCCTTCTGATTCTCTCCGCGGTAATGATGCCGTCGCTGCCTTTGGTTGAGGGCAGCAGGACGGTAAATTCTTCGCCGCCGTAACGATACGCGGAATCCGTCTTCCGGAGGCATCGCTTGATCACCTGGCCGAGCCCGCTGATTACCCGGTCCCCCTCGACATGACCGTAAGTGTCGTTGAAGGCCTTGAAATTGTCGATATCGAGCAGGATGAGGCTCAGTGGTTCTCCATAGCGGTTGACGCGATCGATCTCCATTTTCAACTGGCTGTAAAAATAGCGGGAATTGTATAGCTGGGAGAGACTGTCGATGATGCTGAGTTCCCGGTATCTTCTTTCACTTTCCCGCAGTTTTTCTTCCGCCTGTTTTCTCTGTGTTATATCGAGGAAGGTGACCACGGCCCCGGACACCCCGCCGGCGACGATCTGGGGATAGGAGAAATATTCCACGGGGAAGCTGCCGCCGTCGGCCTTCCACAACACCTCGTCATCGATCTGCACCCCTTTTCCCTCTCTGAATGACTGGTAGATGCGGCAATCTTCCACCGCCATCGGCGTTCCGTTCGGATAGGAATGATGGATGAGGTCGTGCATGTTTTTCCCGAGCAACTGGCCGATATCCTCATATCCCAGGATCCGCAGGCAGGCCTGATTGGCAAAGGTGCATTTCCCCTCAAGATCGATGCCGTAGATCGCCTCGGCCGTGGAATTCAGGAGCAGTCGCACCTGCGCTTCCGATGCCTTGAGCTTTTCATTCGCCTCCTTATGGTCGATGACCCTCCCCAGATACTCCGCGATCGCATCGATCAGCTTCCTTTCCTCCTCGAGAAACGGTCCATTACCGTCGCCGGACACATCGTTTAGATAGCAGATCTCCAAGGAGCCCACGGACTCACCTTGCCGGATGATATGGGCCGCCATTCTCCTGGTCGTTTCCTGAAAATTCCCCGTCCGGAATTCCCGCTCCCGCCAGATGATGCGCGCGCAGGCGGATGCGGAATAATTAAAGCCGCCGGGGATCAACTCGACGCTTTTCCGCAATACGTCCTCAATGGCATCGGTTTTTTCCACGATCTCGGCGAGGGAATAGAGGCATGTCAATTCCTTGTTGCGTTCCTTCAATTCTTCCTCCGCGGTCCGGCGCTGCGTCACTTCCCTCTCCAGACGCTCCTTCGCGGCGTTGAGTTCCCCGGTTCGTTCCCGGACCCGGTCCTCCAAGCGATCCCTGCTTATCCGCAATTGCGAGGACATTTCGTTGAACGCCCCGGCAAGCTCCCGCAATTCCCCGCCGGCGGGCTCCGGGATCTCCTCGCCGAGATGGTCGGCGCTGGCCGCGATCGCTTTCGCCTTGTCGCGGAGCATGGCGATCGGTAAAACCAGGAAACGGCGATAGATAAAGCTGTGACCGGCGAAAAGGACGCCGAGAATGGCCGTGAGCACCAGCGCAATCTGAACGAAGGTTCTGTTCATGCCCTCGTAGGCGGCGGTGAGAGGTATGCGCAGGGATATGGCGCTCACCAGGTCGCCTGCCTTCCGGTTGAAACTCCGCTCGGATCCATAATGCTTGAGAAGATCGGCGGGGGCGTTGCCGGGGGTGCTGTGACAGCGCAGGCAGGACTCTTCCATGGATTCGCCCCTCCTCAAGACCGCTAAATAAGGCTTGCCGTCCATGGTCCGCATTTCCGAACGGGACTCCAGCGTCCCGTCGTTTTTCAGGGCCGCCAAAAAGGCCCGCTCGTAATCGTCGGCCTCGTTTTCGGGACTCCGGGCATCCACCGCGGCGTCCTTGAGATAATATCCGGCCGGGTTGAGCTCCAGGAAGTATTTATGGATGCCCCGGATCGCATAGGTGGAGGACATCCAGGAAGGATCGAAATATTCGGGGGAGCGAAAAGGCGCGGTCCATTCAAAAAGGCGGGGCTTCAAAACATGGGAAAAATAGGTGTGGGTGGCCAGGTTGCGGTCGAGGAGAATGCGGGCCTTTGCCTCCGCTTCGACCAACGCCTGCTGTTTCATGCCCTGGTTGACGAGCAGGATGATCATGGCGGTGATGATGAAAAACAGGATCCCGAGGGTGGCGGTAATGATTCCGGATAATGTGAGATCGGCGATTTTTTTCATGAAATGCCTTCTTAACTGTAGAGCAGGTCCATCATGTCGAGCATGGGCCCGGCCGTCTTGATATCCACGATCTTGATGGAGTTGTGATCTTCCGCACCCAGTTCCTTGCGGAAAGCGGCCAGCTCCCGTCCGTCGGGGCAATAACCGGAGCCGCCCAGGGTGGTGCAGGCGTAAGAGGCCCAAATTCCCGCTTCCGCCATGGCAACGCGAAAATCTTCAAAAGAGAAGGAGGTGCTTCCCGCCAGCGCCGAGGCGAGACCGGCGGCAAAGGCATCGCCCGCCCCGGTGGCATCCCGGACCCGTTCCGGCGGCAGCAGGGCCTGGCCGTAAATGAGTCCGTCCTTGCCGTCGCCATGGACGCCGAGGGCGCCGAAACGACCCATGCTGATGACGGCGTTGATCCGTCGTTCCCGGAACCAGGCGATGATTTTCCGGAGGGAGGGGAGACGGCCCGCCGTCTTCATGAGGTTCTTGTATTCCCAGATATTCATTTGCATGACCGAGGTCTTGCGGATGGCATCCTCCCAGAATGCGATGCCCAGCTCGATCTGGCTGTGACCGAGATTGAGAAAAACGGGCGCCTTTCCCTGCCAGTAATCGATGATGAAACGGGTGCATTCGCCGGGAACATGGGGATGACCGTTGCTCTTGTCGCCGTAGATGTGGCCGACGATCACCCCTCCCGGTACGATGCCGAGCCCGTGCTCGATGTCATGAAAGCGTTTTTTTAGGTGCTTACGGAAGTCGTTTCCCTCGACGAATTTTTCCGAAAATACCGTCGTTTGTCCCTGATTGACAAGGAGAGTCGAACGGGGAGTGGCGAGGCGGGAGACAAAGAACTTCCGGGGGGAGAGGAACTTGGCCAGTTCCGGCCGGTCGGTGATCTTGCCGGCGGCGGTGGAGATGCTGTCCCGGATCAATCTGCCCCGGCCGTCGTTGCCCACGGGCAGGATAGGCAAAACCGGGTATCCGGCGGCAAGGAGACGAAGAGTATAGTTCAGGCCGCTGCCCCCGAGGCTCTCCTCCTGCCGGACGATCTGCTTGCGTCCGATCTGCAGGGGGGCGTCACAGCGGACAATGCTTTCGATGGCCCCGCTGCCGATGGCGATTACCGGCGCAGGCGTTTCCGTCCGCGGCGGCATTGATTTTTCCGACGTTTTTGTTGAGCGGCGCGACGAAGTCATTCCCGTCCCTCTTAAGTAATTTCACTCAAGTCACTTCTTGATACGGGGCCGCCAACGGCGGTATGGGACGCTTCCGAGTAACTTAACTCAAGTCACTCCAGGGTAGGCGCCCCAGGAGGCGTGGGTCGCCATTCAGGCAAACAAACACCCTGACGGCCCGCCGCCCGCCGCCGTCTTCCTTTCATCTTCACGGCATCGGCGCTCCGTAATTTCTCTTATCCGGTCAAATCCTCGATCTCGACGTTCCGGCTTTTGATCCGGTCCGCCTGAGCCAGGACGTTTGTCGCCGCCTCCCGGTCCAGGACATAGATCATCTCCCCGCCCCGGTCGGCCAGAACCTTCCCGTAGGAAATGGGCACCTGATCGTTGACGTCGCCCAGAAGGGAGGCGGCCACCGGTTCCGCCTTGCGTTTGCCGTTGGCGAGGAGCAACACCTCTTTGGCTTCATAGACCAGCTCCGCGCCCATGGAGACGGCGAAGCGGGGGCTCTCCTCCCGGTGCGGGAAGTGCCCGTCGGCCACGGCGTTGTCGATGGTGTTGTCGTCCAACTGGACGAGGAGCATGCGGTTGCCGGCAAAGGGAATGCCCGCCTCGTGGAAGGCCACGTGGCCCCGGCCGCCCACGCCTATGATGTGCAGGTCGATGCCGCCGGCCGCGGCGATCTTCCGTTCATAGGCAGTTAGGATGTCGTTCCTGATCCAGCGCAGATAATCCGACGCGGCATCCGGGCGGATGACGATGGCCTTTCCCTTGTCCGCGCCCTGCTTTTCCCAGTCGCCGTGGTAGGCGTCCAGCTCCGCCTCCAGCCGCTCCTGGTCGATGAGGGCGCCCCAGGGGACGTAGGTGGCCCGGAAATTTTCCCGAAGGAGCCCGAAGAGTTCCCGGATCATGAAGAAGGAATAGCTTTCCGGATGCAGCGCCCGCTGCTGGGCATTTTCTCCCGGCAGGCCGATGTATTCGTCGAGGTTGAAACTGGTTATTTTAGCGGCGGTAAAGGCGCCGCCGCTGGCCGCTTTGGCCAGATGCTTGTAAAGGCCCGTAGGCGTGTTTCCCGTCGCCAACCCCAGGACGAAACGGTCCCGGCGGTTAAGGACCTTGCGGATGCTCCCGGCGACGATATCCGCGCCGACCGCGCTCATGTGTTCAAAATCTCTGGTGATAATTACTTTGCAAGGCATGGCTTCTCCTTCTATCGTGATCGGTGGGTGATGCCTAAATAGTAATAGGGTTTTGCATAATTGCGGAAAAATGGTTCGCAAGCGGCGAATCAAATGTTTTCACCGTTTTCTTGATCGAACTTAACGCCCGGTAATGAATAAGATTTATACTTTATCCATTGAGAATCGGAAAAGATTTCTGAGCCGCGGCGAAGCCATTTTTCAAAGATCTCAGTATGTAAACAGTGCGTACCCGGTCTCTCGCGGTCAGCCGATGCTTTTTTGGACCAAGTCCGCCACCTGCCGGCAGTACCGTTCCGTTTCCTCGTTCGTCGGTCCTTCCACCATGACCCGGCACATGTTCTGGGTTCCCGAATAACGGACCAGGATTCGTCCCCGATCGCCCAGGGCGTTCTCCACGTCCCGGATGGCCGCGACGATCTCCGGGACCGTCTCGATGTCCGGCTTTGATTTGACGTCTATATTGATGAGCTTCTGGGGAAAGACCGTCATCACCTTCGCCAGCTCCGATAGGGGCTGTTGCTCCTCCTTCATGGCAACGAGGAGTTGGAGGGCGCTGAGGATGCCGTCTCCCGTGGTGTGCTCGCGGAGGAAGATCAGATGTCCCGACTCCTCGCCGCCGATGGCCGCCCCCCGGGCCAGCATCTCTTCCAGGACATAACGGTCCCCCACTTTGGTGGCGACCATGTCGATGCCCAGGGATTTCAGGGCAAGGGTGAGGCCGAGATTGCTCATTACGGTGGCCACCACCAGGTTGTTTGTGAGTTTACCCTTCTTTTTCATTACCTTGGCGCAGATGGCCATGATCTGATCGCCGGTGAGGACGTTACCTTTTTCATCCACGGCAATGAGGCGGTCCCCGTCGCCGTCGAAGGCGAAGCCCACATCGGCCCTCCTCTTCGCCAGCTTCTCCACGAGCATCTCCGTATGCTGGGAGCCGCAGTTGTCGTTGATATTGGAACCGTTCGGCTGGTCGAAGCGGGCCGTTACCTCCGCGCCAAGCTCCAGGAAGGTCTGCGGGGCGACGCGGTAGGTGGCGCCGTTGGCGCAATCCAACTCGATCTTCATCCCTTCGAGGGTATATTCCTTGGGAAAGGTGCTCTTCAAAAAGACGATATAACGATCCCGGGCCCCGTCGATGCGGTAGGCCTTGCCCAGCTCCTGGGGGGAGGGGCGGAGATTGTGCAAGAGGTTTTTCAGGATCAGATCCTCGATCTCCAACTCCGTCTCGTCGGGGAGTTTGTAGCCGGTGCTGGAGAAGATCTTGATGCCGTTGTCCTGATAGGGGTTATGGGAGGCCGAGATGACGATGCCCGCGTCGGCACGCATGCTCTGGGTGAGAAAGGCGATCCCCGGCGTGGGCATTACCCCCACCATGATGGCATCGACGCCCATGGAGCAGATTCCGGAAACGAGCGCGTTTTCCAGCATATAGCCGGAAATGCGGGTATCCTTGCCGATGATGATCCGGGGCCGGTGCCCCTGGCGCTTGAAGTAATGGGCCGTAGCCTTGCCCACGTTGAGGGCCAGATCCGCGGTCATGGGGTATTCGTTGGCCACCCCGCGAATTCCGTCTGTTCCAAAGAGTTTTCCCATAAGCATCCATCTCCTTTTCGTGATGATGAAAATTGACGGCGTATAACCTGCCGTGCAGGTAAAGTCAAAGTATTTATTGTATTATTCAATACCACGGCGCCGATCGGAATAGTCGAGGGCCGCGGCGATAAAGTCCTTGAATAGAGGATGGGGATGAGTCGGCCGCGACTTGAATTCCGGATGGAACTGGCAGCCCAGAAACCACGGGTGATTGGGGAGTTCCACAATTTCCGCCAGCCGCCCGTCCGGGGAGGCGCCGGTGATCCACAGGCCCCCGGCAACCATTATTTCCTTGTAGGCGGCATTGAATTCATAACGATGGCGGTGTCGTTCCTCGATGTCTTCCCGGTCGTAGGCGGCAAAGGCGAGGGAGGATTCCAAAAGCCGGCAGGGATAGGCGCCCAGGCGCATGGTGGCCCCTTTTTCCTTGATTTGCTTCTGCTCCGGGAGGAGATCGATGACGGGGTTGGGGGTGTGCGGATCGAATTCCGAGCTGTTGGCCCGTTCCAGACCGCATACATGGCGGGCGTACTCCACCACCGCCATCTGCATCCCCAGGCAGATGCCGAAGTAGGGGATATCCCGGGTGCGGGCGTAATGGGCCGCCCGGATCATCCCCTCGATGCCCCGGTCTCCGAAACCGCCGGGGACGAGAATCCCGTCGGCGCCGTCAAGCTGATGGGCAAGGCCGTCCTTTTCGATCTTTTCCGAATCGACGAATTTCAGGTTTACCCGGCAGTCGTTGGCGATGCCGCCGTGAATTAGGGCCTCGTTCAGGCTCTTGTACGAATCGGTGAGGTTGACGTATTTGCCCACGATGGCGATGGAAGCCTCCCGGGCGGGATGCATCATCCGGGCGACGACCTCTTCCCATGCCTCCAGGTGCGGACGTCCCGTCCAGATGTTGAGAAGATCGACGATCTTTTCATCCAGCCCCTCGCGGTGATAGATCAGGGGCACCTCGTAGATGCAGCTCACATCCCGGGCGGCGAAGACGTCCGCGACGTTGACGTTGCAGAACAGGGCGATCTTGGCCTTGATGTCCTCGGAGAGCAGGTTTTCCGTCCGGCAGAGGAGGATGTCCGGTTGGATGCCGATCTCCCGCAGGGCCTTGACGCTGTGCTGCGTCGGCTTGGTCTTCACTTCCCCCGCCGTCTTGATAAAGGGGACCCAGGTCAAGTGGATGAAAACCGCATTCTGTTTGCCCACCTCCAGGCGGAACTGCCGGACCGCCTCCAGGAAGGGCAGGCTTTCGATGTCTCCCACGGTGCCCCCGATTTCCACGATGGCCACGTCGAAGTCCTTCGCACTTTCCCGGATAAAACCCTTAATCTCGTTGGTTATATGGGGGATTACCTGGACGGTCTTGCCCAGGTAGTCGCCCCGCCGCTCCTTTGCGATGACGGAAAAATAGACCTGTCCCGTGGTGAGGTTGTTGCTCTTCTTCATCCGTGTGGCCGTGAAGCGCTCGTAGTGACCGAGGTCCAGGTCCGTTTCCGCCCCGTCGTCGGTTACGAAGACCTCGCCGTGCTGGAAAGGGCTCATGGTTCCCGGATCCACATTGATATAGGGGTCCAGTTTCTGGTTCGTGACCCGCAGGCCCCGGCTCTCCAGAAGGGCGGCAATGGAGGCGGCGGCCAGGCCCTTGCCCAGGGAGGAAAGGACGCCACCGGTTACGAAGATGAATTTGGTTTCTTTCATGACGGTTCCTCAACCTTCTTTTTGATCAGATCGGCGATGTATTCCACCGGTTCTCCCAGCAGCGCCCCCATGGACAAGGCATCCAGGCAGGCGTCCGACCAGGGGAGATTGTACTCGTTGATCAAATTGCGGATGTCGTTATAACGGTAGCCCAGGACCTCCTTTTTCTCCGCGGCGGTCATGTCCCGCCGGTAGGCGATGTGGAGGAGCAAGAGCTTTTCCACCTGGAAACTGTTGCCCAGCAGTGGGACGATGACGATCATCGCCCCGTCCGCCTTGCCGAAGCCGGCATATATGTCGCCCATGCTGACGATGGTCCGCTTCGTTCCCATGAGTTTTTTCGATCCCGCCACCCGGGAAGACATCCGGGCGGCCGTGCCCTCCCGCCGCAGTATCTCGATCAGGGTGTCTTCCGCCGGATGGCCTTCCGTATCGAGGTTGGCGATGCCATAGAGGGTATAGCCGGAGATTGATGCCAGGGCCGGCTGTAGGGCCTTGAGGGCCATGATGTTCTTCCCCGTCAGGGATCTGGCCGGGAAGCCGAGTTCCCGGAGGAGCTGGAAGATCGGACCGGACAGCACCTCCTCCGCCCGGCTGGTGCCCACCGTCACGGTCTTGGCCTGATGACGGATGGCGTCGATGGGCCGGGAAAGCTCGTCGATGGCATGGCCTAAAGAGACGTCGAGGAGATCGAGGGGGGAGGTGAAGTCCTCCTCCCCTTTGAAATCGAGCCAGAAATCTTCCAGGGGGAGTTTGCCCACCGCATATTTCAACAGGAGGACGATATTGGCTATCGTCCGGACATTAACCTGGGAAAAGGCGCCTTGTAACAGCCGCTCCTGGAAAGCGGTGGCGAACTCGCTGATCATCCGCCGGAACTGGCGGTCGAAAAGACGGTCGTACAGGGAATAGGATCGTTTGCCCTGCTCGATCATGGCCTGATGCATCCGGCCACGGAACTCCCGGAGATAATCCGCCTCCGCATCGATGCTCCGGGCGGCATAGTAGCCCCAGAGATGGCCGGCGACGGTGTTGAGGATCACCGGCAGGGGCTGCGGCGCCCGGGGGACGGCAATCACCGCCTCGGCCAACTCGTCGAACCTTTCCTCCCCCTCGTCGGCGAACACGACGATGCCGGCTTTGTGGGCCTTGAAGATGGCCACGTCCTTGACTATGTCCCCGATCACGGCGGTGGGGCTTCCGGCGGCGCAGACGAGGATCAGCGGTTCGGCGGACAGATCGATGTGTTTTTTGTTTTCCACGATGTCCGATGAGATCGTCTTGTAACACAGCTCGCTGAGCTTGATCCGTATTTCATCCGCCGCCGCCTTGTTGGGGCCGCTGCCCACGACGGCCCAGTATTTCTTCCTTCCCGTCAACGTCTCGGCGGCCCGGCGGATCTGGTCCCGCCTCTCCATTACCCGGCCCATCATTTCCGGCGCCCGGGCGATTATTTCCATCTCTCCGGCGATGTCCTCGTCGGACATCGTTTTAAGGATCTGGGCAAGACACAGCGCCAGGACGTGTCCGGCGACGATCTGGGAATAGAAGGCCTTGGTGGAGGCAACGGACATCTCGATGTCCCGTCCGTCGGAGGTGTAGAAGACGCCGTGGGACCTGGCGGTGATGTCTGATTGCCGCCGGTTGACGATGGCGATGATCCGCGCCCCCCGTTCCGCCGCCATCGCGACGGCCCGGTTGGTGTCCGTGGTGGTTCCCGATTGGGTGATGGGGATGACCAGGGTGTCGGCGAGCCGTTCCGCCAGATCGAAGCCGCTCAATTCCGAGGCGACGCGGGCCGAAATCTCGATGCCGCTTTTGGCGAGATACCGGGAACAGGCCCCGGCGACCGCCTCGCCGGCCACCGCGGCGGTGCCGTGGCCTATGACGATGATCCGTTTGAGGGCGCCGGCCGCGAGGGACTGCCGGACGGTGGGCGGCACGATATCGGGGCCGAGATTGAAGCGCACCGCCCGGCGGCCATCCCCTTCCTCCCGGAGTTCGTATTTTCCCCGCAAGGTTTTTCTTACGGAATCGCCGGCCTCGTTTATCTCTTTGAGGAAAAAGTGGGGATGATCTCCCCGGTCGATGTCCCTCGTCGTGATCTCTGCCCGCCGGACCAGGGCGGGGGTGATCGCCAGGGGCGTTCCGCCGTAGGTACAGGCCCGTATTCCCTCCGTCCCGCCGGAATCGCCGGCCCCGAGGGTGAAGATCTGTCCCGTTTCTTCCCCGTCCATCTTGAGGAAATAAGGCGTGCCCTCCACCAGCCCGTAGAGTTCCGAGGAGAAGAGGTAGCGATCCCCAGCGAGCCCCACATAGATGGACTGGCCGCTTCCCCGCAGGGCCAGAAACGCCTTTCCCGGTTCCACGTTGGTGACCATGGCAATGGCGTGAGAGCCCTCGAAACCGTTTACCGCGCGACGGAATGCCTCGGCGGCGTCGCATCCGGATTTCAGGTGCCTTTCGATCTCCAGGGGGATAACTTTGGTGTCCGTGGTGATCTCCGGGGCAATGAACTCACCGCCGGCCTCCAGGGCGTCGCGGAGCGGGCGGTAGTTGTCGATGTCGCCGTTGAGGGCGACGCTCACGGACCAGTTGCCACGGCCGTAGGCGGGATAATGCTTTTCAGCTCCACCCGCCGATCCGTCCCGGCGGGAGAAATTATTCACGGGATGGCAGTTTTCCTCCGTTATGGATCCGACGGATGCCCAGCGGGTGTGGGCCAGGGAAACCTCCCCGGCGGTGTTCAGGGAGGCCAGAAGCTGGAGGATTCGGTCCCGGGAGATGATATTGCGCAATTCCCGGACGTTTCTGCCCAGGGCGCCGATGACGGCGGCGGTCTTGTAAACGAATGACAGAGAGACGGCGGCGGTGCATAATCCCGGCTCGTCCGGGGCGGGAGCAGGGCTCTCCTTCCTTTCCGGCGGCTCCGGTTCCCGGCGGGAGCAGCGAATCGTACCATTGATGAAGTCGCCGGCGCCGGACCGGGCCTGGAAGTCATCATAAAGCCCCTGCTCCTTGAGCTTTTCGACCGCCGCCAACCAACTTTCCGGATCGGCGATCGTCAGGTCGATCTGGATTCCCGCGGAATCTCTCCCCCGCACTTCCAGGCGGTCCAGGGCGTTGAGCAGGTAGTTGAGCTGAAGGTATTTTTTCCAGGCCGGCGGCGTCGGGGAGGCCTCCGGGCCGCCGGCAAGTTTCTCGATCCGGCCGATGTTCCTTAGGATATCCTTTTCCAGGGACCAGAAGATGTCTTTCAAAAATGACAGGCGGCTGTTGAGGATCTCGATCTCCGCGGTGGTGAAACGGAGGGCGTTTTCCTCCAGGAGCTTCTCCTCCGTCTCGGCAAAACGCCGCATGGCTTCGGCTGCGCCCGCCGCTTTTCCGGCCTGGTCCGGCGCCGAGAGCAGTTCCAGGAAAGGTTCGCTATCCTTCCGGGAAAGCACTATCCTGTCCAGCTCCGCCAGGCATTCCTCCCCCCCCAGATACTCCGGCGCCGTGGCCTTCCCGGCCAGCAGGGACGGTAGCCCCTTTTCCCGGACCTTCCGAAAATTCTCCGTCAGGGAGGCGGCGAGATCCACATCGACTTGTTCTCGCGGCCCTTTATTGATCGCGACGATGCCCGCAAGCCCGCAGGGAAGGGTGGTATTTAAAACGGGGAAGATGATCAAGGATCGGGGGGGTAGTTCAGCCGGAGCGCGACCGATGTAAACGCGCCAGTTCCACATCCAGGAGAAGGTTCCGGCATAAGGCTTTAAGGGCATATCAGCAATTTCAGCGTCTCGATCATTAGCCTTTGCAAGCGGGTATGCAATCCAGGACCCGGTTGGAGACGGTATCCACGATGTTCTGCAGCCAATCCGTCCCCGCTTTGATGGTCTGTTCGTCCAGATTCTGGATGGTTTGGAGGTAGTCTCGGTGTTCCTGGCCCCGGATTTCCATGGCGGCCAGGAAGGATGTCCGGTCTTGGCCTTCCCGTTCCGCTTCGCTGCCGTCGGTGAAGCAGGCTTCGATAGCGGGCCATTTTTCCATAAATTCCCGTTTCTGCCGGATCAGGGTCTCCCGACGGGCGCCCGAGAGAATCCTTTCTGAGATGGCGATGGATTGTTCCATCTTTTCCGCCAAGGCCCGGAAACGGCTCAGCCGCTCGCCGATGGCCAGCTCCAGTTTGTCCAGCGCCCCGGCGTACAGCTCCCCGCCCAGTTCCCGGGCGACGAAAAAGGGCCGGCGGACGAGAATGTACCATTGCCGGAGGGCGAGAAGATTGGCCAGATAAATGATGTTGTTGTGGATGCGTCGCCGGATGTCGCCGTAGAAGCCCATGTGAAAATTGACCTCGTAGGCCATGTTCCCCATCTGGCCGAGGAGTTTGCCCCCCTCGGGGCAGTCCCCCCGATAGACGGTTCCCGCCGAGACGACCGTTCCGTAACCGATCCGGGTGGGTCCCACGATTCCTCCCTGGCCGCCCAAGAAGATCGGGGGCTGATTCAGCATGACGCCCCGGGGGACATCGCCGACCAGGGATGGGGTGGCCTTGTCCTGATTCGGGGTATAGTTGAAGTGAATATAAGAGCTTCCCACTTCCGTATGGTTCTTCCGGCTCGTTCCTCCGGCGAGGAAGCAGTCGCAGAAGTTGATCAGGCTGCCGAGGGTGACAAAGGGAAAGAGGATCGTTTGTTTAAGACCCACGGCATGGGCTCCGTTCGCCTCTTCCTCCAGGAGACAGCCCTCCCGCACCTGGGCGCCGCTGCCCAGATTTGCCTTTTCCAGACATACGGACCGGGTAAAAAACCCGCCTTTCAGTTCCACCCGGGGCCCCAACTGGCAATCGAGGATCGTAGCGGGGGTCTCGCAACCAAGTTTAACCCCTGGCATGATCAGGGTTTTTTCCCCGCGGATCCGCGTGCCGCTGTAAAAGATCACTCCCTCGCCGGCGATACGTTCTATCGCCACTTCCGGTCCGATCTCCACGGTGGCCGGATTGGGCATGGCCACCCCTTTTTCGAGCAGGAGTCTTATTTTGGGATCGGTGGACATATCTCCTCCGTAATGACGCTTAACGTTCCAAACCGAATTTGGTCATCTTTTTGTGGAAGGTGTTGCGGTTGATGCCCAGATAATCGGCGGCCCGGCTTTTGACGTACTGGGATCGCTCCAGGGCGATCCTGAAGAGGCATCGTTCCACGATGGCGGTTACGTCCTCATATACCCTGCTTTTTGCCGCCGTAGTGTCGCCGAGGATCGTGACGATGTCCGCCAGTTTCTGGGAGAGGATTTCTTCCGCCACCGCATGGAGGGATGTCGCCCTCTCCTTATTGACCCCCAGCGGTGTTTCTTTGTGATTGTCCTTCATAAAACCGGCTTTTTTATCCTTACTTTTTAGGGAGTTAATTTCATGTATATGATGACCAGCAGGACAACGGCGGCCACCCAAACCGCCGTGAGGTCGGATATGTTCCGGGTTGGATTATCGATCTGCTCCCTGGCCTCGGCTTCGATCTCGATCTTTCCCCCATCGAGATGCCGGATGATTTCCCCCACCAGGGTGGAAAAGGAATCATAGGCGTTCGAGATGATATGAAACCCCTTCTTGGTTGTCAAGAGGATATAGATCCTGCTTCGCACTTTCAGGCAACCCACATGGGTGATGTCACTCCACAGGAGTTCCCTGCTCTTGAGGAGCTTCTTCAGCGCCACGCCTCCCTCGGAAACCGAAACGCTCCGGTTCATGGCCTCCAGAAAGATCAAGAGGGACAGGCCGGCAAAGACGGTTAGGACGATCCTTTCCGTTCCGGAACCTTTATATGCCAGGGAGAGGATAAGCAGAAACAGGAGGAGCAGGACGTCGATACCCAAGGGGATGACGAACGACCGGCGGATGCGGTATGTGCCCTCGGACATGATCAATCCTTTCTGGTGAAAGAACCGCTTTTTCCGCCGCTTTTAGCGACGAGCATGACGTCGGAAATGATCATTTCCCGGTCGGCGGCTTTGCACATGTCATAGATGGTGAGGGCGGCGACGCTTACGGCGGTCAGGGCCTCCATCTCCACGCCGGTCCGGCCTACGGTTCGTACCCGGGCCTCGATGGCGATCTCACCCCGTTCGCGGTTGTCGGTAAAAAAAATATCGATTCCCGTAAGCTCCAGCGGATGGCACATGGGAATCAGGCGCCCCGTTTCTTTGGCGGCCATGGTCCCGGCGATGCGGGCAACACCGATGACGTCCCCCTTCGGGATACCGCCGTCGGCAATGAGGGCCAGGGTCTCCTGTTTCATCACGACCCGGCCCCGGGCCACCGCCTCCCTGGTCGTCGGTTCCTTGCCGGTGACATCGACCATTTTTGCCCGGCCCCGCTCATCTACGTGCGTCAGCTTTACCACTTGAAAACGCCACCTCGCCGCGAAGAATTGTTGCGCGTTTATGCTTTCCCCATCCGCCATCAGGGTCAGGTGCGCAAGGTATGCCACTTTTCCCTTTTCCCAGCGACGGCTCCGCGCCCTGGTTCATTGCCTTAGGACACAAAACTTATCACAGCCGTTTTTTCCCGTCAAGACAGTTGAAAAATCTCTGGAATTTCTATATATATACCGCGATTTTTCCTTCGGGGGCGTTATGATCGTAAAAGTCCTGGGCAGTTCCGTAATCGGCATTGATGGCTACCTCATCGATGTCGAGGTCTATACCGCCTCGGGGCTTCCCCAGTTCTCCACGGTGGGCCTGCCCGACGTGGCCGTCCGGGAAAGCCGGGAACGGATCAAGGCGGCGGTCAAGAGTTCCGGCTATCCCTTTCCCCGTCATCATGTCACCGTCAATCTTGCCCCGGCGGACATCAGGAAAGAGGGCACGGGGTTCGACCTCCCCATTGCCGTCGGCATCCTGGCGGCGGAAGACGTGGTCCGGCCGGATCTGCTGGGCGCCTACCTCCTCCTCGGGGAGCTGTCGCTCGACGGCCGGATCAAGGGGGTCCACGGGGCGCTGCCGGCCGCCCTCAAGACCCGGGACCTGGGCCTGCGGGGCATCCTGGTCTCCCCGGAGAACGCCGCGGAGGCCGCCCTGGTGGCGGGTATCGAGGCAATACCCGTGGCATCCCTCACTGAAGTGGTAGAATTTCTGAATGAGGTCAAGAAGATAGAGCCGGCGCGCCGGGATGAACGGGACGTCTTTTCCGGGACTGAGGATGAGGATTGTGATTTCCGGGACGTCCAGGGACAGGACCAGGCCAAGCGCGCCCTGGAGATTGCCGCGGCCGGGGCCCACAATATCCTGCTCCTCGGACCGCCGGGAAGCGGCAAGACCATGCTTGCCAGGCGCCTGTCCTCCATCCTGCCCGCCCTTTCCTTTGCCGAGGCCGTGGAGGCGGCGAAGATCTATTCCGTCGCCGGCCTTTTGAATCGCGGCGAGGTGATGATCCGCCGCCGTCCCTTCCGCGCCCCCCATCATACCATCTCCGACGCCGGCCTCATCGGCGGGGGCGCGACGCCCCGTCCCGGCGAGATCAGCCTGGCCCATCACGGGGTGCTTTTCCTCGACGAACTGCCGGAATTCCGGAAAAACGCCCTGGAGGCACTGCGGCAGCCCCTGGAAGAGGGGACGGTCACCATCGCCCGGGCGGCCACGACGGTGGTCTATCCGGCCCGCTTTTTGTTCGTGGCGGCCATGAACCCCTGCCCCTGTGGATATTACGGCGACGCCCGCCAGACCTGCCGGTGCAGCGCCCAGCAAATCCGCCAGTACCAGCGGCGCCTGTCCGGGCCGCTTCTGGACCGCATCGATCTCCACATCGAAGTGCCGTCACTGCGCTACCGGGAGCTGACGGGGCGCTACCAGGGAGAAACCTCCGCCGTAATCCGGGAGCGGATCGATAAGGCCCGGACCATACAGGAGCGGCGTTTTGCGGGAAAGATGACTCCCTTCAACGCCCGTATGTCCGACGCCGAGGTCAAGCGTTACTGCCGGATCGATGGGGATGCCCAGCAATTGCTCGAAATGGCCATGGAAAAGCTCGGACTGAGCGCCCGGGCCTACAAGCGGATCCTCAAGGTGGCCCGGACGATCGCCGATCTCGATGACCGGGAGTGCCTGGAGGCATCTCACGTTGCCGAGGCGATCCAGTACAGAAATCTTGATCGAAAACTCGTTTAGTGATAATGGTGGCGACCAGTCATCAATCGGGAGCAGGGTGGGGAGTTTTTAACCCGCGCCGGTCTTTCGGCCGTCTTTTGCCGGCTCTCGAACTATCAAGGGGGGAAAGGGAATCTTATGGAAATCAGTATTATTCAGACCGATCCGGCGAAAAGGAAGGCCAAGCCGAAAGACGAGTCGAAACTGGGATTCGGAAGGGTCTTCACCGATCATATGTTTACCATGACTTACCATTCCAGCCGGGGTTGGTACGATCCCGCCGTCCGGCCCTATGAGGATCTCAGCCTCGATCCGGCGGCCATGTGTCTCCACTACGGCCAGCTCATCTTCGAGGGCATGAAGGCCTATAGGGGCAAAAACGGGGAGATATATCTGTTCCGGCCCGGGGAGAATATCCGGCGGATGAATGAATCGGCCAGACGTCTCTGCATGCCGACCCTGGATCCGGAGGTCTTTTTGGAAGGCCTGAAAAAACTCGTCCTCCTGGAAAAGGACTGGATCCCCAAAAGCAGCGGCGCCTCCCTGTATATCCGGCCCACCATGATCGCCACCGAGGCGGCCCTGGGAGTCCATCCCGCCGATGCCTATCTGTTCTATATTATTGTCGGTCCGGTAGGGGCTTACTATCCCGAGGGGTTCAGTCCGACCAAGATTTATGTCGTGGAGGAATACGTCCGTTCCGCTCCGGGGGGGATCGGCTATTGCAAGGCCGCCGGGAACTATGCGGCGAGCCTCATGGCCAGCGCCATGGCCGTCGAAAAGGGATATACGCAGGTCCTCTGGCTCGATGCCGTGAACAGAAAATACGTGGAGGAAGTGGGGACGAGCAACATCTTCTTCGTCATCGACGGCGAATTGATCACCCCGCCGTTGGGGGGGACGATCCTGCCGGGCGTCACCCGCGATTCGGTCCTGCGGATCGCCCGCGCCTGGGGCCTAAAGGTTTCCGAGCGTCTCCTGTCAATGGAAGAGATCCTGGCGGCCTGTCAAAACGGTTCCCTGCAAGAGTCTTTTGCCTCGGGAACGGCGGCCATCGTTTCTCCTATCGGACAGATATGTTACCAGAATCGGGAGTATGCCATCAATGAAGGCCGCACGGGAAGCCTGACGGAGAGGCTTTACGAGGAGATCCTGCGGATTCAGTACGGAGAAAAGGAAGACCCCTTCGGCTGGAGGATGCGGATCGACTGAGGGGACAGCCGCGGCGGCACGGATTAGGGACGCTATTCCGGGCACTTGTCCCGGCAATTCACAAAGGTGTGGAAAAAACTGTTGATAACTATGTGTACAGTTTTCCTAAGTCTATAAATGATACGGTTTTATATCGGATTGCCGCTCTTTTAGGCAGACTTAAAGTATAAACAAAACAAATAGTTATGCAGGTATTGAAGTTTTTTCATGGGTTAGGCGCCCCGTTGTGTGAGATATGCACATGATCCGGGAAATGGCATAATTTTTGACCGGTGGGTCATGGCGGTCAGGGAGGTGGAGGATGTATAGAAATTTGTTTCTCATTGGGGTCGTAATAGTGGCGGCCGCCGTTCTGATCGGGTTTTCCGGGCCGTCCGCGGGGCGGGAGCCGCCCGCCCTGGAGGAGGTGATCCGGGGATTGCAGACCGTCTATGAAAAAACCACCGATCTGAAGGCGTCGTTCGTCCAGGAGGTTGCCCTGGCGTCGGTGAACCGCAAGGAGCGGGAAGAAGGAACAGTCTATTACAAACCACCCCGGCGCATGCTCTGGGATTATACAAAACCGGCGGTCAAAAAGCTGATCATCAATCCCGACAAGGCCTATCTGTATGTCCCCAAGGACCGGGCGGTTTACGTCCAGGAAACGGCCCGGATCTTCAAATCCCAGCTTATTGTGCGTCTCCTCGACGGGCTCGGGAAGGTGACCGAGGATTTTCAACTTGCCTTCGCGGATCCCGGGGCGCCCACGGATAAAAACGGCAATTATCTCTTGGTCATGACGCCGAAAAAGGCCGATCTTGGGGTGGACAGGATCTTCGTGACCCTGAGTCATGAGGATTACACCATCATCCAATGCCGTTTCGCAGACACTTTCGGCAACCGGACCACGGTGCAGTTCCGCAACATTCAACGCAATATCAAGCTGTCCGACAAGCTGTTCCAGTTCAAGACCCCGCCCAAAGTCGAGGTCTATCCGCTTTCATGACCGGATATCGCTTTTGTACGTTATGGGAATAATATTGGGGATCAATCAGGGGGAGGAAAGATTCCTTCCGACGCGTTCCGGCGACGAGTGGCTCGAGGTCAACGGCCGGGGCGGCTATGCCTCCAGCACCCTGCTGAACTGTCATACCCGCAAATACCATGGTCTCCTCGTTGCTAAACTGGTCGCGCCGCCGGGGCGTTATGTCCTCCTGTCCAAATTCGAGGACACCGTCATCTGCGGAGGCCGCCGGGAGGCCCTGAGCTGTCACGAGTACCCCGGTGTTTTTTTCCCGGAGGAATATTCTTTTCTTAAAGAATATCAGCAGGATCTATACCCGTCTTTTCTCTTTTCCGGCGACGGGCTCCGGATCAGAAAATCAGTCCTCCTCGTGACGGACGAGGACAGTCTCCTGATCCGTTACGATCCCGAAGCTTGTCCGGCATCGGGGGTGCTGAGGTTGCGGCCCTTCGTGGCCTACCGGGATTACCACCGCCTGAGCAAGGAGAACCCGTTTCTCAAGGGCAATGCCGCCGCGATCAAAAACGGTTTTTCCCTCAGGCCTTACGCGGGAATGCCGCCCCTGGTCATCCAGACAAACCTGCGGCCCCGCTGGCAACCGGCGCCTTTATGGTACCATAACTTCGAATATGCCGAAGAAGCGGCCCGGGGCTATGAACATTCCGAAGATCTCTTCAGTCCCGGGCTCCTGGAGGTGCCGCTCCGGCAGGGCAAGACGGTTCTGGTCCTTGCCTCCCTTACCCCCTTCTACGGGCGGTTGAGCAAGAAATGGGACGATGAGGTGCGCCGCCGCCGGGAGGTCCGGGACAAGGATGATCGGACCATAGGGATCCTGGCTTCCGGGGGGGCGCCGGCGGGGAGGCAATTCCCGGGGACGGGAGAGGCATCCGCGGCGTCCGGCGACGACCCCGGCGGAGAAGCGAAAATCGCGGGCCATAGGATGTCTCCCGGCAATACTGCCGCCGGGACCGCCGGGGAAAGTACCGATCGGGAAATCGTCGCGGCAGTGGCCGTGGAAGAAAAACGGGACATCGCCATCCCGGAAGCCGACTCTGCCGGGATCGCCGCGGAGCGGGAATTGCTCGGCATCCTCCTGCAGGCGGGAAGACGCTTCCTGATCCGCACCGCCGCGGGGCATCCGGCGATCATCGCCGGTTATCCCTGGTTCGGGGAATGGGGACGGGACACCCTGCTGTCCCTGCCGGGACTTGCCTTTTGTTCCGGCCGCCGCCGGGAGGGACTGGAGCTTCTCGTCCGGATGGCCCGGTTCGAGCGCCAGGGTCTCCTGCCCAACGTCTTCTCCGAACGGGACGCCGATCATGCCTACAATACCGTTGACGCCCCCCTGTGGTTCTTCTGGGCTGTCCAGCAACTTCTTCTTGACGACGCCGGCGACCGGACCCAGGCGGTGGTGGAGAAGAATCTCTGGCCGGTGATGAAAAACATCCTTCGCCAGTTCATTCACGGCACCATATTCAACATCTACATGGACGACAACGGTCTGATCCATGCCGGCGCGGATAACCGGGCGCTGACCTGGATGGACGCCTGCATCGACAACCGCCCCGTGACGCCCCGCCACGGTTACCCCGTGGAGGTTAACGCCCTGTGGTACAATGCCGTCCGCTTTGCCGCCGAACTGGCCGCCCGGTTCGGGGACCGGGAGTTCTACTTTGACGATCTCATCGAAAAAATTCGCCGGTCTTTTCTGGAGATCTTCTGGAACGACGATGATGCCTGCCTGGGGGATGTTTACCGGTCCGGGCGCCTAGACAGATCCATCCGTCCCAATCAGATTTTCGCCGTCTCGCTGCCCCATTCCCCATTGGCGCCGGCCCAGGAGCGCCTGGTGGTGAAAAAGGTGCAGGACGAACTCCTCACCCCCGTTGGGATCCGTACCCTTTCCCCCCGGGATCCTTGCTATCGGGGCCGTTACGCCGGCTCGCCCGCCGAACGGGATGGGGCCTATCACCAGGGTACGGTCTGGCCCTGGCTTTGGGGACCCTTCGGAGAGGCCTGGCTCAAGGTCGCCGACGACCGGGAGAAGGTAAAGACGACCCTTCGGGATCGCCTCCGCACCTTCCTGACCGGCCATTTCCGGGTGGCGGGGATCGGTTGCATCTCCGAGGTCTTCGACGGCGATTACCCCCACCGGCCCGGGGGCTGCATCGCCCAGGCCTGGTCCACGGCGGAAATCATCCGTCTTTACACCCTCATCGGCAGATCGTAGCGGTTGCCGTTGACCGTGCATAAACGCGGTGCAATTGATATGACGGGGAACGGCAGCCGGGCGGGAGGAAACAGATTCTGGGGGGAAACGACGGCCTTTCTCGCCCTGTTTCTCGACAACGTCGGGGTGCTGATCTTCCTAAGCGCGATCCTGGTTTTCACCTTCAATTATCCCGCGGAGATCGTCCTTACCCGCATGATCCCCGGTACGGCCGTGGGCGTTTTCTGCGGCGACCTCGTCTATACCTGGATGGCCGTCCGTCTGAGGAAGAAGACCGGGCGGACCGACGTTACCGCCATGCCCCTGGGTCTGGATACGCCCTCCACCATCGGGATCGCCTATGCCGTCCTCGGACCGGCCTATGTGGCCACCCGGGACGCCGAACTCACCTGGCATATCGGCATGGCCACCCTGTTCATGATCGGCGCCGTCAAGATCGTCACGTCCTTCTGCGGCGCCTGGCTGCAACGCGTCATTCCCACCGCCGGGCTTTTGGGCCCCCTGGCGGGGATCGGTCTTTTGCTTTTGGGTTTTCTTCCCCTTCTGGATGTCTTCGGCGAGCCCATCGTGGGTCTCACCGCCCTGGGGATCGTCTTTGCCGTTTTCCTTGCCCGGATGGAGCTTCCAGGCCGGATGCCCGGAATCCTCGTGGCCGTCGTTTTGGGGACGCTGATCCATCTCATCCTCGGATACGGGGGCTATCTGCCGGAATTCCGCCCCCCGTCCCTGGAAATGAAACTCTATATCCCCGTTTTTTCTCTCGAATTTCTAAAAAGCCTGCCCCAGAGCCTGCCTTATCTGTCCATTGCCATCCCCTTCGGGATCATGACCATCATCGGGGGCATCGACAATACGGAGAGCGCCCGGCTGGCCGGGGACGCCTACCGGAGCAGGGACATACTCCTCACCGAGGCCTTCACCTCGCTCATTGCCTCCTTCTTCGGCGGCGTGGCCCAGACCACTCCCTACATCGGTCACCCGGCGTACAAGAAGATGGGGGGAACCTACTGGTACACCCTCTTCACGGGGGTGCTGATCGGGGTGGGGGCGGTGGTCGGATTGTTGTCGTTGTTCGTGGCGGTCATCCCCCGGGCGGCCCTGGCCCCCATTTTTATGTTCATCGGCTTCGAGATGACGCGGCAGGCTTATCAGGAAGCGCCGTTGCGTCATTCCCCGGCGGTTAGCATCTGCTTTCTCCCCGTGGCGGCCAACATGATGCTTATCATCCTCGGTCAATTCCTGGGCCCCCTGGCGATCGCGCCGGACACACTGCCGCCACGCCTCCAGATCCTCCATCAGAACCTGACGGTATTGAGCAACGGTTTCATCGTCACCGGACTCCTCTGGGGGAGCATGCTGGCCTTTCTCATCGACGGCCGAAAGTGCCGGGCCTCCCTTTGCGCCGTCATCTGCGCCCTCTTCAGCCTTTGCGGCATCATCCATTCGGTGCTGCCTTCGGGGGAGATCTATCCGCCCTGGCGGCCGGCCGGTTATGCCCATTATCTCGTCGCGGCCGGATATGGGTTGCTGGCGGTCGTTTTCGCCGTCCTCCGGCCCAAAGAGGTGGGGGACGACAAGATCTCAAGGAGTGATGGCGGCGGTTGACGATAGCCCCGGAGGTGGAAATCCCGCCGCCGGATAGGATGCATGAAGATACGTGCAGATGCCCCGCAACGACGGGTGTGCGGGGTGATGAAGAGCGCTGGGCTCGGGAGGAGGAGGTCGCTATGCCATACTATGTAACGGACGATCATGTCCGCCTGTACTACGAGGTGCGGGGAAAAGGACGGCCGGTGGTGCTCATCCACGGCCTGACGGCCAACCGCCGTCACTTCCGCAAACAGACGCCGGAGCTGTCCGGAGAATTCCAGGTCGTCACCCTGGATCTCCGCGGTCACGGGGACTCGGAGGCGCCGGAGCACGGCCTGACCCTGCCGCGCCTGGCCCGGGACCTCAGGGAACTGATGGAATATCTGGAACTCAAGGACCTTTCCGTGGTGGGCTGGTCCCTGGGGGCCCATGTCATCTTCGAGTACGTGAAGCAGTATTCCTGCCGGGGGATAGCGAAGGTCGCGGTGATCGACATGGCCCCCCGACTCCTGAAGGCCCCGGACTGGCCCTGGGGTCTTCCCGGTGTCTTCAGCAGGAAGACGGGGGATTTCGGTCCCGAGGACAACCTTGTCATGCTGGGAGCCATGCTTGGCGACTGGGAGGCCTACAGCCGGATCGTCGCCCAGCGGATCCTGAACAAGTCCCTTTTCGACGACCGGATGGAATTCGACGACCGGGGGGATTTCAAAGGCAAGGCGGATCTTCCCTGGCTGTATGCCGAGGCCCGGCGGAACACCCCCCATGTTATCATTGCCCTCTGGATTTCTCTGTCCCTCCAGGATTACCGGCCGGTTTTGAAGGAGATCACGGCGCCATGCCTGTTGGCCTACGGTATGGAAAGCAACTACTATCCCCCGGAGAATTACGCCTTCATGGCGGAGGCGATGCCACGGGCCCGGACGGTTTCCTTTGCCGGCTGCGGCCATGCCCTGCACATCCAGGATCCCGAAAGGTTCAACCGGGAACTGATCGACTTCCTGCGGGAAGAGTGAACACGGAGGCGCCGCCTACCGGAGCATGATGAGGAAGAGACCCGCGGCCACCGCCGTGCCGATCACGCCGGCCACGTTGGGCCCCATGGCGTGCATCAGGAGGAAGTTGTGCTTGTCTGCCTTCTGGCCTTCGACCTGGGATACCCGGGCCGCCATGGGTACGGCGGAGACCCCGGCGGAGCCGATCAGGGGGTTGATCTTCTCTTTCAGAAACAGATTCATGAGTTTGGCCATGAGCACCCCCCCGGCGGTGCTCATGGAGAAGGCGACGATGCCGAGGATGAAGATGAAGATCGGCTGCGGCTTGAGAAAGGATTCGGCGTTCATCGTCGCTCCCACGGACAGCCCCAGGAAGATGGTGACGATGTTCAATAGTTCGTTCTGGGCGGCATGGCTCAGCCGCTGGACCACCCCGCTTTCCCGGAAGAGGTTGCCGAGAAACATCATCCCCATGAGCGGCGCCGCGGGCGGTACGAGGAGGCAGATCACCACGGTGCCCAGGAGGGGAAAGATGATCTTTTCTCTCTTGCTGACGGCTCGCATCTGCTTCATCTTGATTTTACGTTCCGCCTCGGTGGTGAGAAGCCGCATGATCGGCGGCTGGATCAAGGGCACCATAGCCATGTAGGAATAGGCCGCCAAGGCGTTGGCCCCCAACAGATGGGGGGCGAGGATGGCGGTGAGATAGATGCAGGTCGGGCCGTCCGCCCCGCCGATGATGCCGATGGAGGCCGCCTCCTTGATGCTGAATCCGAAGAGGAGGGCGGAAAAGAAGGAGATGTAAACCCCCAACTGGGCCGCTGCCCCGAGGATCAACACCTTGGGGTTCGCGATCATCGGTCCGAAGTCGGTCAGGGCACCGACGCCCATGAAGATGAGGCAGGGGATCAGTTCGTTGGCGACGCCGTAATCGTAGAACCATTGAATCAGATTGCGGTGCGCCTCACCGCCGTGGTGGGAGAAGCCCATGATCGGCGCCAGGGGGAGATTGGCCAGGAGGATGCCGAAACCGATGGGGACCAGCAACAGGGGCTCGAAGCCTTTCTTGATGGCCAGATAGATGAATAGAAACGATACGAGCCACATGACCAGATGGCCGATCTGGAGATAGAAGAAGCCGGTGTTGACGATTACCTGATTCAGCATGGGAAAATTCTCAACCATTGGCCTGGTCCTCTTTCCGGGCGGTCTTGGCCGTTGGTTTTTTATTCCCGGTGAAGATGCTCATGGCCATTACGCTCAGCATCAACAACACGAGGCTCAAAAATACTCCTGTGAATCCGCCTACAAACACCATCAGGGCCTGTGACCAAATCGCATCGTTCACGTCTGTTTCCTTTCCCGTTCTTTATTCAAAGGCGCCGGATCTTATAAAAAAACTTTGCCGGTGTCAATTTATGATTCCGGTTCTCCTTTCTGCATCTTAAATCTTCCCGGTGTCCCGCAATTCACCGCCCCGTCCCTGTGTCCCGTTTCCGACCGACATCCGGTTTGCCTGCCGCGGTCGAAACCGTGGCGATGGACGCCGACGGAACAGCGGATCTTATTTGCCGGGGGGTAAGGAGATGGGGCAGCAACGGGAACTTCACGGGATGGTTGGCGCCGCGTCTGAAAAAGGAGGAGACCGGGGAATGACGCTTCCCCGGTCCGAATAACACCCGGCCGCTCAAAACCGGGCATATTGATTTCTGAATAATGTTCTTTGAATTTTCTACCGGCCGCCGGTTTCGGGGCGGCCGGTAGAAATCCTTATCTCAATAAACCAAAATTACTTCACCAACGGTTTGGGTACGAAGTAGATCGCTTTCCCATAGACGGTGTTGCAGGTAATGGCCCCGGCCATGTAAATGCCGATCCAGCCCACGATTATCAACAGCCATCCCGCAAAGGGCTTCAGGACCTTCGGATCCCCGAACCAGCCGGAATCCATGCCCACGATGCACCACAGAACGATATCGACCAGGATGACGAGGATGAACATGGCCGCGCTGCTCTTGGCGTAAGCGGGCGTAACGGCCGTCAGGAAACCCGCGCCGGCCATCCAGAGCCAACCTTCCACATGGACGGCCTTGCCGACCATGGCGCCTACGGCCTTGCCGATGCCGGCCTTAGCCGCTGCGAGCTGCTCCGGCGTAAGCATCTTCACATCCGTGACCCCGGCCGCGGCCATGGCGGCGTCCATGGACTCCTTGGCCGCCTTGGGAATGAAGATGAAACTAATGGAATACCATTTGGCGAAGACGCTGAGCGCCGCCGCAAGCATGAAGAATGCCGAGAAGAACAGAAAGACGTTGCCGCCGGTGATGTTATGATCCTTCAATTCCATCACCGCCACGGTGTACTGAACGAGACAACCGCCGAGGAGCCAGGCCGCCAGCAGGGGAAAACCGGAGATATCCACTTTACCAAGAAACACCGCCCCAAAACCGAAACAGGCCACGGCCAGCGCGGCCAGGCCTCCAGGACCTGGAGTTGCGAAACTATGTTCGTGTGCCATAAAAAACCCTCCTTATTTCTTCATTACGATAAGAAAATAATAAAATGAAGCGATCAAACTAATCTAAACATGCCATTTGCCGCTTTTTTCTCCTTCTCATCCCCCCTTTCCCCACAACAGTCTCCTCTTCTCCGCAAATCAAGCGATTTGCCTTTCCGTCAAAAGGTAATTGCCAAATTATGGATAAAAAATTATTCGCTGTTCCGACATGGAAGCTACGTGAATCGAAATCGACCACATCCGCCCGCCCCTCCGGGGGCGAATGGAGATCGCCACTCCGCCGCAAAACCAAGCCGTAACAGTCCCGGTCGCGGAGCTTGCCGATGTGCTCTTTTCCTCACCTTTTCCATATCTAAAAGTGTGCCAGAAAAATATCTTCATGAAATCGAATACTTGCAATAAAGAGAATGAAGAAATCACGATATTTAGCGAAATCGGTTGTGAAATAAGGCGATCTCCGTTATATATCGCCCGGCCGCGGAGGCCCAGATCTCGAAAAAGGGGAAAAATCAACATGGACGAGTTAGGAAACGAATTTTTCCGGCAGGCCACCATCCGGCTCTGCAGCAGTCTGGAAATAGAAAAGGAGATGTTCAACTGTCTCGCCTATCTGCGGAATTATCTGCCCGCCCGGGAGATGCTGCTGATCATCTTCGATCCGATCCCGGGGTTGATCCACAATCTGGCCCGGGTGAGTCTGGACGGGATCGGTAAACCCTTTCGCTCCAAATCACTCTCGGAGGAGGCGATCTGCCGGATCAACTATGACACCGCCACCTGGCAGGAGGTCAAGATTCTCGATCGACTGGAATTGCACCCTGCCGGTTGGATCCTCTATGACCATGTAAATCTGTCCATGACCTCCATGATGTACATCAGTCTGGTGATTGAAGGAAAACGACTGGGATCGATCGTCTTTCTGGCGGACGGCAGGGGGATGTTCAAAAGAGAGCATGCCGACCTCATCTCCCAATTGCGGGAACCTTTTATCATCGCCGTCTCCAACGCCCTGCGCTACCGGGAGTTGACCAAGCTGAAGGATATCCTGGACGCGGAAAATCAGGACCTCACCCGGGAGCTGAGATATGTTACGGAAGATGATATTGTCGGCGCCGATTTCGGTCTGAGGCAGGTGATGGAGATGGTCAGGCAGGTGGCCTCCCTCAAGAGCCCCGTGTTGCTCCTGGGAGAGACCGGGGTGGGGAAGGAGGTGGTTGCCAACGCCATTCATTACGCCTCCCCGCGGCGAGAGCGGCCGCTGGTCAAGGTGAACTGCGGTGCCATTCCCGAGAGCCTCATGGACAGCGAATTATTCGGTCACGAGCGGGGGGCCTTTACCGGGGCCATCGCCCAGAAGAAGGGCCGCTTCGAGCGGGCCGACAAGGGCAGCATCTTTCTCGACGAGGTTGCCGAACTGCCGCCGTCCATTCAGGTAAGGCTGCTCCGGGTGCTGCAGAACGGAGAAATCGAGCGGGTGGGAGGGGCGGAAACCATCCCGGTGGATATCCGCGTCATCGCCGCCACCCATCGCAACCTGGAGGAGATGGTGCGCACCGGCAACTTCCGGGAGGATCTCTGGTTCCGCCTCAATATCTTTCCCATCATAATTCCCCCCCTGCGGAACAGACAGGGAGACATCCCGAACCTGATCCGTCATTTCATGGAGAAGAAGGCCCGGGAACTGAAGATTCACACCCCGCCGCCCATGTCCGCCCAGGCCCTGGAAAGGCTCAAGGAGTATCACTGGCCGGGCAATGTCCGGGAGTTGGAAAATCTCGTCGAACGGGAATTGATCAGAAGCAGGGGCACCAACGGCAACCGTTTCATGACCTTCGAGCATTTCCGGTGGCCCCGGCGTTCCGGCCCGGCCTGGGGCGTCCCGGAGGGCAACGGGAATGTCCTGACCCTGGACGAGGCGATGGCCCAGCATATCCAACTGGCCCTGGAACAGGCCCAGGGCAAGATCTACGGGTCCGACGGCGCGGCCGCTTTGCTGGGAATCAACCCCAACACCCTGCGCAGCCGGATGAAGAGACTGGGGATCTTTCCGACCGGCTCCCAGAACCGGCGCCGGCTCCGGGAAGTAGCGACGCAAGGTTAAAGATATTGACAGCCGGCGGAAAATAACCGAGAATGACCTTCCCCTGGAGATGCAGGGTTGGATAGCCGGATCGAATCAACCTCCTGTTCATCATGAAACTGATTTATGCCACCGATGTTCATGGCTCCTTCGAGCGGGTGCGGGAACTGCTCCGTCTTACCACGGCCGATATTTACATCATCGCGGGCGATCTGGTGGATATACCGTTCTATACCGTGCAGACGGCGCGTCGTTACCATGACCTCCAGACATATTTTCACAGTCTGAGGCGGGACCGGGGCAAGACGGCCGCCACCCTCGATGATTTCGTCGCGACGCTCCTGGAGGAGCCCGATCTGCCCGGCGAGGTGTGGGAGAAAGGAGACCGGTTTCGCTACGAGACCATGCGGGCCCGAAATATCCTCCAGATGCACTACCGGCTTCTGGACAATATCCTCTCCCTGGCCACGGCGGGGACGGCCTTCACCCTGCCGGGCAATCACGACATGGATCTCCGCCATACGAGGCTCCGGCGCCGGGACCTCCATCTCCAGTGTCACGAGGCAGGCGGGATAAGAATCGCCGGGTACGGGGGAGCGGCGGGAAATACCCCGGGCATCCCGGAACGTTTCGGGGTGGCCTATCGAGAAGGCGCGGGTGGCGAGAGCGATGAAATGTACCGTTTTTTCCAAGCCGTGCGGCCCGATGTCATCGCCGTACATCAGCCTCCTTATGGAATTCACGATTATGCCCCTCCCATGGGCGAAACTGGTTCCCATGCCCTGCGCCGGTATTGCGAACGATACCCCGTGCTCCTCTGCCTCACGGGGCACCTCCACGACCAGTGGGGGCTGGAGGAAGTGGAGGACACGGTGTTTCTCAACCCCTCCCATTTCGGGGAAATCGTTCAGGAGAACGGAACGATTGCCGAAGGAGGCTTCTTCCATGAATTGGAAATTTACGGCCAAAAGATCGGCGGCGTCCGGCACCGGAAACTGGTGGGGGATGTGATCCACGACCTGGTGTTTTATGAGCGCCGGGAAGGAGAATGGGCCCGGCGGGTGGCGGACCGGGAACGTTACGGGGCGCTGCTGAGGGGGATCAATTGCGAGCCGCCGGGAGACGCTTAGCGCCGTCGGCCGGGAAGGGCGGAAGAGATGACGAAAAAAGGCGAAGCGGATGTGAGGTTGCTGGGGAGGATGGCGAATCTGGCGATTTCCTGCCTCACCGAGGAGGAGGTAGTCGCCGTTGCGGCCCGTTTCCTGCCGCAGCTTTTTCCCGGGGAATCCGGGGCGCTTTTTCTCCGTCCCGCCGCCGGGAAGGAGTATGAACCGGCGGCGTCCTGGGGCGAGGAGAGGGCATGGCATCCCTTTCCCGGCGCCGATTGCTGGTCCCTGCGCCGTCGCCGTCTCCATAGCGTCCGCCAGGGAAAGGACCAACCCCTCTGCCCCCATTCCGATCACGATCCGGAGCGGTGGATTTCCCTCTGCATCCCCATGACGGCCCGGGAAGATGTCCTGGGTGTTTTCCACGTCCTGATCCCGGTGGAAGAGGGCTCGGCCGGGAGTGGGGAAAGGCTTGGTGACCGGCAGCTTCCGGGTGGTAATCCGCGCCCGGCCGCGGATGCGGAGGTTTGGGAACCCGGCGGATCGGAAGCCTCCCTGGGTGAAGGGACGGATGAAAGGAGGCTGGCGGCCCTGACGGCGGATATCCTGACGATGATTTTCGTTAATCTCCGGCTGCGACGGCAGATCGACGATCTCTCCGTCCGGGATGCCCTGACGGGATGCTTCAACCGCCGCTATCTGGAGGACAGCCTTGCCAGGGAAATCAAGATCGTCCAGCGGACCCGGCGGCCTCTGGCGGTGGTCCTCATGGATATCGACCATTTCGGGCGGTTCACCGATGCCTTCGGTCATGGGGCGAGCAGCATGGCGCTCCGGGAACTGGGGGACTTTCTCCGGAAGAATGTCCGGGATACGGATCTGACCTGCCGCTACGGAGCCGATGAATTCGCCCTCTTGTTCCCCGACACGGATCTGGCCGGCGCCCGGCGCCGGGCGGAACATCTTCACGCCATGCTTCGGGATCTCTCTCTCCATGGCGGCGGCTCCCACCTGCGCCGGATCACCCTGTCCATGGGCGTTGCGGCCTATCCCGATCAGGGGGAAACGTGGGGAGATCTCATGGAGGCGGTGAAGGCCGCCTTGAAAAGGGCCAAGCAAGGCGGTCGGGATCGGGTCTGCGGCGGCGAGTAGAGAATATGTCGCCGGCCCCGGCCCATGATCGCCGGCCGGGCGAGATGATTTACTTTTTACCGACAATCTGCCATATATAGCCCCGGTGAAGGGAGGGATGATGGGCATGCGGGTCCTCATGTTCGGGTGGGAGTTTCCCCCCCTGGTCAGCGGCGGCCTGGGCACGGCCTGCCACGGAATCACCCGGGCGCTTGCCCGGCTCGGCCACCAGTTGGTTTTTGTCATGCCCCAGGGCGAAGGCGCCGCGGCCTTTCCGGGGTTGACCATCGTTTCGGCGTCTGCGGTCCTCGGTGCGGCGGCCGCGGCCCGGTCTTTCCCGTCGGCGTCGGCCGATGCCCCCGACCCTTTGCCAATCCGCCTCGTTCTCCATCCATATCTGACTGTTCGTCCCCCGAAAAACGGCGTCCCGGCGGCCCGGGAATGGCCGGCCGACAGCCTGCTGTCCGGCGCCGGCGGTTACGGGGCCGATCTTTTCACCGAGGTTGGCCGCTATGGCGAGGCGGGGGGTATCGTGGCCGCCCGGACGGGCTTCGAGGTCATTCACGGCCACGACTGGATGGCCGTTCCCGCCTGTCTGGCGGCCCGCCGCGTCTCCGGGCGACCCTTTGTCCTCCATATCCATTCCCTCGAATATGACCGGAGCGGCGCGGGGGTCAACAGCGAGATCTGCGCCTTGGAACGCCGGGGATTGGAGGCGGCCGACCGGGTCATTGCGGTCAGTAATTACACGAAGGAGATGATCGTCCGGCACTATGGGATCGCCCGGGAGAAGATCGCCGTGGTGCATAACGCCGTGACGGCGGCGGAGGGGAGAAAGGCCTATGGCGTCCCCGCCGGAGACGGAGAAAAGCGGGTCCTTTTCCTGGGGCGGATCACCTTTCAGAAGGGGCCGGAATACTTTGTCGAGGCCGCCGCCCGGGTCCTCAAGGAGATGCCAGAGACCACCTTTATTATGGCCGGCTCCGGGGATATGATGCCGGAGATGGTGGAAAAGGTTGCCGAACTTAAGATCGGCAGGCGTTTTCATTTCACCGGCTTCCTCCAGGGCCGGCAGGTGGAGGAGGCCTTTGCCGGTGCGGATCTCTATGTGATGCCCAGTGTCTCCGAGCCCTTCGGGATCGCCCCCCTGGAGGCGATGATGTACGACGTTCCCGTGATCGTTTCCCGGCAGTCCGGGGTGGCCGAGGTCCTGAAACACGCCCTGAAGGTGGATTTTTGGGATGTGGACGCCCTGGCCGAAAAGATGATCGCCATCCTTAAATATCCGCCGCTGGCGGGGGAGATGGTCGTCCGGGGCCGGGAGGAACTACGGGGACTGCGCTGGGAAGCCGTGGCCCGGAAGATTGTTGCCGTGTACAAGTCGTTATGATCTGTCGTCCGTGTCCCGACTCCCATGTCCATTTCCACCGGGAGGAGGAGGTTATTCGTGAGTGAATACGGAGAGAAAAGTCGGCAGGCCCGTCTGAGGGAACCGACGATTCACCCGGCGGGTGGCGGGTGGCGCCGGGGCGCGGTGGCCAACCGATACACGGCGCGCCTCCGGCGGGGATGAATGCATGACCGCCGTTTGCCTTTACTTTCAGGTCCACCAACCCCGACGCCTGCGGCGCTATCCGGCGTTCGCGATCGGGCGGGAGCATGATTACGAAGATGAGGCCGGCAACAGGAAGATTTTGGACAAAGTCGTCGATAAGTGCTATCTTCCCGCCAATGACCTCCTTTTCAGGCTGATCGATCGGCACGGAGGGAAGTTCCGCCTGTCCTTCTCCATAACGGGGGTGCTTCTCGATCAACTGGAGCGTTTTCATCCGGAGGTCATAAAGAGCTTTCAAGCGCTTGCCGGGACGGGATGCGTGGAGTTTCTCAACGAGACCTATTATCATTCCCTGGCCTTTTTATACAGCGATGGGGAATTCCGCGGCCAGGTTGACCGGCACCGCCGGTGGATCGCGGAGCTCTTCGGCCAGGAGGGAGAGACATTTCGCGCCACGGAGCTGATCTACAGCGACGACCTGGCGGCGGCTGCGGCGGAGATGGGGTACCGGGCGATCCTTGCCGAAGGGGCGGCGGCCGTCCTGGGGCCGGGGGATCCGAACCGGGTTTACGAGGCGGCCGTCGCCGGGGAAATCCGTGTATTGCCTCGCAATTACCGACTTTCCGACGACATTTCCTTCCGCTTTTCCCGGCGAGGCTGGGAGGGTTACCCCCTGACCGCGGAAAAGTACGCCCACTGGCTTCACGGGCTGCAAGGTCCGGAGGCCGTGATCAACCTGTTCATGGACTATGAGACCTGGGGCGAGCATCAATGGCGGGAGACGGGGATCTTCTCCTTTCTGAAAGCGCTGCCGGGGGAAATCCTCGCCGGGGCGGATTTCGCCTTCGTGACGCCCCGGGAGGCGGCGGCCCGGAAGCCGGCGGGAGTGCTGTCCGTGCCGGGGTTCTGTTCCTGGGCCGACACGGAACGGGACCTTACGGCCTGGCGGGGCAATGCCATGCAGCGGGATGCACTGGAGTCCCTTTACGGGCTGGAGGAGGCGGTGGCGGCAAAGGGGGACCGGGACCTGGCGGAGCAGTGGCGGCGGCTCCAGACCTCGGACCATTTCTATTATATGTGTACGAAATGGTGCGCCGACGGGGATGTGCACAGGTATTTCAACCCCTATCCGTCCCCCTATGACGCCTACATCAACTACATGAATATCCTGGACGATTTTTCCAGGAGGGTGGGAAAGGAAAAAGGATCATGACGGAAGTCCGCGACGGTTATCTGTTCGAGGTGAGCTGGGAGGTCTGCAACAAGGTTGGCGGCATCTACACCGTGATCGCCAGCAAACTGCGGGAGGCGCTGAATGTCTATGGGGACCGCTATATCCTCTTGGGGCCCGATCTGAAGACCAATGTGGATTTCGAGGAGACCGACGAGGACTGCTGGGCGAAGATAAGAGAAGGGACGGCGATCAAGGATATCCCCTGTCGCTTCGGCCGGTGGAAAATATCCGGGGAGCCCAAGGCGATTCTGGTGAGCGCCGGCAAGAAATATGACAAGGACCAGCTCCTGTTTCGGCTCTGGGAGGCCTTTGGCGTCGATTCCATCGCCGGCGGCTGGGATTACGTCGAACCCGTCATGTTCAGCTTTGCCTGTGGGGAGGTCATCGAGACGATCTACAACCTTGCCGTCCGCCCCTACAACCTTGCCGCCGTCGCCCACTTTCACGAGTGGATGACCGGCGCCGGTCTGCTCTATCTGAAAAAGCGCGTTCCCGAGGCGGGAACGGTGTTTACGACCCATGCCACGATCCTCGGCCGTTCCCTTGCCGGGGCCGGGGTGGACATCTACGGGATGATGGAACATCTCGCCCCCCAGCGGGAGGCGAGCGCCCACAACATAACCGCCAAATATTCCATGGAAGCAGTCACGGCCCGGGAGGCCGACTGCTTCACCACGGTGAGCGAGATCACCGCCGCCGAGGCGAAGAACTTCCTCTCCCGGACCCCCGATGTCATCACCCCCAATGCCCTGGATATGGAGAACATTCACGACTACGCCCTTTCCCGGGCGCCCGCGGAACGTTCCCGGGAGAAGCTCCTTGCCGCGGCGGCCCGGTTTCTCCGCCGTGAGCTTCCCGAAGAGACAAGGATACTGATCATTTCCGGGCGCTACGAGTATCACAACAAGGGAATCGACATCTTCCTCGAGGCGTTGGGACGCCTGGAGAAGGAGGGCCGCGGCGGACCCAACGTGCTGGCCCTCCTGTTCGTTCTGGGGGGCTACACGGATCTGATTCCCGCCCTGCGGGACGATGCGGGACGCTGTGAAACAGGCAAGTTTCCCCTGGCGACTCACCGCCTCCACAACGAAGGGGCGGATCCCATTCTGCAGGCCTGCAACCGCCTGGGCTTGACGAACCAGCCGGGGGGCAAGGTACAGGTCGTCTTCAATCCCGCTTATCTCAACGGTCATGACGGCCTCATCAACATGTCCTACTATGATGCCCTGTCCGGTTGCGACCTGGGGGTATTTCCGTCCTACTACGAGCCCTGGGGCTACACCCCCCTGGAAAGCGTCGCCTATGGGGTCCCCACCGTCACCACGGATCAGGCGGGTTTCGGCCTCTGGTGCGAACGGACCTGCGGGGAGAACGGGGGGGTGATGCTGTTGCAGCGACGCGGCCGGCCGCGCCCGTCCATAGAGGATCATCTCTTCCGGATCGTCGGCGATTTTCTGGACTGGACGCCCGAGGAGATGGCGGCCCGCCGCCGGAGCGCCCGCGAGGTAGCCCTGCGGGCCAATTGGCGCGATTTTTTTGATTATTATTTGCAGGCCTACGACCAGGCGGGAAGCCGAGCCCTGAACCGGGCGGAGCAAGCGGCCGCAAAGGCGGAACGGGCCGAAGTCCGGCATGTGTATGCCGGCGCCGTTTCCGCCCAGCCCCACTTTCGTTCCTTCACCGCCGTGGCTAATCTCCCCGAGCAGATCATCCGACTCCGGGAGCTGGCCTACAATCTCTGGTGGACCTGGAACCCCCGGGCTTTGGATCTCTTTGCCACCCTCGATTTGAAGCTCTGGGCGGAGATGGGCAACAACCCGGTGCGGATGCTGGAAACGGTTTCCCCGGACATCCTGCGGGAAGCGGCGGCCAACGCCAGCTATCTGGACCTGTATAATCGGATAATGCAGCAATTCGACGACTACCTGGGGGAGAAGGGACCCCGGCGGCGCCTGCCCGCGACGGCGGGACTCCGCTGGGCATCGCCGGTGGCCTATTTTTCCGCCGAATACGGGCTCCACGAATGCCTCCCCATCTATTCGGGAGGACTGGGGACCCTGTCGGGAGACCATCTCAAGACGGCGAGCGATCTCAATCTGCCCCTGGTGGCCGTGGGACTTCTCTACAAGAACGGTTATTTCCGCCAGGTCATAGACGAGCAGGGCCGCCAGACGGAGGCATACCCGGAAAACGATTTCTCCAGCATGCCCGTCCGGATCGTCCAGGACGACAAGGGGAATGAGGTGCAGATCGCCATCGATCTGCCCGGGCGGACCCTCTTTGCCAATATCTGGGAGGTAAAGGTGGGCAAGGTTTCCCTCTATCTCCTGGACACCGATGTGCCGCGCAACACCCAGCAGGACCGGGCGATCACCGCCCGGCTTTACAGCGCCGATCAAAAGACGCGGATCGAGCAGGAGATCCTCCTTGGGGTGGGGGGGGCGCGGCTCCTCAAAAAGCTGGGAATCAGGCCCCGGGTTTATCATATCAACGAGGGGCATTCGGCCTTTCTCATCTTCGAGCGAATCGAATCCCTGATGCACGAGGAAGGTTTGACCTTCGAAGAAGCGGCGGAGGTGGTGCGGGCCAGCAGCGTCTTTACGACCCACACCCCCGTGGAAGCGGGCAACGAACGCTTTTCCCGGGAGATCATGGAGCATTACTTTTCCGGATTCATCAAACGCTCGGGGCTTTCGTGGGCGCAGTTCTGGGAACTGGGACGCCGCGACGGCGGGGAGGAGAAAAACTTCTTCATGAATATCCTTGCCTTCAAGATGACCATCCGCAGCAATGCCGTCAGTCTGGTCCACGGCCAGGTCTCCCGGCGCATGTGGCGGGATGTCTGGAAAGGCTTCGACGATACGGACATCCCCATCCGCCACATAACCAACGGCGTCCATGTCCTTTCCTATCTTGCCCCCCGGATGAGGAATCTCCTCGACGCCTACCTGGGGATAGACTGGGAAAAGAACCTTCCCGACGGCGAGCGGTGGAGCCGCGTTCAGGATATCCCCGACGCCTTGCTCTGGCGGGTGCGCTATGAACTGAAACAGAAGACCATCGACCTGATCCGGGAAGACATCTCCAAGGGGGGGGCAAAGTATGGCACGGCCCATGTCTGGCGGGAGGAGCTATTTGCCAGATTGAATCCCGGGGCGCTGATGATCGGCATTGCCCGGCGTTTTGCCCCCTACAAGCGGGCGGATATGATCCTCGCGGACCTGGATCGTCTGGACCGGATCGTCAACCATCCCCACCGGCCCGTCCATCTGGTGTTTGCCGGCAAGGCCCACCCCAACGACGGCGTCGGCAAGCAGCTTGTGGAAAAGGTCGTGGGGATCTGCCGGGACGACCGCTTCCGGGGGCGGATCTTCTTCCTGGAGAATTACGACATACGGGTCGCCCGCCATCTGGTCCAGGGCGTCGATCTGTGGCTCAACAACCCCCGCCGCCCCCTCGAGGCCAGCGGGACCAGTGGCATGAAGGTGGTGATCAACGGCGTCCTCAATATGAGCGTTTCCGACGGCTGGTGGGTGGAGGGATACAACGGCGCCAACGGCTGGACGATCGGACCCGTGCTAAAGGGATATGAGGACCCCCCCCCCGATGCCGATTTGGAAGACGGTCAGTCCCTCTACAATATCCTGGAAAATATGGTGATACCGGCATTTTACGATCGAGATGCCGCGGGTATTCCGGTCAAATGGCTGGCGGCGGTGAAACAATCCATGCAATTCCTGGCCCCCCAATTCAATACCGACCGGATGATCCAGGAGTATCTCCGGGACGTGTATGAGCCGGCGGCCCAACGGGAGAGCGAACTTGCCGCCGAGGGATATGCCCTGGCCCGGCGGCTGGCCGATTGGAAAGGTAAGCTCCCCATGCGTTTTTCTTCCCTCAATCTCATCGACGTGAGCGTCGAGGGGATTCACGGCGATACGGTCATGGTGGATCAGCCCCTGAAGATCAGCGCCCGGATCGATCCCGGCAAGCTGGCGCCGGAGGAGATCCGGGTGGAGATAATGATCGGCCGCCGGAACGGCCACGATTTTGTCCGGCCTCCGGATTGCGTCCCCTTGAAAATTGCCGGAAGATCCCCGGAAGGGGTCCTCACCTTCTCCACGGAGTATATTGTAAGGGAGAACGGCCTGTACAATTACGGTCTCCGGGTTATCCCCCGGCACGAGCACCTGGCCTCGAAACTGGAGACGGGGCTTATTCTGTGGGGATAGCCGCGACTCGGCGGGTGAAGTTGCCTTATATGGACTTTTTTGTGTTTTCGTCATTATGGTTCTTTGATCTTTTCGGGGCTGCCGGCGGAATGAGGCGGATGACAGCGAGATCTTGAAAGGGGGTTAGCCAAGGCATGAGCAAAGGGGTATTTATCGCCACCATCGAGCCGCGAAGCGGCAAGTCCCTGGTCGTTCTGGGGATGATGAACGCCATCGTGAACCAACGGGGTTGCGTCGGCTATTTCAAGCCCGTCATCGACGCCGACGGCCGGGGTGCAAAGGACACGCATATCGAGATGATCCGGAAATACTTCGCCCTGCCCTTCGAGTACGAAGCCCTTTACGGCTTTCGCCGCCATGAGATCGCGGCCCTCCTGCTCCGCAAGGACGATTACAATGTAGTGGCCACCCTGCTGGACAAGTATAAACAGATTGAGGACGCCTGTGATTATACTATTGTGGAAGGAACTGATTTTCTTGGCAAAAACACCTTTTTTGAATTCGATGCCAATGTAGCCCTCCCGAAAAATCTGGGCATTCCGGCGATTATCGTCGTTTCCGGGGCGGAAAAGACGCCGGAAGAGATAAAGAACGGCGTCCTCGCCGCCTACAGAGGGTATAAGGAGGGGGACGTGGAGGTCCTGGCCGTGGTGGTCAACAAGGTGCATGGGGACGAAGTCCCCCATATCGAGCCCCTGTTGCGGCCCGTGCTGCCGGCTGAAACAGTGCTGGCGGTGATCCCGGAGAACCCCAAGTTGAAGAATCCCACCTTTCGCGAGGTTAACGCCGCCCTGGGCGCCCGGACCCTCTTCGGCCGCCATCGCCATGAGAACCGGGTCGATCATACCGTCGTCGGGGCGATGCTCCTCTCCCATTTTCTGAAACATCTCCAGGACAACACCCTGATCGTCACCCCGGGGGACCGGGCGGACATCATCGTCGGTGCCCTCCAGGCCAACATCTCCCGGAACTATCCCCGCCTGGCCGGGATCATCCTTACCGGCGCCCTGGATATGGAACCCGCCATCGTGAAGCTCATCGAAGGCCTGCAAACCGTGGCGCCTATAAGTGCCGTAACCACGGGGACCTACGAAACGGCCAACCGGGTCGGGGCGGTGCATTCCCGGATCTATGCCGGCAATACCCGGAAGATCGCCCTGGCCATCGATGAGTTCGACCGGTACATGGACATGGAGAAACTGGGGGAAAAGATGGTGACTTTCAGGAAGGCCGGCATCACCCCCTACATATTCCAATACGGCATCGTAAAGCGTGCCAGGAGCAGGCGGCGGCATATCGTCCTGCCGGAGGGGGATGACGACCGGATCCTCACGGCCGCCGCCCGCCTCGTGGAGCAGGAGGTGGTGGACCTGACCATCCTCGGGACCAGGGAAGAAGTCCTCACGGCGGGGAAGCGCCTCGGCGTCAATCTGGACCGGGAGGACATACGCATCGTCGATCCCGTCCGGTCGGAAAATTATCAGGATTACGCCGCCACCCTCCATGAGCTGCGGAAGGAGAAGAACGTCACCATCGAGATGGCCAGAGACCTCATGACCGATGTGTCCTACTTCGGCACGATGATGGTTTACAAAGGACACGCCGACGGCATGGTCTCCGGGGCCGTCCATACGACCCAGCACACCATCCGGCCGGCCCTGCAGTTCGTGAAGACCAGGCCGGGCGTTTCAGTAGTCTCTTCGGTTTTCTTCATGTGCCTTCCCGACCGGGTGTCCGTCTTCGGGGATTGCGCGGTGAATCCCGATCCCACCGCGGAAGAGCTGGCGGAAATCGCCATCTGCTCGGCGGAAAGCGCGGTGATGTTCGGCATCGAACCCCGGGTCGCCATGCTCTCCTATTCCTCGGGAACCTCCGGGCAGGGGGCGGACGTGGAGAAGGTCCGCCGGGCCACGGAGATCGTCCGGGAGCGGCGCCCGGAACTGAAGATCGCCGGCCCCATCCAGTACGACGCCGCCGTGGATCCCGGCGTGGGGAAACAGAAAATGCCCGATTCCGACGTTGCCGGCCAGGCCAGCGTCCTGATCTTTCCCGACCTGAACACGGGCAACAACACCTACAAGGCCGTCCAGCGGGAAACCGGCGCCCTGGCCATCGGCCCCATGCTCCAGGGGCTGAATAAGCCCGTCAACGACCTGAGCCGGGGCTGCACGGTGGAGGACATCTTCAACACCGTGGTTATCACCGCCATTCAGAGCCAGGAGGGGATGACTGATTGACCCCGTCCCCTGGTCATGAGCGCTTCCAGAAATTCCCGTCGGCGCCGACCACCATCTCTTCCCCGGGGATGCTCCTGTTTGCCGCGGCCATTCCTTTTTTGACGATCATGGGCAGTCCCGAGCAACACGGCACCTCCATTATGGCCGTGGTGACGCTCCGGATGTCCGCGGTGCGGAAAATGTCGGCAAACTTCTCCGTATAACCCTGGACGTCATCGAATTTCGGACATCCCATCAGTACCACCTTTCCCTTCATCAGATCACGGTGGAGGGTCGGCATGGCCGCGGCCGTGCAATCCGCGAGGACAAGGAGATCGGCCCCTTTCAGGAAGGGGGCGTGCGGGGGGATGAGCCGAATCTTTACCGGCCAGTGGGAGAGGGATGATCCTCCGTTCCATGTCTGGATCTCCGCATCCCTTCCGCCTTTCCCCTTATGCCTCGGGCCTTTTTCCACCCGGATCTCCCTTGGCCGGTTTGCCTCCTGGCAGGAGGAGGCCGGTCCGATGATCCGGATCTGGGTGGAAGGGCATCCGCAGGGCAGTACGTCGGAATTCCCGGCCGCAAGATGGCGCCGCGCCACGGCTTCTTCATCGAAAGGCGCCGCTTCCCGCTCGATGAGGCGCAGCGCCCCGGTGGGACAATCCCCGATACAGGCGCCCAGGCCGTCGCAGTAGCTCTCGGCCACGACCCGCGCCTTGCCGGCGATGATTTTCAGCGCCCCCTCCGCGCATCCGGGGACGCAGTTTCCGCAGCCATTGCAGAGTTCTTCATCGATTTCGATTATCTTGCGCAATACCTTCATGACATCTCCTTTCCGGAAAATTCGCCGGCGATATTGACAGGCGAGGCTGAATGATGGATTGATGTTCTTTCGGTTGGGACTATAACCGGAAAGAAAAAGTAAAACCTTAACTTAAGTCAAAAGCCGGACATATTTCCACATCCGGGATGAGAACATGGACAATGAGACCTTTGAAAAATGGCTTCGCCGCGGCTCAGAAATCTTTTTCGCCTCTGAATGGGTAACGTATAAACCTTATTCATTACCAAGCGTTAAGTTCAATCACGCAACGGCGAAAAACATTTGATCCGCCGCTTGTGAACCATTTTCGCGCAGTTATGCAAAGCTCTAACAATGTACATGAGGCATTGTCAAGAAGAAAACTTTCGGAAGATTGCCGGAAGCGGCGGAGCCTTCCGAAAACACGACCGCGGGGCGACGTTGCAACACTATGAAAACAATGGCGTCTTCCGGACGGACGGTCCGGGGAAGTTTTGTCGTGCCGGGAAGGATCATGTTCATCTCCTGGTGATGAGCCAGATGATGAGGGTAAGGACAATACTGGCGATGATGCTGGTGGTAAGGGGGAAGTAAAAGGTGAATTTTTCTCCCCGATAGAAGATATCCCCGGGTAGTTTGCCCAGCCAGGGGATCTTGCCGCCGAGCAGAATGATGAGGCCTACGCCGGCGACGGCAAGACCCGCTATCAGCAATATCTTTCCTAAATTTGAAAAATCGCTCATCTTATGTACGCGAAACAGGTGATTGTTGTTTATAGATCACCGCGGGTGATTCATGTCCGTTATCCTCTGGCCGGCGGCGCCGATTCGCGTCCGGCCCCCGCGGAAGGCCCCCTACAGCGCCTCCCGGTATGCGACCGTCTCGCCGGTCAGGGGGGCCGTAAAAAGATAGGTGCCGTCGGCGCGAGGATGACGCCCCTGACCCGTGAGTGTGATCTTTCCTTTGCCGTCCGGGATGTCGAGGATCAGCCGGGGAACCAGGTAGCCGGGTAGCCGGCCCGCAAGCGCCTGGGTAAGCCGGATGGCCCGGTCCAGGGGGATCCGGAAGTGGGAGATGCCCGGCGCCAAATCGGGATAATGGAGATAGTAGGGGAGGATGGCCGCTTCCCCGAGGGCGGTTGAAAGCCCCAGCAGTTCCTCCTCCGTATCATTTACGCCTTTGAGCAGCACACTCTGATTCAGCAGGAACCTTGCCGGTCGCAGCGCCCGCGCTGCCCGCAGGAATTCCGCCGTGATTTCCAGGCGGTGATTCACATGGAAAACGATTACGTCCAGTTGCGCCGCCACGGGACCGAAGCTTTCACACCGGTCGGGGTCATAGACCGGATACCGGGTGTGCAGGCGGACGGAGCGCGCCCCCGCCTTCCTTAACGCGCCGATGACGGCCGTGAGGGTTTCATCGGCCAGCGACAGGGGATCGCCGCCGGAGAGGATGACCTCATGAATTCCCCCGTGGGCGGCGAGGTAATCGCAGGCCTCAGCCAATTCCTCCGGTGTGAGATCGGAAGAACAACCGCTCAGCCTGTCCCTCCGAAAGCAGAAGCGGCAATGGGCGGCGCAACGGTCCGTGACCAGGAGCAGGGCGCGGCCGGGATAGTGGTGGATCAATCTCCCGTTGGCGCCGCGCTGCCAGCGGCGATCGCCGATGGGATCCTCCCTTTCTTCCGGCCGGACCCGCCGCTCCAGTTCGGAATAGCGCACCATCCTGGCCAGGGGCCCATCGGGGCCATTGTGGTCGATCAAATTCCGATAATAAGGGGTGATCTTTTCGGCAAACATCGGTTCCGTCCGGCGCCTCCTCAATCCTATACCTTTGATAAATGGCTTCGCCGCAGCTCAGAAAACTTTTTCACTTCTCAATGGGTAACGTATAAATCTTATCTATTGCGAGTTTTTAAGCTCCATCACGAAAAGGCGAAAAATATTTGATTCGCTGCTTGCGAACCATTTTTCCGCGGTTACGCAAAGCCCTCAAACCGTCAATCAGAACGGTCGCGCCCGAGCTTGCCGCGGACAAAACTGATATGGGTCTGAAGCACATAGAACTGGTCTCCGTATGCCGCCGGCACCTTCATCTTGTGGACCTCCGCTTCGATGGCATCGATCCTCCGGGCCAGCGTGTCACGTTCCCCGGCGTCGAGCGGGCGGAGCGCGTCCTGCTCCACGTGCAGGAGCTGACGGTACCACCTGTTGATCCGCAGCTTCATCCGCCAGTGGAACAGTGCCGGGATGCTCTTCAGGCCCGGGATGAGGATGATGAGCAGGGGTACGAAAACGACGAGAATCCGGTTGATGAGGCTGGCGAGCCAAAAGGGCAGGTAGCGGTACAAAAAGGTCTTGCCGGATTTGTAGTAGCGTTTGGCGTCGTCACTGATCGGAAGCTCGTTTTCCAGGGCGGCGGGGAATTCTCCCCGGTTCTGGAAGAGCGCGGGGCGCCCGTGGATCTCCATGGCGGCGGCCAGGAGGAGGTCCGACAGGGCGGGGTGGAGGTTTTTACGTGCCACGAGTTCCACGGTGGGGCCGATCAGGGTTATATCCCGTGCGGGGATGTCTTTTCCGAAATTCATGGCCCCCCGGGGCATCGTGAGCTTGTGGAGATAGCCGATCCGGCGTATGTATCCGTCGGCCTGGGTGAAATCGACCAGGCCTACCCCCGGCGCCTGGAGCAGGGAGCGCATGGTCCCGGAGGCGGCGGCGTCGGCCATGAAAAACGCGGCGTCAATCTCCCCCTTGAGGAGGGCCGCCGCCGCCGCCTCACCTTCCCAGGCCAGGAATTCGGTGCTTCCTCCCGGTTCGATGCCGTTCATGGCCAGGAGCTTCACGGCCAGAAGCCGGGTGCCGCTGCCCTCCCGGCCGACGGCGAGGCGTTTGCCCGCAAGCTGGGAAAGCCGAATGACCGCCGGGGGGAGGCGATGAAAGACGAGGAGGGGTTGGTAGGAGACGCTGCCCAGGGAAACCAGATTTTCGCTGTTGACACCCAAATCCAGTCCGGCCTGGACGAAGCCGATATCCGCCTGGAAGGAGGGATCGGCGAGGCGCCGGAGATTTTCCACCGCACCGGCGGAGGGCAGAATGTTCAACTTCACCCCGTCTCTGGCCAGAATCCGGGCGTATTTTTCCGCGATGCCGTAATACAGGCTTTCTTTGTCGCCGCTGGTGATAATGATGGTTTTCGGCGGCGCGGAGTGGAAGAACCACCAGCAGGCAAAAACGAGCATGAGGCCAGCGACGATCATGATCGTCAGGGCGGCCCGGCGCCCCAGACCGAAATTCTCCCTTAGCGCCGCGGTGATTCTCTTAAAAACCATCTTGTTTCGCCATATGCATTTTATGTTTCGCTTTCATGCCGGCTGCCTTTTCCCCGGAGGATCAGGTGTGGGCAGTTCATGATGGCACCGGCCGGATATAAAGTCAAGTATGTTCCAGCACATGACGGATTTGCTGAAAGGAGGCAATGAACCCGGCGTTATCTTCTGCCCCCTATTGAAAAAAAGCTACCAAGTGCCGCCAAAAATCATCAACGGCGGCGGTTTCTGGTGGGAGGCGGTGGTGGCCGACGCCTTCAAGCGGCATCTGGAGGCGGAAGTATATGGGCAATTGGCATGGAAAGCACCGGAAGGCAAGGATGGCAAGACATCTGACCGGCTTACGGAGATAGACGTCGCCGCGGCATACGGGAACCACAAACTCATGGTTTCCTGCAAGGCGGGGCGAAGTTTCTCTCTGCATTGGGATGTCTTTGCGATTAAGAGCGAGGCCGTCCATCGCTTCGGACGCTTTACTCTTCCTTTCCTGGCCGTGCCCTATGAAAGCGGCCAAAAAGAGGGCCGGCAGTCGGGATTGCAGCCGGGCATTATCATTGGCGGCGCGATGATCTTGACGCCTTCCATTCTTGTTGACCGGGAGAAGCTTATTGCCCACATAAACTTGCTGGCGGAGCATCTGCGCACGACTTCAAGCAAGAAGGACACGGCATAAAAAGGAAATTGAACGTGAAAGCGATAATACAAAAAGTAGATCTCGATACCTGCCTGACGGCCCTGATCCTCGGCGTCGATTCCTTGGCAGATGAGGTGATTGTGGCGAAGGGCGAGGCGGGGGAAGAAGAATTGAACGACCCGGCGGTGATTTGCATTGAGGCGGGCGGCAGCGGGCGGTCGGATCTCAACGACTTCGATCATCACGATCCGGACCGCTATTTCGAGCCGGCCTGCCGCCAGACCTGGCGTAAACAGGGAGGGGTGGATGACGAAAACCCCTATACAGCGGTCGGCAACTTCGCAGCGGGTCGCCGGGCCTGGGTAAGACAGGGGGCGGACGGCGAACACCTCGCCAGGCTGGTCGATTATGTCTGTATGGTGGATGAGCGAATCCCCGTAGGGGAATTGCCGGAGTTTCCCACCCTTTCCAATATCTTCTCCGGCATGTTGCTCATTGAGAAGGAGCCGGCGGCGCAGTTCGCGAAAGGGATCGCCATCCTTCGGCGGGTGGTGGCAGCGCGCCTCGACCCCTATGACACCATGCCGGATTGCGAGGCTTGGCGTCCCTTTGCGGAGGCCAAGGAGGCAAATTTCCGCCTCGTGAAGGAGACCCTGGAACAGGCCGAATATTATCTGTCCCGCCGGGGGCGCAAGGTGGGCTATGTGGAATCCACGGCTATCGGCGGCATCGGGACGCTCTACGAGCAGGGCTGTGAGGTGGCGGTTATGTTCAACCCCGCCTTCGGCGAGCCGCCGATGCCCAAGTTCACCATCGCGGGCAACCAGACGGTGGTCATCGCGGCCAAGCCGGCCTTCGACGAGCTGGAAGCAGGCTGGGGGGCCGGGAGACGATCCTCGGTTCGCCCCGCACCGGAACGGAGCTTACTAAGGAGATGGTGTTGAAAATTGTAAGCGAAAATCTTTAATGAGTTTTCATAAAAAAATGTGTTGGCGGACGAGAGTCAATGCCTGGACGGATAGCCACCAACGGGGGCTTTACATTTTGGGAAAATACTTTACGTTGCTTATATTTTTGAAATCTGAATCCTGAGTCCAGAGAATTGCTTTGAATTCTTGAGCCGTGGCGAGAATGATACTGTCCGCCATGGGAAGATTATGCTCCAAACTCAGCCTGGAAGCGGCAATTGCCAAAGGCGTATCCAGGTTGACAACCGTTCCTTTTTGCATAGCCACAACCGCCTGCAATGCTTCGTTCTCGCTGGACTCACGGAGAATGACCTTGAATACCTCGTATATCGTTACGGATGGCACGACAAGCAAAGCGGAATTACTGAGGGGGGCTAAAAAATGCTCGGCATTCGGCTCATCTGCGAAGTAGGCAAGCCAGCCTGAAGAATCAACGATATTCATAGCCTGTCTCCCTCGCGGTTGAATTCCGTATTGATCCCCTTGAGAAATCCCCGGAGCTCTTTGATGTCCCGTTCCGGTATTAGTTCAATGCGCCCGCCATATTCAACTATTTGCATCTTTTGTCCAGGATAAAGCTTCAATGCCTCCCTGACTGATTTAGGGATGACGACTTGATATTTTGGCGATATGGTGACTAATTGCATGCCAATGCCTCCATCGATTAATTTTGTGCTACGGTACCATGATCGATATGATTTTGTCAATTATATTGCCCCCCCAATGAGGTCAAGAAGTTGGTATGGCAGTATGTTTTCCCGACAAATAATCTCTTTGTTGAGCCCCGTTCCGCACCGCTTGATTTGACCCAATCGCAATTTCCACCATCAACCGAAGTTGATTGTCCCCCAACCGGGGTTGATGCAGCCCCGGTCAAAGATGGCATCCGTTCCGGGCCCTTCCTCTACGCACCAATTAATCGCAATCCGATAATGCTCAACAATTATATATACTTAATTATGCAGGGAAGGCGCTTTACCCCCTGCTTTTGTCCTTTGGCATGGCGCTTACTCTTACGGGGGCAGACACGCAAAACGTCTCTTGTTTTCAAAGCGGCGCGCTCATTTTTGACAAGGAGAAAACGCAAGGAAAGGAAAAAGAGGAAAGGCATGGAGATTATGAAGATTATAGTGGCGATGACGGTGAAGGCGATAGTCCTGAAGGTGGCTCTGTCGAAGATCACCCAGCTTTACAATATCCTGGTGGAGAGGAAAAACGGTATAAATACGTCCTGTCCTGCCTCGACGCCTCGTTGAAGAAGCGCTGCGATCTCATTCCCAATCTTGTCGGGACCGTGAAGATGTACATGTACTATGAACAAAACCTCCTCAACCAGCTCACCGAAATGCGGGTGAAGGCCATCTCCGGAGTCCTTTCTCTACCCGAGCGGGTGGATATGGACCGGCGGATGGAATCTCTGATGTGCAATATCGTCTGATCGGTGGAAAACTATCCGGCCCTGCGGGTCAGCGACAACTTCCTCCAACTCCAGGCGGCCCTAAAAGAGGTGGAGGAACAGCTATCGGCAGCCCGGCGTGCCCTGAGCGCCGGCATTACGGAATACAACAATGCCGTGAAGATGTTTCCCACCAACATCATGGCGTTCCTCATGAGCTATCGGGAATTTGAATGGTACGCCATCTCGGAGGGGGAAAGGGCGCGGCCGGATGTAAAAGGCCTTTTTCACCAATAATCCCATTGACGGGGATGGGCCGCCAACATGAGCGGCCGAAAAGATTTCGACAAATTTTACCGGCAGGAGTTAAGCGCCGCAATGCGGAAGGTGGATGCCGTCCGCAAACCCAACCTACTCTATGATGCCTTGTCTTTCGTCAGTGCCGCCGAGCTGGACCTGGACACATGCATCTGGAGCAAGCGGCCTGATGGAAGGAGATACGTTGCCGGGTTGTGAATGACCATGAGCAAAAACGAAAACACATGTGGTATGCTTGCACCGGATGAACTGATCGGGGAATCCGGCCATAACCAGAATCGGCCATGTCTTCCGATCAATGCCTATCGAAAGCCCTTTGCGATGCTATGGATGATGTGGGCTGCGCCGCAAATGAGCATTGACTTTTCCTGAACGCCGGACTAAAATGCTAAAATAGAAAAGGAAATATAGCGGCTATGATAAATACTTTGAGATTGTTTGAAGAGTTGAGCGACACTTTTGGCGAGGCCCCTGCCCGAGCCTTAACGAGGGCGATCGGCTCAATTTACGATGATCTTAAAAACACGGTCACCAAAGAAGATTTTCGGGAGTTGAAGCAGGTCGTCGCCGAGCTTGCCCAGGCGCAGAAGCGCACGGAAGAGCGGGTGGAGGAGCTTGCCCAGGCGCAGAAGCGCACGGAAGAGCGGGTGGAGGAGCTTGCCCAGGCGCAGAAGCGCACGGAACAGCGGGTGGAGGAGCTTGCCCAGGCGCAGAAACGCACCGAAGAGGCGGTATATCATTTATCCCGCCGCCTCGATGAAACGAACCGTCAGCTTGGCGGTCTGGCCATGACCGTGGGTTATACCCTGGAAAATAGTGCTTATGTTTATCTCCCCGCCCTCCTGGCGGCCGACTATGGAGTATCCTGTGAAGAGCCTCTGTACCGGGATTATCTGGCCGACAATAAAGGTGCGGATGTCGAGGTAAATATCTTGGGCCGGGCAAAGAAGGATGGACAGGATCTGCTCATCGTCGGCGAAAGCAAGGCGCAGCTCAGCAAAAAAGATGTCCAGGCGTTTATCAAGCGCGTTGCCCGCATCGATACCGGGGGCCTTAAAGCGTTTCCGGTTCTCGTTACCCACATGATTAGCCAGCGCGATGTGAAAAACTATGCGCAAAGCCAAGACGTGGCGGTTTATCTTTCCTATCAGTTTCAAAAATAATTATAAACACTTCTACATGTCGGCAATGCCTGTTTTGTCTGCTTTCTTCTCTTGGTATGGCCATTGCTGATACGAGGGCAGGCCCGGAGATACGGCGACATTTTCTAATTGGGGAATGCCATTGCCGTAGGCGCTTCTTATTGGTTATAGCGGCCGCTATTGAATCATGGGGGTTGTAATACCCCATGCACGACATTTACTTCCCTGCCCATTTGCCGAAGGCAGTTTGAGGGAATGGGAGGCAAATAAAGAATGACGCCGGCCAGCGCCGCGGATAACGACGACGAAAAGAGGGCCTGGGGCCTCATCGCCGCAAGGTTGGGCCGTAAAGCCCACCGGAATGACTTCATTGCCCGCTTCTGGGCGTTCAAGAAGAAAAACCAGACCGCCGACGGCGGGAAGGAGGATGGTCATAAAGGAGGGACCCGCGGGCAGGGCTATGCCGACCTTTACATGGATGCCTATCTGGATGCCATCGCGGATGAGATAAAACGGCCGGCGATGTCATGGCCGGAGGCGGTGACATCGCCGGGCCCTAAAGGATGAGCAGGAGATCCGCGAGAGGCTTATAGAAGCCTCCCGCCGCCCGGGTGAAATGGCGAAGAAAAAGGAAGAAAGGGCAGAAGTGGAGGAACGGCGGTCCCGGTGATGGAAGGAACTGTCGGATAAGGAGGCGGAAGAGCAGCGGCTGCAGAGGGAAAAGAAGGCTGCCGATGACGCCTTTGCCGCTGCCGGGGCGGCGCGGGATGGTCATTGGCTTCATGGGGCGGGGCTGCTGAAAGGATTTTGCCGCTCCCTGATGGCTTCGGGACGGAAGTATCGGGCCGGGAGAGCGGATTACGCCCGATGTGTGGCGGCTTTAGACGCGGCGACAGCAAAGCGGAGGGAGCTTGTCGTCGCCCTGCGGGTGGCGCGGGAGGAGATAAAGGGGCTGCGGGAGGGGGTGCTGAACCTGGATAGGGAGGTACCGGCATTGCAAAAGGAGGAAGAGAAACTCCGGGTAGCTTTGGACGGGGAAAAGGAATGGCTCGGCAATCGGTGACCCCGGGCAGAAGAAGATGACGATGCCGTCCGGGAAAAATCCTCTCCCTGGGCCGTCCGGGAGTGGCAGCAGGCCCGAACCAGGGTTTTCCTTGCCGCCCTGGCCCTGCACCGGGCCTTTATCGAGGCCAATCATAAAGAGATGCGGTGCAATCTCGGCCTGGCCGTGGACTGGCTGAAGGGCAAGAATCTGGACGACGGGCTTCGCCTCTTGGCCTTCCAGAGCCTCTGCCTGGTCTGCCCCGTGCTTTCCACCACCTTTGCCGCCCTGCCCCGGTTTCTCGCCGGTATCGGCCGGGAGGAAATCGGCTGGCTCCTTATCGACGAGGCTGGCCAGGCCCTGCCCCAGGCGGCGGCGGGGGCCGTCTGGCGGGCAAAGCGTACCGTCGTGGTGGGCGATCCCCGGCAACTCGAACCGATCGTCGCCATCCCCGACAAGACGGAAGAGGCCCTAGCCCGTCATTACGGGGTGGGAAATACCTGGCGGTCCTCCCTGACCTCGGCCCAGAAGCTCGCTGATCAGGCTACGGAACTGGGGACATTCTTGAAAAACAACGGGGCGGACGAAGGGCTCTAAGTGGGCGCTCCCCTGCGGGTCCACCGGCGGTGCGGTGAGCCCATGTTCATTATCAGCAACCACATTGCTTACAGCGGCATGATGATCCATGACAAGGTCTCCGGAGGCGCAAAGATCTTCCCGGATAGCCGCTGGATTGATGTGGCGAGTGAAAGATCGGACGGCCACTGGGTGGAAGAAGAGGGGCGGGCCACGAAAGCGCTCCTCCGGAAGCTGAAGGAGGATGTCTTCCTCATCTCTCCCTTCCGCGACGTGGCAAATCACTTGAATGCAATCGGCAAAGCGCATTACTTTACCCGTCCGCAGGAGCAGACCGGCACGATCCATCTAGGTGGCGACCCCAAAAAAGTGGGGGACAAGGAATGGGCGGCGGGCAAGGTGAATCTTCTCAACGTCGCCGTGAGTCGGGCAAAGAGAACCCTCCTGGTGGTGGGGAACCGTACGCTATGGAAGGAACATTCTTATTTCAAGGTTGCGGCCCGAATACTGAAAGTTGAAAAGTTCGGATAAGTTATCCCTACAACGACATTTAAATGATTTATAAGTTGACATCATGTTCTGACTATGATACATGTTTCAGAAAAGCATTGGGAGGTGTCAGACCATGGTTCCGGAAAACCGCGTTCAGGATGGGACCTTTCCCATCCCCAAATTGTTCGTTGGCAAAGAGGACA
>CAZNDG010000009.1:0-28987 GCA_964571695.1 uncultured Syntrophus sp.
ATTTTTCTTCTATGTCTCATCTACGCCTTTCATATGGTGGAGGAATTTTCCCTTGGCTTTGTTCCATGGGCAGATCGATACTTCGGCGATTTCGACTGGACGCAGAATATATTTGGAAATGCCATGTTCTTTGCGTTTCTGGCGACAGCCTGCTATCTGTATTATAAAAACCCGGTTAAATACCTATGGGTCGGAATGTCCGCCGCTATGTGGGTCTTGGCCAATTCCTTCATACATATTTCCGCTACTGTCCTCAGCGGAGAATACTCTCCCGGTGTGGTGACGGCGACAATTTTTTACATACCCGGAGGATTGTACTTCCTTCTGAAGTGGGCCAAGAAAGGACTGCTTACATGGAAAAACACAACTATTGCCTTCGTAGTCGGAGCAATGGTTTTCATGCTCATCCCCACATTTGCCAGGGCAGTGCTCTTTCATGCTGAGCTTGCAAAACTCTTCCATTTGGTCAGGTAGGTTATCGCGGGTATTAGTTGGAGCAATAAGAGAATATTCACCCGTATAAATGACAAAAGGGATTCATTATTTTTCAGTGAAGTAGTCATGTGCACCTTCGTAGACGGCGTTAACACTTGAACCATGCATGCTGTATTTTCGTAAACATGCGCATTTACTTCAAATACAAAGCGTTAACCCCCAAATGTTGAGGGATTATTGAATGGCGATCGAAAGCGCGCACAAATCTTAAAGCCAAATTCACCCTTTTGGAGCAGATCCGCTCCTTCCTGAAAGCAAGCGTTCGGCAATTTTTTTAGGCGTCCAATTTTTCAATCCGAAATCAACGACAATCTCTTCTACGGCGACCTGGAATATTGGGATGAATATATTCAGTCATAACGCATTGTGAAAAAATATGCCTTGACCGGCAAAAAACCCTCCTATAATTTCACCTATGGAAAGCAATATCTGATCAATAAAGCATTTGTTGGAAGAGTTGTAACTATTGTGTAATATTGCAGTCAAATTGCCTTTTAACCATGGTTTTAAATCCAAGGAGATTGTATTATGGTAAAGTTGAGAGATATGATTCGCAATTTCTTCATGGCCATGATTGTGATGACCGTTGCCGCTGCGGCATCAGCCCAGCCGCCACCGTTAATTGACCGCGATCTCTTTTTCGGTAACCCTGAAATTTCCGGGGGCCAGCTTAGCCCCGACGGGAAACTCATCTCGTTTATGAAACAATACAACGGGATCATGAACCTCTGGGTGAAATCCTTTGACGAGCCTTTTGAAAAAGCACGCCCCCTTACCAACAGCACCCGTCCCTTTTACGGGTATTTCTGGACCAGAGACAGCAAATACATCCTATATGTGAAAGATAAAGACGGGGATGAGAACATGAACATCTTTGCCGTCGATCCAAGGGCCAATCTGGCCGACGGGGGAGTTCCTGCGTCGAAAAACCTCACGCCGCTGAAAAAGGTGGCCGCGCAGATTTATATGGCGAGCAAAAAAGACCCGAACATTCTCTACGTGGGTCTCAACGATCGCGATGCCGCCTGGCATGACCTCTACGAGCTGCAGATCGCAACGGGCAAACTGACAAAACTGTATGAAAACAAAGACCGCATCACACGTTACGATTTTGATTGGGATGAGAAAATGCGCATCCTGAGCAAAACTGATGAAAAGGGCAACAACACCATGTTCCGGGTGGATGAAGGGAACAAACTAACCCCGGTTTACGAATTCTCCGTGACGGAACAGGCTTACGTTGCCGGATGGAACGAAGACAATTCACAGTGCTACTTGGTCACCAATAAGGGGGAGCTTGATCTTTCGACCCTGTTTTTAATAGATCCGAAAACAGGGAAAATGAAGATGCTCGAAAGCGATCCGGACAAAAAGGTCGATTTCGGCGGCCTGATGCTCGACGACAACACCCGGAAGATCATATCCACAAAATACACCCTAGATAAGACCGAATACTACTGGAAGGACAAAAAATGGAAATCGACCTATGAGTACCTGGAATCCCAGTTCCCGGGCCGTGAAGTTTACCTCCAGAGCGCCACAAAGGATTATTCGAAACTGCTGATTGCTGTGAGCGGGGACAAATATGCCGCAGAAGTTCATTTTTTCGATGTCAAATCGAAAAAACTGATCCACCAGTACACGCCACGGCCTGCCCTCAAAAAGGTGGAACAACATCTGGCCTCAATGACGCCGGTCGCTTACAAAAGCAGCGACGGTCTTGAAATCCCGGCATACCTGACCATGCCGATGGGGGGCGAAGGGAAGAACCTTCCCGTGGTCGTACTGGTTCACGGCGGGCCCAAGGGACCACGCGACTACTGGGGATACAACGCGGAGGTGCAGTTCCTCGCCAACCGCGGATATGCCGTTTTACAGCCCAATTTCAGAGCCAGCGGCGGATACGGCAAGAAATTCATGAATGCCGGCGACATGCAATGGGGAAAACTGATGCAGGACGACATCACATGGGGGGTAAAACACCTCATCGAAAAGGGCATTGCCGATAAGAACAAGGTGGCCATCATGGGCGGCAGTTACGGGGGTTACGCGACCCTGGCCGGGTTGGCATTCACCCCCGGGGTGTACGCCTGCGGCGTCGATATTGTCGGTCCGAGCAACATCTTTACCCTGCTCGAATCCATCCCTGCGTTCGCGGAAACCTTCAGGGCATTTATTTATGGGATGGTCGGCGATCCCAACACCGAGGAGGGGAAAAAAGCCATTCGCGCGGCCAGCCCACTCTTCAGCGCCGACAAGATCAACCGGCCGCTGCTGATCATCCAGGGGGCCAACGATCCCAGGGTCAAGAAGGCCGAGGCCGACCAGATCGTGATCGCATTGAGGGAAAAAGGGAAGAAGGTTGATTACCTGCTTGCCCCGGACGAAGGGCACGGATTCATGAAACCGCTCAACAAAAAAGCAATGTATGCCGAAACGGAAAAATTCCTTTCGGAGGTCCTGGGGGGCCGCTACCAGGAAGGGATGGAAGAAGATGTGAAAAAGACTCTTGATAAGCTCCGCGTCGACATCTCGACGGTGAAGTATGAACCGCAGGCGTCGCTGAAAACGGCGAAGTCCCTGCCCGTCCTGCAAAACGGATGGAGCGCTGGATCCATGGAATACAATGCAACGCTTGAAGTCCAGGGCCAGAAATTGGCGATGAAGATGAAGCGGACCACCGAAACGAAAGGCAGTGATTGGCTGGTTACTGATGTGGTGACCGGGGCCATGGGAGAGATGAAGGATGCGATCTTGTACCGGCAGGATGCCACCGCGGTTTGGAGGGAGATGGAACAGATGGGCCGGAAGATCGGCATGACCATAGAGGGGAGCAAGGCTGTCGTCGATATGCAGGGCAAAAAGATGGAGATGGAATTTACGGGAGCCAGTCTGCAGGACGGACCCGGCGTTGACCAGGTCATTGCCCGGTGGCCGCTCAGCGAGGGTTTCAGTCTGGTCGTTGAGGTGCCCGACATGACGACCATGAAGGCCAAGCAGGTGAAAATATGTGTTATCGGAAAGGAGACCGTGAAGACCGATGAGTGTGTGAAAGTTGAAATGGTCAGCACCGAAAATACCGCCGCCAAAACCACCTTTTGGATCAACCCAAAAACCCTGTCGGCCGACAAAATGGTCTCCCTGATGCCGGCCATTGGCAACGCGGTCATGACCATCGAAAAGAAGTGATCGAAGAATCACCGATCGTTCCGGTCGCAGGTGGGACCACCCTCACGGATGGCACCATCGTTGCCGAAAGAATCATGTTTGAGTTGAAGAAGGAGAATTTTTCAACAGTACCTTCCTGAAATCAAGCATGTCAATTTTCCGCCATTCATGCTATGTTTCAACCGAATATCATCACATACTCTAATGACAGTTTCAGCGTATGGAAGGCGGTCTTGCCGCGTAATGCCGCATAATGTCAGTTTACATCTTTATTATATTCGGATAAAATAAATACATGAAAAATTCATTTGACCAAATACCGCAGAGTTTCATTAGCAAATGGCAAGGTATTGCCGATTTACTTGCAAAAATAATTGGAGTACCCGCTGCCTTGATAATGAAAGTGGAGAACGAATATATGGAGGTATTTATCTCAAGTAAATCAGATAATAATCCATACCATGTTGGAGACAAAGAGCATTGGAATGGCCTGTATTGCGAAACAGTAATAAAATCGCAAAACAAGTTAAAAGTGCCAAATGCATTAAAAGATGAAAAGTGGGACAAAAACCCCGACATAAAATTGGGGATGGTTTCCTACTTTGGTTTTCCATTAAATTTCCCAGATGGTGAGCCTTTTGGTACCATTTGCGTTCTAGACCGGAAGGAGAATACTTATTCCGAAGAGTACGACCAATTGTTGATGCAATTCAAAAGTGTTGTTGAGCTAGACCTGGCCATGATTCAATCATTGAAAATTACGCAAGATATTTCAGAAAATGAATTAGTTGACCGGTTGTTGCTTCAAAACAAAGCATTAATTAAAAGTGAAGAACGGTTTAGATCTTTAGCCGAAATTGCCGCAGACAGTATCATATTGTTTGAAGGTGAAAAGCTGGTTTTTGCCTCGCATCGTTTTTGTGAATACGTTGGTATTGAACCTGAAAATATTGACAAACTTACCGTGTCTGAAGTCTTATCGCATATACACCCCGACGATATAATGCATTATGGACGAGAAATGCAGGAAGCGTTAGCCCAACAAAAAAAGCAGTATACGATCTTATTTAGGATGCTCAACCCCGAAGGCAAGTATGAATGGCTTCAAAACAATACTACAGCAACTTATGATAGCTCCGGGAAAGTGTTACACCGCATTGTACAAGCCCGCGATATAACCAAACAGGTTGAATTGGAAAACGAACTCAGAAAACTAATCGCCGAGCGCAAGCAGGCGGAGGAGGCAGCCCGCAAGCTTTCGATCACCGATGAGCTTACGGGATTGTATAACCGGCGGGGGTTTTTGACCTTGGCAATTCAGCAGCTCAAGATGGCAGACCGGATGAAGAATGGAATGCATATCTTCTTTGCCGATCTTGATAAGATGAAATGGATTAACGATACCTTGGGTCATGAAAAAGGAGATCAGGCACTTATTGAAACTGCTACTATCCTTAAAGACACTTTCCGGAAGTCCGATATTATCGCGCGGATGGGAGGAGATGAATTCGCCGTCCTGGCCATCGATGGCGCAGATGTGAAACCGGAAATCCTCACACAGCGGCTGCAAAATCGAATTGAATCATACAATAATTTGGAAAACCGGGAATACGTTCTCTCCATCAGCATCGGCTGCGCATATTATGATCCGGCAGTGCCCTGTTCGATTGATGAGCTTATGACACATGCGGACAAACGTATGTACGAAAACAAGAAAAATAAAAAGTCCATTTCATAGATGCTGACTTTCAAACTGTTATCATTGATTATCAGCCATGGAGCCGAGTGTGGCTTTGTAAATGTTGCCGATGAGGGGCAGCACTTCCATTTTTCCTCATCATGCCCGAACAGTACGGGTTGAAAGCTGCTGCCTAAAACCATTTCCCCAAAATCACGAGTACGGGAAGAAGTACGCAAGAATCGGATGAACCTTAATTATTTGCAGCAGGGGAAGCGCTTGCTTACCGTCACGAAAATCCCGCCCGCCGCAAGGCGCTCCGGGCGGGCGGCTATCTGCATCTCATCCTGGTCATCGTCATGGCCACGATGCTGATCAACGGGCGCACGGCCCGCTACTTCCGACCCGCTTTGCCCCCGGCGGATCCATGCCAAATCAAGGAACTGGGAAATCTTCCCGAACATGAATCCTGGCATGGCTTTGTCTTCAATGGCGACAATGTTGGGTTCCTGCACATGAAGATCGAATATGAAAATTATCATGAAGGGCGTAGATATCGTCAATCCCGATCTCACCCAGGTATCTTTTATTTATGAACAAGACGTGGGAGAAAAGCAACTCTCCCTCACCGGCGCCGTCGTCGCCGGCAGACCGTCTGTAAAGCAGCGATCGGACGGATAGGGGTAACCATCCGCGATTTTTCCCGCCCGCCCTAATACTGGCAGCACCGGCGGTCCAAACTGTTTTCCCGGTGTTTTTTTCTTGCATCCGGAGGCACAGCGGGTTAGATTTCTTTTCAATCCCCCAGGTAATTCCGGGATACTGGGAAAAAACTCTTTTACCGCCGGTGGACAGGTTTTTTATTGGCGGTAAAGATCTCTATGGCCGGGAGGTGATCGGTATGGAAGTGAAGGTCAACAAGGGCACCCTGTCCCTGGTTCAGGGAGACATTACCCAGGAAGAAACGGAGGCCATCGTCAACGCCGCCAACTCCCGACTGGCCGGGGGAGCCGGAGTGGACGGGGCCATCCACCGGGCCGGCGGGCCGTCCATTATGGACGAGTGCCGGCAGATCGGCGGCTGTCCCACCGGTCAGGCCGTAATTACCACGGCCGGCAAATTGAAGGCCAGGTATGTCATCCACACGGTGGGGCCGGTCTATCGGGGCGGCGGCCGGGGAGAGGCAAACCTGCTCCGGAGCGCCTACGCCGAAAGCCTGAAACTGGCATCGCTCCGGAAGCTGAAAAGCGTGGCCTTCCCGGCTATCAGCACGGGGGTCTATAGCTATCCCCTGGGTGAGGCGGCCCGTATCGCCCTGAAAACAGCCGTGGAATACCTGCGGAGCCACGAGGATATCGAACTGATCCGTTTTGTCCTCTTTGACCGGGGAACTTACGAGGTCTTCGTGGAGGAACTGAGAAAAATCCTGTAGGACGCAGCGAACATCATAAGACGGACAGGTCCGGTGCCCCCCGCCGCGGCGGCATGGAGCGCCGGCCGGGGGGGGGGGAGGAGCCGCAGTGGTCCAGTGGCGCACTGGCGCGGACGGAAAACGCCCAACGGGCAGCGGAGGCATTGCCGGCGCCGCCGCCGTTGCGGCTTCTGAACAGAGACATTCCATTTTTTTAACGTTCCGTTTTCTTCGTTACGTCCCGCTTGATCGTGTTCACGGCATCCTGCAGGGCCGGAAACACATTCTCCCGGATGTCCCCGGCCACAACGACATACATGACGTCATCACCAACCCGGAGGGTCCCTTCCCGTACCACCGCCAGGACCTCCACGATGCCGGGGCGGTTTTTGATCGCGGTGATGATTTCCGCCAGGCGGCGGCGGTCGGCCTGGACGGTAAGTTCCGTCACCGGCTGTCCATCCCGGGAGGTGGCGCGGACCACACCGTTATGGCAGAGGATCATCCCGACCTCCGGATAGCGGGGATGTTGCTTGACCTGGGCAATCAAAGCGTCTAAAGACATATAACCTCCTGTGCCGGATCGCTGCCGGCGGTCATTTGGATCACCGCCGCGAACCGTATTTTCACCTGAAAATGCGTTCCTATGTGGTTGACTTAATTCACTAATAAATTTCCTCCCCTTGGGGGGGACCAAGGTGGGGATGGGTATTGCATTTTATGAACATTTAGCTTCGCTTTCATCCCCCTTTGCGACGGCGTGCCGTCATGAGAGTTTCATATAAATATCCCGGTGGGGAAATCCCCGGGTTAATGCCCGTTTTGTGTTAAATGAGGAGCTGATGTATGGCCCGCCGGCGTTCCCATTTCAAACCCTTTCCCCTCGCCGATATCCTCCAGAAAGTCATGAAAAAGCAGGGGATTCCCCTGACCACCAGCGATCCCTATCTACGCCGGATCTGGAACGAGGCGGTGGGAGAAGGGATTGCCGCCCAAACAGCCCCTGACAACATCAAAAGGGGCACGCTCTTCGTCAAAGTGTCTTCTTCGGTCTGGATACACCATCTCCAGTTCCTGAAAAAGGAGATCCTCCAGCGCTTCAACGAGCTCCACGGTAAAGGAACGGTGCGGGAACTGAATCTATCCATCGGCGCCATAACGGCGCCGGTCCGTCAGTGTGAGATAGTTGTCCCCACCGATAAGATCACCAGCCTGAGCGCCCGGGACGAACGGCTCATGAAAGAGAGCCTGGCCGCGGTCTCCGACCCGGAACTGCGGGAGATCCTCCGGCGGGTGATGGCGAGGGCAATCAGCCGCCGCCGCTTCCTGGAAAAACGCAAAGATCGCTGAAGATCTCCTCCATAGCCGCGGTATATACCTGTTCCGCCGTGTAGATAAACAGGGGCGTCAGCACCGTCAGCTCCTCCCCCGCCCCGGGACGCCCCTCCACCAGGATGAATTCGCCCGCCGTTTCACGCCGGGAGTGGACCATCCGGAGCCGCTTCGGCTCCAGGTGGTGACGGCGCATCTGGAAGATCAGTTCCGCCAGACGGCGGGCGGGATAGATGGCAAAGACGCGGCCGCCCGGGCGGACGGCGTGGGCGGCGGCCAGGAGGAAATCGCCCAGATTCCCGAAGAGTTCATGACGGGCACGGGCCTTCTGCGCCAAGGGGTTGATCCGCCCCGAGCGCAACTTCCGGTAGGGGGGGTTGCAGGTCACGGCATCGAAGGATCGGAAAGGGACCAATTTAGCCGCGTCCCGGACATCGCCCTCGATGATGGTGATCTTCCCCGTGAGATCGTTGAGCTCCAGGCTCCGCCTAGCCATGTCGGCCAGTTCGCCCTGGATCTCCACCCCTACGGCCCGGGCACAGTCCCAACGGCGGCACAGGAGCATGGGGATCACGGCGCTTCCCGTCCCCAGATCCAGCAGGGAGGCGCCACTTTTCATCCGGACGAAATTGGCCAGCAGCAGGGCGTCCAGGGAAAAGCGATAGCCCCGGCGCCCCTGGATGACCCGCAGGCGCCCTCCCAGGAGTTCATCCACCGTTTCCCCTTCCCGGAGCCGGTTATCGGTCGGATACGTATGGCCCGTTTTCGCCATCCCCAGTCCTTCCATTGATTTCCCGGCTCAGCACGGCAGGATGTCTTTCATCCATCCCTGCCGACGGTGATCCGGTCACACCGGCGGCAAAGGTCCTCCGATCCGGCAGCTTAAAGACGAAACCGGCTCCCGGAAAGCGCCGCCCCATCCCATCTCCGCTTCCGCCGGAGCCGTTCAGATGAGGTGAACGAACAGACCGCTGCGGAGCTTCGGTTCGAACCAGGTCGATTTGGGGGGCATCACCAGACCGGTGTCGGCAACCGCCATAAGCTCCCCCATGGTCGTGGGACACATGGAAAAGGCCACGGCAAAGCGCCGGGAATCTACAAGCCTTTCCAGTTCCTCCATCCCCCGAATCCCGCCGATGAAGTCTATGCGCCGGTCCGTCCGGGGATCGCCGATGCCGAGAATCGGTTCCAGAAGATATTCCTGGAGAATAGAAACGTCCAAGGCACGCACCGGATCCGGGGAAACCGGCAATTCCTTCCGGAAGACGAGGCGCCGCCACGTTCCATCCAGATACATGCCGAACTCGCGGCGACGACGGGGGGAAGGGTCAGATAAATCGGTGAAGACATTAAAATTCTCGGAAATTCGCGCCAAAAAATCGTTGCCGGAAAGCCCGTGGAGATCCCTTACGGCACGGTTGTAATCCATGATCCGGAGCTGGTCGTGGGGGAACAGGACCGCAAGGAATGATTCATGAGGTCGATCCGGGGAGGGGACCGGATCAAGCTCGCGGCGTCTCCGGGCTACGGCGGCGGCAGCGGCCGCCCGGTGATGGCCGTCGGCGATGTAAAGTGCCGGCGCCTGAGCGAAAGCGGCCGTCAATATTCCCACTGCCGCCGGATCCGCAACGACCCAGACCCGGTGGGCAATGCCGTCGGAGGCGACGAAATCGTATTCCGGCGGTGATTGGGCGATCAGGCTTACGACGGCGTCGATGTCCTCCCGCTTCCGGTAGGCGATGAAAACCGGGCCCGTCTGGGCGCTGACGGCATCCACATGCCCGATCCGCTCCTGCTCCTTGTCCGCCCGGGTATGTTCGTGTTTCTTGATGAGCCCCGTTTCGTATTCCCGGACGCTGACGGCGGCGACGATGCCGTACTGGCAACGGCCGTACATTTCCTGTGCATAAACGTACAGATATGGCTCCGGATCCTGGACGAGGATCTTTTCCTCCCGCATCTTCTCGAGATTCCGGGCGGCCGTGCGAAAGACCAACCCATCCTCGACATGAGGGTAGTCCGGAAGATCGATCTCAGATTTTTCCACATGGAGAAAACTCCACGGATTGCCGCCGGCTATCTCCCGGGCCTCCTCCACGTCGATGACGTCGTAGGGGAGAGCCGCGACCCGGGCGGCATAATGACGATCGGGACGGAGGGCCCGAAAGGGGACAATACGCGCCATGAATGAAACCTTCCCAATATTTTCGCTCCGGGATTTCTACCACACTCGTTATCCGAAAGCAACGGGATGGAAGGGATACCGACCCCGGAAATCTTTGTCCCGGCGGCACAATGTCCTCGATTGCACACGTCGCTATTGCCACCGGCCCCAATCCCGCGTCAGGTCCGGAATCGCCACAAGTAGCTATTCCCGTTTGACGGCAAAGATGATATGGGAGCGGCAAAGAATCCGTAGCCCGGAGCGGGCAGGCGCCGGGCTGAAAACAGGGAGGCAGGTCATGGCGGCAGCGAGGGTTTTCATTCACGGGCTGGAAAGCACCAGTCAGGGTACAAAAGGGGTCTATTTCCGGGAATCTTACCCGGGGATGATCATCGAGGATTACACCGGTTCGCTCGAAGAGCGAATGGCAAAGCTGGAAGCGATATTGGCAGGTAAGGATGAACTGATTCTTGTGGGCTCCAGTTACGGGGGGCTTATGGCGGCTATTTACGCCTGCCGCCATCCGGAACGGGTCCTCCGCTTGATCCTCCTGGCCCCGGCCATCAATCTCGATGAATTCATCCCCTATACGAGCCACACCTTAACAATTCCCGTCTATCTCTATCACGGAGATCAGGACGACGTGGTCCCCCCGAACGAAGTGCGGCCAGTGGCGGAAGCCGTCTTTTCCGATCTCCGCTACCACCTCGTGGAAGACGACCACTCCCTCCATAACACCTTTCCCGCGCTGCCATGGGAGGGGCTGCTCCAGGATTGAAACAGCGTCAGGGACGCCGGTATCTTCGCCTCCCTGACCGGTCTGAAGACAAGACGGGATGCCACCTTAAAAAAGTCGGAAAACCGCCGTTCATTAGAATCAACCACTATTGACACTGGAGGCTTTTTTATCGTATCATAGCAAACAGCTTTCAATCATACCCCCCGATTATTAACAGGCAACAGCCTTATCAGCTTTCTTTATTTTTTTGAGGTGCCCAATATGGAAGAGAAAAAGTCGGACCAGATCAATCTCGACGCCATGATGCAGGACTGGATGAAGGCCTCCACGGACTTCTGGACGTCCATGCTCAAGGCCGTCCCCGCCGCCGCACCCGCCTTCAAGGTATCCGAAGTCGGGGAGGGGATCAAGAACCGTTACGCCGAATCAATGGAAGCGGCCCTGAAAAGGATGCAGTCCGCCTCGACGACGCTCAACGATCCGCAAGTTGCCGATGCCGTACTCAAAGGGTTCAACACCATGCCGGAATTCATCCTGAAGATTGCCCGGGCGTCCTGGGAGGCGTCGGCGAAGATCCAGAAGCAGGCCATGGAAAAGGCCGGCAAGATCGGCCAGAAAACCGAGGCCTACAAGTTCGAGAATCTGGATCAGGACGTCTTCAAGCTCTGGCGGGAAATATACGAGGAGGAATTCCGCCAATATTTCCAGATCCCGCAATTGGGATTGACCCGGTATTATCAGGAACGGATGAATCGCCTGGCGGATCAGGCAAACATCCTCCAGGCCGCCCTGTCGGAGTTTTTCTATCTCCTCTATCTGCCGATGGAAAAATCCATGCAAGTCCTCCAGGACAAGGTGGAAGAGCTTTCAAAAAATGGAAATGTGCCGGAAAAGGCCAAAGAGTATTACAATCTATGGGTAAAGATCCTCGAAGGGCATTACATGAACCTCTTCAAGTCCCCGGAATACCTGGCGGCCTTCCGGGAGATGCTCGACCAGGTGGAAAACTTCGCGAACGCCAAAAACGAGGTCTTGCAGGATCTCCTCCAGTCCCTGCCCGTGCCCACCAACCGGGATATGGACCACATCTACAAGGATCTCTACCTGCTGAAGAAACGCGTGCGGGTTCTCGAAAAGGAACTGGCCGCAAAAAATAAAGAAAAGAAATAAGCCCTATTGAAGGAGGTGACGACTATGGAACAACCCAAGATATCCCTGGATCTCATTTTAGCCAATATCGCCTCGGAGGCGGAAAAGGCACAGGAAACCGTCACCAAGGCGTCGGAGGTCCTCCTGGGCCCGCTGGAATCCGACCTGGCCATGACTCCCTACGATGTGGTTTACGAAGAGGACCGGGTCAAGCTGAAGCACTACCGCACCCCCGGAGAGATCGCCATGAAGACGCCCCTGCTGGTAACGTACGCCCTCATCAACCGGGAAACGATGCTGGATCTCCAGCCGGATCGGAGCGTCGTCCAGACCTTCCTCAACAGCGGCATCGACCTCTACATGATCGACTGGGGCTACCCGACCAGGAAAGACCGTTTTCTCACCATCGACGACCATGTCAACGGCTACATGGACAATATCGTCGAGTTCATCCGGGAAGAAACAGGCGCACCGAAGATCAATCTCATGGGCATCTGCATGGGCGGCACGTTTAGCGTCATCTACTCCGCCCTCCATCCGGAGAAGATCAAGAATCTCATCACCACCGTTACTCCGACAAATTTCGATACGGACAAGGGGCTGCTGCACATCTGGATGCGGGCCATCGACACGGACAAAATGATCGACACCTTCGGCAACCTACCCGGAGACGTGATGAACATCGGTTTCCTCCTCCTGAATCCGGCCCGGTTGATGATCGATAAATATGTAGGATTCTTTGAGAACATGGGAAGCAAATCGTTTGTGGAAAACTTCGTCCGGATGGAAAAATGGATCTTCGACAGTCCCGATGTTCCCGGCGAGACCTTCCGCCAGTTTGCCTCCGACTTCTACAAGAATAACCTCCTGATCCAGAACAAGCTCGAGATCGGCGGCCGGCGCGTCGATTTGAAGAACATCAACATGCCGCTTCTCAATTTCTATGGTATGTACGACCATCTCGTTCCTCCGGAGGCGTGCGGTATGCTTACCAAATGTGTCGGCAGCGCCGATACGGAGGACATTACCCTGGACACGGGACATATCGGCATCTACGTAAGTTCCAAGTGCCAACGGGAATTTGCCCCCAAGATCGTCCGGTGGCTTCGGGAACGGGATGGGGAAGAAAAGTTACCGACGGCCTACTCTGCGGATACGGTCGCGATGGCCGCAACGGTACCACCGGCCATGGATGTCCTTGCCGCCGCGGCAGGAAAGGCCGATGAGAAAGACAAAGCCGGTCCGGCGCCAAGGGTAAAGAAGGTCTCCCATACATCGGGGAGAAAAAAATCAGCGGCAAAAAGACAGACCGTCAAACCATCACTAACGCAAATCATCCAGGATACGATTTAAAGGGGGGGAAGGAAAAATGCCGGAAAAGCAGACCAGTTATTTAAAGACGTTCATCAAAGTCAGTGACGCCTTCGGCACTACCACCGATATGGACGCCCTGTTGCATTTGATCGTGGACAGCGCCATTGGAACCATGAAGGCCAAGGCGGCCTGCCTCTTTTTGGCGGATGAGGAACGGGAAATCTTCAAGGCCGTCGCCCAGCGAGGCCTGTCCGCCGATTATCTCCATGCCGGTTACGGACACGCCGAAAAGATCATCCCCATTCTGAAGAAGGATGGCTTCATCTACTACAGGGATGCCACGACGGATATCCGCCTGGAAAACCGGGAGCGCAAGAAGGCGGAAGGTATCGGTTCCATTATCGTCGTTCCCGCCATGGTCAAAGGTGAACTCATTGCCATCCTTGCTATTTACACGTCAAAAATCAGGGAATTCACCAGAGACGAGATTGAATTCCTGCAACTCCTTGCCGGCCAGGGCGGCTGGGCCATCCAGATCAAGAAACTTGTCGATCAACTGCGGGACAACACTAAACTCTTCCTGAACCTGGCCGCCGATATCGCCGCCAGTCTGGATATCAAGACGATTCTGCAAACCCTCACCGAGGAAGTGGCCAAGGCCCTGCGGGTAAAAGCGGCCTCGATCCGTCTCCTCAACGACGAAAGAACGGTGCTGCAACTGGTGGCGAGTTACGGTTTGAGCGACAAGTATTTGAAAAAAGGTCCTATTTCTGCCGAGAAGAGCATCGCTGAAGCCCTCAACGGCAAACCGGTGGCCATTACCGACGCCTATACGGACAAGGGGGTGCAATACAAGAAGGAAAAGAAGGAGGAGGGGATCGTATCCATCCTCTGCGTACCCATCAAGGCCAAGAACGAGGTCATCGGGGTTCTGCGTCTATACTGCGACAAGAAGCGGGAATTCACGGAGGACGAGATCGGACTCGTTACCGCTCTGGCCTATCAGGGGGGGCTGGCCATCCAGAATGCCAGCATGTATCTCATGTTGCAGAACGATCTGCGGGACATGAAAGAGGCGACCTGGACCCACAAATGCTGGTTTTAACCGCCGGGAGGAAAGTGCCCGATGTTCATGAGGAACGGCGGGGGCGTAAGTCCGCCACCGGGTAAACTATCGAATCGAGACGGGAGGAAAGGAAGATGAAGGGACGAACCATTGACACCATAAAGGTGGGGGACGCGGCGGAGTTCACCAAGACCGTCACGGAAACGGACGTCTATCTCTACGCCGGGATCACGGGGGATTTGAATCCGGCCCACATCAACGAGACCTACGCCGCCGGGACGTTTTTCAAGGGTCGCATCGTCCACGGGATATTGACGGCGGGCTTCATCTCGGCCATTCTGGGCATGCAGCTCCCCGGTCCGGGAACAATCTATATGAGCCAGTCCTTGAAATTTCTCGCCCCGGTCCGCATGGGGGACACGATCACCGCGCGGGTCGAGGTCGTGGAGTTAATCACGGAGAAAAACAGGCTCCGACTCCAAACCACATGCCGGAATCAGGAGGGAACCGTCGTCCTGGACGGCGAGGCGCTCGTAAGCCCCCCCAAAGCCTGAAACCGCATGATGAACCACCGGAATTGAATAGCGATCGACGCCCCATAGGGCGCCTTATCAGGTAATAAATACTCGCATCGCGAAGATAATATCGATCCGGCCACAGGGAGCGCAGCCGGATGATTGATTCGTTCCGAGTCAGGAAGCAGTACGGACCGAACGTGACGGGGAAAACGGCGGAGGGGTCAATGCCCTTTCTTCTTGGTCCCCCGGCTGATCAACGGCTCCTTTTCGAAAAGGAGCGTCATGTTTTTCACCAGTTCCTGAAACTGGGCCTGTTGATTTTTGAGCAGCCCCTGGAGATCCTCGAGGGCGGCGGCGGGAGCGCCGCTCGCCTCTTCGGTGAGGAGACGCTTCAGGGTACGAATCGTCTCCTCCTGCTCCGCCGTGGTTTTTTCCAGGGCGGCGCACTTCTGCACGAGTTTTTCATATTCTCCTTTGGGAACCACCTCCATCAGAGATAGTCCCTCCCGAAAGGATTTCTGAAAGGTCTCCACCGACTTCTTCCAGATTTCCGCATAATCCGGCGATTCTTCTTCGATCCGGTCCAGTCCGTATGCCTTGCGGAACATTGCATTCATGGACTCATAACCCATCAGCCCCTGACCGAACCATTTACGAAAGTCCTCGATCTGCTTCTGCCCCTTCGCCAAATTCAGAAACATCTGTCCCCAAAACTCGTAGAAATTACGATCCATTGTTCGTTGTCTTCCCTTCCTCCAGATCAAGCTGGAATCGCACCGGCCCCCGGTAACCATTACCGAACCGGGTGTGGAGGGCGCAGGCGGAACGCGGATCGGACCAGGAGGTCGCGATCGCCCCGTGCCCCTTGGGAAAAGGCGTTACTTCCACGTCGATGAAATCTACAGGCGCCAGGGCGGCGTCCTTGTCCACAAGATCGTCCCGCTCCGCGTAGCAGAGCAGCCAGGGAATGCCCTTTTCCTGCATCCCCTTGAAATTGAGAGTCCTGCCGAAAAGCTTTACCGGCAGGGTGCCGTCTTCGGCCACCGGAATCGTATAGGAATCGAAACTCAGTTTTGTAATGCCCTCCGGCAGATCGATCCGGTCATAGATCAGCCAATGGTTCATTGCCGCCGCCGTCTTGCTGATCCCCTGCCCGCCGACGTTGCTGAGGTCCCGATAAAAAGTGACGAAGGGGGCCTCTTTTTCCATGCTCTTTAATTTATAGACCCAGCTCATGACCTTGCCATCAACGATGCCGTTGCCGTTCGGCAACTTCTTGACGGCATAATTCAAGTCCCGGAACCGATCCGGCAAGTGCTGCATGTATTCCACCAGGGATCTGCTGCGGGTGCCGTCCATGGGAGCGACACAGGTGATCAAGGCATCGACGAGGCCATCGAGTTCGCCGGAGAGGATGTCCAGAAGGGCCATAAAACCGCCCTGACAAAAACCGTTCAAAGTCACGGGACGGCCGTGGGTTGCCTTCAGCAGTTCACAGAATCGGCTGGTATCCAGGGCGTCGTCTTCCCCCGTCATGATCTGTACCGCCTCCGTTGTCTGGATATCCTTCAGGATCCGGATGTAGGTGGGGATGCCCTGATCGGCAAAGGCATGGACATAGCTCTTCTTCTCGTCCGGAAGAAAGGCCAGGATATTCGGCCCCAGTACATAGGGATGAATGATGATGACCGGTTTCCCATCCTTACGGGGGGTGATGCTTTTATCCCGGGGAAGGACCTGATACAGGACGAACCGGTCCGTCTCCGCCGTCTTTATGTAACCGCCGTCGTCGAAGTGGAAGCCGAATTCGCCGCCGATATTCTTGATTGCTTCGGGGTAACGGTTGATGACGCCGTCGGTGAGTTGAACCAGTCGGGAGGCGTATTTGCCTACATCGTCTTCTTTCTCACCGTAGAGGCTGTTGAGCAGGGACATGAGGGCCTGGGCGGTTTCCTTCCGGTAGAAATCTCGCAAACCGTTTACGGTGCCCTGCATGCCCTGCTCGGCGATTTGAAGGTTGAATTGCATCAATTCGTAATAGTCGGCCACGCTCTGAAGAAAGAAAGTCCGGCGGAGCTTTTCCTTTTCCAGGCGGTTGAAGCTCTGCCACGCCGTCCAGAAGGGAATCATGAAATCGGCGAAATACGCCATGACACCCAGTCCGTAAAGCTGGCCGGCCTTGAGGACATCCGTGGCTACGCCCAGCATTTTTTCGGGGGTCTCGGTTAACCTGTCCGTATATAGAGACGCGGCACGTTTCAAAACCTGTTGTTGATACTTGGAGATCATAATTGTTCCTTGCAACCAAATCAATTTTATCTACACGCCCTATTTTTCCGTCGGCGCCAGATATTGCTCGATCTTGTCGTATCCCTCTTCAACCTTGGACTTGAAGTCTTCCCGGCCCTTCTTGTAGGTCTTCACCCACTCCGACATGGCCTTCTTCCCTTCCTCGGGGAACCACTTGTTCTGATCGAGCCACATATTGAACATCTTCTCCGCCTGATCCTGCATGACCACCATGGCCGCAAAGGACCGCTCAAAGGCCATCTTATTGAAATCGAACATCTGTTTGGAAATCTGTTTCGGATCCATATTCATTCCTCCTTTTAATTATTTCAGGCTACTTGCCCGCTTTTACCTTTGTTTCCTTGGCCTGCTTGTTGAACCCGGCGAAGAAATCTTCCACCTTCTTGAAGCTGTCGTCTGCGGATGTCTTGAAATCCATACGTCCCTTCTTGTAGGCCTTCACCCAGTCCTGAATGGCGTTTTTTCCCTCTTCGGGCACCCAGGGAGACTGTTCGATGAACATGTTCACCATCCGCTCCGTCTGTTCCTGTAAAATCGACATGGCATTGAAGGTGTTGTCGAAGGTGGCCTTGTGAAAATCGATCATCTGCTTGGCTATCTTTCCCTGTTCCATTTTTTGATACCTCCTGTTTGTTTTTGGGCTATTATAGCCTTCCTTTTTTGTTTGTCAAGGAAAAATGTTGCATTGCAAAATAATTTTTTGCCCGCAACAAACAGGGCATTCACCGCCGGTCCTAAAATTATACTTTATCTATCGAGCTGTTATCAAATCAAGGGCCTTCGCTTAACCACTTTTCCACCCATAAACAGTTTTTTTTGTTGCGTTATAACATGACACCTGCTAAGGCTTAAATACATCCTGTATGTAAGGAAAGTGCTTATGGCAGAAAAGCTCCTCTATAAAAAATACGGCAACCGACGCCTCTACGATACGGCCAAGAGCAGTTATGTCAACCTCGAAGACATAACCCGGGCCATCCGCGCGGACCATCAGGTTCAGGTCCTGGACGCCAAAACCGGGGAGGACGTTACCGCCTTTATCCTCACCCAGGTGATTCTTGAGGAATCGAGAAAAAAGAATTTTCTGCTCCCCGTACCCCTCCTGCACCTCCTCATCCGGTTCGGCGAAAACATCCTCAACGACTTTTTTCAGCAATACCTGGAACAGATCCTCAAAAACTACCTGTCCTACCGTTCCGTGACGGACAATCAGTTCAAAAAGTGGCTGGATTTGGGCATCGATTATTCCTCGATCAACCCTATAAATCCCTTCAAGCCGTTCTTCGATATCTTTCCCCCGGCGGCCGGCGCCGGGGAAGAGGACAAAAACGGCAAGGACAACCGATAAATGAAAGGATCTTCATGAAAGCCTTGACAAAAAAAGAGCGTTCCCCTAACATCGCCACGACCAATTCCGATGGGAGCGAGATCATGGCGGAGGAACAAATCGTCTCGAGAAAAATAGTCATTCACTACACGGCCGACAACGTTGACCAGCCGATTATCTGCCAGCTCGTTAAAACCCATGACCTGGTATTCAACATCCTCAAGGCCCGGATCTTCCCCAAGCGGGAAGGCATAATCGTCCTGGAGTTGAGCGGCAACCAGCGGAATTTCGACGACGGAATCCGTTTTCTCAAGGATAAAGGTCTCAAGGTAGAGCCCTTATCCAAGAGCGTCAACCAGAATTCCGACAAGTGCGTTCATTGCGGAGCCTGCACGGCCTTCTGTCCCACCGACGCCCTTTCTTTCGAATCGGACACCCGGAAGGTGGTCTTCGATCCCGAAAAGTGCAACGGGTGCGAACTCTGTGTCTCCGCCTGCCCGGTGCGGGCCATGGAGGTCAACATCTTTTAGTTCTTCCGTCCAAACCGGAGTAGCCGCCCAAGACCAAAACATCCGCGGTATGGCCGGTATATTCGCGCCGCGGGAATCACTCCCGGCCGGGGCTGCCGCCAATCACCTTGCCGAACCGGTTGGTAAGTTCTTTGCCCCGTTGTACAACCTCCTTCCCCTTCTCATAAGCGACCTTCCCCTTGTCGATAATCTCGGCGGTCTGTTCCTGGGTTTTCTCGATGGCCCGGTTGAGGTCCTCGGGAGACTTCTTCGGAGCGGCAAGGTAGAAATAACCCCCGGCCAGGATCATGACAAGGAGGAAAAGCAAAGCAAGCTTGATGAGGTTCTTGAAAAGAAAGTAGATTACGATCAGGGCGACGGCGACGATCGCCACTACGGCAAACTGATGGGTATTGATTGAAGACCATATTACTTCCATGGATGAACGCCTTCCGTTTGGGACAAAGGGACCGCTGATCAAAACCCTCTCTGTCGGTACCTATTAACGGAATTCGGGAAAAAAATCCAGCATCCTTTCATCCACTTCAAGGGCGGGATTAAGGTGGGGATGGGGTCCGGCATTTTATGAACATTAAGCTTCCCTTTCGTCCCCCTTCACTAAGGGATACCGTCATGGGCGTTTCGTCTTGACAAAAGAATCGTGGAGCGGTTAAGCTTTCAGGTAACGATGGGAAAGATCATAGAAAAGAATATGTTATGCTAAAGGAAACGACCTGCATGTCCGTCCCGGAATCGGGCGGTGTTTTTCATGCCGCCCCGGCGGAAACCGATGATGCAAACGATCAGACATCTCAAGTCCCCGCCGCGGCCGTCGGGGCATTCCTCAAGGTGGCCATCGCCACTCTGGGATGCAAGGTAAATCAATACGAATCGGCGGCCATGGCGGAATGTCTGACCGGAGCAGGCTATCGCCTCGTGGATTACCACGCCGCCGCGGACTGTTATATCATCAACACCTGTACGGTCACGAACGGCGCGGATTATCAGTCACGGCAGATCATCCGGCGGGCGCAAAGGCTCAACCCCCGGGCGGCCATCATTGTCACCGGCTGTTATGCCCAGACCGCACCCCATGTTTTTGCCGGAATGCCGGGGGTCGCCGTGGTTGCCGGGATGGGGGAGAAAAACCGGATGGGGGAAATAATCGCCGCCGTACGAGAAAAGTTTCCGGAGGGGATGGGGGCGTCCCCGGCACCGGAGGTACAGGTTGCACCGATCGACGGCTATCAGGAGGCGGACATCCCCCCCGTCATCCGTTTTCCCGGTCACACCCGGGCCTTCCTGAAGATTCAGGACGGCTGCAATGCCTTCTGCAGTTATTGCATCGTCCCCTATGCCCGGGGGCGAAGCCGCAGCATCGGAGCGTCGGAGGTAATCAATCGCATTGAAAACCTGGCCCGGCGCGGTTATCGGGAGGTGGTGCTGACGGGCATCCATCTCGGGGTCTATGGCGAGGACCGCCGGGACGGTTCCACCCTGGCTAAGGTATTGAGGCACGTGGAAGACTATCAACTTGTCGAACGTTTGCGGTTGAGCTCGCTGGAGCCCCGGGAAATCAGCGATGAGATCCTGGGGATAATGAGCACCGCCCGGATCGTATGTCCTCATCTCCATATTCCCCTCCAGAGCGGGGATGACGGCATCCTGACCAGGATGGGCCGCAACTACGACCGGACCTTTTTCCAGGCGTTGCTGGAAAAGGCCGCCTCCCTGCGCCCGGACATGACCGTCGGGATGGACGTAATGGCGGGCTTTCCGGGCGAGGATGAAAAAGCCTTTGATAATACGATGAATTTGGTTGCTTCCGCCCCGTTTGCCTACCTCCATGTCTTCCCTTATTCCCGGCGGCCGGGAACGGCAGCGGCCCGGATGGGCAATCAAGTGCGGGAGGAAGAGAAAAAGAGGCGCTGCCGTATTCTCCGGGACCTGGGCGCAAACAAACGCCGGCAGCATATGGAAAGGTTCGTCGGCGCCGTCCTGCCGATCCTGGTAGAAGAGCGGGAAAAACGGGTCGGCGGCCGCCTTCGGGGCTTGTCCCACAACTATCTTTCCGTGGTCTTCAAGAAAGGGAGCGCCGTAACGACCAATACCGTCCTGCCGGCGAAAATTACCGCCCTGGCCAACGATAACTCACTTTGGGGGGTTCCTGCCCTTGGATAGGGAAGACCGCTCGCGCTGGCAGGACCTGCCCACGGCCCTCGGATACGTTTTCAAAGATCACCGTCTCCTGATGAACGCCTGCACCCATCGCTCCTTTACAAATGAAAATCCCACGGCGCCCTGCCCCGACAACGAGCGGCTCGAATTTCTCGGGGACGCCGTCCTGCAGCTCTGCATCAGCGAGGAGCTCATGAACAGGTTTCCCACCTATACGGAAGGTCGTCTCTCCAAGATGAGGGCCGCCGTCGTCAACGAGCACTGCCTGGCGAACCTGGCAAAAAAGTTCGGCCTGGGCGAGTGCCTGCTCCTGGGAAAAGGCGAGGAGTCCTCCGGCGGCCGGGAGAAATCCTCTCTCCTCGCCGACGCCTTCGAAGCGTTGATGGCCGCGGTCTTTCTTGACGGCGGCTATGAGCGGGCGTCTGAGCTGATCAGGGGCCTGTTTGCCCAACTGATCACCGAAGGCAGCGGCGCCGGTCCCCATTTCCAGGACTACAAATCGGCCCTCCAGGAATATTGCCAGAACCGGTTTCACGAGACGCCGCGATACCTCTTGCAGTCCGAATCCGGACCGGACCATGACAAGACCTTTGCGGTGGAAATCCGGATCGCCGGGATGATGGAGACCACCGGCGCCGGCAAGAGCAGAAAGGAGGCGGAGCAGCAAGCGGCTAAAAAGGCCTGGGATTTCTTCAACGCCGCCGCCGAGCCATGATAATCCCCTTTTTTCTCCGTAACCGCGGCTGTCCCCACCGCTGTCGCTTCTGCAATCAGGAGATCTCCGGCGGCACTGACCCCCGGGAGCTGGGGGCGGACTATTTCCACGAAAAGGTACGGGCGTTTCTCGCCTCGGCGGCGCGCGGAAAAAAATCCAAGCAACCGGTGGAGATCGCCTTTTACGGGGGCAATTTCACCGGCCTGACCATAAGAGAGCAGGAAGATCTCCTCCGCATGGCCCGGCGGCATATGGAAAACGGCACGGTCATTGGGGTCCGCGTCTCTACCCGTCCGGATTGCCTGCGCGACGAGGACGTGGAAAGACTGGCGGTATTCGGGGTCCGGACCGTGGAAATCGGCGCCCAATCCCTGGAGGACGGCGTTCTGGCCGCCTCCGGCCGGGGGCATACCGCCCGGGATGCAGTCGCCGCCGTGGCGATGCTGAAGCACCGGGGGCTGGATGTCATCCTCCATCTCATGGCTGGCCTGCCCGGCGACGATGGCAGCGCCTTCCTGGATACCGTTTCCCGGACGACGGCGCTGGGTCTCCGGGGCGTACGCATCCATCCCACCCTGGTCCTCGCCGGCAGCCCCCTGGCGGAGGATTTTCTTCAGGGGCGGTACGTGCCTTTAACTCTCCCCGAAGCCGTCGATCTCTGCCGGCAGGCCTGGGACATCCTGGAAAAAGCTCGGATCGCCATCATCCGCATGGGGCTTCAGGCAACGGATATCCTCAGCGGACCCGGCGCCGTGCTGGGCGGCCCCTATCATCCCGCCTTCGGGGCACTGGTCGCCTCGGCGCGCTGGCGGGAACGGACCCTGGCCCTTATTGGGGGCGCCGATCTCGAGGGCCGGAAGGCGGTATTTTTTGTCCCCCCCGGGGAAGAAAGCTCCTTTCGCGGACATGGAAATTGCAACATCAAGTTCTTACGGAACCACTGCCGCCTCGCCACTCTGGAAATCAAAACGGCGGTTCAGGACTTCCATTATCTCTGTGGTTGAAAGAGGAGGTTTAGATGTTCAAATCGGGATTCATCGGCATCGTGGGACGGCCCAATGTGGGCAAATCAACCCTCCTTAACAGTATCCTGGGGGAGAGCATCGCCATTACCAGCCCCAAACCCCAGACGACCCGCAACCGGATCATGGGGATAAAACATCAGGCCGATGGCCAGATGATCTTCTTGGACACCCCGGGGATTCACGATCCTCATAAGCCTTTGAACGCCGCCATGGTGAAAACGGCGCGCAACGTGGCGGGAGACGTAGATGTTCTGCTGGTGCTCATCGAGGCGAGAGAGGACATCCACCCCGAGGACCGGGCGCTGCTGGCAACGCTTAAAGCATACGAGCAACGGGCAATCCTGGCCATCAACAAGACGGATCTGGTAAAAAAAGCCGCCCTTCTGCCCCTCATCGACGCGGCCCGGACTATCTTCCCCTGCCGCGCCTTCATTCCCCTGTGCGCCCGCACCGGCGACGGCGTCCCGGTCCTCCTTCAGGAAATCCGGGAACTCCTCCCCGCCGGCCCTCCCTATTTTCCGGAAGACATGCTCACCGACCGTTCGGAGAGATTTATCGCCGCTGAAATCATCAGGGAGAAGATCCTCACCTATACCCACAAAGAGATCCCTTACGCCACGGCCGTCGTCGTGGATGCCTTCAAGGAAGAGGAAGGAAAGGAACTGATCCGCATCGAGGCGACCATAAATGTGGAGCGAGACTCGCAGAAGAAGATCATCATCGGCCGCCGGGGCGCCATGTTGAAAATGATCGGCACCGCCGCCCGGCTCGAAATGGAACGGTTTTTTGCCGCCCGGATCTTTCTGGCGCTGTTCGTCCGGGTACAGAAGGACTGGACCCACAGCGAACGGCTGATAAAGGAATTCGGCTACGACCAGTGAACATATCCTCGGGGACGGCATTCTCGAAACGTCCGAGGCCGATTTGGGGCAAGCCACTTCCACTTCCCGCTGGCGGCGAAGGCCGTTTTTGGTTATTTGGCCGGTCCCGCCGCCTCCTTCGGGGTTCCCGCCGCCAGCGTCCGGATGGCGGCGGCGATCTCAACGCTCAATCCTCCCAGCATCCGGCTGTGGGCCGCGACCATGGCCGCCGGAGCCGCCTCCTGGATCGATTCCGCCAGGGTCGTGGCGCCGGTACGGATTTTTCCGTCGGCGGTGGATCGGACCGACCAGAGCGCGCCGAGTCTGGCCTCCGATCCCGGAACAAATTCGAAACGCACGACGTCGATGGCCACCCGGTAGGAGGGGGCAACCGATACCGACTGGGGAAATACGGACACATACGGCGAGCCCAGGATCACCGCGAGATTTTCGGCCACCATACGGGCGATGTCGTTCTTCAGCGGGGAGGCCCAGCGGTTGAATTCATCGACCCGCAACTGATTGGGCGTAAAGTTAGACACGATCTGGGGGCGATCCACGGCTTCCGGCACGGAAACGGGGCCGACGGTCACGGCAAGATCCGATGCATCCCCTGACGGCACCGCGGTGGGACTCAAGGTGTACAACTGGGGGGCTACGGATGCACATCCGCAGATCAACGCCACGAAAACGCAAGCGATTATGGACATTCCGAGTTTTTTCATTATGGCTTCTCCTTGGCTTTACCGCTGATCAGGGCCTCCGGATGCTTGTCCATATACTCCACAAACACCCGCACGGCCCGGGCGGCCCGTGACACCTCCTGCAGTGCCTCCCGCAGTTCCTGCGTCGCCGGCGCATCGGGACCCACCAGGGTTTTGTCCGTATTGGCCAGCACCCGTTCGGCCGACGCCACGGCCCGCTTCAAATTTTCCATCGCCGCCTTTGCCTCCGGCACCACCTCCGCATCGATGCGCCCCAGCAACTTGCGGGCGTCCTTGAGCGTTTGATCAAGCCCGGTCAGGGCCGCCTTGGTTTCCTTGCCGATCTCATCAAAGGGGATCTTGTCGATCTTGTCCAGGATACCCGTGACCTTCATCTGAAATTCCGCCATCCCACTGGGCATAACCGGCAGGCGCGGGGGACTTTTCGTCCAGTCCACCTGGACCTTGGGGGCACGGGGGAAGTAATCCAGGGCGATGTAAAGCTGTCCCGTAACGATGTTCCCCAGGCGCAGTTGCGCCCGCAGTCCCTTGTCGATGAGCTTCTGGGTGCTTTTGTCGTCTTGCCAGACCTGGGCGGGATGATCGCGGATGGCGACCTTTTTATCTCTATCGTCAAGTTGCGAAAAGAAGCGCTCCTCATAATAGGACACCAGGGCATAGGGTTTGAAGGTGTAGGAATCCGGATCGTAATGAAGGCCGATTTTCTTCACTTCCCCGATCTCGAGCCCCATGTAGGTGAGCGGGGCGCCGATGGACAGGCCCCGGATGGATTCATCGAAAACGAGGATGAATGGCTCGTCTTTCATTTCATGCTTCGTCGTCGCCGCCTCCTGGTTATCGAAGAGGGCAAAGACGGTATTTTCCGCCGCCGGGGCACCGGCCTGGGAGTAGGGAGGGGGTTCAAAAGCGATGCCTCCCGCAAGAACCGATGCCAATGACTGGGTGCGGACGAGCAGCCCCTTGACTCCCATGGAGACGTCGATGCCGCTGGCCTCCCAGAATCGCGTGGCGGTTGTGACGTATTTGTCGTAGGGTGAATTCACGAAGATTTTGATCTCCATGGTTTTACCGTCTTTTGCCAGATCGTAGGCGATGACCTGGCCCACATTCAGACGGCGGTAATAAACGGGGGAGCCGTAGCCCAGGGAGCCAAGATCTTCGGCCTTCAGGATGAACTGCCGCCCGGGATCAGCGCCGGTGATGATCGGCGGGGTATCGAGACCGACGAATACCTTTTCCTTCTCTTTGGATTTTCCCGCTTCAATGCCGATGTAATTTCCGGAAAGCAGGGTTCCCATGCCGGAAACGCCGCTCATGGTAATCCGGGGATGCATGATCCAGAATTTCGTATCCTTGACGAGGAGGTTCTTGGCATTCTTGGCGATCTTGGCCGTCACCACGACGTGGGAATAGTCTTCGGAAAGACTGACCGCCGTGACCTGACCGATATTGACGTCCTTGTATTTGACGAACGTCTTGCCGGCCTCGACACCCTCTGCCACCTTGAAGGAGATCTTGATGGTCGGACCTTCGTTCAGGAATCGCTCCACGGCGATGCCGATGCCCACCAGGGCGGCGATGACGGGAATGATCCAGACGACGGAGAAACGCGCACGTTTGCGCGGTGCGGTCGTCGCCTCCGGAATGTCGGCTGTTTGGCTGGTTTCACTCATTTCGCTTCTCCATGCTCCCGGCGGAATCCCAGATGAGCCGGGGATCAAAGGTTTGGGCCGCAAATATGGTCAATATCACCACGGCGGCAAAGAATAATATGCCGGCCCGGGGCTGCGCCGCCATGAGGGGCTTGAGCTGTACCAGGGCGACGACGAAGGCAATGACGAAGACATCGAGCATGGACCAGCGGCCAATGAATTCGACAAGCCGATAAAGTCGGACCCGTTCCCGGTTGCTCTTCGCCGAACGGCGCTGCACCGTAACAAGCAGATAGGCAAGGGCCATGAGCTTGGCCAGGGGAATCATCACGCTGGCGATCAGGACGATGAGGGCCAGGTGCCATGATCCCGTCAGATACAGTAGTATGACCCCGCCGATGATCGTGTCCTCGGAAGCTCCGACCAGGGTTGTTGATTTCATGACGGGGATCAGGTTGGCGGGAAGATAGCAGATGGCGGCGGCGATTATGAGGGCCCAGGTGCGCTGGATTGCGTCATGACGCCGGTACGCGAGTTCGTGACCGCAACGGGGGCAGTAATTCGCTGCCCCGGACGTCCCGATCCTGGACAACAAACGGCAGTGCCTGCACAGCGCCAGACCCGCTTTCATGGCCGATGTTTCTCCGGCCCTCATTTCTTGGCCTCCCGATCGCCGCCTGCCTGCGGGCCGCCGACCGGCGCCGGCTCAACGGAGCCCACCCATTGCACCTGTTCCCAAATCTCTTCCGGATCTAAATTGACGGCAATCATGGTAATGAGAACAATGAGCGCCCCGGTGGCGAACATTCCCACCCCCACGATGACGGTGGCCAGATCGGCGATCTTGACGAGGGCGACCAGGATTCCGAGCATCATCACCTCGGCCATGGCCCATTCATGGGCCAGTTCCGCCCACAGCAGCAGTTCTCCCACCCATGCCGGCGCGGGACGATACCATCGGGAGGCAACCAGGACGACGATCGTAAACCCGATATATACCGCCGGGGCAATTACGGCGCAGATGGCGACGAGCGCCGCCGTCATCTGCTGGCCCTCCTGCCACATCACCCAGGCGCCGCCGATGATGGTCGTATCGACCTCCCGGCCCGCCGCCGACAAACCCATGAGGGGAAAGGCATTGGCGAGGATAAAAACTATCGCCGCTCCAATCGCCAGGGCCAGGGTGCGTTCATTGGCCCCCGGTTTGTTGGCCGCCAGAACCTTGCCGCACCGCCGGCACCGAGCCTTGGCCCGCGGCGGCAGCCGGGGAATGTTCTGGAGCAGATCGCAATCCGGACAGGCAACGGGGTTAAGGGGCATCCAGCAAACCTTTACCAGCATTATTTTCAAAAGCGGAGGTCGCTTACGTCGGTATTTTATCCGATACCTACTCTAACCTCATATATTGCTCTTTTTTAATCCTATGGATGGTAATCTACAATGAAAATAGGAAATTGACAAGATTTTCCTGTTGACAAAAGAGAAAAGATATGTGGGAGAGACAATCCATTCTATTGGTCCAGGACAACATGGAAGAATCGAAGCGCAAAGACGTAACCCATATAACCCTCACGGTGCTGTTGATCGCCGTCCTGATCATCGCTGTTTACGTAATCCTTCACCCCTTCCTGCCGCCGTTCATCTGGGCGACTACGATCGTGATCACCACCTGGCCGCTGATGTTGCGCACCCAGGAAATACTGGGGGGGAAACGGGGTCTCGCCGCCCTGGTGATGACCCTGGGCCTGCTGCTGGTCTTCGTGGCACCGTTATGGGCGGCTTTGGCTACCATTGCCGACAACTATCGCCGGATCGACGAAGTGGCGGCGTCTTTCCGTACGGCGGCCATCCCCCCGCCTCCGTCCTGGATTCAGAATGTGCCGTTGATTGGCTCCAACCTTGCGGCTACCTGGCAGGACCTGGCGACCGCCGGCCCGGAAGGGATCATCACGCGGATCAAACCGTATTCGGGACAGGCGGCCAAATGGTTCATCGACCAAGCCGGCAACCTGGGGAAGATCCTCGCCCAGTTTCTATTGACCGTGATCATTTCGGCGATCCTGTACACAAGGGGGGAGGTCGCGGCGGCGGGCATCCGTCTTTTCGCCGGACGCCTGGGGGGACGGCGGGGCGAAGAGATCGTTTTTCTGGCGGAAAAATCGATTCGGGGCGTCGCCATGGGCGTGGTAGTTACAGCCCTGGCCCAGTCCCTCCTGGGCGGCATCGGCCTGGCGGCGGCCGGTGTCCCGGCGGCCGTGGCGCTCACGGCGGTAATGTTCTTACTTTGTCTGGCTCAGCTTGGACCGGGGTTGGTCTTGCTTCCCGCCGTCGTATGGCTGTTCTGGAGCGGCCATACCATCGCTGGTTCGCTGCTCCTTGTCTGGACGGCAGGGATCGTCAGCCTCGACAATATCCTCCGCCCCATGCTCATCAAAAGAGGTGCGGATCTCCCCCTGCTCCTCGTCTTTGCCGGCGTCATCGGCGGCCTCATCGCCTTCGGCATCGTCGGCATATTCATCGGTCCCGTAGTGCTGGCCGTAGCCTTCACCCTGCTGAAATCCTGGGTGGAAGCGGACAGGATCCCGCAACCCCCGGATGAATGAATCATAACAATATCCGACGCCACAATCGGTGAAATCACCGGAGGTGATT
>CAZNDG010000009.1:29087-87144 GCA_964571695.1 uncultured Syntrophus sp.
AAATCACCGGAGGTGATTACTGTTCATAAATGGTTCAGGGATATTCCATTACCGTCAATCGAGGCGGAACGATGATCATTCTATCCGCAAAACCTCGCCTTCACGGACCTTTTCGGAAAATCTATGGGCTGTTTTTTTTGACAGGACATAGAAAATGAGTTAAGCTTCCATCATTTTCATCGGGGGGTATATCTTATGAGCTCGGCAAGCCGTCGCAATTTAATCCCAGAGCGTGATTTTCCAGGGAAAATCGCGTTTCTTTTATTTTGTTTGCTGCTGTGTTCCGGAATCCCGTGGGGATGTGGAAAGGATCAGAAAGGGGGCATCCAGCGACCGCCGGCCGAGGTGACAGTGGTTACGATCTCCCCGAAGGACACGCCCGTAGTGTGGGAGGTCGTGGGACAGACCGAGAGTTCCCATCTGGTGGAAATCCGCTCCCGCGTGGAAGGATTCCTGGACAAGCGGGTATATGAGGAAGGTTCTCTGGTGAAAGCCGGGCAGGTCCTGTTCCGGATCGATCCCCGGAATTTTCAGGCCACCCTCCAGCAGGCCAAAGGAGAGCTGGCCCAGCAGGAGGCCCGCTGGGCCACCGCCAAGGCCAACCTGGCCCGGATCAAGCCCCTGGCAGAACAAAACGCCGTGAGCAAGAAGGATCTTGATGACGCCACGGGCCAGGAGCAGGCCACCGCCGCCTCAGTCCTGGCCGCCCAGGGCAAGGTCCGGGAAGCGGAGATCAATCTCAGCTATACCGTCATCACCTCCCCGGTGACCGGCCTCTCCAGTCAGGCAAAAAAACAGGATGGAACGTATATATCCGCTTCGGACAGCCTCCTGACCTATGTGGCTAAAATGAATCCCATGTGGGTTACCTTCAGCCTGTCGGAGAATCAGTATCTCAACTCCCTGGAAGAAATCAAAAAAGGCACCCTTCGCTTTCCGCCGGGGGACAAATTCATCGTGGAGCTGGTCCTGGCCGACGGGTCCATCTACCCCCAAAAGGGCCATCTCATCTTTGCCGATCCCTCGTTCAGCAAGGAGACGGGGACATTTCTCATCAAGGCCACCATGGATAACGCCAAAGGCATTCTCAAGCCAGGACAGTTCGTTCGGGTCCGTCTCCGGGGAGCCGTCCGCCCCAAGGCCATCGTCGCCCCCCGGCGGGCGGTCTTCGAAGGGGCCAAGGGCCAGTTCGTCTGGTGCGTGGACAAAAACGGCCGGGCCGAAGTTCGTCATGTAACCGTAGGCGAATGGCATGATGAAGACATCTTCATCACCAGCGGCCTGATCCCCGGCGACCGGGTGATTGTCGATGGCGTCATGATGCTCGCCGAGGGAACGCCCGTAAAGATCGTCGAGAAAAAGACGCCGGCAGCAAGCGGACAGACAGACACAACCGCCGGAAATGTTGCCGCCGCCACTGGCTCCGGCGGAAAACCGGCCGCGGCGGCGCCTCCCGAAAAGGCGGCAAAGGACGCAGCCATGGCGCCAGCAGCAGGTAAGACCGCCCCTCCGGCAAAGAAGTAGGGGGACGCCATGATCTCGAGATTCTTCATCGACCGGCCCATCTTCGCCGCCGTCATCTCCATCGTCATCGTCATCGCCGGCGGCGTGGCCATGTTCAACCTCCCCATCGCCCAGTACCCGGAGATCTCCCCTCCCCAGGTCCAGGTATCGGCCAACTATCCCGGGGCCAGCGCCGACGTCATCGCCCAGAATGTCGCCTCTCCCATCGAATTGCAGGTCAACGGCGCCGACAACATGATCTACATGAACTCCGTCTCCACGGGAATGGGGACGATGACCCTGACGGTCTTTTTCGACATCGGCACCAACCCCGACATGGCCCAGGTGGATGTCCAGAACCGGGTAAATATCGCCATGCCCCAACTCCCCCAGTCGGTCCAGCAGCAGGGGGTGACGGTCCAGAAGAAATCGAGTTCCTTTCTCATGGTCATCGGCGTCTATTCACCTGACGACCGCTACGACCAGGCCTATGTGGCCAATTACGCCAACCTCTACGTCCTCGATGCCCTGAAGCGGATCGACGGGGCCAATCAGACGGCGATCCTGGGTTCGCCGGACTATGCCATGCGGATCTGGCTGAAACCGGACCGGATGGCCCAGTTAGGCATTACGGCCTCTGACGTGTCCAATGCCATTTCCCAGCAGAACCAGCAGTTCGCCGTCGGCAAGATCGGCCAGTCCCCTACCGACGGCCCGGTGGAGCAGACCTTTTCCGTAACCACCAAGGGCCGCCTGACCACCCCCCAGGAATTCGAGAACATTATCCTCCGGGCCAGCAAGGACGGCTCGGCCATCGTACGTCTTAAAGACGTAGGGCGGGCGCAGTTGGGATCCAAGGATTACTCCGTGCGCACGAAGATGAACGGCAAGACGGCGACGCTCCTGGCGGTTTATCAGCAGCCCGGCGCCAACGCCGTCCATGTCTCGGACCAGGTGAAACAAACCCTGGAAAAGATGAAAAAGAACTTCCCCGACGGGATCGACTACAAGATCGCCATGGACTCCACCGAGTTCGTCCGGGCATCGATCAAGGACGTCATCATTACCTTCTTCGAGGCCTGCCTCCTCGTCATCCTCGTCGTCTATATCTTTCTCCAGAGCGCCCGGGCCACGATCATCCCCATTCTCGCCGTCCCCATCTCCATTATCGGCACCGCCATGGGCATGATCCTCTTCGGTTTCTCCATCAACATGCTGACTTTGTTCGGGATGGTCCTCGCCATCGGCATTGTGGTCGATGACGCCATCGTCGTCATCGAAAACGTGGAGCGGAATATGGAGGAGTTCCACCTGCCCCCCAAGGAGGCGGCGAAAAAGGCCATGGATGAAGTGACGGGGCCCGTTATCGCCATCATGCTGGTTCTCTGCGCCGTGTTCGTTCCCGTCGCCTTCCTCGGCGGCATGACGGGGCAGCTCTACAAGCAGTTTGCCATCACCATCGCCATCTCCGTCGTCTTTTCCGGAATCGTCGCCCTGACCTTGTCTCCGGCTCTGGCAGCCCTGCTCCTCCAACACAAGACTGGTGAAAAGAAGGGTTTCTTCAAATGGTTCGAGGCCTTCTTCCTCAAGATAACCAGCGGCTATACCGGCGGCGTTGCCAAGGTCCTCGGCAAGACCAAGACGGCCATGATCGTCTTTGTCATCATGGCAAGTCTCACCGGCTTCATGTTTTATATCACCCCCACGAGCTTTGTCCCCGCCGAGGATCAGGGCTACCTCTTCGGGGTCACCTTTCTTCCCGATACGGCAAGCCTCGACCGGACGGAAGAGGTAGGGGGAAAGGCGGCAAAGTTTTTCATGAAACACCCGGCCGTCCAGGACGTCAGCGAGTTCGTCGGCTACAGCCTCGTCGATGGCGCCCTGAAGGCGAATGCCGGCGTCATTTTCGTCTCTCTAAAGGATTTCGAGGAAAGGAAGAAGGAAGAACTCAAGGCCCCGGCGATCATCCATGCAGCCTTTCGGAGCTTTTCCCAAATCAAGGAGGGGGTGGTCATGCCCTCCAATCCGCCCTCCATTCCGGGTCTGGGCAACATGGGGGGGTTCCAGTTCTGGATATTGAACCGGGGCGAGGGTGATGCCGCAAAGCTCCAGGAAGTGACCAGCAAGTTTATCGAACATTGTCATAAGCAGCCGGAATTGCAGGGTGTAAACTCGACCATGAACGCCTACTCCCAACAGTTGCGGGTGGACGTGGACCGGGAAAAGGCCGAAACCCTCGGAGTGCCGGTCCAGAACGTCTATGAGACCCTCCAGATCCTCTTCGGTTCGGCATATGTGAGCCAGTTCAACAAGTTCAGCCGCCTCTGGCAGGTCATTGTCCAGGCGGAGCCCCAGTACCGCTCCCGACCCCAGGATCTGACCCAGGTGTATGTCCGGTCCACCGACGGCAGCATGGTGCCCCTCCAGGCGGTCGTGACGATGAAGTATGAAGCCGGTCCGGATATCGTCAACCGTTTCAACAACTTCCCGGCTGCAAACGTCATCGGCGGCGCCGCGCCCGGCTACAGCTCCGGACAGGCCATCGCCGCCATGGAACGGGCAGCCAAAGATGTCCTACCCGATGATTTCAGTTATGCCTGGAGCGGTGAGGCCTTCTATGCAAAACAGGCGGGAGGCACTTCCGGACTGGTGTTCGTCTTCGGTCTGATCATGGTCTTCCTGATCCTCGCCGCCCAGTATGAGAAATGGTCCCTGCCCTTCGGCGTCCTCATGGCCGTGCCGTTCGCCCTCTTCGGAGCGGTGTTGTCCATCCTCCTGCGGGGCATCGAGAACGACATCTATTTCCAGATCGGCCTGTTGACCCTCATCGCCCTGGCCGCCAAGAACGGCATTCTCATCACCGAATTCGCCGTCATGAAGCGGGCAGAGGGGCTTTCAATTTACGATGCGGCACTGGAAGCGGCACGGCTCCGCCTCCGCCCCATCGTCATGACATCCATCGCCTTCATCCTGGGGTGCGTTCCCCTGGCCATTGCCTCGGGGGCCTCGGCGAACAGCCGGCACTCCATCGGCACCGGCATCATCGGCGGCATGCTGGGGGCGACCCTCATCGCCATATTCTTTATTCCCATGTTCTTTCAATTGTTTGAAACCCTGAGCTCCCGCGTGGACAAGAAAAAGGAGGCAACGGCGCCGGGAACGCCATCGGAAAGTGAAACGGAACCGGGAAAGGAGGAAAAATAAGGCCATGATCATCCTTACCAAAATCATCCCCGGTTATTCTGCGTGGCGCACCGCCGGCTCAAAAAGTCTGTTGATCGTCATGACCTCAATAATCATCCTCAGCGGCTGCATGCTGGGCAAGGATTACAGCCGCCCGCAGGTGGACACGCCCGGAAACTGGCGTTTCGAGGAAAAAGATGCCCTGGCCCTGGCCAACACATCCTGGTGGAAGCAATTTCAGGACCCGGTCCTCAACGACCTGATTCGGACGTCCCTGCAAGAAAACAAGGATGTCCGCATCGCTACGGCGCGGGTGGAAGAATACATGGGAAAACTTGGCGTCACCCGGGCTGATCTCTTCCCCCAGGTCGGTCTGGGAGCCGGTGCCGGCCGGCAGCGCCTGACGGAAGTGGGTCCGACGGGATGGAACCCGACGACGCAACCTACTTCCTACACCTTCCAGGGCAACCTCAACGCCAACTGGGAACTCGACCTCTGGGGCAAGATCCGGCGGGCCACGGAAGCGGCCCGGGCCGATCTCCTCAGCACCGACGAGGCCCGCCGGGCCGTGATCATGACCCTGGTGGCCTCGGTGGCCAACGGCTACATCAATCTCCTCAATTACGACCAGCAGTTGGTCATCGCCAGGGAAACCCTGAAAAGCCGCAAGGACTCCCTGGAGATATTCCAGAAGCGCTATGCGGGCGGCGTGATTTCCGAGCTGGAGCTGAACCAGTCCCGGTCGGAATACGAAGACGCCCGGGCGGTCATTCCTCAACTGGAAAAGAATATCGCCCAGCAGGAAAACGCCCTCAATCTCCTCCTCGGCCGCAATCCCGGTCCCATTCCCCGGGGCAGGACCCTGGATGAACTGGTTTTGCCGGCGGTGCCGGCCGGCATTCCTTCCGATCTCCTGGATCGCCGTCCCGACGTCCGCCAGGCGGAACAGAACCTGGTCGCCGCCAACGCCCGGATCGCCGTGGCCAAGGCTCTTTACTTTCCATCCATATCCCTCACGGGCGCCTTCGGTTTCGCCAGCGCCGAGTTGAACGATCTTCTGACGGGACCCGCCAAGACCTGGAACTACGCCGCCTCACTGACGGCGCCCATCTTCACCGCCGGAAAGATAAAAGGGCAGGTCAAACAGGCGGAGGCCCTCCAGGAGCAGGCCCTGGTTAAATATCTGCAGACGGTGCAGGCAGCGTTCAAAGAAGTGGACGACTCACTGGTGGACCAGCGGAAATACCGGGAAAGGCTGGCCGTCCAGGGTGAGCAGGTGACGGCCCTCAGGAATACCCGAAGGCTGGCCGGCCTGCGATACGACAACGGATACAGCAGTTATCTGGAGGTTCTGGACGCCGAGCGCAGCCTGTTCAACGGCCAGCTTTCCCAAGTTCAGACCAAGGGAAACCTGTTCCAGTCCCTCGTGAATGTCTATAAGACCATGGGGGGTGGCTGGATCACCGAGGCGGATAAAATGGCCAGCGGTTACACCGAAAAAAAGCCCGCTCCCTCCCCGTAAAGGATTTATCTCCTGGCAACAGCAGAAACCAAGGGATAATGGCCGTTTCCGCCGTCATAGGCTGAATCGTCAGCCCGGCATTATTCGACAAACGCGGGATAGCGCCTTGCGCGGTATGTCGGCGGGGAAGGCTTAAAGGCGGTTGCAAAGAACCGCCTCTTTCGGGCCGGGCATAACTAAAAATGAACATATTTGCCAAGTTGTGGACATTTTCAAATGAAAACACCTGATGGCTCTGAACTGGAGGAAAATGTATGGCCAAGGCTCTGAAAGATTTTTTCAAAGGCATCCCCTTCATGGCTCTTTTTTCCGACGAAGATCTGGATGAATGCGTCCAGGCAGCGGAACTGGTGGCTTTCCCCGCCGGCGCCGAGATCGAAAAAACAGGGCAAACCCACAACGACACCTGGATTGTCCTGGAGGGGGAAGTTGCGGTGTCCCTTCCCAACGCGGGTGAAACGGAAGAAGTGCTGGCGAAGCTGGAAAAGGGGAGGATCTTCGGAGACCTGTCCGTCTTTACCGGAAATCTGGCGGCTTTCAATTACCGGGCGACACGGCCCAGCACCCTCATCCGGATCCCCCGGCCCGTTTTTATGGGGGGGGTAAAGAAAAATCCGGAAGCGATGATGAAGTTCACAAAAAATCTCACGGAAGTCGTCTTTCAGTTGGGCATCTATCAAAAGGAGCAGGAGGTTCGCAAGGCCGCTCTGCTGGCCAGCCCCGACCCCTACGATCTCTACTTCACCTCCGCCGCGGAACCGATGAAGATCTCCGTCATCAACTGCGGCAGTTCCTCCCTGAAATACACCATCTTCGACACCACGCAGCGCGATCCCGTAATTGAAGGCACCATCGAGCGGATCGGCTCCGCCGACGCCCGCCATAAGATCGCCACCCCCAAATTCAAGAAAACCCTTTCCCTGGGCAATGTCCCCGACATGGAAAAGGCCTTTGAGCACATGGTGACGGCCGTGGCCGATCCGGAGGTCGGGGCGGTCCGGGACGTCAGGGAATTCAAGGCCGTCGGGCACCGGGTCACCCACGGCGGCGGGATGTTCAACGGACCGGTGGTCATCGACGACCAGGTGCTGGAACAGATCAAATCCGTGTCCGATCTGGCGCCCCTCCATAATCCCTACAACATCGAGGGCATCGAGCTGTTCCGGAAGCTGCTCCCCGGGGCGAAGCAGGTCGCCGTGTTCGACAATACCTTTCATCAGACCATCCCCGCGGCGGCGGCCACCTACGCCCTGCCCCACGAGCTCTGCCGCGAGGAAAGAATCCGCCGTTACGGATTCCACGGCACCAACCACGAATACGTCGCCCTCAACGCCGCCAGTTTTCTCAAGAAACCCTTGAGCGAACTCAAGATGATCACCTGCCACCTGGGCAGCGGGGCCTCGATATGCGCCATCGACCACGGCCGGAGCATCGACACCAGCATGGGAATGACCCCGATGGAGGGGCTTGTCATGGGAACCCGTTCCGGGGATGTCGATCCGGGGGTCATCTTTCATCTCCTCCGCAAAGGGAAGAACGCCGCCGAGTTGGAAAACATCTTCAACAAGGAGAGCGGCCTGAAGGGAATCAGCGGCCTGACCAACGATATGCGGGAACTCCTTGTCGCGGCGGAGAGCGGCGACGCCGCGGCCCGGGACGCCATCAGCGTCTTCTGCTACCGTATCAAGAAGTACATCGGCGCCTACGCCGTCGCCCTGGGCGGCCTCGATGCGGTAGTCTTCACCGGCGGCATCGGAGAAAACTCCCCGGAGATCCGGGTCCGGATCTTTCAGGGTTTAGAGGCCTTCGGGATGACTATCGACCACAAGGTAAACCGCGAAACCAGGCCGGAAAGAGGCCAAGTGGCAGATATTGCCGAGCCCAACGCCCGGGTAAGGGTTCTCGTTATTCCCGCCGACGAGGAACGGATGATCGCCCGCAACACCCTCCATGCCATCGGTCTGGTCCGTTCCAAAGAGGATCTGCAGGTTTTCAAGACCACTCCGGTACCGCTCGGCATCTCGGCACACCACATTCACCTGACCCAGGAAAATTTCGAGCTGCTCTTCGGCGCGGGCCGGACGATGACGCCGAAATCGGAACTCAGTCAGCCAGGGCAGTATGCGTGTGAGGAGACGGTTGGGCTCATCGGCCCGAAGGGGAGCCTGGAAAAGGTCCGGATTCTCGGACCGGCAAGAAAATACAGCCAACTGGAGATCTCACGGACGGAGCAGTTCAAGCTCGGCATTGATCCCCCCATCCGGGATTCGGGCGACATCGAAGGCACGCCGGGCATCACGGTGGTGGGTCCGGCAGGGCAGATTCACCTGGAAAAGGGCGTGATCTGCGCCAAACGCCACATTCACATGTCCACCGACGACGCCCTGAAGTTAGGGCTCCGGGACAAGGACGTGGTCCGGGTCCGAAAGGAAGGCGGACGGGGGCTCATCTTCGGTGACGTGCTGATCCGGGTGGACCAGAACTTCCGCCTGGATATGCACCTCGATACGGACGAAGGGAACGCAGCGGAGATCAAAACCGGCGACGTGGGGTACATCGAATCCATCGAGCGCCGGCAATTTGTCTGAAAAGGGATTCATCTGCTTACATGATTTGTAATCTTATTTGCCAAGGAGGAAGCAGCTATGGCCGGAAAATCAGCGCCGAAGAAGGAAAAGGCGATAAAGATCAAAGAGGCGGCTCAGTCGGTATTCTCGCCGGCAAAGACAAAAGAACCGACCAAACCGGTGGATGAAGCCGCGTCGATGGGAGGGAGCTCCAAGTCGGCCTCGCGGCCGGCAACGAAGAAGGAGGAGGCGAGGCCGGAGTCCGGAACGGCAGGAACGGGGAAAGAGGCGGAACACCGGGAAAAACCGAAACCTATCCTTCCGGGCTTCGATCCCGCCGCGTTCTTCAAGGGATTCGAAAACCTCTGGAAGGACAATGTCCTCCTGAAAGATCTGTTTAAATCCAGCGTGGCCATTTGGCAGGGCGCTATAAAGGCCCCCCTGGCGCCGGCGGAGGTTCCCTGGGGGAAATGTCTGGACGCCTACGATCCCGCCGCGCTCTTCCATAGCCTGGAGGAGGCCTGGCAGGGGAACGCCGCGGCGCGCGAGGCCTGGGAATACCTGGTGGATACATGCCAGCGATCCATCCTCTTCTGGGACGTCATGCGCCGGCGGGGGGACAATTTTCTGGAGCACGTAAAGGAAGGCGAGCCGCCGGTGCTGCAGTTCCGGTACGAAACAATCATCGACGGACGAACCCTGGATAATCCCGTCAATTACGCCCTCCTGAGGATAATTCCTGAGGAGGGCCTGAAGATAGATCCCCTAAAGCGTCCCTTCGTCATCGTCGATCCCCGGGCGGGACACGGGCCGGGAATCGGGGGTTCCAAGCATGAATCTCAGGTGGGCGTCGCCATGAGAGCCGGCCATCCCGTGTATTTCGTCATGTTTTTCCCCAAGCCGGAGCCGGGGCAGACGCTGGTCGATGTAGGCCATGCGGAGGCCCTGTTCCTCCAGGAAGTCATCCACCGCCATCCGGAAGCGCCCCGGCCCTGCGTCATGGGAAACTGCCAGGCCGGCTGGGCCGTGGCCTCTCTGGCCGCCATGGAACCGGATCTCATGGGCACCATCATCCTCAACGGCGCCCCTATGTCCTACTGGGCCGGCAACAAGAACAAGAATCCCATGCGTTACACCGGCGGCCTTTTGGGAGGCAAGTGGCTCACCTCGCTCACCTGCGACCTGGGTAACGGCAAATTCGACGGCTCCTACCTGGTGACGAACTTCGAGAACCTAAATCCCGCCAATACCTATTTCCGGAAGGAATACAATCTCTACGCCAACGTCGACCAGGAGGCGGAGCGCTACCTCAACTTCGAGAAGTGGTGGAGCGGCTATTTCCTCATGAACGCCGATGAGATCGACGGCATCGTGACCAATCTGTTCATCGGCAACCGGCTCGCCAAAGGCGGCGTGGTCCTTCCGGACGGCCGGCGGGTCGATCTTCGGAACATCAAGTGTCCCGTCGTGGTCTTCGCCTCCCAGGGCGACAACATCACCCCGCCCCAGCAGGCCCTGAATTGGATCGTCGATGTTTACGGCTCCGACCAGGCAATCCTAACCGAGGGACAGACCATTGTCTATACCCTCCATCCCGACGTAGGTCATCTGGGGATCTTCGTGGGGACCTCCATCGCCAAAAAACAGCACCAGGAATTCGTCAATACCCTGGAGATGATTGACGCGCTGCCGCCGGGGCTCTACGAAATGATCATCGAAAAGAAAAGCCTCTTCATGGAACATGCCGAACTAATCCCCGGCGAATATGTGGCCCGCTTCGAGATGCGGAAAATAACCGACATCACGGCCATGAGCGATGAGATCCGGGACGAGGATTATTTCTCCTCCGTGGCGGAAGTATCCGATTACAATGACGAACTGTACCGGATGTTTCTCGGCCCCCTGGTGCGCCTCATGGCCACGGAACAATCGGCGGAGATCCTTCGCTGGCTCAACCCCAGCCGAATGAAATACTACCTCTTTTCGGAACGTTTCAATCCCGGCATGGTCTCTTTCCGGATCGGTGCGGACTGGGTGCGCAAAAACCGCCGGCCCGTCCGCGCGGGCAACTATTACGCCGCTCTCGAACGGGACATGGCCCAGACCATCGAAGATTTTCTCGATTCCTACCGGGAGCTGCGAGACGATTCCTACCGGAACCTGTTCAAGACGATTTACGGTCCGCTGGGTTTGGCCCCCCTCTTTCCGGGCCGTCAGGCCCAAGTCCTGGAAAGGGAAAACGCGGACCGGGAAGCGGCGATCCACCACAAAGTCGAAGAGCTGAAAAACAGAATGGACCAAGGCGGTTTCAATGAAGCCCTTATCCGCCTCGTGATGGCCGCGATGATCCACATCGGCATGATCGACTACCGATCCAGTCTCATCGCAAACAGGCTCGAGGCGAAACACCCTGAAGACAAGATCAGCAAGGAACAATGGCGGGAAATGATCCGGGACCAGTACTTCATGCTCCTCATCGACGAGGACCGGGCCATCGCGTCCCTGGCCAGGCTCCTGCCAACCAAGGAAGAACGGGAGAAATGCATCTCCATGACCATGGAAATAATGATGATCAGCGACGCCAGGATCGATCCTGAAAGCCGGCTGGCCCGAAAGGTATCCCAGGCCCTCGATCAGAACATAACGTAAAATGTTGCAGTTTAGCCGGCCGGAGGCGGGGAGGCTGGTCATTTCCTTACTGGGGAACTGGCGGGAAGGGGGGGATTATCCCCCCTTTGCCGCGGTCCAAAATCAACTGGAACAATCCCCGGCGCCCCTGCACATCGCCTTCGATTGTTCAGGCCTGACCGGATGGAACAGCGTCCTGATCACCTTTCTCATCGACATCATCGATTACGCACAGCGGCATGGGATCGCGGTGGAGCGGGAAAGCCTGCCGCCGGGAATAGCGGGCCTGCTGAAACTGGCCTATGCGGTGCCGGAACGGGCCGGGGCCAGGCAGGAAGAGGTGCGACCGACCCTGATGGAGCGCCTCGGCCAAGCCGTTTACGGTCTCTGGATAAGCACCGCGGAGGTCCTCTCGTTCATCGGCGAGGCGACGGCTGCTTGCGGGCGGCTGTTCCGGGGCCGGGTCCGCTTTCGGCGCCGGGAGTTGCTGGTCATAATCCAGGAATCCGGGATACAGGCCCTGCCCATCGTTTCCCTGATCAGCGTCCTCGTCGGCCTCATCCTCGCCTTCGTCGGCTCCATCCAGTTGAGCATGTTCGGCGCCCAGATCTATATCGCCAATCTTGTGGGCATCGGCATCTTTCGACAAATGGGGGCGATCATGACCGGGGTGATCATGGCGGGAAGGACCGGTGCCGCCTTCGCCGCCCAACTGGGCACCATGCAGACCACCGAGGAGATCGACGCCCTCAAGACCCTGGGGATACCACCTATGGACTACCTCGTCCTGCCGCGGATGATCGCCCTGTTTTTGATGATGCCGCTTCTGTGTCTCTATGCGGATTTCATGGGCGTCCTGGGAGGTTTCATCGTCGGGGTAACCATGCTGGATCTCAATTTTTTGGAATATTATCATCAGACAACCGGCGCCATCCGCCTCAACGATATGTGGGTCGGTCTGTTCATGAGCGCCGTTTTCGGGGTGCTGATCGCCGCCATCGGCTGCCTCCGGGGGCTGCAATGCGAGCGGAGCGCCGCGGCCGTGGGAAAGGCGACCACCTCGGCGGTTGTGACGGCCATCGTCGCCATCGTCATCGCCACGGCGGCGATTACGGTCTTGTGCAACATCCTGGGGATATAGATTGAGCGATTACTTCGACATCAACGCGCCGCATATCGCTGTTAAAGACCTGATAATGGCCTACGGAGACTTCGTCCTCCAGCGGAACCTGACATTCACCATCCGCCGGGGGGAGATCTTCATTATCATGGGGGGGAGCGGCTGCGGGAAGAGCACCCTCCTCAAGCATCTCATCGGTCTCAAAAAGCCGGCCCGGGGGGAGATATATTTCCACGGCCGCAACTACTGGCAGGCGGAAGAAGGCGACCGGGAAAAGATCACCCGCACCTTCGGCGTCCTCTACCAGGGCGGCGCCCTGTGGAGTTCCCTGACCCTGGCGGAAAACATCGCCCTGCCCCTGGAGGAATACACGGAGCTTTCAGCACGTCAGATCAGGAAGATTGCCGCATTGAAGCTGGCCCTGGTAGGGCTGAAGGGCTTCGAGGACTACTATCCTGCCCAGATCAGCGGCGGCATGGTGAAGCGGGCGGGGCTGGCCCGGGCCATGGCCCTCGATCCGGAGATCCTTTTCTTCGACGAGCCCTCCGCCGGCCTGGACCCCATCAGTTCCCGGCTCCTGGACGACCTGATCCTCCAGCTCCGGGACAGTCTGGGCGCCACGATCGTTGTGGTGACCCATGAATTGGCCAGCATCTTCGCCATTGCCGACAATTCCGTCTTTCTGGACGCCGCCGCCGGAACGATGATCGCCGCCGGCGACCCGAAGAGCCTGCTGGCGGAAGCGACGGACCCGGTGGTGCGGAATTTTCTGACCCGGGGCGGTTCCCTGGCAGACGGCCGCCCTGCCGCGATTGGGGAGGGATGCTGATGAAACTTCAATTTCCGAGAAAACCTCTCCGCATAATCCACCGTACCGGTTACGGGAGCTATCGGTGGTGCCCCCTCCTTCCGGGACTGGAACAAGAAAGTGCAAAAAACAATATGTTAAAATATTATGGAGCCCGGATATGAGCAAGCAGGCTAACATGAAAATGATCGGCCTTTTCGTCGTCGGGGCGGTGGCCTTATTGACGGCGGCCGTCGTCATCTTCTCCTCGGGTAAATTTTTCCAGGAGCGGAAATTTTTTTCCCTGTACTTCGACGAATCCATACGGGGCCTGAATACGGGCTCTCCGGTCTATTTCAAAGGCGTCAAGGTCGGCGCCGTTGCCGACATCAGGCTCTTTTACCATCCGGAAAAAGAACTGCTGTTGAGCGCCGTCATTATCGAACTCGATCAGGACCGCGTTGTGAATCTAAGGACCCGGGAAAAGGTGGAAACCGAGGCCAAAGCCGTTCAATATCTCGTAGAAACACAGGGATTGAAAGCCCAGTTGGACATCCAGAGTCTGGTGACGGGACAGCTCATCATCACCCTGGATTTTCATCCCGAAAGACCAGCGATCTTTCACAATTATCTTAACGAATACGGAGAGATACCGACAATACCCACCCAGTATGAGGAATTGACAAGGGCGCTCCGGGATCTGCCGATCAAGGAGATGGCCAAGAAACTCGATAAAATTATCGAAGGGATAGAAGGCATCGTCAATTCACCGGAGACCAGGGAAGGGGTCAAATCACTGGCCCAGGCCGGAAAAGAGGCCCAGCAGATGATAAGAAAGATGAATGAGCAAATAGGTCCGGTCCTCGCGGATCTCAAGGCAACCTCCGGGGCGGCCCGCGGGGCCTTCCAGCAGGCGGAGAAGACCCTGGCCATGTCGGAAGGGGTACCCGGACAACTGGCCGCCGATGCCAAAGAAACGTTGGCCCAGACCAAGGCCACCCTGAAGAAGGTGGACGACAACCTCGCCGCCATGAAGAGATTTACCCAGGGAAATACGGAGGTCGCCTATCAACTGGAGGAGACCCTGCGGGAATTTTCCGGTATCGCCCGCTCCCTGCGCACCCTGACGGACTATCTGGAAATGCATCCCGAGGCGGTCTTTACCGGCAAGAAGAAGACAGGAGGTGAAAAGCGATGAAAATTGGATGGCCGCTGTTCCTGCTGGTGGCATTGGCACTCTCCGGCTGCGGGGTTTCGCAGTCACCACGCTTCTATACTTTGAATACGCTGGCGGCGCCGCCAGGACCGACAGCCGCCGCGGCAACCAAAGACGCCTCCCTTATCGGTCTCGGCCCCGTCGCCATTCCGGATCGGTTGAACCGTCCGCAAATCACCAGTCTATCCGGAGAAAACGAAATCACCGTTGCGGAGTTCGACCGCTGGTCCGGATCGCTGCAAGAGGAAATATCCCGGACGGTTACGGAGAATCTATCCATCCTCCTGCCCTCGTATCGGGTGGTCTCCCTTCCCTGGGGACGGAGGCTGAACTTAGACAGGCAGATCGCCATCGACATCCTCCGGATAGACGGCAAACTCGGCGGGCAGATCATCCTGAAGGCCAACTGGGCGGTCACCGTCACGACCGACAGCGGAGCGAAAACCGTCCTGGTCCGGTACACGGAAATCACCGAAGACATGAGCGGGCCTGATTATACCGCCTATGTGGCGGCTCAGAGCCGGGCATTGGCAAAGTTGAGCCGGGAGATCGCCGCCGCGGTAACCTCCCCACCAAAATAAGGTTCATCCGACGGACGCGTACTTTTATATCTTTCAGGACGAACCATGCGGCAAAATGACGAGCCGATGTTTACAGAAAGACCGTCGCCAAACCACATAGGTTGTCACTGCCCCTGAGTTTCAAAGAAAAGATCATCGTGACTTGAGAAAACTGACTTCCTATACTCCATCCCTTCAAAAGCAATGTCTTATCAATAATATAGAAGCGGACCCGATCGGTGGAAAGGGTCCGCCCCCCGGTCGGAACATCGCCGATGAAGGTGAGGTCACCGCTTCCCTTCCGGAGCGCTAAAAGCCCATTCGCCTGGATGGATTTGGGATAAAAGAAATTCACCAGGGATAGACGGGTCTTCTTCTTTGCCCGATCCGTCTGGATAAAGGGGTTTTCTTTCCCGGCCAGGGCCTTCTCGGACGCCTTTTTTCCACGATCCGGCAGGAGGGGTTGTCGGGGCGGAGGAAAGATCACGAAAAGGCGGACCTTCCGGAAACGGCGGGTTTAAACTGTGCCTTCTTGAAGATCACGCCCCGGATGCCCGGCCGTAGGCACGGCGCATGGTTCCCGACATCTCTCCCAACCACACCCGGTTCATGACGCCCCAGGTGATGGAGGCGTACACCAGAAAGTCATCACCGAATCCTGTTGACATCACTTCCGCATACACCAGCTTCGCCAAGAGCTCCCGCTCGCCGATCCGGGAAGCGGCAATTAAGGACGACGGGCTGGCCTGTTTCCCTGAGGCCGGACACGCTGGCATCTTCACGGCAGCGGACGATCCCGAAATAAGCCGACCCAAAACAATTCCCTCCCAAGGAGCATTCGCCGCGTACTATTTCGCCTCGTTCACATTTTTTTGGCTTTTGGCTGTACACCATATAAACCTCATCAATCCTTCAACAGAAATTATTGACGACATCGTAAAAAGTCCATATGCGGCGTTGCGATTCATCCTTCGTCACTGCGACGTACGCCCAAGTACGTCTCATTCCTCAGGATTCGTGCGCCTTGCCTCTGGAGCTTTTTAAATCGTCGTCTCAATGATGACTTTTTACCAGGTCATCATTATTGAAAACCGGATAGTTCAGTGAAATCGACCTTCTCTGTTGTCTTCTTGCATTGACACCGTTCCGTCTTTTGTTTTATAAAATAAGAAAGATCGATTTTCATGTCGTTAATTTCGATAGGGAGAACTCTCACGATTAATCGGGTCGTATTGGGAGATCGAGCGAAACGCCGCTCGGAGTGGAAGTTGATCGCCCTCGTTCTGGCTCTGGCACTACCGGCCGTTTTTGCCGCCCCCTCCTGGGGGACCGACGTCTGTTCCGGCGATCAGCCCTATATCTTCACCTTTACCAATCAGTGTGCCTTCCCGGTTTGGATCGGACAGCACGACAGCACGGACTCTAAATCCTATCCCCCTCAGGACGGCAACTGGGCCCTGGCCGGACGGTGCAAACAGCATGCGGACTGCGCGTCCGGGGTCTGCGATACGGTAAAAGGACAGTGCACCTGCGCACAAGCGGCGGATTGCAGCGGCGGGGCGTCCTGCACGGGCGGACTGTGCAGCGTCACCGCCGTCTTCTGCATGCCGAAGCTGTGGACGTCCGGGGTCTTCTGGCCCCGGACCGGCTGTGTAAAAACAGGGGACAAACTCAACTGCCTCACCGGCCAGTGCAACCCGGCGGGTGGAACGGAAGGGCTCGTGGACTGTGCGGTTCAAAAGACAGGACCCATGTCCCCCATATCGCTCTTCGAGGCCACAATCAATACGGACAATGTGAATTACGACGTCAGCATGGCCTCCGGGTACAATCTGCCAGTCAATGTCACCCCGATCGGCGGCTGTCATAAACTGGCGGGCATCGCCTTCCCGCAAAACAAGGTGGCCTGTTTCGCCAGCGCCTGCCAAGGCGATCTGAAGGCCTCCTGCCCGTCGGTTCTGCAAAAGAAGTCCGGAAGCACTGTCATCGGCTGCGATTGGCCCTGCCATCTATGCACCAGCCCCAACCCGCCGGCGGAATTGAAGTGCAGCGACTATATCCTGAAGGACGCATCGGGCAACGACACGGATGTAACCAGTGATTGCAGCAACGCCGCAACGGCGGTTACGGCCGGGGGCAACATCGGCATCAATAACCCCCAGCAGCCCCTGAAAGCAGGCCATCCCGCCGTATTGACGATCACGGCGAGCAGCGGCTATACGATTCAGAACGTCACCGGGTGTAGCGGCGCCCTGTCCGGGACGACCTATACGACCGGGAACATCACCGCCGACTGCATCGTCTCGGCCACCTTCAGCCCCACCGCGGGCGGTGCCGCCACTACAGCCACATTAGCCTTCGGACTGCCCACATATGTCCAAATGTACTGCGCGAAAAGCTATCCCGACGATCGGACCGGGGACGACGTCCCGGTCATGGCCTCCACCAACCAGGGGACGCCGGTGGCCTTTTCTACCCAGGATTGTTTCCCCGACAAGCAGTTCGTCGTTCCGACCTACCCCACGGGCTATTCTCCACCGGCCGGACAGGGTGTCTGCCTGTACATCCGCTCGCCCCAGATCGACATTCCCCATTTCAACGACTACAACTGGTTTGACTTCAAATTGAACAAAGTGAGGTATTGCGGCGGCGCGCCGCCGGACTATGCAGACCCCCTGCCTGACGGAACGCCCTGCGGCGGCTATATGACGACGGCGAAATATTTTGATGACGGCATGGGGTACGCCTGCCGTACGGTGAGCTTTACGGACGCCAACGCGAAGACGCAGAAGGCCCATCTCTGTCTGCCGCCGACCACCAGCGGCCTTGGGCAGTGCAAGGAGAGCGAGCACGATGGCACCACCAAACTGAGGGCATTCCGCGGCGTCGGCGGCCCGTTCAATGCAGCCTGGATCACCGCCGGCCACCAGGCGGGAGACGGTGAAAAGCCCTACTACGAGATCTTCAAAAAGGCCTGCCCCAGCGCCTATGCCTGGCAGTACGACGACGATTCCGGGGGCTTCCAGTGTTTCTTCGAATCGATCTCCTCGACCGCCGTGCAGGACTTCAAGGGTTTTAACATCACTTTCTGCGGCATTGCAAAGGAACCGGGGCTGGCTGACGCCATCGACATCCTCCTCCTCTGCGCAGGGGTGCAGGCCGCCGTCCCCGACGTCTCGGCCTGGAACAACAGCGGCAAGATCGGCCTTTCCGACGTGCTCTACATCCTGCAGAAGGTGGCCGCACTGAGATAGGTCAGGTTTCGATCACCTGATCGATAAGGATCCTTTGAATACCTTGTGGGAATAAAAGGACCGATCTTTTTCTCCAGGAGAAGAAAGAGAGGCGCTCTTCACAACAGGGCTTGCTCTGCGCCCGATCTCCGGTGATAGATCGGCTTCTCTGAGGCTGAACTTGGACAAACAGATTGCCATCGACACCCTCAAATCGGGGATATTGCTGCCTCCCTCCTACCATTGAGCAATTCGGATGTTTATCCAACCTTTCGATCAGAAATAATAACGATCATTCCTTCAGGGGTCCTTAATACTTCTGGTACGATTACATCCGGCATGACGCAGCGAAAATATTGGCATGTCGGTTATGTCTCCCCAAAAAGCGCCTTAAATAGACTTCCCGACGAGAGATGCTCCCAAATGATGAGCCGATGGTTCCAGAAGACCTCCTTCGAACCATATACCTTCTCACTACCCGCGAATTACAATAAAGTATTCCTTGACTTGAGAATACTGTGCTTCTACGGTCCGTACCGTTGGAAGCGATGTCAAAAAAATTACTCGAATGAAAGGACGCCTCATGAAACCCGCTATTGTGATCGTCGACATGCTCAAGGACACCCTGGAAGGGGCTCATCCGACGCCCATAAAGGAGCTGGGACGCGAGATCGTGCCCTCAATCAACCGCCTCACGGCCGCTGCCCGGGAGCGTTCCATCCCCGTGATCTTCTCCATGGACAGCTTCCTGCCCGGAGACTTCATCTTCCAGGGCAAAATGAAGAATCACTCCCTCCGTGGGACGAAGGGGGCCGAGGTGACGGACCTGCTCATACAGTCCGCAACGGACATCTACTCACCCAAGCGCCGCTTCAGTGCCTTCTACAAGACGGACATCGACCAGACCCTAAGGCTCTTCGGGGCCGACACGGTGGTGCTCTGCGGCATCGCGACCCACTGGTGCGTTCTTTCTTCGGCCTTCGACGCCCTGTCGAACGATTTCCGCGTCGTCATTCTCGAGGACTGCTGTGCGAGCCTCAGCCGCGAGATGCACGAAAGCTGCCTCGACATTTACCGGGAAAGCCCACTACAGCCACTGCTCTGTGTGATGAAGCTCGATGCCTTCCTGGCCAAGATGGAGGGGGAATGAGAGATGACATGGGGCAAGCATCTTGAAATATTATATCTTCTCCAAATAACATGTATTTCAGTACTTACCATTTATGCTACCCCAAAATAAGACGGTCGCGTGGAAAGACATTTATTCCTCCCCCTTCAAGGGGGAGGTTAGTACGGGGATGGGGTAGGTAATTACAGGAGATGGCGGGGAATTAAGCCACCCCGCCGGCACCGCCGGTAACGAAGCCTTTGGAGGCGGGACCGGTATCCGCGGGCGTGCCGGCGATCCGGGCGAGATAGGAGGCCCCCAGTTTTTCCAGGTGATCGTCCACATTATCGAAGTAGTTGAAATGGGACTGCTCCTCCTCGATTATCGTTTCAAACAGCTTCATCGTGGCGCTGTCGCCGTTTTCCCGGCAGACGAGGACAAACTGGTTGTAAATGTCCATGGTGTCGTCCTCCAGGTCGGCATCGAAGGAGAATATCTCCTCCACCTTCTGCCCCTTGCGCACCTTGTCGGCGGGCTCCGTAGTGGGCTCCCCACCCAGTTCCTTGATTCGTTCGGCAAACATCTCCGCATGACGCATCTCGTCGATGGCGATGAGCTTCACGTTTGCCGCCAATTCTCCGTAATCCATATCGTCGAGGTTGTAGTGCTGGTTCATATACTGGTGAATCGCCTGCAGTTCCATAGCCCTGGCCTTGTTCAACGCATCGATGACCTTTGCCTTCCGCGCCTCCTTGCTTTTGTTTGCCATCATCCGCCTCCTCGTTTTTATTTACTATCAAGATTAATTATTATCGCCGGAAAGTCAAGGGCTGCTGCCACTTTGCGACATCGAAACCGATGAGGTTTTCCATCATTGACTGATTTTGATTATCATGCAAGATTATCGCATATTAGTAAGAAAATAAACTGTGCTGCCATGGTCAGAAGTTCGGTAGGGACGTTATAAACCATTTTCATCCTTCGCGGGTGCCGCCCCGGCATGAAAATTTATATGAATGCTCCGTTAATGACCAACAAGAAAAGCCGGATCGCCCTCCCCGGCCGGCGCCACCAACCTGGATTATTTCCTGGTCAATATTTCTATCATACCGATTTCAAGACACTTTCAGGTATCAACGTCCGTAAGCGACCGGGTCCTGATCATCCTGGGCCTGATCGCCGTCGCCACCCTTATGGACAACAATACAAATCGAGATCCGCATAAGGCATAAACTAATTTTCAGGAGGTCAAGAATATTATGAAGAAAGACCATTTCGGTTCCACCCTGCTCAAGATGTTGATTGTTTTGACGGCGGCTTGCGGCTTCTGGAGCGCCGGCGCCTTCCTCCCGGGCAACGCGCGGGCGGACGATGCCCGGGAAGCAACCCAGTTGGTGGGAAAAGCCCGGTACACCTTCCAGAACTTCACCGCCGGCAAAGACGGCAAACCGTTCCGTAATCTCGTGAAAAAGGCCAAAGGGATCTATATCTGCCCGCAGATGATCCGCGGGGCCTTTGTGATCGGTGCTTCGGGGGGTACGGGAGTCTTCGTGGTCCGGGAGCCGCAAACGGATACCTGGCTGGGACCGGCTTTTTATACCATCGGCGAGGTCAGCTTCGGGCTCCAGGCCGGCGGCGAGGCGTCGGAGATAATCCTCCTGGCGATGACGGAAAGGGGCGCCAACGCCCTCCTCAACAGCAGCGTGAAATTGGGGGCGGATGTCACGGTGGCCGTGGGTCCAGTGGGGGCCGGGGCGGATGCCTCGACGGCCAATCTCAGTGCGGACATCCTGACCTTCGCCCGGTCCAAAGGTCTCTACGGGGGGGTGTCCTTGAAGGGGGCGGTAGTAAAAATCCGCGAAGGGCTCAACGCCGCCTATTACGGCAAGCCGGCCACGCCCACGGACATCCTGGTGAGGAAAAACGTCACCAATCCTCAAGCGAAGGAATTGTTGAAGGCCATTGCCAAGTCTGCCGGCGGCAGCGGCGGCAAATGATGTCGGTCCCCGGCCCGGCGGCTTACCTCCCCAGCGAGGAGGTAAGCCGCCGGGAACCGAGGGGGCGCGGTGCAGCCCCGTCCTTGACATTCTAACTGATTCCGGCCCTCCGGCATGGGGATGCAATCATATTTCCTGTTTCTCACCGAAGTCGCAGCGCAGGACAAAGAAGTCCTCCTCCAGGGAGGTGCGAATCGCGTAGGGCAGTTTCTTGAAGAGGCGGATCATGGAGGCGTTCCGGGGCGATGTGTAGGCCGTCATGCCGGAGAAGCCGTTGTTCATGGCCCCCTGGGCAAGTTTGCTCAGGATGACATGGGCAATACCCTTCCCCTGCCAGTCCTTGGAGACGGAAAAGGCGGCTTCCACGCGATTGTGGGCCGGTTCGAGGTTGTATTCGCCGACGCCGATCACCCTTTCGAGCCCGCCGTTCCCCGTGACGGCAACGATGGTCATGTTCTTGATGTAGTCCACCTGGTAGATCTCCTTCAACTGATCCTGGTAGAAGGTGGTCCGCAACTGAAAAAACCGGGTCGAGACATCTTTGTCGTCCATGGTGTAGAAATGCTCCTGGATGGGACGGATGTCGGTGGGCTTGACGGGACGGAAGGCCACCCGTACGCCCCCGTATTCCCTGGTTTCCTCCAGCCATTGGGGATAAACGCCGAAGAGGGATTCATCCAGGGTCCGTTCCGCGCTGATCAGCCCCCGCTCTTTGGCCCGCCGAAAGAGCTCGTCGCGAAACGAGGGATGGGCGATGCTGATCAGGGCCATGGCGCGTTCCTGGAGACTCTTGCCGAAAAGATTGACGACGCCGTATTCCGTAACGACATAATGGACGTAACTCTTGGGGATAAACACCGCCCCGCTGCCTAACTCCGGCACGATATTGCTCTGCCGTCCGTCCGGAGTCGTGGCGGCCAGCACCAGGATCGATTTACCGCCCATACTGGCCAGGGCCCCCACGACGAAGTCGGCCATCCCCGTGACGCCGGAGAAATAATTCTGCGGGAGGGCGTCGGCGGCGACCTGACCGGTAAGATCCATGGCGGTGGCGGCATTGACCGCGGTCATGCGCTCCTGCTGGGCGATCACGATGGGATTGTTTACATAGTCGGCGGGATGAAATTCCACCGCCGGATGATTGTGGAGAAACCGGTACAGATCCCCGCTCCCTACGGCGGTTCCCGCCACGAGCTTTCCCTCGTTGATCTTCTTAAAGCGGTTCGTGACCACCCCCGCCTGCATGAGTTCCATAAACCCATCCGTCATGAACTGAGTGTGGACCCCCAGATCGTTCTTCTGATGCAGCGCCTTCAGAATTCCCCCGGTAAATTCGCTCAACCCCACATGCACGGTGGCGCCGTCCTCAATGAGGTCGGCCACCGACGCGGCAATTTTCCGGATCGTCTCCGTCTCCTGCGGTCCGGACAGGACCGGCAGGGCCTGGTCAAATTCCACCAGGACGTCGATATCCCGCAGATGGAGGAAGGTGTTGCCGTTGATCCGGGGCATCTCCCGGTTGACCTGGGCGATGACGAGATCGGCCGCCTGGGCCGCCGCCCGGGTAATATCCACGGACACCCCCAGGCTCATCCAGCCATATTCGTCAGGGGGACTTACCTGGATCAGGGCACAGTTAACGGGGAGTTTGCGGGAGCGGAGCAGCCGGGGAATGGTGGCAAATCCCATGGGGGTGAGAAAACGCCGAATCCCCCGCAATTGTTCCGTCTGGCCGGAACCCTGATAGATGCTCCGGAAGGAATAGATATGCTCCAGTTCCTGTTTATAGGCCGCCATATCGATGGCGGCCTCCATCGCCAGCAGGCGGAAAATTTCCAGATCGGAGAAACGGGCGCGGTTTTTGATCAGGGCTTCCGCCAGATGAACCGGCGAACCGCAGGCGGAAGCGACAAAGACCCGCTGGCCGGACCGAATCATGCCGATGGCTTCTTCCGCCGTCTTTAATTTCCGTTGATATTCGTTCATGATGTCAACCATTTCTGCCTATAAGCTATTCCACCCAGCGGGTGAATTCTTCCCATGACGCCCGGGGCCGCGTAAAATGATTGAGGGGATAGGTCTCGTCCGGATAGCCCAGGGCCATCCCTACGACCACCCGCCGGTCATCGGGAATACCGGCGATGTCCCGGAGGAGGTCCGCATAGACCACCGCCGCCGCCATGATGCAGGTCCCCAGCCCCCGGTCGTAGGCCAAAAGACAAATTGTCTGGGTAATGAGACCGATATCGAGCATGCCATACTCCACCCGCAGTTCCCGGGGCAGGCACGCCACCAGGAGGCAGGGGGCATCGAAAAGTCCCGTCATCCCCAGATAGTAGCGGTTGCGGGCCTCCTTGTCCTCCCGGGGGATCCCCAGGGTTTCAAGGACGATCCGGCCCAGGGCGCCGTAGCGATCCTTCATCGCCGGCGGCCATTTTTCCGGCATGGGGACATCGGGGGACGGCAGGGCACCGCTCAGAGATTTTTCATAATTCTGACGTTTGAATTCCGCGAGGGGCCGGCCGGTAAGGACGTAGAATTCCCAGGGTTGGGTGTTCCCCCATGACGGCGACCAGCGGGCATCCGCCAGAATTTCTTCGAGTACCGCTCGGGGCACCGCGTCGGATTTGAATTTCCTGATGCTGCGCCTCCCCTTGACCGCCTCTTTCAGTTCCATAACATGCCTCCCAAATCGATATTTTCTGGTGATAATAAGCCTCTTAAAGCTGTTGCATAAAATGCAATTATTTTAAAATTTTGTTTTATTTAATAATTTCATTTGTTTGCTTGCGAAGGGCATCGGCATGCCGCCATTGGGCAGACCGTTAACCTCCTTTCGTCTTTACGGGCGCCTTGGCCCGTGCCGCCCGGATATTTCGGCGCCTATCTTCGGAGAGCAAACACCCGGCGACGCACTTTTCCCGGCACTCGCCGTCACAGGGTTCGACGTGAATCGTCACCGTCGTGTGAGGAAATTGCGCCTTGATCCGTTCCGAGAGCTCCATGGCAACGGCGTGGGAATCCTGGACCGTCATCAGGGGCTCCACCTTCAGATGAAACTCAACGAAGCGGAAATGTCCCGCCTTCCGGGTCCGCAGGTCGTGATAACCGTGAACGACCGCCCCCTGAGCACGGATCGCCTGACGTATCCACTCCACCTCCACCCGGGGCAGATGGACGTCCAGGAGGTCCTTGGCCGCCTGGGCGGTAAGGTCATAGGCCGCCTTCATGATCAGCAGGGCCACTCCCAATGCCACGGCGGAATCCAGCCAGTAAAATCCCCTTTCGGGGAGCAGCCATTCCGTGACCCAGATCAGGGTCAGACCCCCCATGACGCCGGCGGAGGTATAGACATCGGTGCGGAGGTGCCAGGCGTCGGCCTGGAGGGCAATGGAATCCGTCTCCCGTCCGACCTTGAAGAGCATTTGCGAGACACCGAAATTGACCGCTGAGGAAACCAGCATCACCCCCACCCCCCAGCCGATGTACGTTATCGGTTCGGGGTCCATGAGTTTTTTTACCGCCTCTATAATGATCCATACGGCGGCGGCAAATATCAGGAGGGCCTCGATGGTCCCGGAGATATTCTCGATCTTGCCGTGACCGAAGGGGTGCCGGCTGTCGGCGGGGATGCCGGAGGTCTTCACGGAAAAGAGGGCAATGGCCGCCGCCAACAGGTCAACGGCCGAGTGGATCGCCTCGGAGATTACGGAGACGGAGCCGATAACAAAGCCTACGGCCAGCTTCGCCAGGACCAACGCCGCATTGGAGGCAACGGAAACCATCGCGACCCTTTCCTTGCGGATCTGCATGTCTTTAGATTTTCCGCCGGCCTGCTTTTCCAAAGGTCTGCCCGTCAAAAAAGAATTTCCCCGGCCGCCGTAGTCAGGCGGCGGCGATCCCAAAAAAGAAATCTTCTTCGGGCTATATAAGGCCGGGATTTTCCGGATGTCAACCTTCTTTATCGAACCTCCCGCTTCACTGCTATCCTTACCGGCGGAAAGGCGGGGCATACTTCTTCACACCCGTTCTTGACTCGGTTTATGGATTGGTTTAGTCTCCATGACCGATCACACCGGCCGTTCCCCCGTCTTGCGGCGCGGAAACCTCCATAGGGGGGGCATGGATTCAGCGAAATCATCAAACCTTGGCAGCAAAACGCGATTATTGAAGAAGGAGGTTCGGGTACATGGGCATGCCGCCGGAAGCAACGGAAAAAACGGGGCTGAAATCGGAGTTGGGTCTTGTTTCGGCAATATCCATCGTCGTCGGCGTAGTGCTGGGCGCCGGCGCCTTCATGAAGCCGCCGGCGGTTCTGGGCGCCGCCGGCGATTCCAGCACCGCCCTGATGGCCTGGATTCTGGGCGGGCTGTTTTCGGCGGCTGGGGGGCTCACGTTATGTGAATTAGGCGCCATGTTCCCGAGGACCGGCGGCGTTTACGTCTATCTGGAAGAGGTGTTCGGGGAACGAACATCCTTCCTGTACGGATGGATGATCGTCTTCCTGTTCGGCCCGGCGACGGTCGGGGCGCTTACCGGCTACTTCAGTTCGGTCTTTTGCCTCATTTTTGAAATCCCCAGCCCTTACACCCCCGTCGTGGGGGCCGGCGTCCTGGCCTTTGTCGCCGTCGTCAACAGCATCAGCGTCAAGGCCGCGGGAAAGGTCCAAATGGTGGCCACGGCCTGCAAACTGGTGCCCATCGCCCTGCTGACTATTTTCGGTCTGTGGATGGGCAACGGCAAGGTGCTGTCGGCCTCCAGCGGCGTAAGCGCGGTGACGACGTCGTTTTCGGTGGCCGTCCTGGCGACGCTCTTCGCCTATGACGGCTGGGCGCAGGTGGCCTCCCTGGGTGGCGAGATCAAGAATCCCGCGAAAATCCTGCCCCGGGCCATCATCGGGGGCATCAGTTTTCTGGTGATCGTCTATGTAAGCATCAACATCGCCCTGCTGAAAGTCATTCCGGCCGATCAGATGGTCGCGCTGGGCCATGACGCCTCGGCGATCGCGGCGCAGAAGCTCTTCGGGCTGATGGGCGGCAATCTGATCTCCGTCGGGATCATGGTAGCCATGATCGGCGGATTGAACGGCTATACGATGACCCTTTCGCGAATCCTCTACAGCATGGGCGTCCGCGGGCAGATGCCGGGTTCCAACATCTGGAGCCGAATCGATAAAGACAGCAATACGCCGGTCGGATCGATCGTCTTCCTGCTGGTGGTCTCGTTTATCTACAGCCGGGCGTTCGACGCCGATAAGCTTTCCAATATCGCCTCGTTTTCGAACTGGATTTTCTACATGCTCACCTTCGTGGCGGTGATCGTGGCCCGGCGGACCTTCGCCGATGTGCCCAGGCCGTATCGGGTGCCGTTGTATCCCTTCGTGCCGCTCTTCGCCATTGGCGGCGCCTTCTATGTGTTCTACGGCATGCTCACCACCGAGCCGATGAACGGGCTCCTGTCCATAGCGCTGACGTTGGCCGGACTGCCTGTATTCTGGTACATGAAGACCGGCCGGAAAGCGGAGCCGAAATATCCGCGCCTCAAGGCCAAGTACGCGGTGACCGCCGTCTCCCTGCTGATTATGGCCATGCTCTTCATTTCCATTCGCGTGTTCGATTTCCGCCCGGAGGTCCGGGTGGCCACCGAACCGTCCCTGGCGCCTTTTTCTTATCAGGAAAAAGGGCGGTTGAACGGCTTCGACATCGAGCTGATGGATGCACTGGGAAGCCGGGCGGGCTTCAAAGTGGTCTATGTTCCCGTCACTTTTGACAATATTCTGGATGCGGTACAAAACAGGCATGTCGATGCGGCGATCGCCTCCATCTCCGTTACCGACGAGCGCCGGAATATGGTTTCCTTCACCCATCCCTATCTGAGTACGGGTGGATTGGCCCTGCTCGTCGGGGAGCGCTCCCCCATCAGGAGCGTCCGGGATTTGACGGGGAAAACGGTCGGCGTCTTCAAGGGATCTACGGCGGAGACGTATGCCTCCGCGCTCGCCGGCATCAGGATACAGTCAATCCATTCTAAGTATGACATGGTGGCGGCCTTCAATCAGGGTATGGTGGCGGCGCTGATCGATGATCGTCCGATCCTGGAGAGTCAGATCGCGACCGGCAAGATTCCGGGAGGGCGGATTGCCGAAGTGTTGAACCGGGAAGAATATGCCATCGCCTTCAGTGGCGAGAACCGGGAACTCGAAGAGAAGCTCAACAAGGCCCTGGAGGGCATGAAGAAAAGTGGCGAGATAGACGCGCTGTACCGCAAATGGTTTTCAGGCCGAAGCAGCCGGGAGCGGGGTTGAAAGTTTGAGCGAAGAATTCTACATGCAAACGAAAGGAGCAGCCTATGCTTGAGCTTGCAGAAATCGAAGCGGCCGCCCGGACGATCAAGGATCACATCGTGGCGACGCCTATGGTTCATTCTCCGGCCCTGAGCGCGAAATGGGACGCCCATATCGATCTCAAACTCGAAAATTTACAGAGAACGGGCTCTTTTAAGGTTCGAGGGGCCACCTACAAGATCATCAGCGCCCTTAGGCAAGGCCGGATCAACCCGGCGGCGGGGGTCGTCGCCGCTTCCGCCGGCAATCACGCCCAAGGCGTTGCCCTGGCCGCACGGCAGGCCGGTCTGCCCGCCACCATCGTGATGCCGGTGTGGGCCTCGATCGGCAAACAGGAAGCAACCCGATCCTACGGCGGCAAAGTGATCATCAGCGGCGCCAATATAGAGGATTGCCTATCCGAAGCAAAAAGCATCGCCGCTCGGGGCGCCGCGTTCATCCACCCTTATGACGACCGGGAGATCATCGCCGGCCAGGCCACCATCGGTCTGGAAATAATCAAGACCCGGCCGGATGTGGACACCATCCTTGTGCCCGTCGGCGGCGGCGGACTTATATCCGGTGTGGCAAGCGCCGTCAAGGCCCTATCCCCGCGCGTAAAAGTCATCGGCGTCGAGGCCGCCGCCTGTCCCTCGGCACAGGCGGCGCTCCGCGCCGGAAAGTGCGTGCCCGTGGAGGGGGGAACCTCACTTGCCGACGGCATCAATGTCAAAAAGATCGGGCAGCTTCCCCTGGAGATCATGGGTAAACGGGTGGATGAGGTGGTTTCCGTACCGGAGGAACATATTGCCGCTTCGATCCAGATCCTGTTGGAGCGCAAACGGGTTCTGGCGGAAGGCGCGGGGGCCGTTCCGCTTGCGGCTCTGATCAGCGGCGCCTTCCGGCCGGAAAAAGGCGCCAGAATCGTCCTGCTGATTTCCGGCGGCAATGTGGACAGCCCCCTCCTCGGCCGCATCATTCAGCGGGGTCTAATCGAAAACGGACGGATCATGCGCCTGCGTTTGATCTTGAGCGACAAACCCGGGTCCCTGGCCCGGATCTTGAACGAAATCGCCGCCCTGGGGGCCAACATCCTGCACATTCATCATGAACGCAACGCCGGCGCCGCCGCCATCGATGAAACGATTGTGGGACTGGAGCTGGAAACAAGGAATCACGCGCACATCCAAGAAATCACTGCTGTTTTGCGCCGGGTGGGATATGTGCTGGAAACGTCCGAACGTCCGGATGAATAGTGTTGGCCGCCGCGGCCGTCCCGCCACACTCCAGGCCGGCGGGGCGGCCGCAAGCAATAGGAAATCATCGTTTTTCTCTTGTCCCCACCCGGGATCAGGGTGTTTTCACCGCCACGGCCACGGCCTCCGTCAGGCGCACCACAATGGAATCACCCTTCTTGATCTTATTGAATCCCTTGACGTCTTTGTGAATTTTCACCGTCTTGGTCTTGCCGTCGGGCCATTTCAGGGTGATCTTCCTTTTCTTGTAATCGATGCCGGCGACCGCCAGGGTTTCCTGGACCGTATCCACGGCAATGAGGGACGGTTTGGCTCCCTTGGGGGCGGCCTTCACCACCTCTACCTCTCCCGTAACCGGCTTTTCGCCCGCCTTGGCGACGAAGACGGCCATGGATTCAATATAGGTCGCCACTACCTGATCGCCCTTTTTGATCTGGTCGAAGTTTTCCATGGACTCATCCGCCTTGAGGGTGACGGTGTTGCCCCGGGGTCCCTTGAGGGTGACGGTGCGCTTCGCCGTATCGACATCCTCCACCTTCGCCTTGATCTGGGCCGTTTCCGTAATGACGATCCCATCCGCCTGCGCATCCTTCTTCGCGTCCCTCTTGGCCTCCGCCGCCATGCCGGTCTGAACGAACGCAAAAACCAACGCTGCCGCCAGCAACCACAACCAATGTCTCTTTTTCATTAAAGCCTCCTCAGATTTTAGAATGATGATCCACCCCATGCGGGCTTCGGGAGTATAAGGCCGGGGAAGCCCGGATGTCAACCGCCTTTATCGCGAGCGGTGCCCGGGACGGGAAGGATGATACGCCCCTCCTTACGGGACGGATCCCTACCACCCTCAAGCGGCTTGTTGTTCGGCAATTCTCCTTATAATACCTTGCATTATCCTGTTCCGGGGTGTATGAAAAAACCCGTTCGCCATCTTTCCCGCGAACATTGTCCCTGATGAAGCAAACTATTCTCAAGGCCGGCGTAAACCACATAAAGTACCGATTTATCAAGATTATCGACACGGGAGGATAAGGAAATATGGATTGTCCATGCGGTTCGGGAAAAACTTACGACGAATGCTGTCGGCCCTATATACAAGGAGAGCGGCTTCCGGAAACGGCGGAGCAGTTGATGCGATCCCGCTACAGCGCCTACGCCCTTGAGGAGATACGCTACCTTACGGACACCCTGCACCCCGATCACCGGAAGGACTGGGATGAAAAGGGGGCCGGGGACTGGTCTAGAAACTCCGTCTGGCAGGGACTGGAAATCGTCCATACCGAAGGGGGCGGCCCTCGGGATGAGGAGGGAGCAGTCGAATTCATCGCCAGCTTCACCCTCAAGGATAACGCTCTCCAGCACCACGAACGGGCGGTTTTCGAAAAGAAGGACGGCCGCTGGTATTTCAAGGATGGTGAACTGGTAAAACCGAAACAGATCCGAAGGGAAACCCCCAAGATCGGCCGCAACGATCCCTGTCCCTGCGGGAGCGGCAAAAAATACAAAAAATGCTGCGGGGCATAGACAGCCGCAAATCCGGATCATGAACAAAAAGGTCGCCATCGCCATCAGCGGCGGCGTGGACTCCTCCGTGGCCGCCTGGCTCCTCAGGGAAGCGGGGTACGAGGTTTGCGGCGTCACCATGCGCCTGGGCATCCCGGCGGAGGCAGGGGAAGAGACAGCCCCGGGCGGCTCCCCGGCGGGCGTGGACGCGAAAATAGTATGCGAAATGCTTGACATTCCTCTCCACACCCTGGACGTGGCCGCCGATCTGGAAGGGCTGGTGATCCATCCCTTCCTCTCCGCCTACCTTCAGGGCCGGACGCCCAACCCCTGCGTGGAGTGCAACCGGTCCCTCAAGTTCGGCACGCTCCTACGCCGGGTCCGGGATCTGGGCTGCGACCTCCTCGCCACCGGTCATTACGCCCGGGTGGACCATGCCTCCGGCGGGGCCCGGCTTCTGAAGCCCCGGGACCTCCGTAAGGATCAGACCTATTTTCTCTACTCCATCGACCGGAAAGCCCTCGGGCACGTCCTGTTCCCCCTGGCCCCGTACCGCAAGGAGGAGGTGCGGGAACTGGCCGCAAAGGCCGGTATGCCCGGGTCGGAAAGACCGGAAAGCCAGGATGTCTGTTTCCTGCCTGGCGGCGATCTCGCTTCCCTGCTGCGGCGGTACGGTAGGGAAGAATACCGGGCCGGCGACATCGTCACCCGGCAGGGAAAGGTCCTGGGCCGTCACCGGGGCCTCCCCTTCTACACCGTGGGACAGCGGGGCGGCCTGGGGATCAGTCATCGGGTCCCCCTATACGTCCTGGCCCTGGACGTTCCGGGCAACCGTCTGATCGTCGGGATAAAGGAAGAAGTCCGGGCGACGGGTCTCAGAGCCGATTCCCCCAATATCCTTGTGGACGCGCCGCCGGTCCGGGCGTCGGCGAAGATCCGTTACGCCCACCGGGCGGCGCCATGCACCGTCGCCTGGGAAAAGGACGGCATCACCGTCCGTTTCGACGCCCCGCAGGAGGCCGTCACTCCGGGCCAATCCGTGGTGATCTACGACGGCGATCTTGTCGCGGGCGGCGGCATCATCCGGGAAGCGCTGTGAAGAAACCCGAAAGGCATATTCCATAGACGAAGGAGGATACTTGAATATGTACAGGATATTGTCGGCACTTGTGGTATTACTGGCATGGCTGCCGGTTCAGGCCGCCGCCCTGACCTGCGGCGGTCCGGGAACCCAGCAGGTGCCCGCCGCCTATGCCGCGGCGGGGGGAGAAAAGCTTACGGCCTGCTTCGACCTGAAGGAGAAGAACGTTACCCTCCAACTGCCCGACGGCCGGATCGTCACCCTGCCGGCCGCGGTATCGGCTTCGGGGGCCAGGTACAGCAACGGCAGGGAAACCTTCTGGGAACACCAGGGAACCGGCCGCTATTTTGTCGGGGACAGGCTGGTAATCGAGGGCCGGCCGGCGCCGGAGGCGGCATACGACACCGGCGTTACGTCCCGGATGCTCACCAAAACCAGCGAGACCGGCAACGGAAGGCAGATCGTCTATCCGGACGCCGGCCAGGCCGAAGTCACGGCCATGCTCGTCGATATCGCCCCCGGCGCCGAAACGGGCTGGCACAAGCATCCGATCCCGGTTTACGCCTATGTCCTGGCCGGCGAGCTAACGGTGGAGCTGGAGGGAGGCCGGAAGCTCCCCTTCAAGACCGGGGATGTGATCATCGAGGTGGTTGACACCTTCCACAACGGCCGCAACACCGGCAAGGAGAAGGTCCGACTCGTGGTGTTCTATCTGGGGGAGAAGGCAACTCCCAACGTCATCAAGAAAGATACACCCTGATCCGGAATGGATTCATATACTTACTGAGGGCATCCGGAAGGAGGGGCTTACGGCTGTTTCGCCCTGCCATGGCGCCGGGTGATCCGCAGCCCCGAAACCGCCAGCAGGTAGGCGAGGCCGGCAAAAACAACGGTCACGGCCCCGGCGGGCAGATCGGGCCCGTAGCTTAACGCCAGGCCGGCGGTGGTGAACAGTATGGTCAAAATGGTGGCCAGGGCCATCATGTGCCACAGCCGTTTCGTCAATTCCCCGGCCACCGCAGCGGGCAGGGTGAGGAGGGCGATGACCATGACGATGCCCACCACGGAGACCAGGAGCACCACGGTCAGAGCGGTGAGACATAGGAGTCCCAGATAGTAGATCTCCACCCTGACGCCCCGGAGGCGGGCGAATTCCTCATCGAAGCACAGGGCCAGGAAGTGGTTGTAGAAGAGCGTCCCGGCCGCCACGACCACAATGTCGAGGCCGGCGATCATCCAGAGCTCCCCGGGGGAGACCATCAGGATATTTCCAAAGAGATAACCCATCAGATCTTCGTTGTAGCCGGGGGTCCGGGAAATGAAGAGGATCCCCGCGGCCATGCCGATGGCCCAGAGGGCCCCGATGACCGTATCCTCCCGCTGGTGGGCCCCCATGCTCACCAGACCGATGATCAACGCGGCCAGCAGCGCCGCGAAAACGGCCCCGTAAAGGGGATGGAGCCACTCCCAGCCATAAGCGGTTTGAAAGTACCGGGCGGCCCCGAGCCCGCCCAGGACGGTATGGGCGATGCTGCCGGCGATATAGGTGATCCGCTTGGTAACGACGTAACTCCCGATTATCCCGCAGGCAACGCTAACCAGGAGCCCCGTGAGGAGGGCATACTGGAGAAAGGGATACCGGGGCAGATCGATCAAAAAGGCACTCATCTTTTCCGCGCCTCCCTCGCAAGACCTTGCCTGAGTCCGGGGGCATCCATACCGTTTATAAAAAAGTGAACCATCGCCTAACCTATGATCTCAACGACCAATTACCCTGAATTCTTCCCGTTGAACGCAGAGTTATATTACTTAGTAATACCGAATCTGTCAAGAAAATGCGGACGAATCAGTTGCCGACAAACCGTATATCTCTATTCGCTCTTGACATCCCCGGCGATAATCCTTGACACAACCGCCCCGCTCACCGTAAAATATCATCATCGTTGAAAAATTTATCCGAATCAGGACATTATGGCGAGGATAGGGAGGAAAGATATGAGCAGATTCTCCACCGCCGCGGGCGCCGCCCTCCTGGCGATTTTTTTGATTGTCGGATGCGGCGCCGGTTCCAAAGACACGACAGACCAGGGGGAGAAAAAGGCCGCACCGGCAAAAAAGCGGATCGCCCTGGTAATGAAGACCCTGACCAACCCCTTCTTCGTGGCGATGGAGAAGGGGGCCCGGAAGGCGGAACAGGAACTGAATATCGAACTGATTGTCAAGACCGGGGCCAAGGAGACGTCGATAGAACAGCAGATCGCCATCATCGACGAACTGATCCGCAACCGGGTGGACGCCATCGTCATCGCCCCGGCGAGTTCCACGGAAATCATCCCCATCCTCAAGAAGGCCCAGGAGGCGAAGATCGTCATCGTCAACATCGACAATCAGATCGACCCGGAGCCGGCGGCGAAAATGGGGCTCGCCGACGTGCCCTTCATCAGCGTGGACAACGAAAAAGGGGCCTATATCGCCGCGAAATACATCAGCGATCAGGTGAAAAAACCCACCAAAGCGGCGATTCTCGAGGGCATCAGGAGCGCAAAGAACGCGGAGCAGCGGAAGGCCGGCGCCGTGCGGGCCTTCCGGGAAAATCGTCATATCCGCCTCGTGGCGTCGGAATCGGCCAACTGGAAGATCGACGAGGCCTTTGCCGTCACGGCCCGGATGTTCCAGAAGCACCCGGACATCGGGGTGATCTTCTGTGCCAACGACATGATGGCCCTGGGAACGATTCATTACCTGCAGCAGCATAAGAAAACCGGCGTTCTTGTCGCCGCCTTCGACGCCCTGGAGGAAGCCAGGGCGGCCATCCGCCAGGGGACCCTCCAGATCTCCATCGACCAGCAAGCTGATCGGCAGGGATACCTGGGCGTGCGGACGGCGGTGGAGATGCTGGGGGGGAAGAAACCGGCCCCCGTCACCATGGTGGATGTTCTCCCCGTGCACTTGTAGCGGCCCGCTCCGGCGCGGCGCCGCCGGCGACAAGCCTTTCCGGTCGTCCCGAAACCGCCGCCGTTCGCCGGACCCGGCTGGATCTTAATGCTGCCCGCCCTCAGGTCATGATCGGAAAGCGGCGGCACGGGAGCAACGGCGGGAAGCGGGGACTGAAAAATCATTCGCGGTTGTCATGACGACTGTGCCAATTTATCCGGACCGGAACGAAAATACATGTGGCAAAGATTCTCCGATCTTAGCATTACCTACAAACTCATCGTCTTCCTCCTCCTGGTGGTCGTGGCGCCGGTCCTCCTTCTCAGTTACACCACCTACCAGCTTTCCAAAACCGCCCTCAGCGAGGAGGTCAAGGCCTTCACCTTCGATTTCATGGCCCTGCAGAAGCACAACATCAATCTCCTCGTCAAACAGGAAGAGAGCCTCATCAACAATATCGCCGGTTTGGACGAGATCAAGAACGTCCTGTCCGTCAAGATCGACAATGAGTACGACCGCCTTTCCACCCACGCCAGGATAGGTTATATCCTCAGCAATTACAGCAACATCTCCGGTCTTGTCTCCATCGATATCTTTTCGGTTTCCGGGGACCACTATCATGTGGGAGAAACGCTCAACATCGAGGAGATCAACGGCGACCAGGTCCGGCGCCTCCAGGAGGCCGCCCGGGCATCCGCCTCGCCGGTGGTCTGGTTCGGCATCGAGGACAATGTCAACCTGAACTCCCGGTACGGCAAGGTGATCACTGCGGTCAAGGTCATGAAGTCCTACGACGTGGCCGGCATGAGGGAAAAATATCTGGGAATCCTCCTGATGAGTTACGACGTGAACGTGTTCTACAATTTATTCAACTATGCCGGTCATACCGGGCAGTATTACCTCATCGTGGACCAGGAAGGGGAGATCGTCTATCATCCCGACCGCAAGATGCTGGGTAAGAAGGCCGACGCGGACATCATCACCATGACCAAGGCGGAGCGGGGCGTGTTCACCACCCGGGTTCAGGGGAAACCCTTTTACGTGATCCATGACAGCTCCGGCGACCGGAACTGGCTGCTGTTGAGTTTCGTCCCCCTGCACACCATCGAGGACAAGATCATCAATATCCGCAACAACTCATTGATAATATTGGTGATCTGCCTGCTGCTCGCCATCCTGGCGGCCCTGATTATTTCCCGCACCCTTGTCCGTCCGATCCAGGAGCTGACCGACCTCTTTCGGCAGCTCCGGGAAGGGGCGGTCAACCTCCAAACGCGTCTGAAGGTAAAGACCCGGGATGAAATCGGCCAGCTCATCTCCTGGTTCAACGCCTACCTGGAAAGCCTGGAAGAGAAAAAGCTGGTCGAGGAGCGGCTGCAGCAGTCGCTAACGGAATTACAGCGCGCCATGAAGGAAGCCGAGGCGGCCAGCCGGGCGAAAAGCGATTTCCTGGCCAGCATGAGTCACGAGATCCGCACCCCGATGAATGCCATCATCGGCATGGCCGATGTCCTGGCAGACACCCCCCTGACCAAGGAGCAGAGGCGGTATGTCAAGATCTTCCGCTCCGCCGGCGAGAATCTCCTGACGGTGATCAACGACATCCTGGATCTCTCCAAGGTCGAGGCGGGACAACTGGAGCTGGAAAGCATCCCCTTCCGGCTGGACGAACTGATCGAAACCACGGAAGCCGTCCTGTCCTTCCGGGCACAGGAAAAAGGCCTGGAGCTGAAACACCGCCTGCACGGAGACGTTCCCCTTTCCCTGCGGGGCGATCCGGTGCGCCTGCGGCAGATCCTGGTGAATCTCATCGGCAACGCCGTGAAGTTCACCGAGACCGGCGGCGTCACCGTCGAGGTGGCGCGCTTCGGCGAAGACGCGTCCGATCTGGAACCGGGGCGCGTTTTCCTCCGGTTTGCCGTTATGGACACGGGCATCGGCATCCCCACCGACAAGATCGGCGCCATCTTCGACAACTTCACACAGGCCGATTCTTCCGTGACGAGGCGCTACGGTGGCACGGGCCTGGGCCTGAGCATCTCCCGGCGGCTGGTGAACCTCATGGGCGGAAGGATCTGGGTGGAATCGGAGCCGGGACTGGGGAGCAGCTTTTATTTCACCGCCCTGCTGGACATAGCGCCGGAGGCGGACACGGGATCGTCCCCCGGGGCGGCGGCCACTCCCGTCGGGGTTCCGGGCGCCGCCACCGCTCCAGAGGCTCTTACCCCCGCCGGTACAGGTGCGGTAGTCCACTCCGCCGTTGCCGCCGGCGCGGGCGAAGAGGAAATCCCGGCCCTGCGGATCCTCCTGGCCGAGGATTCGGAGGACAACCGCCTCTTGATCAAAACCTATCTCAAGCAAACCCCTCACTGCCTGGAAATGGCGGAAAACGGCGAGATCGCCGTGGAAAAATTCCAACAGGGGGAATACGACCTGGTCCTCATGGACATGAACATGCCGGTCATGGACGGCTATACGGCCACCCGGACCATCCGGCAGTGGGAGGCCCGGGAAGGAAAACCCGCCACGCCCATCATCGCCCTGACCGCCTTCGCCTTGAAAGAGGACGAGCAGAAGAGCCTCGCCGCCGGCTGCGACGCCCATCTCACCAAACCGATCAAGAAGAAGACCCTCCTGGAGGCCCTGACCGTCCGGCATCGGGCGGGGTAGCCAAGTTCCCGGGCGCATCACCCAGCCGCCCCGAGCGTCACGTGCCGGGGTACCTATGCCGAGCGTCCCGTAGTGCTCAAGAAAGTCGCTTGGAGACCTTTGAAAAATGGCTTCGCCGCGGCTCAGAAATCTTTTTCGCCTCTGAATGGGTAACGTATAAACCTTATTCATTACCAAGCGTTAAGTTCAATCACGCAACGGCAAAAAACATTTGATTCGCCGCTTGCGAACCATTTTTCCGCAGTTATGCAAAGCTCTCGCTTGGTGAAAGGGCATCAATCCCCCGAGGCGATTCGACGGGGTAATGGGCATGATCGCCGGGAACCAGACACTCCATGCCGCCGGAAACGGCAACTTGGAGAAACGTTTCGTCTTTTGATGTTCTTGAGTGGAGAACGTGTCTTTGCCGCGGAGTCTTCGAGCGGGAATCACGGGACCTTGAAAAGCGCTATACAAGTCAGGTTCATTATGCTAAAGATAACATGACTAAAGGGGCAAATAAAGAAAAACGTATTTCCACCCCCGAGGGTAAAACAGCGAACATCCAGACAGATTCCCAACGGTCAAAAACGGGGCGGCCTCTCAAAAAGCCGCGGAGAAGGCGCGCATATGCCGGGGCATGAAAAGCGATCAGGCGGGCGCCGCGACCGCCGGCGGGGCATGGGGGGCAATGTCAACGAGTAATACGGCCCGACTGCGGGGCCGCGAATATCGAATTTACAACAAGGAGAAGACAGGAAATGGCGACAACAGAATTGAAATGGTTCAAGACTCACTGCGCCCGGATGGATCACGGCGGCTGCGGCCTCCTCGTGGGCGTGGAAAACAACCGGATCGTTCAGGTCAAAGGCGATCCGGACGGATTTCTCAACAGAGGCTACATCTGCCCCAAAGGGGCTGCTTCCCCGGACCGGCTGACCCATCCCGACCGCCTGCGGCACCCCCTCCGTCGGGTGGGGGAAAAGGGCGCCGGGAAGTGGGAGCGGATCTCCTGGCCTGAGGCCCTGGGGACGATTGCGGACAATCTCAAGGAAATCAGAGAGAAGCACGGGGCCCGAGCCGTCGCCTTCGGGGTGGGGATGCCCAAAGGACTGGATCATTTCTTCCAGATCCGCCTGGCCAACCTCTTCGGCTCCCCCAATGTCATCGCCTCCCAGGACGTCTGCCACGCCCCCCGGGAGATCACCGGCATCCACACCTGCGGGTTCTATCCCGTGGTGGATTTTCACCATCCCAGCAAGCTCGTCGTCCTTTGGGGCAGCAACATCACCGCCACCAATGAAGAGGGGGAGATATGCAGCCTCCTGCTGGAGCAGCTCAAGACGGGCACCGAACTCATCGTCATCGACCCGCGGCGCATCGACCTGGCGAAAAAGGCGCGGCACTGGCTTCAGATCCGTCCCGGCGCCGACGCCGCCCTGGCGTTGGGTTTCATCCATGTGATCGTCAAGGAGGGCCTCTACGATCAGGAATTCGTGGCGAACTGGACCGAAGGCTTCGCCGAACTGGCCGCCCATATCGAGGCCTATCCGCCGGAAAAGGTGGCGGAGATCACCTGGGTCTCCGCCGATGAGATCCGCCGGGCCGCCCGGACCTACGCCGCCGCCAAACCGGCGGCGATCCAGTGGGGAAACCCCATCGAGCACAACATCCACACCTTCGATACGACCCGGGCGCTGATCTGCCTCATGGCGATCACCGGCAACCTCGACGTCCCCGGCGGCAACGTGGAGGCCCGCGATCCGAAGATAATGGGCCTGGGCCCTTTCGTCCGGGCCGATCTCATCCCCGACAAACGGAAAGAAATCATCAGCGCCCATCACCGGATTATCCCCCGCCTCATGACCGTCGCTCCCGCCTATTTCCGCAAGGCCGTCCTCGAAGGGATCCCCTACCCTGTCCGGGGGGCCTATATGATGTGCTCCAACCCCATGCTGTCCTACGCCGACAGCCGCCTGACCCATAAGGCACTGACGTCGCTCGATTTTCTGGCCGTCGCCGACCTCTTCATGACCCCCACGGCGGCTTTGGCGGACGTCGTCCTCCCCGTGGCCAGCCATTTCGAGTGCGACGACATCGGTCACTACGGCATCGGCCACGGCTACATCCTCGCCCGGCCCAAGGTCGTCGATCCTCCGGAGGAGTGCTGGCCCGACAAGAAGATCATCACCGAGCTGGGAAAGCTCATGACGCCTCCGGAACTCTGGCCCGAAGACTATCATCAGCTCCTGGAAGACCTCCTCAAACCGGCGGGGCTGACCTACACCCAGTTTGTGGAAAAGGGCTATCTCAAGGGGCCGGACCGGTTCCGATCCTATCTGGAGAAGGGCTTCAAGACCCCCACGGGGAAGGTGGAACTGAAGCTAAGCGTGGCGGAGAAATTCCGACTAAAACCCCTGCCGAGCTTCGACGGCTATCCCGAAGCGGATGATCCGGCCTACCCCCTGCTTCTGACCAGCGCCAAGAGCCAGTACTATCTCCATTCCTCCTACCGCTGGGTGCCGAAGCTGCGGAAACTCCGTCCCCACCCCCGGCTGGAGATCCATCCCGATACGGCGGCCATGTACGGCATAGCCGAACGGGAAGAAATCTTTATCGAAACGCCCTACGGGCGCATAGTGCAACAGGCCTGCCTCACCGAGGCCGTCGCCCCCCTGGTCGTCTGTGGGTCCCACGGATGGTGGTTCCCCGAGGGACGCCCGGAGCGGCAGTTCGACTGGGACAAGGCCAATTTCAACATGCTGACCTCCGTCGCCAAACTGGGCCGAGAATACGGCACCCCCAATCTGAAGGGCATTCCCTGCCGGATAGGCAAGATTGACCGTTGAGGGTGTCCCTTCCGGTCCGGGTCGTTCCGCCGGACCGGAAGGGTAAAAATAGGCGGTCTGGTTGTCCATAGCCCTGTCGTCGCGGCGATCCGCGGACTGTTTGCCTTGGCTCCGTCCACGATCATTAATTATTCTCCTCCGATCAAGAGATTCGGGGAGGCACTGATCGTTATCTCCCCAAAAGGGGGACGGTTTTCTTTATAAAAAAATTCTTGACAAAAACTGCTTATTTTCGTACGGTGCCTTCACTTTTTCAGATTGAAGGCAGATAAAACAAGTCAGATGAAAAACAAACTCATTGTACTGAGCAGCGTCGTAGTAGTTATCGTACCGAGGGGGACTGCTGCTCGGTGTTTTTAAAAACCCTTTAAAAACAAGAGCCGCGGGCCCCTGAAACCCGCGGCTTTTTTATTTATGAAAAGCCGCATCTCCGAAAAGATCGCGGCTTTTTTATTGCCGATAAATCAAACATCCATAAGGGAGGTACATACCGTGCAACTGAGAGGAGCAGAAATACTGATCAAGGTGTTGAAGCAGGAAGGTATCCACACGATCTTCGGCTATCCGGGGGGCGTGCTGCTGGATATCTATGACGAACTCCACAAAGGCCACATCCGCCACATCCTGGTGCGGCACGAGCAGGGGGCCGTCCATGCCGCCGACGGTTTTGCCCGGGCTTCCGGCAAGGTCGGGGTGGCCCTGGTAACCTCCGGCCCCGGAGCGTCAAACACCGTCACGGGGATCGCCAACGCCTACATGGATTCCATCCCCATCGTCGTTTTAACCGGCCAGGTCCCCACCCACCTCATCGGGACCGACGCCTTCCAGGAGGTCGATATCGTCGGCATCACCCGTCCATGTACGAAGCACAACTTCCTCATCAAACGGGTGGACCAACTGGCCAAGACGATCCACGAGGCTTTTCATATCGCCCGCTCCGGGCGGCCGGGCCCCGTCCTCATCGATCTGCCCAAAGACGTCATGGCGGCAATGACGGAATACGAACCCCAGACGCCCCAAAAGATCGAGGAGAACAAGCCCCGCCCCGCCTCAAAGAAGGCCTTTTATGTCATGGATCTGATCGCCGAATCCACCAAGCCGATGATCCTTTCCGGCGGCGGCGTCATCCTCGGCGGCGCCGCGGAGGAACTCCGGAAGATGGCCTGGCTTACCAGGATGCCCGTCTCGTCCACCCTCATGGGACTGGGGGCCTTCCCCGGCTCCGATCCCCTCTGGCTGGGCATGCCGGGAATGCACGGCACTTATTACGCCAACATGGCCATCAGCCATTGCGATCTCCTGATCGCCATCGGCATGCGCTTCGACGACCGGGTCACGGGCAAGATCGACCATTTCGCCCCCAACGCCAAGATCGTCCATGTGGATGTGGATCCTTCGTCCATCAACAAGAACGTCATGGTGGAAGTTCCCATCGTCAGCGACTGCAAGAGCGCCCTCCAGAGTTTCAACGCCCTGCTGGAGCAGCAGAAGTTCAGCGTTACCGACGAACAGCGCCGGGAGTGGTTCGACCAGATCGCCGCTTGGCGCCAGGAGAATCCCCTGAGCTATTGCCACAGCGACACGGAGATCAAGCCGCAGTTCGTCATCGAGACCCTCTACAAACTGACCAAAGGCCAGGCCATCATCACCACCGAGGTCGGGCAGAACCAGATGTGGGCGGCCCAGTTCTACAACTATGACGAACCGAACACGTTCCTCTCCTCCGGCGGCCTGGGAACCATGGGCTATGGCTTCCCGGCGGCCCTGGGGGCGAAGATCGCCTTTCCGGACAAGCTGGTCGTGGATATCGCCGGCGACGGAAGCATTCAGATGAACATCCAGGAGATGGCCACGGCCATCCAGGACAATATACCCGTCAAAATCGTCTTGTTGAACAACGGTTATCTGGGTATGGTCCGCCAGTGGCAGCAGCTCTTCTACGGCAAGCGCTATTCCCACACGGATATGACCTATCAGCCCGATTTTCTGAAGTTGGCCGAGGCTTATGGATGGCTGGGACTCCGGGCGACAAAGCCCGACGAGGTGGAAGCGGTGCTGAAGCAGGGTCTGGAGGCCCCCGGACCGGCACTCATGGACTTCCGGATTTGCCGGGAGGAATGCGTCTATCCCATGGTACGCCCCGGCGGCCCGATCCATGAGATGGCCCTGGGCAGGGAGATGGCAAACTGAAATATAATTTAACAGGAGGAAATAGTAGGATTATGGAAAAAAAGGAATATACATTGGCTCTCATGGTCAGCAACAAACCCGACGTGCTGGCGAGGGTGGCCGGCATCCTGGGCGGCCGGGGCTACAATATCGAAACCCTTTGCGTGGATGCGACCCTGGACCCCGCTTACTCCAAGATCATTCTCACGACGATCCAGGACAAAGCAACAATAAGCAAGATCGAAAAACAGCTCATCAAACTTATCGACGTCCACAAGGTGACGGACCTGACCAAGGTGGAATCGGTAACCCGGGAGCTGATGCTGGTCCGCATGAAACTCTCGGATACGAACAAGGGACATCTGGCCTTGATCATCGACACCTTCAACGGCCGGGTCGTGACGATGAACGGCGACAACTGCGTTATCGAAATTACGGGAGACCGGGCGCTGATCGAAAAGGCCGTCGCGAGCTTGAAACCTCTGGGCATTGATGATATGGCCAGGACGGGAATTATATCCCTGGAACGCCAGAATTAACGAAAAAGGAGGCTGTTATGGCAAAGTTGAACATAGGCGGGGTCGTCGAGGATGTGATCACGTCGGAAGAATTTACTCTGGACAAGGCACGCGAAGTCCTCAAGAATGAAGTTGTCGCCGTCATCGGTTACGGCGTCCAGGGACGGGGACAGGCCTTGAACATGAAGGACAACGGGATCAACGTCATCGTCGGCGAAGGAGACTACAACTGGCAGAAGGCGATCGATGAAGGATTCGTCCCCGGAAAGACCCTCTTTCCGCCCCTGGAGGCTGCGGCGCGCGGAACGATTATCCAGTATCTCCAATCCGATGCGGGCCAGAAGGCCATGTGGACGGAACTGAAACCGCTCCTGACGGCGGGAAAGGCCCTCTATTTTTCCCATGGGTTTTCCATTGTCTATAAAGAACAGACCGGCGTCATCCCCCCCCCGGACATCGACGTAATTCTCGTCGCCCCCAAGGGCGCCGGACGGACCGTCCGGGACAACTTCCTGGCGGGCAGCGGCATCAATTCCAGTTATGCCGTCTTCCAGGATGCCACGGGCCGGGCCTTGGAGCGGACCCTGGCCACCGGCGTAGCCATCGGTTCCGGTTATCTCTTCCCGACAACCTTCGAGATGGAAGTCTATAGCGACCTCACCGGCGAGCGGGGCGTCCTCATGGGTTGCCTGGCCGGCGTCCTCGAGGCCCAGTACAACGAGCTGCGCAAGCGGGGCCACTCTCCCAGCGAGGCCTTCAACGAAACCGTGGAGGAGCTTACCCAGAGTCTCATGCCCCTGGTCGCCCAGAACGGCATGGACTGGATGTACGCCAACTGCAGCACTACCGCCCAGCGGGGCGCCCTGGACTGGAAGAACCGTTTCCGCGACGCTGTCGCCCCAGTGTTCACGGAACTGTATGACCGGGTAGCGGCGGGAAAAGAAACGGAGATCGTCCTGAGGGTCAACAGCGCCCCCGATTACCGGGAAAAACTCCAAGCTGAGTTGGACGTCATCAAGAACAGCGAAATGTGGCAGGCCGGCGCGACCCTGCGGGCCCTGCGTCCGGAACGTCGGAAAAAGTAGGGAAAGGAGGGACACATGCGCAGCGACTTGATGAAGAAAGGCCTGGAGCGGGCGCCGCACCGCTCACTGTTCAAGGCCATGGGTTACACGGACGAAGAAATCGGACGGCCGATCATCGGCGTCGTCAATTCAGCGAATGAAATCATCCCCGGGCATATCCACCTGCAAACCATTACCGACGACGTCAAGGCGGGGATTCGCCTTGCCGGTGGGACACCGGTGGAGTTCCCTGTCATCGGCATTTGCGACGGCATCGCCATGGGACACACGGGGATGAAATACTCCCTGGCCAGCCGGGAATTGATAGCCGACTCCATCGAAGCCATGGCCATCGCCCATCCTTTTGACGCCCTCGTCATGGTAACGAACTGCGACAAGATCATTCCGGGGATGCTCATGGCGGCTATGCGTCTAAACATCCCCACCATTGTCATCAGCGGCGGTCCCATGCTGGCAGGCAAGTTGAAAGGCCAAACAATCGATCTCATCAGCGTCTTCGAGGGAGTCGGGAAGGTCAAATCCAAAAAGATCTCCCAGAAGGAACTGGACGCCATCGAGGATTGCGCCTGTCCCGGCTGCGGCTCCTGCTCCGGAATGTACACGGCCAACTCCATGAACTGCGTCACGGAAGCTCTGGGCCTCGGACTGCCGGGCAACGGAACGGTTCTGGCAGTGCATGCCGCCAGGAGACGCCTCGCCAAAGAAGCGGGAATGAAAATCATGCAGCTTCTGAAGAAAGGAATCAAACCTCGGGACATCGCCACCCTCGACGCCTTCAAAAACGCCATCGCCGTGGATATGGCCTTGGGCTGCTCCACCAACACGGTCCTCCATATCCCCGCCGTCGCCCATGAGGCGGGAATTAAACTGGAGCTGGACCTGTTTAATGAAATCAGCAAAAAGACTCCCAACCTCTGCAAACTCAGCCCGGCCGGCGCCCATCACATCGAAGATCTCGATGCGGCAGGGGGGATACAGGCGGTGATGAAGCGTATTTCCTCTCTCGGCGTCATCAACGAAAACTGTTTGACCGTCTCCGGCAAGACCGTCGGCGAAAACATTAAGGCTGCCGTCATCCTCGACGACAACGTAATTCGCACTCTGGACAACCCCTACATCAAAGAAGGCGGTCTGGCTATTCTCAAAGGCAATCTCGCCCCCGACGGCTGTGTCGTCAAGCAGTCCGCCGTGGCGGAAAACATGCTGGTCAACGAAGGCCCGGCCCGGGTCTTCGATTCCGAAGACGACGCTATCGGGGCAATCCTGGGCGGCAAAATAAAGGCCGGGGACATCGTCGTCATCCGTTATGAAGGCCCCAAGGGCGGCCCGGGGATGCGGGAGATGCTGGGTCCCACCTCGGCCATTGCCGGTATGGGCCTCGACACCACCGTAGCCCTCCTCACCGACGGCCGCTTCAGCGGCGGCACCCGCGGCGCCGCCATCGGGCACATCTCCCCGGAAGCGGCGGAGGGAGGGACCATAGGCCTGGTCAAGGAAGGGGACATCATCGCCATCGACATCCCCAAGAAGAAGATCACCCTCAAGGTGTCGCCGGAGGAATTGAAAAAGCGGAAGAAGGAGTGGAAGCCCAAAGCGCCCGCCATCACTACCGGCTATCTGGCCCGCTACGCCAAACTGGTGACGTCGGCCAGCACGGGGGCGGTCTTCAAGGACTGAGCTGACACCGGCGGCAAAGAAGACCGGTTCCCCTGGTATTCAGAATCAAACACCCCGGATGACCATAGCTGAGAAGCAAGTCATCCGGGGCTTTTTTTGCCCGCTCTTCAATATTTTCCATCGGCATCTTCGCACTAACCCCCATGCCCGGCGCGGGCACAACGAAAGATGAAAACATCAAGCTATCTGTGGACATTTTAATATAGATAACGAGTAGTTTGAAATCTTTATGAGTGGTGTCATTTCCTGGACGATTATGATATACTATGGCGTACGTTTCCCGGGGCCTTATGCAGGCTGAAACCCTAACCTCCAGGGCAAACAGTCATGATGAAAGAGCTTAACCGCGCCACCGGTTGAACGGCCCGGGAGGTCGTGACGATGAAGAAAACAAATATGGCCGGCCACTCTGCCGATCCGGTTACTCCCCCCGATGCAGTATTCACGGACGCTTCCGTCTGCGTGGAAAAGGGCGTGCACCTGCGGGTCATGTCCTGGCGGCCCCGACGACCCGCCAGCGATGATCCCGTGATCTTCGTGGCCGGCTGGGTATCCGCCGTATCCGGATGGGCTCCCCTGCTGAAGGCCATGGCCGCTGTCCGGCCCCTATACTATATCGAAACCCGAGAAAAGATATCGGCCCGCATCGAAAAGGAAAACCTGCAACCCGAGGATTTCAGCATCCACCGGATGGCCGCGGACCTGATCAGCGTTAGCCGCCAACTGGGAATCGCCTCGCCGAGCGCCACCGTCATCGGCAGCTCCCTGGGGGCAACGGCCCTGCTGGAGGCACTGAAGGGGGGAGAACTGACCGCGGGGGCCGCCTTCCTGATCGCCCCCAACAGCGACTTCCCGGCACCCTGGCATATCCGCTGGATGCTTACGCTGCCGACATCCCTGTATCACGGACTCAAGCACCTCGTCCTTTGGTACGTCAGGAACTTCATGGTCGACGTGAAGAACGAACCGGAACAGATGCAGCGTTACACGGAAACGATAAAGGCCGCCCACCCCCAGCGGATCAAGCTTTCGGCCCAGGCGGCCGTCGACGGGCGCTACGAGGTCTGGCCACATCTGGAAACGGTGCGGATACCCGTTGCCCTCGCTTACGCCCCCACGGACAAGCTGCACTCCGCAACCAATATCCGTCTCATAGCGACGCGGCTCCCCCGGGCGGAAATCATCGTCTGTCCCTCCAATAGGTATATGCACCGCCCGGAATTGATCGCCGACATCGAGGCGTTTGTCCGGAAATGCCCGGGGGCGGTGGAAAATGTCTGACGCTGTCTTCTCTCCGCAACGCCCGCCATTGGTTTAGCCGCCTTCCCACCCCACTTAAAGGCCCATAAGAATGCGCAGACGATCCTCCACCGCTGTCATGGTGATGGGGGAAACTGCGCCCCAGCGACTGGTCAGTCTTTCTATAGAAATGGAACGCACGTCCTCGCATTTGATATAACTCGCCTCCTTGATACCGGCTTCCGGCGGCTCGATGCAAACATGAGAACGAATTCTTATTGATCTTGTGGTCACGGGGAGAACGATCACAAGGCCCGCGGGACTTCGATTGAAAATGTCTACCGAAACGACCAGACAGGGCCGTTTGCCAGCCTGTTCGTGACCCCGCACGGGGTTAAGATCCGCGAGCCATATGTCCCCACGCCGAGGGTCCTTTGCCGTCATGGCTGTTCACCGTCCCCAAGGGTGACGTCCCATGCGGACCTTTCTTCTTCTTCACATTTCCAACCTTCTACATCGTTTCTCAAAGCGGCAAAATCGCTACTCAGTCCTTCCAGAAACCGTCGGCGGCGGTAATTTTCGATAGCCTGATCAACGATAAGCTGCAGGGGTTTTCCTTCCTCCCGGGCCAGTTCCCGGAGCATCTTCCGGGAAAATTCACTGATTCTGATCGTTGTGGATGGCATATTTCATGTCCTTTAGGTAATGTGTTTATTTCACAATACAATATCGTTTACATATTTGCAACATTTAGCTAAACAAAAAACTATGAAATGGCCCTGGCGGACTACAATAAAGCCCTGCTCCTCGATCCCGATAATGTCCTGACGTACTACAATCGCGCCTATGTAAGCAATAAGCTCGGCAGGACGGGACAGGAACTCGCCGACTTGAAGAAAACCGCCAGACTGGGGCATCAGGGCGCGAAAAATGTCCTCAAGAAAAAAGGGCAGTTCCCATAAACCCGCAACCGATCGACATAAGAGGAGGAAAGCCGGAACGGCATCGATCTTATCGCCGCCCGGACGTGAAAATTATCCTCCGGGCGGCTGATAACGAATAGCGCGGTTGTCCGCTGCCCGCTGGTGGATAAACCTTACCTACTTTGTGCGCACTTACGTCCTGGTACTGTCAAGTTTTTTGTGTAAAATTATCATGAGCCAATTTATCAAGGAATGGTAGCCGTTTAGGCACTTTCCCCAGAGGGGCTGATTTCCAATGTATTTCCATTTTCAGAGATATGAATGCCAAGATGCGATAACAAGCCGCTTCTCCGGCTACAATCTCCATAACCTTTGTCCGTCGTTTAAACTCCTTTTGCCCGACCGCACCGGCAAAGCGCGGCCGTAGTTGAAGTGGGACTGGTGATCCTGTCCCCCCGCGGCCTTTTCGCGTTCAGATGGTCGTTTCGTCCCGAATGATGCGATTGCTCTGCTGCCCGAGGTCAACGGCTCCATCCCGGCTGTAGATACGGGTTTTCATGATGTCGCCCGCGCTGAGATATCGCCGGTTATCCTTGACCTCGGAGGAGATAAAGTGTTCAATGCGCTCGGCCTGAGGCATCCCGATGATTTCCGCCAGCCTCATTTTGTATTTTGGCGGACTCCCGAGAGCGACGCCACAAGGGGTTCCCGTCGCGACCACATCGCCCGGCAGCAGGTCTAATTTCTTCCGCAGGCAATTGAGGAGTTCGTGCACACGGAAGATCATCTGCGCGGTCGTGCCTTTCTGCCCCTTGCCGGACGGGTTGGTTCCATCAGCCGCGTATATGTCGAGCTCCAGCGTCAGATCGTAGAGGCGCGATTGCGCGGCCTGATCCATTCTCTGGATGAAAGGCCCCAGCGGCGCAAAAGTACGATAGCTTTTGCCGAGGAACCACTGTCCGGCGCGCAGCTGCAGGTCACGCGCGGAGATATCGTTGAAGAGGGTGATGCCGAGAACATAGTCGGCAAGGTTCTCGTGCGTAATGACATCCTTCTTTCCCACGGTTCTTCCTAGGACCACCCCCAGTTCAATTTCATAGTCGAGAAGCAGTGTGTCCGCCGGGTAAACCACGTCGTCCGTCGCTCCGCAGATGGCGCTGGCGGCTTTCGTGAAAAAGATGGGGCTTTGCGGTATGGGTTGATAACTGTTCCAATAAATATTGACAAATATGGTAATATGTAGTAATATATATTCATGAAACTTAGTGTATGGGCGAAGAAGCAAGGCATAACCTATAAGACAGCGTGGCGATGGTGGAAAGCCGGACAACTTCCTGTTCAGGCAGAACAAATGGCAAGTGGCACTGTTGTCATTCGGGATACGGTAGCCGCCGAGGATGGTGTCGCTGCTCTTTACGCCCGCGTTTCTTCTTCCGATCAGAAGAACAATCTTGACGCGCAACTTGGACGGCTGGCAGCATACGCTTCAGCAAATGGGCATAAAGTTGTTAAAACAGCGGCGGAAGTCGGTTCGGGACTCAATGGTCGGCGTCCAAAACTCATGAAGCTGCTGGCAGACCCAACAGTGAAGATTATTATCGTCGAGCATCGGGACAGGTTGATGAGATTCGGTACGGAATACGTTGAATCCGCCCTTGCTGCGCAAGGCAGAAGAATTATTGTTGTTGATCCCACCGAAGTAAAGGATGATCTTGTGCAGGACATGATCGAGGTTCTGACTTCCTTCTGCGCCAGACTGTATGGTCGCCGCTCTGCCAGAAACAAGGCGAAGAAGGCTTTGGAGGCCATTCATGAGTGAACAGGCCCGGACATATCAGACGCGGCTATCGTTGGACGCGGCACAGGAAACAGCACTTGCCGCTTATGCGGATCTATACTGCACAGTCGAACGAAAGCTCTTTGCCGCAATCTGTGCAGGCGGCAATCCCGACAAGCTAAAGACTGCCTTTTCGAGGACATACAAGCTGACAGCACGGCAGTATAATGCCATTTCGCGCAACCTCAAAGGCAAAATCAAGTCGGTGACAATATTACAGGCTACGCAAATCGAAGAACTTAAAGCACGGATCAATAGGGCGGAAAAGGTTATAACGAAGGTAAAAAACCCTGCCAAGCGCCACCATAAGAAGCGCCGATTAGCTGCCTTGGTCGCTCGCCTTGCCCAAAAGACGGAAGCCGCAGCCAATGGCAAGGTCAACATCTGCTTTGGAAGTCGGAAACTCTTTGGCAAACAGTTTTACCTTGCCGATAACGGCTATGCCTCTCACGACGAGTGGAAGGCTGACTGGAAGAAAGCACGAAACAATCAGTTCTTCGTGGTCGGCTCCAAAGATGAAAATGCCGGGTGTCAAGGTTGTGTTGCTACAACCGATCCGGATGGAAACATTATATTAAGGCTGCGTCTGCCCGACGCTTTAGCCAAAGATATTGGCAAGTATATCCTGATTGATGGAGTACGCTTCCCCTACGGACAGGAACACATTGTTGCCGCTCTCTCGGCAAGGCAGTCCGTATCATACCGATTCCTGCGTGATGCCGTTGGCTGGCGCGTCTTTGTTACAACAGATATGCCGATTGTGGATGTTGTTTCACGAAGGCAACTTGGCGCCGTCGGAATAGACATCAATGCTGACTGTCTTGCGGTAAGTGAAATCGACCATTACGGAAACTTCGTAACATCTAAGTCTAAGGTGATCCCCTGCGTTACTTACGGAAAGACCACTAATCAAGCGACAGCGGTTATCGGCAATGCCGTTCGAGACATCCTGGATTTGGTTGTCGTATCCGGCAAACCCATTGTTATCGAAAAACTCGACTTTACCAAAAAGAAGGCTGCTCTGGAAGGAGAGAATGTCCGGCATAACCGTATGATTTCCAGCTTGGCCTATAATCGGATAATCCAAACCATCAGGGCTCGTGCCTATATGGCCGGGATTGAGGTAATAGAAGTCAACCCCGCCTTCACCTCAACCATAGGCAAGGTCAACTATGCTGATAAGTATGGAATATCAGTGCATCAGGGCGCGGCATTAGCCATCGCCCGAAGAGGACTGGGTTTTACGGAGAAACCGGCATCGGCAGGGGAAGTCATCCTGCCGGACGGCGTTCATCTCACCTTCGTGCTACCTGCAAGGAATCGCGCAAAGCATATATGGATGCAGTGGGCCGGTATTCGTAAAAACCTGGTAACGGCGCTTGCAGCGCACAGGCGGTTGAGTAAAACCTCACCTTCGTGGCCTCTAAAACCCTCGTTGGGTGCTATCCGCCTGTTGCCGGCGAAACTCCGGCACGTTAGCCAGCAATGCTGTTCGGCTGGCGATTTAGACGATGTTCCCCACTTCAGGGAATGTTTGTCTATATTTTAGGAACGGCATGCGTACCTCAAGGGCGTGGTCGCGGTAATTGAGCCCCGCGCAGTAGATGTGCGGGTGGTCGCCGGCGGGCGGAAGGATGCGGACGTCCTCCAACGCCAGCGCCTCGCCGGTTGCGGGCATTGCCCCGCCGTCCATGAGGTTGTGGACGTCCTCCAGACTTTTTGCCTTCAGTATCGGCCGTATGATGCCATCCGTGATGATTCCGTGTTCGGCCTGCGTGCCTTGGGCACTGCTGTATTTGACAATTTTCATAACCGCACTCTTTCCGGATGATGTTGATTTACAGATGTTTGGATGGCTTGCATATAGATTGGAAGAATTCGATGAACATGAAGTAAGAGTGCTTGCGACCCTGGAAAGGGGGGGCAAGTGTAATCGCTTTCGAGGTAACCTCGATAAATTCTCTGCGGGATGTTTTTCATGATTCATGTCTCACTAACAGATTAACATTCATCTGCGGCATCACCCCACATGGGCCACAGCCAGGCGAGGTCCGTGTACAGATGGCAGGTATCTTTCACTTCTGTTCTATCTCCTCACGTTGTGTCAGGACGCCTTGCAACAAAGAACTCATAAGCGTAGTAATCTGAGTAAGTGCGGTGCATTTCGGGCTCCCTCGCGAGTTCGTCGAGCGCGGCAAGCGCCTCGGCATCGTTGTCATACTTCCCGCGCAATTCCATGATGCGCTGTTCCATCGGAGTGTAGAAGTCGTCCCACCAGGCCTCATCCGGCAGCGTGAAGCGACCGAGAAGCACAAAACCGCCGAGTTGGATGGCCCTCACCACGTCAGTCGCTGTGCCCATGGTTGGGTAATCCTGATCGAAACTTATCTTGACCTCCGGCGGCGGGGCTTCCTTGCGCCAGACCGCGTCGGTGAAAGCAAGGAAGCCGCCGGGACGCAGCAAGCCATGGCAGATACGCAGGGCGTTTGCGATTCCGATGTTATAGAGCGCACCTTCGGACCAGATTAGGTCGCAGCTTTCCGGTGGCAAGTCCAGATTTGCCATGTCACCAACCTGCGCATGGATTCGCCGGGAAAGCCCGTGTGCAGCTAGCGTCGCCTTCAGCCTCTCAATACTGGGGACATGACTATCGATGGCCACGATGGAACCCGTTGTAAGGTCGGCCAGATGCAGGGTTTGCCCGCCGACGCCACATCCCAAATCAACAATCATGGGTGTACAGGGAAGCCCCGTGCAGAGACGGAGTGCTCTTGCGGCGCAATCACGATTGCCCGGCCCCTGTCTGGGCAAGCTCTCAAACACCTCAAAGAATATCTCCCAGAAACGGGAACCGTGCTCGTTCATGAATGCTCTGTATATCCCTCTTGCTGAACATTGTTGATATGGATCGGTGCTAATATTGCATACGCCTCAATATATTATACGCAACTTTTCCATGAAGATAAATTTTAACGATTACGGGATATAAGTTAGCATAAAAATAGAAATTTGAATATTGCGGATTACAGGAAGGCAACAATACCACCTCTACACAAAATAATCACGACCAAAAGTAAGCACCTTTCTCCCCGTATTCATTGCCCTGACAGGATCATGTACCCTCTCGCTTTGTACATGAAAGAAATAAAAGCGCGCTTCAGTCGGATGAACCTTATTTGATGCAGGAGTAAATAGCGCGGTCCGGTTTTGTCACAGATGATTCGGCCGTTTTGAAATGGTTGCCCTTGCCGCATCCGCAATCGGGATCGAGGGGGATATGCGTAGCTCGGGAATCCCGGTTATGTTCTCGTTGCCGCCTTGAGCTCCCGGACGTAGGCGGCGGCCCGGGGAATCAGGTCCGGGTCCTCGCGGTGCGTGGCGAGCCATTTGACCAGTGCGCTGCCGATAACCACCCCGTCGGCCTGGGCGGCGAAGCTCCTCACCTGGGCCGCGGTGGAGATGCCGAAACCCACCGCTACGGGAAGATCCGTCCGGTGTCTGATCCGCTGGATGTCTGGAAGCACCGCTGCGGCCTCCGGGGTCTTCGTCCCCGTGACCCCGGTTACGGAGATGTAATAGATGAATCCAGAGGCGTTTTTGACGATATTTCCCAGCCGCCGGTCGCCGGTGGTCGGGGCGACGAGGATGATGAAGTCCAGGCCCCGGGGGTCCGTAAAGGTGCGCAGCTCCGCCGCCTCCTCGGGAGGCAGGTCCACGACGAGGAGCCCGTCCACCCCCGCCGCTTTCGCGTCCCGGGCAAACCGCTCGTTGCCGTAGGCGAAGACGGGATTGTAATAGGTAAAAAGGACGATGGGAATATCCGACCTCCGGCGGAGACGGGCGATCATGGCGAGGATCGCGGCAAGATTGGTCCCTCCTCGGAGGGAGCGCTGGGCCGCCTCCTGAATGACCGGACCGTCCGCAGTGGGATCGGAGAAGGGAACGCCTATCTCCAGGATGTCCGCCCCGGCCTCATCCAGAACGGGGATCAGCGTCTCCGTCCTTTGCAGGTCCGGATCGCCGGCGGTGAGATAGAGGATCAGGGCCTTTTCCTTTCGGTTCCGCAAGTCTTGGAATCTCTTTTCGATGCGGTTCATGGCAATTCCACCTCCTTTTGTGCGGCAACGATGCCCATGTCCTTGTCCCCCCGGCCGGAGAGGCAAACAACAATGATCTTGTCCCGGCTGAGCGCCGGGGCCAGCTTCATAGTGTAGGCGAGGGCGTGGGAGCTTTCCATGGCGGGCATGATCCCCTCACAGGTCGTCAGGAGCCGGAAGGCCGCCAATGCCTCCGCATCCGTGACGGATACGTACCGGGCCCGCCCGACGGCATGAAAGAAGCTGTGCTCCGGTCCGACCCCGGGATAGTCGAGACCGGCGGAGATGGAGTGGGCGTCCCGCACCTGTCCGTGCTCGTCCTGGAGGAGATAGGTCTTGTTGCCGTGGAGGACCCCCACGGCGCCGGCGGAGATGCTGGCGGCATGGAGACCCGTAGGGATGCCCTTGCCCCCGGCTTCCACGCCGATCATGGCCGTCTTCCCATCGTTGCGGAAGGGATAAAACAGCCCCATGGCGTTGCTGCCGCCGCCGACGCAGGCCACGAGAAAATCAGGGAGGCGTCCCTCCTTTTTGAGGATCTGCCGGCGGGTCTCCCGGCCGATGACGCTCTGGAAGTCCCGGACCATGCGCGGATAAGGGTGGGGACCGGCGGTGGTGCCGATGACGTAGAAGGTATCCCGGATGCGGGCCACCCACTGGCGCATGGCCTCGTTCATGGCGTCCTTCAGGGTGGCCGTTCCGGAGGCGACCGGGGTCACCCTCGCCCCCAGCATCTCCATCCGGAAGACGTTGGGTGTTTGGCGCCGGATATCCTCCTCTCCCATGAAGACCTCGCACTCCATGCCGAAGAGGGCAGCGACGGTGGCGGTGGCCACGCCGTGCTGGCCGGCCCCGGTCTCGGCGATTACCCGCCGCTTCCCCATCCGGCGGGCCAGGAGGGCCTGACCCAGGGTGTTGTTGATCTTGTGGGCCCCGGTGTGGTTGAGATCCTCCCGTTTGAGATAGATCTTGGCCCCGCCGGCCTTTGCCGTGATATTTTCCGCAAAGTAGAGGGGGGTCTCCCGGCCGGCGTAATCATGGAGGTAGGAGTGGAATTCCCTCCGGAAAGCCGGGTCCCGGGCCGCCCGGCGATAGGCCTCCTCAAGTTCGATCAGGGCGGGCATGAGGGTCTCGGCGACATAGCGGCCCCCGAAGGCCCCGAAATGCCCCTGTCTGTCCGGCATATCTTGTTTCATATGCAAATCTCCTATTGTACGATTATATTTTACCCCATCCCTCTCCTCACCTCCCCCTTGAAGGGGGAGGGAAAAAGGTTGTCCTGCCTTACCCCTTGAAGGGGAGGAACGAGATTGTCCTGGTCTCCCCCCTGCAATGTAACGGAAAGAGGTTGTTTTTCATCTCCCTTCCCTTCAAGGGTCGGGGTGGGGATGGGTCTAAAACCTCCCCAATGTTGTCGGTCGTTGACCCATCCTCATCCTCTCCGGGAAAGGAAGATAGCATCCCCGGTTTCCCTTCCTTTCCGTTCGTCTTCTTCCCGAATGAGGCGGATGATCTCCGCCACCTTGGCCGGATCCTTCACCCCCGGTGCCGTCTCCACACCGCTGTTGATGTCCACGGCCCGGGGCTTGACCTTCCACAGGGCGGCGTGGATGTTTTTGACGTTGAGCCCTCCGGCCAGGATCACCCGCCCGGTTTTCCCGAGCCGGGCCGCCAGTTCCCAGGAGGCCGATTTCCCTGTTCCCCCGTAGCGGTCTCCGTCCCGGGCATCCACGAGGATCGCCGCCGCGGGGTAAAGGACTGCCCGGTGGAGATCCGCCGCCGCCGTCAGGGGGAGGGCCTTGATCAGGAGGTTGCGGTCGGCAATGCCCCGGCAGTAGGCCGGACTTTCATCGCCGTGAAGCTGGAGCATATCCAGACCGCAGGTTGTCGCCGTCTCCCTGATCACCGCTGCCTCCTCGTTGACGAAGACCCCGACCTTGCAGACCCGGTCGGGCAGGCGGGCAATGATTGCCGCGGCGGCCGCCGGGGAGATGCCGCGGGGACTTGTCCGGTAAAAGATGAATCCCAGGGCGTCGGCTCCGCAGGCGGCGGCGTGTGTGGCGTCTTCCAGGCTGGTGATGCCGCAGATCTTGATTTCGGTCATGATCGGCCTTCCTCTCCCCGCAGTTCCCGCAGTTTTCTCCCCATGTCTTCCGACCGCATCAGGGTCTCGCCGACCAGCAAGGCGTCATAACCGGCCTGCCGCAGCCGCTCCACATCCCGGCGGCCGGTGATGCCGCTTTCGCTCACCTTGACGACTCCCGCGGGGATCAGCGGGGCCAGGCTCAGGGAAGTCCCGAGTTCGGTGACGAAAGTGGCGAGATTGCGGTTGTTGACCCCGATCGCCGGCGCTCCGGCGGCCAGGCTCCGTGCCAGGTCCTCTTCGTCGTGCACCTCCACCAGCGGTGTCATGCCCAGCTCCCGGGTCAGGGCAATTAGCTCCGCCAGGATTTCATCAGGTAAGACCCGGGCGATCAGGAGGAGGGCGTCGCCGCCGAGACAGCGCGTTTCGTAAATCTGGTAAGGATCGACAAGGAAGTCCTTTCTCAACAGCGGGATGCCCGCCGTCTTCCTGATTTCCGCAAGGTAACGGCCATCGCCCTGGAAGAAGGACCGTTCCGTGAGGACCGAGATCGCCGCCGCGCCGTTCGCCTCATAGACTGCGGCGATGGCGGAGGGATCGAAATCCTCCCGGATGACCCCCCGGGATGGCGAGGCCTTTTTTATCTCCGCGATAATGGCGCCCGTCCCGCCCCGGATCGCGGCAAGAAAATCCCGGACCGGCGGAAGTTTGCAAAGTATGGCCTGCATCTCTCGCAGCGGCGCCAGCCTTTTCGTTTCGGCAAGCTCCCCTTCTTTTGCCGCCACAATTTTTTCTAAAAAATTATTTTCCATCGCATCCTGCTTGATGAACCAGTAAAGACCAAAATATTGGTTATAATTGATGGCATCGTAAAAAGATCCGCAGGCAAGGCGCGCAAATCCTGAGGACTGAGGCGTACCTGGCGTACGCCGCAGGGAGGGGGAATGCAGTGTGACGCCGCATCTGGACTTTTTCCGATGCCGTCCTTCTCAACTGTTGGACATTTCGATCAGCCCCTGGAGCTTCCGGCGGGCCCCGCCCTCGTCGATACATGCCTCCGCCACCGCTATGCCCTCCCGGAGGGTTTCCGCCCTCCCACCGGCGACGATGGCCAGGGCGGCATTCAGGACGACAATCCGGCGGCGGGTTCCCCTGTCCATTCCGGTCAATATATCGGTGGTTATCCGGGCATTGGCGGCGGCATCGCCGCCCCGGAGATCTGCGTCCGGGACGACATCCCCGAACAGGTCCGTCGGATCCAGATTGTAAGTGATGATCTCCCCCTCCCGGAGTTCCGCCACCCGGGTCTCGCCTGTAATCGTCGCCTCGTCGAGACCGTCGGCGCCGTGTACGATAAAGGCCCGCTTGGTCCCAAGATTTTTCAGGACGGTGGCAAACATCTCCGTAAGCTTGGCGTCATAGACGCCGATGAGTTGGCAGGTGGCCCCGGCGGGATTGGTCAGTGGACCCAGCATATTGAAAATGGTCCGGATACCGATCTCCCGACGGGGGCCGATAGCGTACTTCATGGCTCCGTGGAGCTTCGGGGCGAAGAGAAACCCGATGCCCAACTGCTGGACGCACTCCTCCACGATCTCCGGCTGGGCGTCGATATTCACCCCCAGGGCTTCCAGGACGTCGGCGCTGCCACAGCCACTGGATACGGCCCGGTTGCCGTGCTTGGCCACGGTCAGCCCCGCCGCCGCCACCACGAAAGCGGCGGTGGTGGAGATATTGAAGGTATTGCGGCCGTCTCCGCCGGTGCCGCAGGTATCGACGATGGTGGAGGACCGGGCGTCGATGCGGGCGGCCTTCTGCCGCATCACCCGGGCGGCGCCGGTGACCTCCTCACTGGTTTCCCCCTTCAGGCGCAGGGCCGTCATGAAGGCGCCGATTTGGGCCGGCGTGGCCTGGCCTTCCATGATCTCCGTCATTACCGCCACCATCTCCACCTCCCGCAGGTCGGTTCCCCCGACTGCCTTGGCTATTGCTTCCTTGATCATTTTCCTTCCTCCTTCAAAACTGTGCTGGATACGCAAAATATTTGTCTGATAAATCTCGTGGCGCCCGTTGCCGCGCCCCTTCGTTTTGCCCTCTAACGGGCAAAAGAGGTTAGTATATCCTATCCGAGAACGTGAACCGGCATTTTTCCCTTTACTTCCGGGTGTCCGTCCGACGGGAAGGGCGCCGCCGGGCATCATTCCCGTCATGGTCCGCCTTCCCAACGTTCCTAACCTTGCGACGGGAGCTAAGGATCAGGAGCCGCAACGGCGCCTCAGGCCGCCTGGGCGCAGTTCTTGCCGCCGTCCGCCAGATTCAGGAAATTCCTGATGATCCGCTTGCCCTGGGGGGTGAGGATCGATTCCGGATGGAACTGAATCCCCTCTACGGGAAATTCCCGGTGGCGAAGCCCC
>CAZNDG010000010.1:0-17688 GCA_964571695.1 uncultured Syntrophus sp.
TGATCGACGACAAAGGCAAAATCACCATCAAGGAGGTCATATACATCCTCCAAAAGGCCGCCGTGATTCGGTAAGGCCACCGGACACTCGCCGGTCACGGAGAAAGGACCCGGAAATTACGGCATCTGACCAAGAAGCAACCCACGGTTCCCCGATATATTCAGAAAACATCAGCCCCGGCAGGAAAACCGGCTGTCAGACCTGCCGGGGGTTTTTCTCCCATCCGATGAAGAAAAATACTAAAACTTGATTGATATTTATTTCTTGACAATCGCATCGATCTTCCCTATTTAAACATAGCAATTCCCAATAAAAACAAGCCCCAAAAAACCAGCTATGTATCCGGAGAAGCTCTATAATAACGGCAATAGATGCGGCTGTATATAACCGCCAACCCATGGCATCATATATAGAAATCTTTATGTCCCTCGGCACCCCCGTCATGCAATCATCAACCGACCGCGGCAAATTAAAAAATACATCATTATTCCGGAGGATACCATGGCAAATCAACCCCAATCCGAGCAATCCATTCAGATCAACACCGGCGACGAGATCGTCCGGGGCAGGTACAGCAATTCCCTGCTCGTCGGTCACGGGCCGGAAGAGTTCATTCTCGACTGGCTCCTGACATCGCCCAGCGGCACCCACCTCGTATCCAGGGTGATTGTCAGTCCCGGGCATGTCCGGCGCATCATCGACGCCCTCACCGCCAACCTCAACCAGTACGAGCAGAAATTCGGGGCAGTCAGGGTCGCCGAACCGGGTGAACACAAGATGCACTGAGCACCCTGGGCGCCATTTTCGACCTATCGGTCCAGCACAGGGGAAACAAAGCATTATCGGTTGGATGCAACGGCATAAAAAGACTTGTTTTTTACCAAGGTTTTTTCTTGGAAAAACATCTTTAAAAAAGGAGGGCAAAATCATGAAAAGGGCATCTTTCCTGTTGATTGTATTTCTTTTCCTGGTCACGGCATATCCGGCTAATGGGGCAACCTTGGGCGACATCAACGCCGACAGCTCCGTAGGCCTGCCGGAAGCGGTGTACGCCTTGCAGGTCACATCGGGAATCCGCCCCCAATCAACTACCGGCGATCCTTACGATTTCAGCGAATACTTTTTTGTGGAAAACGGTCGATACATCTATGACTACGCCAATTATCCCGGAACCACCGGAGGTACGGTTCAGAACACTTGCCAAACGTACGACGTAAGCCGGGAAACATTCAACGGCAACGATGCAATGGCGGTTATATTCAACATGACGTCCAAATCTTATTACGCCATAGGAAGCCAATATATAAACTACCTGGGTTACTACAATCCAGGCAACATCACCGCTCCCACAGCGGTCATGATTCAACCTTACATAATTGGGGCAAGGGCCATGGAACCCGGGGCCGTCTACGCCTTTGGTTCCCAGTCTTCCGCGTCGCCGGCGTCGTTGGACATAAGGGAAACCGTTTTTCTCGGTCTGGAAGATGTAACCGTGCCGGCGGGCATATTTACCAACTGCCTGAAGATGCTGACCAGAACTAGTAATTTTACCTATTTGGATTATTATGCCAAAGGCGTAGGGATGGTGAAGAGATACGTTGCCATGACGGCATCATCGTCGGGCAGCACGATGGCGCTCATGAGCGCCCGCGTCGGCGGCGCCAACTACCCTAACGGCAGCACCTATTATCTCGGTCAGGGGACATGGAACAAGACGGTGGGCGGGGAATCGGTACAAACCGGATCCTTTGCCATGCCTTTCACCCTCCCCGCCCCGACCAGTTCACCATTGTATCTGAATGGATTTTTAAACAACAATCTCCCGCTGATCGTTCCCCTCTCCTCGCAGGACGGCGTCAACTTCACCGGCACCGCGACACCGGCGAGTTTGACGGTGCAAGGCAATACGATCACGGGGACGGTTACCTACACCAGCGACGTCACATACATTGTTCAGATCGCCGGCACATACAGCCCGGCGCCATAGAAGAACGTATCATCGGGGAGCTGTTCATGCCTAAATCTCTCAACGCCGTTCTTGCCACCCGCGCAATTTCACCTGATAATCGGTACCGGCAACCGGCAGAGGGGACAAAGGAATCTGCCGCAAACCGGATTCCGATCTGGCGCGCAGCCATGCTTTTCGCAGCGGCAATCCTGCTGGCATGCGTTGCCCGCCCCCCCGCGGCGGGGGCCCAGGAGACGGCGGGAAAGATCGTCCACCTGCGGGGGCAGGTGGATCTATACAGCGCCCGGTCCCGCAGTTGGCAACCGGCCCGGGCCAATCAGATGCTGGCACCGGGCGACGTGCTCCAGACCGGGGCGACCGGGTGGGCCGCCCTGCTGCTGGCGGATGAAACACTGCTCCAACTGAACCGGAACAGCCGTTTCATCCTCAAAAAGGTGGCCGCCAAGGCAGGATGGGATCAGCGCCGGGGCATCCTGCCGGCCAGCGCCGGGCCTGCCCGGTCCGAATATGGAGTCAGTCGCGGCGAGGTCTGGATCAGGAACAAAAACAGGGATATCAACATCAAGATCGATTCCCCCACCGTGACCGCCTCGATCAGGGGCACGGAGCTGAATCTCCGGATCGATACCGATGAAACGACAAGCCTCACGGTTCTGGAGGGGAGGGTGCAGGCCGGCAACGATCTCGGCGCCCTGGAGGTCGGGGCGCGGGAGCAGGTCATCGCCCGGCGGGGGCAGCCCTTGATGAAAGCCCTCCTCGTCACCCCGGAAGACGCCGTCCAATGGACGATCCCCCTACCCTTCCTCTACGATGCGGAAGGCATTCCCACCGATGTCATGGAGACCCTGCAAATGGTCCGGACCGGTGAGTTGACCAAGGCCCGCGGGCGCCTGGAGGAGATCCTCCAACGGCGTCCCGGGGATGCCGCGGCATTGCAGCTTTTGGCGGTTACGGCCATCATGCGGGGCGACAAGACCACCGCCGTGGAAGCGGCCCGTCAGGCCACAGCCGCGGCCCCGGCATCAGTATCCGCCCTGCTTACCCAGAGTTACGCCTACCAGGCCGTCTTCAATCTCGATCAGGCCCTGGCCGCCGTCAAAAAGGCCCTTGCCATCGCGCCCGGCAACGTCGCCTCCCTGGTCCAATACGCCCAGTTGCGCTTCGGCATGGACGAGATCGAGGAAGCCAAGCGCACCATCGCCAGGGCCGCGACCCTGTCACCGGACAACGCCGCCGTCCAGAACCTCCTCGGGTTCATCCTCCTGGCGGACAATCGCACCGATGAGGCGAAAGCAGCTTTTCAAAAAGCGGTCGAACTGGACCCCGGCAGCGGCGAGCCCCATCTGGGGCTGGGACTGGCCTGCATGCGCCAGGGGAACGTCCCCGCCGCCTTCGAGGAGATGACTGCCGCCGTACTGCTGGAACCGCGCCGTTCCCTGTTCGTAACCTACTGGGGAAAGATGCTCTACCAGATCGAGCGTCACGACCGGGCGCTGGATATGCTTGACGTCGCCCGGAACCTCGATCCCCGGGATCCCACGCCGGAGCTTTACCGGGCCATCGTCCTGCGTGACCTGAACCGTCCCACCGAGGCCGTCCGCGCCGTCAATACAGCCATAAAACTCAACGACAACCGGGCGGTATATCGCTCCCGCCTGCTTCTGGACAGCGACCGGGCCGTGAAAAATGTCGATCAGGCCATCCTTTACGATCAGCTCGGTCTCCTGGATTGGGCGAAGAGCAAGGCCACCACCTCCCTCAAGGACGATTTAACCAACTCCTCCGCCCACCTGTTTATGGCCGGCTCCCTACAAAACGCCACTGACCGCTCTTGGGCCATGCAGAACGAATATCTCCTGGCCCGGATGCTAATGCCGGCAAACATGAACAGTTTCAATACCTTCAATGATTACACCTCTTTTTTTGAACGTCCCGCCCTAAATCTGAACGCCACCGGCGGCGTCGGCGGCGACGGCACAAGATCAATCTCCGCCATCCCCTACGGCGCCCTCCCCGCCGCCAATCTCGCCGTCGGCGCCCAGTTATCCTACCAGCGCACCGACGGCTGGCGGGAAACCAACGGGGAGAGGTACGGAAATGTGGCGGCCCTGGTAAAGTGGGACGCCACGGCCAATGACAGTCTGATGGGAGTCGCTTCCCACCAGAGCGCCAACGTCAAGGACAAGCTGTATCCCCGATACGAATACGACAATCCTTCCGCCCCCGACAACTGGAACGACAGCGGCGCCTCCCGGATGGAACTGGGCTATCACCGCCGCTTTTCTCCCGATTCCCACCTCCTGGTCTATGTGGCCCGGCTGAAAAGCGAAGGGGTCATCCATCAGGTCCCGCCCACGGCCTATGGCTCCATGGTGATTTTCCCCTTCACCATTGACATTGCCCAGGACAAGGTTTCAGACACCCGCTATATCCCCCCTTACTGGCAGGCCCAGGCCCAGTACATGCACCGTCTCGGCAAGCAGCAGTTCGTAATCGGGACCAACCAGTATTGGGGGGAGAACAACGGCAGCCAGTCCACCTTCACCGACACGAGGTATTATCTGGCGGGAGCCCTCATTCTGCAAACCCAACAACGGAGCTACGCCTACCGCGACTGTCCGGCGACCATGCAGAGTTATTACCTCATGGACACGATCCGTCTCACATCCTGGCTGACCGCGGAGGGGGCGGTTTATCTGGACCGCATGACCAACAGCGATTCTACCAACGGCGCCGCCTGGACCATCAGTGAATTCAGTCCCCGGGCCGGCCTGATCCTGACCCCCACCAAAGCGGACACGGTCCGCCTGGCGGCCTTCCGCTATCTACTGCCCTTTATTTCCAGCCGCCTCGATCCCACGGATGTCGCCGGTATCCAGGTGATGCGGAACAACCAGCCGGGTGCCGTGATGTCCGAAGGCCATGCCGTCTGGGAGCGGGAATGGTCCAGCGGTTTTTTCAGCGCCGGCCTGTTCTATACGGAAAAAACTTATGATTACGGAAATACGGATGCCTCCGGCGCCACAATCATCCAGACGGCCCGGGGACGGCTCAAAGGCGGCGAGGTAAAAATCAACCAGATCCTCTGGGAGGGTCTGGGACTGAACCTCGCTTACAGTTTCCAGTGCGTCCGTGATGAAGGCCTCGCCTATGCGGACCGGGAAGATCAACTGGCCGGCGCCGGACTCCGGTATGTCCATTCCACGGGGATCTCCGCTGGACTTACCCAGGGCTGGCGCCGGATTCACCTGTCCTCCCGGGATCGGGATGACGAAAATATCTGGATTACCGATGCCCGGCTGGGTTATGAATTCCCCCGGAAAAAGGCCGCCGTCGCCCTGGAGATAAGAAACATCTTCAATCACCGCTTCGACTGGGTAACGGATTATTTCTCTTCCTGGGGGCGCTGGCCGTCCCGGGAGGTCCTGATGACGCTCACCCTCAACATTTAACAACGATTCCCTTAAACGCAGCGATGATGAAGATCAGGCAAGCATTCCCCCGGCACATAAAGATCGTCACGATCCTGCTGCTTATCGCCGCGGCAACGGGCTTCTGCCTTTCTCCCTGGGGCAGGGCCGTGGATCGCTTCATCTACGATTTCTATTTTCTTATCCGGGGGGATGTGGTCAGCCCCCGGGAGATCGTCGTCGTCGCCATCGACGAACCATCATTTGAAGCCGTGGGCCGGCAATGGCCCTGGCCGCGCTCCCTCCATGCCCGGCTCATCGATGAATTAAAGCGGGCGGGGGCCCGGGTCATCGCCCTGGACATCATCTTTGCCGAACCTTCAACACATGGAGAGGACGCCCGCTTCGCAGCCGCCATCGCCGGTCATCCGGGAGTTGTTTTAGCCTGTGACATCAGTGTGGTAGATGACAAGTCCTTCGCCCAGGAGAGCGTGATCAGCCCCCTGCCGTCCCTGCTGGGGCAAGACACCGCGGTCGGCTACACCAACCTTCCTCTCGATCCGGACGGATTCGTGCGTCGTTTCGATCTCGATCTCAGCGGGCTCCACGCCCTGCCCCGCCGGGCCGTAGATAAGTACCGGGACGGCGAGGGCGGAGATGGGGACGCTGGCCGGGAAAGCCAAGCAACCAAGGCGGCGGCGGATAATTCCATGAATATCAACTATTACGGACCGGCCCGGACCATCCGCACCGTCTCCTACTACCAGGCCCTCGATCCGGAAAGGTATTTGCCGAAAGGCTTCTTCCAGGACAAAATCATCATGGTGGGGCTCTCCATAAATACCGGCTTCGAATCCCGCACCAAGAAAGCCGATCATTATCCCGTTCCTTTCACCCGCTGGGGCAAAAGCTCCATGCCGGGAGTGGAAATCCTGGCCACCATTACCGCAAACATCCTCCACGGCAACGCCATCCGCCTCTGCCCGCCCGCCTGGTTGCTGCCCCCAAGCATCCTGGTCAGCATCCTGTCGGGGCTGGTTTTTATCCGGATCAAGCCCCTCCGGGGATTTTTCATCCTCGCCATCCTCCTCAGCGGCATTTTCGGGGCCACCCTCCTGGCGTTTCTGAATAATGATTTTTACATCCCGGCGATCTTTTTCTTTTTACCCCTGCTGGCATGTTATCTGACCAGCCCCTTCTTCCATTACTGGGAGGCCTGGCAGGAGCGGAACTTCATCCGGAAGACCTTCGCCACCTACCTGTCTCCCCCGGTGGTCAACCGTCTTCTCGCCCAGCCGGAGCTGCTGAAGCTCGGCGGCAAGACCACGGAAGCGACGGTAATGTTTCTCGATCTGGCCGGATTCACGAGCTTTTCCGAAAAGATCACCCCGGAGGAACTGATCGATCTGTTGAACCGCAACCTGAGTGAATTGACGGAGATCATCTTCAAGTGGGAGGGAATGGTGGACAAATACATCGGCGATGCCATCATGGCGGTATGGGGAACGCCGGTGACCCAGCCGGATCACGCCCTAAGGGCCTGCCGGGCCGCCTGCGAGATGCGGCAGATGATGTCCGCCCTCTCGGAACGGGAAAGGCGGATGACGGGCATCGACCTCAAGGCCCGCATCGGCATCAACACGGGCAATGTGGTGGCCGGAAACGTAGGGGGGAAAAGGCATTTCAACTACACCGTCCTCGGCAATGAAGTGAATCTCGCCTCCCGCCTCGAAGGGGTGAACAAGGTCTATCACACGGACATCATCATCGGCGAAAACACCGCCGCCCAGGTCCGGGAGGCATTCGAACTCCGGGAAATCGACGTGATCCGGGTGGTCGGCAAGACCGAGCCGGTGCATATCTATGAGCTGCTGTGCCTTCGGGGGGAGATAGGCGCCCGGGTCACCCGGGTGAATGAGCATTTCCAGGCGGGGATGGAGAAATACCGGCAGCGAAGGTGGGAGGAGGCCCGGGCCTGCTTTGCGGCGGGCCTGGCGGAGGCGGAGGGCGACGAACCCTGCCGGATCTTTCTGGAACGCTGTCAGGAATTCCGTGACCAGCCGCCCCCGGATGACTGGGACGGTGTTTACCGGGTAAAGACAAAGTAACCGCCGGGAGGCAACCCGGGACGGGAGGGCACTCTCCAACCGGGCAAGGTGATACTGGACGAAGATGAACGATTGGCGGCATATGATTCGAAACAAAAGAGCCCTGGGCATTTTTCTGCTCTGCTGCCTCGTTGCCGCCGCGGCCCTCGGTGGTTATTACTGCCAGAAAGGCAAAGGAAAATTTGCCGGGGCCGGCAATGAGAAAAACGTCCTGGACTACCGGCCGGATTACCGGATGCGGATCGAGCGCCTCCAGTTCTACGGCATGAAGGACGGGCAAAGGGTCATCGCCATAATCGGCGACAGTTTTGTCATCGAAAAAAAGAAAATCGGGTTCCTCACCATCAGCGTCGCCCACGTCGCCCGCCTCGACAACGCCCGTCTCGACCTGTATGACTCCCGGCCGGCAACGGCGGCCGGGGGCGGGCCCGGAGACGCCGGCGGCAAGAAAAACGCTGCGTACCAGGCCACCGGAAGCAGCGGGGAATTCACAACACCGGGAGGGGAGAAAGACGGAAGCGGACGGGCGGCAACCGATGCCGTGGCAACCGAGAATGCGCCGGGTACAATGCGGGATCATGGCGGGAGATTATACCCAGGCGCGATTCCGGGGAGACAGACCGCCGCAAAGACAGCGGATACCACGGCGGCTACGGAGGCAACCGGGGAAGGCGCCGGCAAAGCCCCGAAGAAATCATCTCCGGCAACGCCCTCCCCTTCCCTGTCGCCCCTTTCACCCCTGTCGCCGCTTACCCCGCGACCCTCCTATGGCGCCGTTTTCTCCGCGGAGGCCTTCCAAGACTTCCCGGTGCCCATCAGCAGCATCAGCGCCATCGAGGTCGCACCGATTACCGTCCGGCTGTTCAACGGCGACATCCAGACCTCGCAACTGACCGCCTCCCGCGCGGAATTGCGCTTCAAGCACCGGGACATCCTCTGTGAGGGCGATGTCCGGATCGTTTCCGGCGGGCGAGAGCTGCGGACGGAAAGCCTGGTTTTCCAGCCGGAAACGGGGCTTATCCAGACCAAACATCCCTACGCCCTCACCACGGCAGGAAAAGTCAAGACCGGCGGCAGAATCACCACCGACGTCTATCTGCGACCGCAAAGCACCCGGTAAATCCGCCTGAATCCATAATCGATCACCGGCCGGGATCGACGCCCGGGTAAAGATAAGAGGATGAAAAAAGAACGGCCGCATGTCCGGGGGTGAAAACATGCGGCCGCCGTGAGTAGCCTTCCAATCAGGAGATGGTGGGGATCCCGATCCTATCTCGCTTTCGACAGAATCTGGAGGATGTAGATCACCTCCGCCAGTCCGGCCTTGTTATCGCCGTTTACATCGGCCCCGGAGGTTGCATAGTTCGGCCGGATGCCCGCCGGATTCATGCCGACGGCAACTTGCAGGGCCAGGACGGCATCGGCAAGGGTAACACCGTTGATGCCGTCGATATCCCCGGCAATGGGAGTGGCAAAGACGACTTCATTGCCATAAGCCGTTCCGGCGGCGTTGGTCGCATAGGCCCGCAAATGATAAGTAACACCGGGGTTCAGACCGGCTATCGGTCCGCTGAACGCCCCCGTCGAGAAATCACCGCTTTCAATGGTTTTTGCACCCTCTATGGTTGGATTCGCCGCCGTATTCCAGCAAAAGCCCCGTGTTTTCGGAATACTGCCGCCGGTGGCCGTAATGTTTCCGTTGCCGAGAACCGACGTGGAATTAACGAAGGTGACCTCCTGGGTGGTCAAAAGCGGGGCGCCGCCGGCACTTGTCAGGACCAGATATCCATCCGCTTCCGTGGGAGTGAGCTGGGTCCTGTCAACGTTCCATCTCAGCAACGGCGGATCCCCTTGCAGAATCGTGAAATTTAGAATCAGGGTCTCCCCCGGCGCCACCCGGTTCGTATTGAGCGAGTTCATGATGATGGCGCGCGTCTCCGACCATGCCGCACTCTCCGGGGTGACCCGGGTGGTATAAGTCAATTCTTTCTCGGCGGTTATCGACGCCTGACCCAGTTGAGCGCTATCGAGCCGCAAATAATCATGCTGCCATTGCGGCCACAGTTCAAGGATCCGCGGCTGGTACAACTCCGGGTCCAACCCGTCGAAGAATGCCTGGGAATACATGACCTTGACCACTAAATTATTTCCCGTAACGTTGTAAGAGAAGGTCAATTGATTTTGGGGCGTCACCGCGTTGCCGGTGATCGGACCGACGTGGATGCTGTCCCCGTGGGTGGGAAACACCCGGGTATTGAAGACCGAACCCGTCTTCTGGGCCGTCACGTTCACCGTGTCGTTGGGTGCGACGTTCTTGACGGCATAGATGCCCGTAACGGGGTCTGTTGCCGTGAGGGAAGGCGTACAGCCCACGTCATAACAGATCGTGTAGTCCGTCCGGCCCAGTTGGCTCGTGTAGCTTACGACGGCCCCGCCGACTATGTTGCCCGCGCCATCCAGGACCTTGCCGAGCAGGGCCCCGTATCCCGAAGCGACGCCCCACGCCGCCAGTTGCCCCGCGGGATACATCGTGAACCCGCCGGGATCGGCGAAATCAGCCGCAAAGGCCATAAAGGCGCTGTAGAGGGGTGTATATTGATCCTTGATGAACCGCAACTGCACAGGGGCGCCAGTGGGGACGCGCAGGGAGAAGGCGCCGTCCGGCAGGCTGTTCGTTAGGTTGGTCGGCGCCGCGGCCATCTGTTCGATCAGGACGCCGCCGATCCCCTGGCCGGAGGTGTCGCGGACCCGGCTGCTGAAGGATACGGTGGTCGCACTGGCCGTTCCGAAGAAGGATTCCTCTGTGACGCCGCCTCCGAATGCCCGGGCGGTCATGGTCGGATAGGACCAGTCGTAGCCCAGCTTGGCCACGGTAACGACCAGGAGATCGTCATTGGGAACCCCGAAGATATACCAAGCGCCGTCTGCTCCGGTGGACTTGCCGGGTCCGGTGACGAAGACGCCGCCGTGGTTATAGTAAACCGGATAGGTCACTTCCGGATGCCCTGATCTGAAGGCGGAAACGACGGCGCCGTTGATGGGCGCCGGCGCGGCGGGATTGGTGGCATCGATCACCCGCCCCATGAAGACACCGGTTACTACCTTGTCGGTCCATAAGGTCCAGGGCGCCACATCGGCGGCCGTAAAGAGGCCGTAGGCACGGCGGCCGGTGATGTCTCCCATGACCGTGGAGATATAGGAGCTGTAAACCGGGTAATCGAAACCCGGGGCGGTGATCCTGGCATACATGGCATTCTGGGCCGGGATCCCGGTCAGGGTGAAAGAGCCGTCAGGGCCGGTCTGGGCGGAAGCCAAAGAGGCTCCGGTCAGGGCATCGTAGGCCTGGACCGTCGCCCCGGCCACGGGCGTGTCTGGATAGTTCAGGGCCGCCACGGCCTTGTTGCTGTAGGACATGGTCGTTCCACCACCGGCATAGGTGAAGTTGCCATAACGGAATGAGGCATTTCCCTCGCCGTTGGTGTTGATCCCGGCGATGATCGAGTAGTGATAGGTATGACCGGCCACGAGGGGCGCTCCCGTATAGGGTACGCTCGTCTGGGCGGCGGGGATGTTGTTCACCCGCATGACGCGACTCGCCGGAGAAGTGGAAACGTCCGTGACATCCACGGCATACCAACTCACCGCCGGCGCCTCCGCGGGCCAGTTCCAGGCGAAGACCGGGGGAAAGGACAGCGTGGGCGAGGTGGGAGAAACGACGGTCGCGAGTTGCTCCACATAGCCGGTGACGGATTTGTCCCGGGTCTCCGTTCCCCCCGCCTTCTTTGCCGCCTCGAAATGACACGCGGGATATACGACCGGCTTCGCCACCCCGAGGGAAACATGATTTTGCAGGAACCACTGGCCGCTGCCGGCGTCGAAAACCAGGGGGGTGGCGCCGAGGTAACCCGTACAAGCCACCGTGACGCCTCCGTAAAGGGTCTGTCCCGGATCGTTCACATAAGCGGAGGCGAAATAGCCGTTTTCGTCATGAAAAGAGTAAACGTGAAAGGCCTCCTCTTGGTCGTATTTTGCCTGGAGGTGGATATAGGGGAAAAAAGACGGAAAACCGGGATAGAAGGCGCCGACAGGAATGTTATAGGTGGCGAACCCGATCGGGGTCCCGCTGTTCAGGGTATATTCGAAATCGATCCGCCCGGCATTAGCGCTGGCAACGATCCTGAGGACGATGGTTGTATTGGCGGGAGTAAGTCCGGTTTTGATTTCCCTATATACCTGGGGCGGCGTCGGCCAGACGACGCTGTCCGTCAGGTCGTTGAAGATCTCGGCCTGTATCGCCAGGCTCCCGTCCGGCAGCCAGGCGGCGGTGAATTCCGGATGCGGCCCTCCCGTCATGGAACCCATCCCGATCTGGGTCTTGTACACCTTGGCCGGATCCGTCATGTCTCCAAAGTTCTGGAGCTTCACCTCCAGGGCATATTCGTTTATTGCCCCCAACGGCGTACCCGAGCCGACGGCATTCATGATGACGCCCCCCTTGGTCGCCGTGGAGAGAACCGCCTTCCGTTCCCCCGTATTCAGACCGACGGCAATGACGTTTTCACCATCGGGGATCGGCATCAGGACATAGGCAAGCCCCGCCTCCGACTCCGGCTTGATCACGAAGGCCTCGGGGATCGTAATGATATTATTGGCTATCGTGCCGCCGGAGAAGTTATAATTATTGATGACCCGGGGCCCCGGTGAGGCCGTGTAATCCTGATAAGAGAGATTCTTCACGTCCACGGAGAAGGCCCCGGCCTGCCCCGACCATCCGGCCGCCAACAACAACCCGGCAAGGAACGCCAGGAGCCTGAAACAGTGGCTCTTCCCTTTCACGTTTTTCATATGGTGCCTCCCTGAATTAAGGACATCGTTTATTGAATTGCATTGAATTGACATCAAAACGCCAACGGCCGATCCGGCATAAAACACAGATTTGTTTTATCGCTATGATAAAGTCGGGAATGGAATTAGGCAAGGTCTCTTTTTGCCCGTGGTGTGATTTAGGTCACAACTTAGGTGTGAATTAGTTCACAAGGCGGGGCAAAGTTCCATTGTACCGTCGGCACCGGGTGGGTAAAGAGACTTGCCGGACCGACTGCCACGGATTACTCTCCTTTGACGACATCGTAAAAGCCCTCATGCCCATGGAGCACCACGAAGCATGAGAATGGCATTTTAGGGGAGATAAGGAGGGGGAGGGGGTTGGACACAACAAAGCCGCTCCCGTTTCTCCTTGTCGGGAGGGCCGGGAGCGGCTTTGTCTAAATCGTCAAAAAATCGTGATACGGAATCCAGTTATCTAACGAGCTTACGGCATCAATCCTTTAGGCAGCGAATGGAATTCGCCGTGGTAAAAGGACTGTAAAAGTAACTGGCATCCACGCCGGCATTATCGAGCCACAAATCGGTCCTCCAGGCCTCGTCGTTGTGGATACTGGAAGTCCAGAAATAGGTACGCTCCCCTAATAACAAAAAGGACGAGTCGGTGGCCTGGCCGGCCAGCAGGGCATTGAAACCGGAATCGCCGCAGGGGGTCCGGCCCTGGCAGAGATCCATTGCCTTCATCCGATCTCCCGCCGGGGCGCCGCAGAAAGTGGTGATGTCGGCGCGATAATTCGTACACGAGGACGAGCCGAGATAATTGGTCAGGGTCACGAATTCCGGATCCGTAGGCACATGCCAGCCGGCCGGACAGACGCCCTGCGTCTTCTCCGTCGTGGCGCCGCACATGGCCTGGGTCCATCTGTAGAGCCCGCCGTAAATCCCGCAGTTGTATTCCTCATCATTCAGGCAATACTTCTGGATGGATGAACAAGAATTACCCTGGGCGGTCGTCCGGGCGATCATGGCGCCGACGTTCAGATTCTTGGCAAACCAGCACTGGTTACCGATCTTGACCGTGGGATAGGATTCCCCGGCATAGGTGATCGTATCCCCGCAAACAAATCCTTCCGTGGTCCGGACGGAGGCCAGTTTCTGGAGGATGTAGATCACCTCCGCCAGTCCGGCCTTGTTATCGCCGTTTACATCGGCCCCGGAGGTTGCATAGTTCGCCCGGATGCCCTCGCCGGCTCCTCCCGCGATCAACTTGAGGGCGATGATCGCATCCGCCATATTCACCAGATTGTCGCCGTTGAGATCACCCTTGAGGGCCGGCAATGCCGAGGAATAGGTAAAGCTGTGATATGCAAAGGACTGATTGCCATTCAAATCCCTCACCATGACTAAGAAGGTGTAATTGCCGTCGGTTAGGGCGGGGCCGTCATAATTCACCGAGGTGGAGGTTGTATTTGTGTTCCAGACATACTCCCCGTTAGCCCTGTACAGAGTAATGAAATAGGAGTAGCCCGCCCCGTATCCCGTCCAGGAGAAGGCGAGATTGCCATGGACAGTGGAATTATTCGCCGGGAGGATACCCGTGGCAAAGGAGTTCGGGAAGGCGGTAATCGTGAAGTTCTTCGTAACCACGGCGCCGCCTTTCTCGGTGATCGTCAGGGTGTAGTTAAGCGGGGTGGCCGGCGGGGTCGGCCCGAAATTGGGCTGGCCCGTGGCGCCGCTGTACCACCATTGCCACTGCTTGGATGACGCATTGAACTGGAGCGCCAGGGAACCGGTGATGCCGGGGCCGGTGGCGGCAACGGCGCTGATCAGTTCCTGTTGATCAATGACGTTCGCGTCCACCCAGTAGCTATGCGTTCCATTGGCCAGGATGGAGTGGCTGGACCACATCGCGGCGCTATACTTGGGGGCGCCGAAGATCCCCATTTCCGTCACGGAACCGGCAAAGCAATCCAGATATGCCGTCTTGAAGGTATAGCCGCCCTTGGTTACATCCATCTTCACCACGTCACCGGGCTGGACATTGGGTACCAGGAACATCCCGGAGGCGCCGGTAGCGCCGCTGCCGCCCGGATAGAGTGCATTGTAGGCGGCGCCGCTCTTGCTCGTCAGGGTCACGGTCGCCCCGCCGAGCGGCGCCATGTTGGTCGAATCGACCACCAACACCCCCAACAGGCCGTTGCTGCCCGTAACCCCGAAGTTAGTCATATCGGCGGCGGTAGCCATAAGTTTATTGCTCCCCGTAATTGCGCCCGGGAGGTTATGGGGCATATAGGCATCCACATATCCAGGGGCGGTCACCTTCATATAGAACTGGGCGTCCTTCGGCAGCCCGCTCATTGTGTAGGAGCCGTCGGTCCCCGAAATCGTGGATTTGCCGGGATCGCCGTTGAGGACCAGGGTGGCGCCGGAGATGGCGGCGCCGCTGCTTAAGGCCTTCACCGAACCGCTCACCGAGGCGTCATAGCCCGGAGCCGTACCATAGATCCGGCCCTGGCTGTAGGCATTCCCGTGGGTGCTGAAGGTCCGGGGAGAAAAAGTCCAGTTGGCCTTGGCGGCCGTCAGCGTCACCGTGTCGAACGGGCTCACGTTGAGGACGTAATAGCGGCCGTTCCCCCAGGTGGAAGCCGAATCCACGAGATTGCCGAAGGGATCGCGGTATTTCACGGGATATGCGGTATTCAATCCCTGGGCAGTCACCACCGTGCTGCCCACATAGGAGGAATAGCGGAAGGTCTGGTCGGAAACGCGCCCGGCGATGACGGCATTGCCGGGTGCAGGCATGGCGCCGAAGGCCGTCAGATCGGCGGACGTCGGCATGTTGATGGGACCGGAGCCGCCATAGTTGTCGGTGCTGACATTGACGTTCGTCGATTGACCGCCCACGATGACCGTAAAGGTGTCCAGATACCCCAGGGCGGTTAACTTCAGAAAGAAGGGGGTATTCATCGGCACCCCGGTCAGGCTGAAAGAGCCGTCCGAAGTGGAAGCCGGCGTCGTTATCGCCGGATCGGAGGCCAGTGATACCGTAACCCCGCCGGGGATGACATTGCCGTTCCAATCCCTGACGATCCCGCTCACGGTGATGAAGGGCGGGGTGTCGGTGAAGGTGGCCTTGGCCGCCTTTGCCCCGTTCATGTTGATGACGCACTGATCGCCCGTAACGACATCGCAACCCGTCCAGCCCGCGAAATAGGAACCGTAATCCGGCGTGGCGAGCAGGGAAACGATACCGGGGGTGAAAGCGGCCGCACAGGCGCCCCCGCAGTCGATCCCCTCGGGGGAGCTGGTGATCGTCCCCGTGCCGCTGCCATCCTTGGAGACACTCAGTTGATAGGTTGTCGATTCTTCCGGGTTGATCGTGAAGAGGAACATGGCCCTGTTGCCCGGGTTGCCTTCGAAGTTCACAAAATTGAAGCTGTTCAACTGCCCCGTAACCTGGGACCGGGAAGAATCGTAATCGGAAGAAGTCTGGAGGGTCCAGTAGTAGCTCATCCCCCGGAAAAGTTTGTCCGCCGGCACCGTCCAGGAGGAGGCATCCTTAAGCCAGCCGCTGTGGGCGATCTCCACCCGCCGCAGGGGGTCCCAGATGCGGGCGCGATACCAGGTGTTGGGCGCGGCGATCAGGGGCCAGGTGAAGGTCGGCGTGGTGGTGTTGAAGTAGTAATTCCCCGCCGGCGTCAGGGCGCTGATGTCCGGCGCCCCGGTATCGTGGTAGGAGTAGGGCATCGTGGCGCTCTCGATGACCTGCTGGCTTCCGCCCCGGTTGATGGTCGCCTCGATTTTATAGTTGCCGTCAGGCAGCGGCGCGTTGCTTCCATAGACAATATAGACAGATCCTGACCGGTACTTGGTTGTCTCGTAACCCTTGGCTCGTAAGGTGGCGTTTATGGTGTTGCCGCTGTTGTCTTTTATCCGTCCGGAAATGATCTCCCAGGGGGCAACGCCGGGAATGCCGGCATAGGCCATATGCCGGTACTCCGTGATCGTCCCCGTCGGCGGCTGGGTGGCGATCATCCCCCAGGCGATGGCCGGTGAGGAGGCATAATTGCCCGTGTAGAAGGGGTAGCCAAAGGTACGGGTCATATTCTTTGTAACCCGTCCTTCGCCGTCGATGATCTGGACCGACCATGAATACCAGGTATCGGCCTGGAGAAAACCCGCCGGAATGGCCAGGGAGGTGGTTGTCGGGGGAAGATTCGCCGACTGGTAAATGTAACTCCCGGTGCCGCCCGTCCCGTTGGCGCTGTTGAAGGCGTCGATTACCCGCACGTGAATCCGGTAGTCTGCCGGCAGCGTACCAGGAAGGGTCCATGAAAAGGTGGGGGTGGCGGTTCCTGTGTAGGCCTGGTTTTGTGAAGGCGTCAGAGTGGCCGGGTCAATCAGGGGCATCGCCCCGTTGTAGTTGAAATTGCGGGTCACCACCGCTTTCCGCCCCAGTGAGTCGATGGCCTCGAATGTGTATTCCCCGTCAGGAAAGAAATTGGTCGTGAGAGAATACCAGCCGAAGGACTGCTTGCCCCCTTCCATGAATTTGGTGGTGAAAGGGGTCAGGGTGTACGTCACATTGTTGGGACCCGTCACCGTGACGGCAAGATCTTCAGGACTGCCGCCGGCAATGTCGGCATAGAGGGCATACTGCAGCGGCGCCGCCTGGGTGTTGGTCTGCCGGATCGAAAAGACGCCGACGGAGGTGAACTGCGGTGCCGGATAGGCCGGGTGGTCGTCCGTGGCGGCGATATTCTGGGTCGTGGCCCCCGCCGTCGTCGTGAAGGGCTGGGAGAAGTTGGTATAGTCACCGGGACCGGTATCGCCGCTGCTGTTGCCCCGGGTCCAGTTGACGACCACGAAGGCCCGCTTCCCCGCCGGCAGGTTCGGAATGGTATAGGTCATGCCGTTGACGAACTGGGCGGCGGGGATGATAAGCGTTCCGAGCAAATATTCCGCGGTTCTCTGGAAGTTGTGGTATTCATAGACGTTGATGATCACCTTGCCGGTGCCGTCGAAGCTGGGAACGTTGACGGTGCCCGTAATGGAGGCAAGTGAGGAACCCGAGTTGGGGCCGATCTGGATGGAGGTCTCCGTCTCGACGCCCTGGCGGGACCAGTTGTTCCAGACCCTGGTTTCGGGCTGGATGAAGAGACCGGCCACGCTGCCCGCCTTGGTCCAGGGGACCTTCCATTCCACGTGGTTGTCCACACCGGCGGACATATTCATGAAAACGCCGCCGGGATTGTTGAGATCCTCCCAGGGTCCGTAGGAAACGCCGTTGGCGGTGGCCACGGACCGGGACAGGAAGGTCTGCCAGAAGGGGGCATGACCCGTCCGCGTTCCCGTGACGCTGGAATATGAGTTCCAG
>CAZNDG010000010.1:17788-57996 GCA_964571695.1 uncultured Syntrophus sp.
GGTCCGGGCCGGCTGGCCGTTCTGGGCGGGGATGTTGATCTGCCAGGTGTCGTTATAGCCGGCGTATCTGGCCCAGGCGCGGAAGTCGCCGGCCATCTGGGGGCCGTCGCCCGGCCGGGTGGTAAAGCGGACGGCGTAGTCATACGTTGCATTGGGATTCATCCTGCCGCCCGCCGTGTCCATGCGCAGATAGAGGTAGAGGCCGTCCTGGGCGAGATAGACCTGGGAGATGTTCCGGCCCGGGTCGTTGTCGTCGTCGCCCACCGTGTTGTTGTAAACGGGGCTGATCCCGGTCCAGTCGCCTACGAGGCCGTCCACGACGATGGCGCCGCTGCTCACCACCGGTATGGCGCCGGTCTGGCCGCTGTACTGGAGGAAGCCCTGGAAATCCTTCGCCCACCGGTTCTGGGTAAAATCGGGGAGGAGGCCGTTCAGGGTGGCATCGTTCCCCAGACCGTGTCCCATGGTGCCGATCTTGGGATTGCCCCAGCCGTACTCCGTGAATTCCGGCAGAAGGTCCCTAAGACCCGGGGCTGTCGTCCCGTTCCCCATGATGGCGTTGGGGTTGATGCGCTCCCGGGTGGAATCGTCGTAAGCGGTGCGGACCGCCGTAAAGGTCCCCCGGTAGGTCATCTCCTCCCAGCTCTGGCTGGAAAGACCCGTCCGGTAGGTTCCGGACATGGTCGTCCCGGCGATGGTCCCCCTGAACTCCGCGGTGTTGTAGTACCAGCCGCCGGAATTGACGTAAACATTGAACCGTAGAATGAAATCGCTCCCCTGAACGAGGGCGTAGCGGATATCGTTCAAACCCCACATATTACTGAAGTCGTTGAAGAAATAACCGCCGCTCAGTGAAAAGACGCCTTTGCTTTTCATCTCCTTAAGGTTCACCGTCACCTTGTTGAACGACTCTGGGCTGGTGCTGGTAAATACCCAGGTTTCCCAATCTCTAACATATTCGAAGGGCGTCCCGCTGGAGAGGGAGGCCTCGACCTTGTTCAGGATGCCGTAACGGAAAAACTGCTCCCGCTGAAGGTCCGGGGTCTCGATAGTGAAGAGTTTCTTGGCCCCCGGCGTCGCCGGTCCATAATTGTGAATCTTGTTAGAGGCCACGAGGTAGTCCGCGATGGCGCCCTGAAAGGCCGTCCTGGCCTCGGCGAGTTTGCCCGCCCCGTTGTAGGCGGGGGTCCCGCCCGCCGTCAACAGCTTCAAAAGATTGGGGTAGCGGTCCAGCAGCCCCTTGAAGTTGAGGAGGTCCGCATTGGCCAGACCGACGATCTCCTGGACGCCGACCTCGAGGTTGTAGGCGGAAACGATGAGCGCCCAGGCCTTCAGGGCCTTCAGGGCCGCCCGGTAGAGGTAGTAATCGCCGGCATCGACTTCCACGTTCAGGGTCTCGGTGGCGGAGATATAGTTCTTTTCTATGATGACGACGCCTTCCCCGGCGCCGCACTGGTTGATGACCTCGTCCATGTCGGCGATGGAGGCATTGACGGCCGTCAGGAAAGGCCCGGCCAGAAACGCGCGGATCGCCTCTCCCGAGGGCGCCGCGGCGGGGATGATGAGTTTCTCGTCCTTGTTGAAGACGGGATGGAATTCCAGGGTTTCCAGGGTGTCGCCGGTGCGTTTCACCCCGTATTGGGCGAGAAGTTTCGTAACGGTGTCCGTCGTGCCGCCGTCGTTGCGGAAGAGCAGATCGAGGATGCGGGTGAAGGCCAGGTAGCCGCGGATCTGGATCTTTTGCTGGGCCGTGGCGCCGGCGTAGGAGGCATCGTTATAGGCCCCCAAAAACGTCTGATAGGCGGTCAGCGCCGAGGGGACGGTCTTCTTGAACAACTGGGTCTTGCCCGTGGCGATCAGATCGTCCAGGGCCAGGGTGGCGCGCTGTGCCGACAGCGGGGTAAATATAAGCGCGGCGGCGGCAAGGATGGCCAAAAAGATGCTGGTGATGAAAAAAACACGCCTTTTAAAAGATCTCCCCTTCATGATTGTCCCCCCCTGACAAAGAAAGTACGGAGCCTGTTATGATGGATTGATGAATGTTCGATTGCTTTTAAATAAATATCATAAAGAATGCAAGAAGATTCTTAATAAAGGTGTGACCTAATTCACAGCTTGATCATTATTTTTTCCCTGGCATTCAAACCCCGAGAATCCTGATCTTTCTGCGCAGGGCATCCACATCCTTCACGATGATTTTATTGGCGGTGGTGAGCAGATGGCCCTTTTCCCGCCATCCCTTGATCGCCTTGTTGACGCTTTCCCGCTTGGCCCCGATGGTGGCCGCCAGTTCCTTCTGAGAAAGGGAAAGCTCCACCACCTGCTCCGTCGTGCCGAGCTGCTGTTGTTGATGTTCCGCCAGTTCCACGAGCTTTTTCGCCAGCCGGGCGGAGACACTGAGGAATACCGAATCTTCGAGGAAATCGTCGGCCTTGCGGAGGCGATCGGACAGGGCGGCCAGAATCGCCCTGACCGCCGTTTCGTTTTTCATCACAAAGGCAATGAAATCGCTGCGACACAGGATATAGACCTGCGTCGTCTCAAGGGCGATCACGTCCGCGGAACGGGTCTTGCCGTCCAGCAGGGCCATTTCTCCCAGGAAATCTCCCTTGGACAGGATGGCCAGGATGACCTCGTCTTCGAGGACCGATTTGCGCGTCACCTTGACGCTGCCGGAATCGACGAGAAACAGGGCGGTCCCTTCATCGCCCCGGCGGAACAGCACCTCCCCTTTTTTCAGGACCTTGGTCCGGAGCACCGCCGCCACCTTGCGGCAGTCCTCCAATTGCAGGCCTTTGAAAAGAGGGACCTTCTTGATGAGGGATTCGGGAACCGACATGATCTTATCTCCTTTGCTTGTGAGATTACGACATTATGTCCGGTTAGGGGATAATCGTGATATTGCCTCTCTTTGCCGTCGCTTTCACCTCGGTCAATTGCTCGGTCATTAATTGTACCTCTTTGAATTCCACGCGGGTCTGGTTTTCCCGGACATCCTTTTTGACCTGAAAAGTCAGGTTCATGAGGGTGACATCCCTGCCTGTGATCCCCCTGGCCCCGGCCATGACAATGACCAACCTTCCGGGGTTCTTGTCGTTGACGATGTGCATGAGGGAGTTGGTATGATTCGTCTTTTCGCCCCCGATAAACTGCAGCACCCGGACATCATAGGTAATGACCAGTTTGACGCCGGCCAGTTTGCCGATCTCGTCGATCATCACGGGAACGACGAATTTCTGGCTGTTCTTTGCCTTCAGCTCCGGGATATAAACCTCCGCCGCCCCGGCCGCCGCACCTCCCCAGGAATACGCCAGCATCGCCACCGCCAGGGACAGCAGCAATCTTCTAACCGTATCAGCCATCGATATCCGCATCCGCCTCCCGCTTCAAGATTCTCGTTACCCGGAAAACCTCCTCGATGGTGGTCACCCCTTCCAACACCTTTTTCGCCCCGTCCCGGACGAGGCTGACCATGCCCCGCGCCACCGCCAGATCACTGATCTGATTGGAATCCGATGTCTTCAGGATGAGCCTCTTGAGCGGTTCATCCATGATCATGATTTCGAAGATGGCCGTCCGGCCCCGGTAACCGGTATGCATACAGGCCTGGCAGCCCTTTTTCTGAAAGATCGTGTCGCCTTTCACCGCCGACGGCTCTATGCCGAGGTTGTAGAGTGACTCCGCATCGGGGAGATATGGCTCCTTACATTTCGGACAGAGGACCCGGACAAGGCGCTGGGCGATGATGGCGATTACCGACGAGGTCACGAGAAAGGGTTCGATGCCCATATCGATGATCCTGGTCACGGCGCTGGCGGCGTCGTTGGTATGGAGGGTGGAAAAGACAAGATGGCCGGTGAGGGAGGACTGGATGGCGATTTCCGCCGTCTCCTGGTCCCGGATCTCCCCCACGAGGATGACATCCGGGTCCTGACGGACGATGGATCGCAGTCCCTGGGCGAAAGTGAGGTCGATCTTCGGGTTGACCTGGATCTGGCCGATCCCGTCGATCTGATATTCGATGGGATCCTCGATGGTGATGATGTTGATCCCCGGCTTGTTGATCGTGGTCAGGGCGGCATACAGGGTGGTGGTCTTGCCGCTTCCCGTGGGACCCGTTACCAGAATGATGCCGTAGGGCGATTTGATGAGCTTGTCGAAAAGACTGATGGACTCCCGATCCATCCCAAGATCGGAAAGTTGCAGGATCGCCGCCGATTTGTCGAGTATTCTCAGGACCACCCGCTCGCCAAAGGCGGTGGGCAGTACGGACACCCGGATATCAACGCTGCGGTCGGCGATCTTGATCTCGATCCTCCCGTCCTGGGGCAGGCGTTTCTCCGCGATGTTTAGCCGGGCCATGATCTTCACCCGGGAGGTCAGGGAGGACTGGATCTTCCGGGGCAGACTCAAGATGTCGTAGAGGATCCCGTCGATCCGGTAACGGACTTTCAGGGAGCTCTGATAGGGCTCGATATGGATGTCGCTGGCCCGATCCTTGATGGCCCCGGACAGGAGCAGGTTCACCAGTTTGATGATGGGGGCGTCGCTCGTTTCGTCGAGGAGATCCCCCGTCTCCTCGATCTCGGAGATGATGCTGTCCGTGGATTCCTCGCTCATCTCCTCGAAGAATTCCTTGGCGGTGCTCCGGCTCAGGTCATAGGCCATGTTGATGGCCCCGGCAATCGCCTCCTGCGTGGAAAGGACCACCCGGATACCGCCGCCGTCGCCCGGGGAAAGGAGATGGCGGATATCGTCCGCCGTTTGAAAAGAAAAGGGGTCGTTGACGGCGATGACGAGCCCTTCCGGCGTTTCCAGAGGTATCAGGCGGTTTCTCTTCAGGTACTGGATGGGCAGCCGCTCCGTAAATTCCGTGTTGATGTGGTCGATGGGCAGCGAAGGCCAGAAGGGAAGAGAAAACTGATCGCTCATCGTCCGGAGTACCTCCGGTTCATTCATGAGCTTTTTCTGGATCAAAAGGTCCACCAGACTCTCCTCGCCGTTCCGGGTCAGGGACAGGAGCTCCGCCAGGGCCTCCGGCGAAACGCCGGCCAACTGCAACCGTTCCTCGAGGGTCATCCGGACAGCGGATGTCAAAGGTGTCATCGCACGTCCTCGGTCATGAACGACTCGCGGAAGTTCGAAACCTTCCGGCGCTTACAAAGCTCTTCATATCGTCCATCGCCGCGAAAATTGCCCTTCCTGTTTTCCATGTCTTCCCTATTGGGCCGTCTTGGCCGGTTCCTGCTTCTGCTTGTCCTTCTTCGGGTCGTACATGCGGATGACGCCCTCCTCTATCTGCCCGATCTCATTGGATTTCATCTTGTAGATTGCCGCCGCGTCGGCCTGGTTGCGGACGATGCGCGGGGTGATGAAGATAAACAGATTGGATTTTCCCTTGGCCTTGTAGCGGTACTTGAACAACCAGCCGAGGAGGGGGATGTCCCCCAGGATGGGGATCTTGTCCTCCCGGACCTCCGTCTCGTCGTTGATCAATCCGCCGATGACGATGGTCTCGCCGTCCTTCACCACCACGGCCGTCTTGGCGGCCCGCTTGTAGGTCGTGGGGCGGAAATCTGCCGAGGACGCCGTATCGATGCGGGTCACCTGCTGGTCGATCTTGAGGCGGACGAAGTTGTCCTCGTTTATGTGAGGGTTCACCTTGAGGATAATCCCCACGTCCTTGTATTCATAGTTGCTGTAGTTGATCTGGGTGCCCGTGGAGGAGGTGTCCTGACGGGTGATGTAAGGGACATTCTTGCCGACGTTGATCTCCGCGTCCTCGTTGTCCAGGGTCAGCAACTGGGGGGTCGCCAGGACGGAGACGTCGGAATCGCCGCGGTAGGCCTGAAATACCGCCCCAATATTGGGAAAGATGATCCCGCCGATATTGATCCCGGCGCCGAGGACGCCGACGGCGAAGCTGCTGGCGGGAAAGGTCGCCATACTGGTAGTGGTGTCAACCGTCGGGAACGCGGAGGTGCCACCGCCGCTGAAACTTGCCACCCCGATGGTGCTCGCGTCCGTGCCGCCGGCGCCGAGTCCGGCCACCGGACCGGCCCCGAAGTTCTTGACGGCGTGCCATTCAACCCCCAGCTTGAAGTCCTTGCCTTCGGAAACCTCCATGATGAGGGCCTCGATATACACCATGGGCCGGGGCACATCCAACTGTTTGATGATGGATTCGATGATGGTGTAGTCACCCCGCTCCGCCGTGATGATCAGGGTGTTCGTCGCCTTGTCCGCCACGATCTGGACGTCCTTGGACAGGACGGCCTTGCCGGCAGCCTGGCCGCCCTTGGCGTCTTTGGGCAGGTTCATGAGGACCTTGGCGAGATCCTCGGCGGTGGCGTTCTGAAGGCGGTAGATGTGGAGTAGCGACTCACCCCTGGTGACCCCCTTGTCCATCATGGCGATAAGATTCTTAACCCGCGCCGTATCCGCCTCGCTGGCCAGAAGGAGGATGGCGTTCGTCCGCTCCTCCGCCACGATGCGGATGGGGGCGATCCCCTTCTGCTGCTGGAACATGGACGTCAACGATTTCACCACCTCGGAAGCGGTGGCGAATTTCAGGGGGATGTAGGATATCTGTTCCCCCACCCCTTCCACGTCAAGGGCGCCGATGATCTCCTGGAGACGCCTGATGTTGGAGAGGACGTCGGTGACGATGAGCATCCCCGTGGGCGCATAGGCCAGGACAATGCTGGTCTTGGAGACCAGGGGCTCGATGATCTTTTTCATCTCGTCGGCATTGGCGTATTCCAGGGAGATGATCTGGGTCACGATCCGGTCCTCCGGTTTATGCACATCCTCGTCGATCCGGGTTTCCACCCCCTTGCCCCGGACTTCCATGGCGGGAACTATCTTGATCACATCCCCCGCCGGCACCGTGGCAAAACCGTGAATCTCCAGGACCGACTGGAAGACCTTGTAAACCTCGTCCACCGGGATCTTCTTCGGGGAGACGACCGTCACCTTTCCCTTGACCTTGTCGTCAATGACAAAGTTTTTCCCCGTCAACTCACTGACGAATTTTACGAATACCTGGATATCGACGTTGTCGAAATCGATGGTTACGTAACGGGTGTCCTTACCCGCGGGATGGGCCGCGGGCGCGGCCGGATGAGCTGCAGGAGGCGCCGCTTGCGCCGGTGGATGTACCGCCGAGGGAGTTTTAGGATGGGCGGCGGCGGCGGCCGGTTGAACGGCAGGAGGCGGCGAAGCCGGTTGACCCGCCGGTTTTACCGGTGTTGCCGCCGGAGCCGGTCGGGGAGTCACCGCCGGCGCTGCCGGTGCAGCCGTCCGGACCGGAGCGGCCGGGCGGGCATATGCCGCGGGCGGCGGCGCGGCGGCGACGGACCGCGCCGGGGACACGGTCCGTGGGGCAGTTGCCGGCATGGACGATCCGGATGACGGCGCCGCCGGAGATGACTGTTTTGTTGCCGCCGGCCGGTGGACACCGGCAGTGCTTGCGGCGGCAGCCGGGGCTGAAGAGGCGGAAACCGAAGCGATTTGCCCCCGTGAAGAAGCAGTTGCGGTGGGCGGGGCCTTCACCGGCGCGGGAGCGGCGGTTTGAGGGGTCGCCGTCACAGGCGGCGGCGCCTTCCCGGTTGCGGGGACCGGCGCCGCGACAATGGGGGAGGCGGCGGCCTCCACGGCCCGGCGGAACCCCGCCTGGATGGCCTGAGCCTCCGATGCAAATTCGATACGGTCATCGGCCCGTACCGTATCGTAGCCCCTCATGCCCGGCAGGAAATACTGCCGGGTGGATTTGCTGGCGGCGATCTTCCCCTGCCGGGCCGTATCGGCCGGCCGGGGCTCTTCACCGGCGATTCTAACCCCCTGAGCGGTCACCGGCATCAGACAAATCAGGAGACATAGGGTCAGAAACAGCCCATACGCCGTCTTTTTGATCAATATATCGTACAACTGCCTCATTTATCCTTCCCTTCGCCCACGAAGGACATGAACTCCGGGGCGGCGCTGATTTTTTTCAGATCTCCGTCGGATCTCGCCCATACCCTGACCTCCGGATTGATCGCCGCCGCCTTCTTTAGATACTTCAAAGAATTGGCCACATCGCGATACTGGGCGTAAAGACAGGCCAGATTATAATAAGGATCCACATAACCGGGCTTTGCCGCTATCGCCCGCTCGAAGAGCCGCATGGCATGGCCGCTCTGTTGCCGCTGCATATAGATGACGCCCAGATTGTTCAAGGCCTCCACGTGCCGCGGGTCCTTTGCCAAAAGACGGCTGTACAACCGGGCCGCCTGGTCGGGATCGCGGCGCTGCTGGCTGGCCAGGGCATCCTGATACAGGCGCTGCACCTCCTCGGTTTTGCCGGCCTTTAGGGGCATCTCCGGACGCGCGGGCCGGGTTTCCCGGCCCTGCTTGGCCCGGGGGGGAGACGATTGCACCGTGGCGGCAGGCCGGGCCGGCGGCGTCTTTGTCACCACGGCGGCCGGCGGCGTTTCCCTTGCCGGCGCCGACGCCGGCGCGGGAGATGCAACGGCAGCAGCCTGTTTCGTTGTATTCTCCACCCTCTTTGCCGTCAGTCCCACCGTTCCGGTGGCGGGAGCCGATCTCACCGGCGCCGTTTTTCCTGTCGGAGACGCTGTTTGCGCCGACGTCTGCGCCGGGGATGCGGGGGCCGGCTGTTTCGCTGCGCTCTCCGGCCACTTTCCCGGCGGCGACGCCGTTCCGGCAGAGACGGTGCCGGGGGCCGGGGGCCCCTGATAGACACCCTGCGCCGTCTCTTTCGGGGGCGCCGCAGCACCCGGCGTGGGGGGCAACGACACCGGTTGTCCGCTAACCGCCGTCGCCCCGGCCGATGACGTTCCCGCCGACGGCGGCACGGGCGAAGAAGTTACGGCGACGCCTGCCGCCGGCGGAGAGGCCGTAGTCGCCAGCCTCGCCGCATTTCTGGACGAATTGTCACCGCTCCAAAGATACAAAACCGACGCGACGGCGGCCACCGCTACAACGACGGCTATCACCACCGCAACCGGTGCGTATTTCCCCCTCTTCCTGTCCGGAAGGGGCGCCGGGACAATGACGGACTGAATGTTACCGGAACTCTTGTCTTTTTCTTTCTGTGCCTTGGTCAGGGCTTCATTGATATAACTCATTTTTACCTTTAGTCAAGAAATTTGAAGAACCGTCTCTTAGGTCTGCGATAATGAGGACCCATATCTTTTATAGCATCTTTTACCGTCTTACCGTCGATGGTAAAACCGTCCCGGGTATAGGCAATCAGGAGGCACCGGTCGCAGATGGCGTTGATCCGCCGTGGTACGCCCCGGGAATAGGAATGGATCAAACGGTAGGCAAAGGGGGTAAATATAATCCGTCCCCGGCCGCCCCCCACGGCCAGGCGGTGCTCGATATAGGCCTTGACCTGGTTCAGGTCCAGGGATTCGAGGTGATAGCGGACGGTGATCCGTTCGTTGAGCTGCCGCAAGACCGGCAGGAGCAGCAGGTCCCGCAGTTCCGGCTGGCCGATGAGGACGATCTGGATGAGTTTTTCCCGCTCCGTCTCGAGATTGGAGAGCATGCGGATCTGTTCCAGCACGCCGTGGGACAGGTTCTGGGCTTCATCGATGAGCAGGACGGTGTTCCTGCCGGCGGCGAAATTGCGGAGGAGAAAATCGTTCAGCGCGTCGAGATAACGTTTCCGCGTTTTTTCACCGCCGTTGAGATGGACCTCGAAACCGAACTCCTGGGCCAGGGTCTCCAGAAGTTCCATTTCCGAAAGGAAGGAGTTGAAAATCAACGCCGTGGTCGTCCTGTCGTCCAGTCCGGCCAGAAAGGAACGGCAGACGGTGGTCTTGCCCGTACCCACGTCGCCGGTGACCATGATGAAGCCCTTCTTCTCCCGGACCCCGTAAGTCAGGTGATTCAACGCCTCCTGATGGCGGTGGCCGGGGAAAAAGTACCGGGGGTCCGGGGACAGATTGAAGGGATTTTCCTTCAAACCGTAATAAGCCGCATACATTACTGTTTCATCTCCATGCAATCGTCACCGGAAGGTGTATTGATAGGCTTCCTGCCGGCCCTGTCTCTTGAGGCGCAGGGTCATGGGCGAACCGGATTTGAGCCGGTTGTAGAAATTCACCATGTCGTCGGCGGTCTTGATCTGCCGGTCGTCGATACCCTGGATGATGTCGCCGTTGGTAACGCCTATCTTTTGAAAAATGCTGTCGGGTCGGATGTTGCTGATCATGAAGCCATCCGGAACGCCCCCGGAGAAGTAAGGCCGGATCTGGGCCGTACTGAGGAGGGCACCCATGTCTTTCAGATAGCTGTTGACTTCGGAACGGCTCAGGACCACGGACCCGGGCGCCACGGCCGGTCCGGAGTCCGGCGCCGCGCCTCCCGGCCGGCCGGCGGGGCTTCCGGGCGGCAGGATTGGCTGGACGGGCCTTTCCGACATCTTCAGGGTCAATTCCCGCTCCGCCGTCTTGAGGATCACGGCATTTCTGTTGATCTTCACCACCTGGGCCCCCAGCACCGTGCCGCCCACCTTGTAGAGTACTTGCTTGTTCTTCCCCTTTTCCTCGATGATGGCGAAACCATAGCGGCTGTCTCCGGCCACCGTCCCCTTCAGGACGAGGACCTGGGTGAGGTCCCCCGGTTCGTTGGCCTTCCCCGCCATCTGCTTTTCCGCCACGGTCTTGTCCGTGGATCCAAGGAGATTCCGGTCCATGATGATTTTGTAGGCGTCGAAGGCCTCCTTCGCCGCCCCCGGTGACGCCGCGGTTGCCGCCGGCGGCGCCGGGCCGCCGGATATGCGGCCCATGAGCTGCAACCCGATGACTTTGTAGAAGATACCCACCCCGGCATATATGACGGCCGTCATGAACATTACGATGAGGAAGGGTTTGTACTTTTCCGCCTGAAGAGAGGCGGCGGTCGCCAGCAGGCTCCGGATATCCAGGTTGGAAACCGACAGATTGCGTACGTCCAAACGGGAGGCCAGCAGATCCCGGAAATCGAGCCGGCCGATTTTAAGGTTGCGCAAGTTCAACCTGGATATTTTATCCTTTATGATTTCAAAGTACTTCAAGGTCTGATCCTCGCCGTGGGATTGCCGAGGCTGCCGTTAATCACCAGGGATATCTTCTTGCCCTGCTGGCCGGGAATCTCTATGGCGGCCAGGAGTTCCATCGGGCTGTTTTCCAGATCCGCGCCGTTCAGGGCGATATCACCGTTCAGTTCGGCCCGGAACTTATCGCCGGTAAGTTTCATCCTGACGATCTTCAACGTCCCGTTCTGCAATGTCATCTCGCCGTCGATGCGGCTGTAATCCAGTTTGTCGATCCCCATGACCGGCGTCATCAGGGCGTAGGAACCGTTGGTGGCCAGGATCGTCAACCGGCCGTTCGCGGCGGCCGGGTTGTTCACACTGCCGTTGAAGTTCAGCGTACCTTTGAGACGGCCGGAAACCAACCGGTTAAGGCGCTCCCGGAGATAGCCGATCTTTTCCATGTTCAGGTTGTTGAATCGCAATTCCCCCTGCAGGACGCCCTTGGAAAACGTCTGCTCCGTCGCCAGGAGGTGACCGTTCATGGCGCCTCCATATGTGGCGGCGTTTACGAGGACCTGCATCTTTCCCTGAAATATCGCCAGATAATCAGGTTTCAGATCGATGTAATCGGCATGCAACGTGGCCTGGGGGCTTTCCCGGAATCCCAGGGTCACATTCCGGATCTTCATGCCGGGGGGCAGGGTCGGGTTGACCGCATCGATATTCAGCAGGGCCTCGGGATGTTTAGCCGCCACGGTGGAAATCAGATAGCCGGCGATCATCTCCCCGGGAAAGCGGAGGTAGAGCACCACCACCAGAATCGTCACGCCGGCCAGGATGTACCCGAACAGCGATTTGCTGAATTTGATCTTTATTTTCATGGCATTATCGCTTGTCCCTCTTTGCCTGCTGATAGGTGGCCACCAGAAGCGTAGCATTGAGATACTCCGGCGCCTCTTTCATCTTTGCGATGGCCAGTCGTTTGACCCGGATGTACTCCTGGGGCTGCTCCAGCAGATAGAGGTAATTAGCCAGTTGTTTCAAGGTGATCTTCTCCAGTTTCATCTCCACGGCGACCTCTTCGTAATTCTCCGTCGCCAGCCCCTGGGAGGGATTCATGGCCTTGATGTGGGGTTTCACCCCCCCTTCCCCCGCCTTGCCGTCGAGAAAGGCAAAGAGGGAGAAATCAGCGGGCCGGCGGGAAATCACGGCCCGGACCTCGTCGATGCGCCGCTTCTGGTTCGCGTAGTCCCGGCCGAGGACCGCCACCTCCTTGAGGATCTTCTCGTTGTTTTTTATGGCGTTTTTCAGCCGGTTTTTTTCCGCGAAAAAAGGCAGCAGGACGAACTGGAAAAGCAACAGGCAGACCACCGCCGCCGTTCCCGCCCCCACGTAGATCCGCTGGGTTCTCGTCATGTTTTCCCAGATGGTCTTGATCATTTCGTCGTCAGCCTCAACTCGAACTCCACCTTCTCCCCCTGTTTCATCAGGTTGGTGGCGCCGATGTCAACGGATTTGATGAGCTTCGCTTTTCCCAAATCGTTCCGTACCGCCTGGACGGCGTCGAAATTCTTCGCCTCCCCTTTCAGGACGACGGTATCCCTCTCCATGGCCATGGCGGTCACGAGGACCTCCGTAGCCGGGGGAATGCTGGCCGAGATGTCTTTGAGGACATCCAGGGCGGCGGCCCGGGGGACATTGTCCGTCCCCAGGAGAGATTTTTTCGATTCGGCGATCTGGGCCCGCATCTGGGCGACCGGGTCCACGATCCTAACGGTCTCGGGGCTGTACTGCCGGTAAAGGTTGTTGATCTGTTTTTTCAACTGGTTGAGGCGCAGTTTGGTGTCGTAATAATCGAGAAAGGAATCCGCCCCGGCCAGCAGCAGGACAATTCCCAGGGCGGCGGCAAGATAGGGGAGATTCCTTTTGAAGGGCCGATACCCCGCCTCCTCGCGCCGCCGGCGTTTGCGGAAGTCAAAACCGGCCTCCTTTTTGAAGGGCCGGACCGCCAGCGCCAGCGCCTGATTCATGAGGAGGGGCCGCCATTGCTTTTTCGCCGCCTCGCTGAAGGATATGCCGGCTACAGCCGCCATGTCCACCCGCTCCACCGGCGCGGAGAAATACTTCGCCAGGACGTTGTCGAGCCGCCGATCCGCGCTGCCTCCCCCGGTAAGATAGATCCGGAACGGATTGCCCTCCGCAAACCCCCGCCACTTGAGAAAATCCACGGTATTGCGAAGTTCCCGGCAGAAGGCGTGAATCGGACCCTCATCCGGAGGAGGCGGCGGCGATCCGTCCGCCGTTGCGCCGCCGTAGTCCGAGCCGAAGGGATAGTCCCGGATCTGGAAGAGGCAGCGGTCCTTTACGAACAGGACGACGGTATGACGGGCGCCGACATCCACGAGGAGATCGAATCCCGCCGGCGCCTGCCGGGAGAGAAAGGCGGCCGTCAGGGGTACGGCCTCCACGTCCAGGGCGGTGATGCCGCGGACATGCTCCGCAAGGAGATCCATCCGGGCCTGAACCGTCTCTCTTGGGGCCGCCGCGGCCAGAACCCGCGCCTCGCCCGCGGTATTGGCCAGCATATAATCGACCAGCGCCGTCTCGATGGGCATGGGCAGCAGCGGCTCGATCTCGAACGTCATCGCCTGGCGGATCTTTTTCTTGTCCCGGAAGGGAAAGCCCAGGTCCCGAAAAGAAAATTCCCGGGCCGGCAGGGCCGTGATGCAGGACAGATTGCGGAGGGCTTCATGCTCGGCGAACATGGCCGCGACGGCCGCCGCCGGTTCCTCCTCGGCGTTGCGCTCCCGGACGGCGCAATACTCCACCTGCGTTCCGCCCCGGATCATCCGGGTAACCACCACGGCCTTGATGCATCTGTCCCCGATATCCAGGCCCAGAATCCTCTCCGCCATCAGCCGGCCTTCCAACTTAATATTTTCATTGTCTTTTTATCCTGACTCCTCATCACGGCGCCCTGGACCGACCGGGTCATGCTTTCCGCCACCCCCGTGGAGACGATGCGGAAATGACTGCTCTGAACGGTTATCAACTGGGCGCCGATATCCACCCCGGCGGCCGCCTTTCGATACCAGTCCAGGCCGGACAGATCCTCGCCCACTTTTCGCCGGTATTCGTCGATCTGTTCCGCCGCCTCGGAGGTCATGGTCAGCGAAAGGGCCCGCAGGACCGGCAGGGGCGCCGTATTGATGTTGATCCGTCCATCGCCATATACCGTCAACAGGTGTTTCAGCCCCGGTCTGTTCCCGGTTCCATGGTACAATTCCGGGGTAATTCCCCTTATCATCATCAATTCGTCAATGCAATCAAGAGGTCCGTTCTTGGCGGCGTAAGGCTTTGCCAAACCGGCGTAATACCCGTTCTCCGCCCCGCCGCCGGTAACCTCGTCATCCTTGTCCATCCAGTCTTTGAGGGCGTCGATGAGATCGTTCGCCTGCTGCTCCTCGAGGCCGAATTCCGGCTGCAGCAGGAGCCGCGCCAGCAGGTCCCTGATCCCCTGATTATAGCCGTTGCCGGCCAGAAGCTTGTTGATCTGGATCTTTCCCGATTCATCCTCGATGGTTACACGGAGGACGCCGGCGCCGAACAGGGAGGACGCCTTTTCGTCGATCTTGGCCTTAAGGGCCCAATCCTCGTTGAGGGCGTCGAAGTTGTTCCGGTCGTCCGCAAGGAGGGCCTGGCCGAGGTAAAATCCCGACTGGGCCACATAAAACAGCCGGATGCCGTCCCTGAGGTTGGCCGCGTCATATACTTCCGAGCGGGTGGCGCGGTTCAACTGAAGGGTGATCGCCACGATGACGCTGATCATCAGGATAACCACGATAAGGGCTATGCCCCGCTCAGATCTTCGGGTAACCATCGGGGTCCATCCTGTTCAAGGGGAGATGGAAACGGGTCGAAAACCGGTAGGGCCGCTCGCGGTCCCGGGGATTCACCAGGTCCAGCCTGATCTCCACGACGGCCGGCGCCCTTTTTTTCTGCACCTCCGCATCGGCGCCGGAATCCCATGTTTCATATTCTTTGCCGCTGGGATCATAGAGCTTCCAGGTGAAGGCCTGGATATGTTCGCAGAGCGCATAGCCCTGGGGGGCGGCAGCGGCATCCCGGGGGCGGTTGTCGAAGATTGCATCCACCCTCACCAAACGATAGGCAGGTTGCCCTTCCCCGACGCCCCTGCCGGGATCCCCGGGGTCCTTGTCCTCCTCCACAAGATAACGGATGGCGGCGATGCCTCCCTGGGGTTCGTCCGCGTCGAAGACGATATGGGCCGCCGACAGGAAGGCCACATCCATGAAATCGCCGCTGGTCAGATCCTGTTTTTTGGCGACGAACATGAACTCCCCCTTATAGGAACTCAGGGCGCCCAGGTCCTGCTGGATGCGGCTCATGACCGCCCGGGCGGACTCATAAACCTCGCCTTCGTATTCCGTCTCGTCTATGAGCCGGAAGGAGCCCCGGTAGGCGGTGTAGATGGTGGAGGTCACCACGGTCAAGATGAAGACGGCGATCAGAAGTTCGATGAGGGTAAAACCGGCCGCGCGTTCCCCATGCAACCGGAATGGGAACGGCCGCGCTGATCCATCTCCTCCGGGGGCATAAAATCCTTGTCGCTTATGATCGGCAGGCATATGCTTCAGTTGGCGGCAAGCTTGTACAGGACAATTTCGTAGGTGTTGTTTGCGGTCAGTTTATTGTTGGTGACAATCAGTTTGACCTTCTTTAGATATTCCAACTCGCCGTCTTCAACCTCCAGACGCCATTCATAATCCGGGAAATCCGTTCCAAAATCGCCGTTTTCGGTGGAGACGTCCTTGCCGGCCCGGGAGTCCACCTCCGCCATCTTCCCCTGGCCGAGCAGCGCGGCGGTGGTCAAAAAACGCGCATTGGCGGCCATGGACACGCTCTGGGACTGGGAACGGTAAACCGCCGTGAGGGCAATGGCCAGAATAGCAATGGCGATCATGACCTCCATGAGGGTGAAACCGCCTTCCCTCATCGGTCCTCCCGGCGCCGAAAGCGGCGTTCGTCCGCCTTTTTTCATCAATGCTCCTTAAGGACGATCAAGCGGTTCCGGTAATCGATGGTCATCTTGAAATTCCCCAGAAAGCTCAAACCCAAAAGACCGTCAAATCCTTCAAATACTTCCTTTTTCGGGCTTATGGCCGCCGGCACCGACCGGCGCACCGCATCGCCCACCTCCACCCGGTCGATCGTCACGGCCCGCCCTTCCACCTCGCCGCCCGCCGTCTTCAGGAGGGCCCGCCGCCGGCTGTCGCCTTCGCCCCCGAGCCGCATCCGCCCGGCCAGGACGTCGGAAATGAGGATGACGCTGGCCCCGGTATCCAGGACCATCTTCGCCCGGATATGGCCGTTGAAGAGCACATCCACGAGCATAATCCCGCCGGCCGAGCTTTCGAACGGGATGAGGTATTCCGCTGCCGTCCGGTCGGCGGGGGCGGAAGAATCGGCCGGGTCGGACGGCGACGCCATAACCTTGATCTTTCCCTGATAGGCCGGCGGCACCTCTTCCAACCGGTTCGACGCATGGAAGATGCCGTTTTCATCCACCCAGGAGTAGATGTCGGCCCCCGCATCGGGTACGAGAAAAATCATCAACACCAGCGGCAGTAAGCAGCCACGGAGCAATCTGCTTCTCCATCCGGTCTTTTCTTTCATTTTTTCACCTTGCACCCCTCCCCCATAAAGGCCGGCCGTCACGGGGGTGTTCCCCGGAAACGCTCATTAACGTAATTCCGCCGCCTTTTGCAGGATAAAGATCGTCTCCACGGCGCCGATCTTCCCGTCGCCGTCCATATCCGCCCAGGCGGGTGCCATACCGGAGGGAAAGTCCGGCCGCATATCCGCCGTAATCTGGAGCGCCCCGACGGCGTCGTCCAGCAGCACCCGGCCGTCGCCGTTGACATCCCCCGGCAGGAGGGCCGCCCGGACCGCCGCATAGGCGTTCAGCCGCCCTCCGGAGGCAACCTTGCCGGCCAGTTGGGGAAGGCTGTCCACCGTATCGAGGAGAGCCGCCCGAACCTGCCGGTAATCCCAGCCGGCGTTGGCGGCCATCACCAGGGCCGCCGCCCCTGCGACATGGGGCGCCGCCATGGAGGTTCCACTTTTGTAACAGTAGCCGCCCTCGCTGCTCCCGGTATGGCAGGTGCTGAAAACACTTCCTCCCGGGGCCGCCAAATCGACGGACGCGGCGCCGTAATTGGAGCCGGCGGCGAGGTTGTCGCTGCCGTCGGTCCAGGCCACGGAGATGATGTTGTCCAAGTCGTAATAGGCCGGATAGGTCTTGACGGGATCCGTATCGACATTCTTGCCGTTGTTGCCGGCGGCGCAGACCGCAAGGATGCCCTGTTCCCTCAGGCGGACAAAGGCCTGATATTCAATGGGATCATAGGTCTCCCCCCCGAAGCTGCAGTTGACGATCCGGGCGCCCCGGGCGATGGCATAATCCACGGCCGCCACGATGTCCGCCTCCAGCATCTCGACGTCGGCATCGGATTGAACCTTGAGGGCCATGATCCTGCTCCGCCAGGCGGTCCCGGCAATCCCCAGGGCGTTGTCCGTAACCGCCGCGATGATTCCCGCCACGTGGGTTCCGTGACTGTCGGGATTCGGCTTTTGCGGAGTGGGATAGGGCTTCGGATCGTTGTCGCCGTCGGCGAAATCCCATCCCCGGACATCATCGACATAGGAATTCCCCTCGTCGTCTATCCTATTGTCCGGTATCTCCCAGGCATTGATCCAGATATTTTCCCCCAGATCGGGATGGGTGTAATCCACCCCCGTATCGATCACCGCCACCTCGGGCCGTCCCAGATTGATATCCCAGGCCTGGGGCATAGATATCTTCTGTAAATTCCACTGCTTGCCAGGATATTCCGGGTCGTTGGGCATCCGGAGGGGATAACGGAGGGCGTGCCGCTCCGCCAGTTCGACCAGGGGCGACTCCCGGTAGAGCGCCGCCGCCGCCGGTTCCGAAATGCCGTCCCGGACGCGCAGGCGCTGGAGGAGGCCGCCCCGATAGGAGGAAATGACCATACTGCCCAGGGTGCGGTGCAGGGCCGCAATCCCATCTCCATCCACCCCGGGCCGGAACTGGATCAGAATCTCCCGGGACTTGTACAGGGGCCGTCCCTGGGTATCCCGGGGCTCTTCACGGCCGACAGGATTCCCCCTGTCCGGTGACGCCGCTACGGTTTTTTTACGTTCCGTACCGGCCGCCGCCTCTGACAACACCGCCGAAACGCCCGGATCGGAAAGCGTCGTGCCTGTCCCCGGAGGTATCAGTCCGGCGCCCTCCCCGGCGATGCCGGCCACGGCGCCGGCGGCAACAATACGGAAGTCCTTCCTCTCTCCATTGTATTCATAAACGACCGCCCGATTCCCACAGACCGCCGCGAGGACCTCCTCCAGGGTCCGGTCCCGGAGACGGAGGGTTATCCGCTCGTTCAGACCAGGGCTTACGGCAATGGGTATCCCGGTCTTCTCCCCAACGGCCAGGAGCAGATCTTCAATGGCCACGTCCCGGACATCGAAGGAAAGCAGGCCGTCCCGGAATACAACGGCCGGCGGTTCCGCCGGCCCGGCGGTGGCGGCCCATACAAAGGTCGCGGCGACAACCGCCGCCACGGCGCCCATCCATCTTCCCTTTTTGCGGGCAAACATATAACGGTCTCGCTAATCACCATTAAGACGAATCACTTGGCGGCGTCCCGTCCGCTCATGATCTTCACGTTATACTTATTCTTCAATCTTTCCATCTCTTTATCCATCGCCTCCTTGCGCCGGGCATTCTCGAGCTTGGCCCGGATCCGGGGGGTGGCTTCCTTGAGGTCCAATTGTTTTTCCGGTTTGGTATCTGTCACCTTGATGAGGTGAAACCCGAAGGCGGTCTTTACCGGCTGGCTGACCTCATCCCTTTTCATGCCGAAGGCGGCCTGGGAAAATTCCGGGACCATCCGTTCCCGGGTGAAGAAACCCAGATCGCCCCCCCGGGTCTTGCTGCCCGGATCATCGGAGTATTTTTCCGCCAGTTTGGAGAAATCCCCGCCGGCCGCGATCTCCTTGCGGATGCTCTCCACCTTGGCCCTGGCGGCGGCAATCTCCTCCGGTTTGGCCTTCCCGTCCACCTTGATCAGGATATGCTGGGCCTTCACCTGGGCCGGGTTCACGAATTCCGCCTTATGGGCCTGATAATAATTCTCGATATCCTTGTCCGTCACCTGGGGGACCTTGGCAAGTTCCCGTTTCATGTATTCCTGGGCGAGAACGGAATTGGTCATGTCGTCGAGGCGCAAAACCACGGCCCGCTCCTTGTCCAGCTTCTGCGTCCGCGCCTCGGCGGCCAGGATCTGCATCTGAACCAGTCCATCGAGGAACTCCTGGCGTTGCTGGTCATTCTTGAAACGGTTCTGGTATTCCGGGGGCAGGGTGGCGATTCGGGAATCCAATTCCGCCTTGGTAATGACCTTTTTTCCCCATTTGGCCACAACATCCTTATCCTTGCCCGGCTGCTGTGCCCCCAACCCGGAGCCCGGCGCAACCAAAATCAAAAACAGGACGACGAGAAACCATACCCCCCCTTTTTGCCGCTCTTTATTCATTTACCTTCTCCTTTCTATGCCGCGTTTACCAGGTATAGCTCAAATTGCCATACCCGCTGTAATAACCGTTGGTAGTCCGCATGGTGTTTCCCGCGGGACTCGTGTCGGTAATGCCGGCGCTCTGGATCGCCGCCCCCATGGTCAGTCCCAGACCTTTGACGATGTTCCAGGTTACGTGGGCATCCACATTGCCTCCCCAGCCGTTCGACGAGAAACTGGCTCCTTCGAAGGAGGTCCCATACTGCCCGCCGGAGGCGGGTACATCGTAGATCGAGTTCCCCGTCGCCCGCAGGTACATGACCTTGCCGGAGAGAAAGAGGAAAACCGGCGTGGTGGATGGATTCCCCAGGGGCGCCTTGATCTCCATACCGACGGCGGGCCCCCAGATGTCCATGCTCCCTGTGATGGTGTACTGCTGACCTGAGTCGAGGGAGTAGTTCGCCGACATGGAGGAGAGGCGGGTCCACTGCATCCCCAGCAGGGCGGAGAGGGTAAACGGCGGGAAGGCGAACACCGGATATTTGAGGGTCAGATCGAAATCGGAGCGGTCGAACTGCTCTCCCAAAAGAAAACCCTGGCCGTTGCTGAAATACCGTCGTTCATCGCCCCGGAAAGCCCCTGCCGAGGTCAGAAAGGTGAACGTTCCGGAAAGGTCGTGGAAGGAAAGGCCGATCGTCGGACCATGCACGAAACCCTTGCCCAGATAATCGGTGTTCACATACTTCCGGGACATATCCATGTACCAGAGATTATAGGCGATCGTGGGGTGAAGATCGAGTAATGACGGGGCGTTTGATTCGGTGGGAATATCCTTGCCGGAGCGCAAACCGGCCGGTGGCGCCGCCGCCTGTTGCGGAGCTGAACCCTGGGCGAGATAAATGCTTCGGTCGTTCGACCCGGCCGCCGCACCGGTAATCGCGGGAGAAGACGCCGGAGATGCCTTTACCGGGCTCGCCGGCACGACCACCGGCGCGGGCGCCGCGGCCTTCGCGGCCACCGGGGATGACGGCGGGGCGACCGTCGCCGCCGCCACTGTCAGGGAGTCCTTAACCGGCCGCATCTTTGCCGGCGACCCCTGACGGGAAAGGACCGCGGGACGGTCTGAAACACCTCTCCCAGCGGTCGGCGGGGCCATCGCCCCCGGTCCGGCAAACTGGGGGCAGGTAAGGTATCCCGAAATAACCCCCCGCTGTTTCATCAGGGCGCCCTGTTTTTTTGCCGCCGTCTTATCCCGATACGGTCCTACATAGACCCGGTTCCATTTCTCCGCGTTGACCGTCGCCGGCGCGGTGAAGGCGCCGTAATCCTCGAGCCTCTTCACCTCCTGCGCCGCTTTGGCCTCACTTACGAAAGAGCCGACCTGAAGGAGATAGGACCTGTTTGGTCCCGTAATGGCGGGGGTGGAAAAGGAAACAAGAAAAAAAAATATGAGTGCCATGCAGACCACCACCGGTGACGGGAAAAAGACGCCCTTTGGAAATGCAAACCTGATCTCCGCTCTATTCATATCCCGACCCTCCTTTATCGTCATGAATCCCGTTATCGATAAAAACATGCCCCAAGGCGCCAATATCTGCATCTAACCGATTGTTAACCCAAACGAAGGTATGACACCAAATTGTGACGACATCGTAAAAAGTCCATATGCGGCGTTGCGCTTCATCCTTCGTCACGGCGACGTACGCCCGAGTACTCCTCATTCCTAAGGATTAGCGCGCCTTGACCCTGGAGCTTCTTACTTCGTCGTCTCCATCATGACTTTTTACGAATTCATCAATTATAGTCCACCGGTGTCTTCGGTATTCCCGGCCCCATCTCTATCGGGCCGGCGCCGGGAACAGCTCGTTGAAACCCACCGGCCGGTCATAGATCCGGATGCGGCGGAGAAAGGGGGCCAGGGCCACCGTTGCCACCCGCTCCCCCTTGGCGAGATGGATGACCGTCGGCTGTGCGTACCCATGACGGGAAAAGACAATCTTTATCTCTCCGTCCGATACCACCCGCTCCGCGCCAAATTCGACGTCGACGACCCGGACGCCCGGCGGAAAACGGGAAGCGCCGCTCTTTCTCTCGTCGAGCTTCTCCGGCGTCATATCGGCGGTGGACGACCAGAAAACGTTGGCGCCAAGATCGAAATGCAGAATAAAATCGACCTGCTCCCTTACCGCGTCATTGCGCAGGTCCTTGGCAACCCCCACCAGCCGCCGCGCCGTCGCATGGAGACTGTCGTTGAGCAAATCGTCCCGGAGGCGGGGAACGGCAAAAGACAGCAGGATGCCGATCAGGACGATGACGACGATCAGCTCGATGAGCGTATAACCGGCCTCGGTATCAGTCCGATTCCCAGTTGTTGATGTCTTTGTCCTTGCCTTCGCCACCCGGTTCACCGTCCGCGCCATAGGAGCTGAGGTCGAAATCACCGTGAGTGCCGGGCGAAATATAGACAAATTCCCGATCCCAGGGATCCTTGGGCACCCGGCTCCCTTCCAGATAACCGCCCTGCCGCCAGTTTTTCGCCAGTGCCCCGGCCGCCGGCGCCTCGACCAGGGCCCGCAGGCCCTGTTCCGTAGTGGGATAGTTGCCGTTGTCGAGTTTGTAGAGCTTCAGGGCCGTGCCCAGACTCTCGATCTGGACCCGCGCCTTCGCCCGCCGCGCCTCATCCGGCCGCCCCATGATTCGGGGAATGATCAGTCCGGCCAGAATGCCGAGAATCACGATAACGACCATGAGTTCAATGAGTGTAAAGCCCCGGTTGTTCCGTCCGATTCTTTTTTTCATTCCTTTCCCTCCAAATTGTTATTGCTGTCTAACACCATCACAACTTTTAATCAACAATTTGTGATTATCTGACCAGTTGATTCATCTCGAAGATAGGCAGTAATACGGAAACAACGACAAATCCCACGATCAGGCCCATGACCAGGATCATGATGGGTTCCAGCAGGGAGGTCAACATGATTACATTCGCCTCCACTTCCTTTTCGTAGGCATCGGCAATCCTATAGAGCATCGCCTCCAGGTTTCCGCTCTGCTCCCCCACCGAAATCATCTCGATGGCAATGGGGGGGAAAAGACCGCCCCGGGCGAGAGGTGCGGACAGATTCTGCCCTTCCTCGATCTCCCGGCTGGCATGGAGGATCTCATCGGCGATGATGCGGTTGTTGACGACGTTTCTCACGATGTTCATCGCCGTCAGGAGGGGCACGCCGCTCTGGAGCAGGGTTCCCAGGGTCCTGCTGAAGCGCGCCATGGCCATCTTCTGATTCAAGGCGCCAAAGAGCGGGGCCTTGAGCTTCAGGCGGTCCCACCAGTACTGTCCGCTTTCGGTATTTTGTATCCCATAGCGTAAAAAAAAGAATGCCGCCGTCACGGCGATGGCGATCCCCCACCAGAAATTCTTGAAAAAACTGCTGACCGCGATGAGAAAGATGGTTATGGCGGGGAGATTCTGATGCATCTCCGAGAATATCTTCGTGATGTTGGGAACTACGAAGGTGATGAGGAAAAACAATACCAGGGTTCCAATCAGAAACATCAGGATCGGATAAGCCAGCGCCGAACGGATCTTCGTCCGCAAGGCCTGCTGTCCTTCCATAAAATCGGCCAGGCGCTCCAGGACGAGATTGATCGTTCCCGAGGCCTCCCCGGCCCGGACCATGTTTACATAGAGGGGAGGGAATATCTGCGGAAAATGGGACATACTGCTCGTTAGGCTGTTCCCCTCGTTGACGTTTTCCCGGATCTGAGCCAGGGTCGCCTTCATCTGTCTATTCGTCGTCTGGGCCACCAGGGTTGTCAGGGAAGGGACCAGGGGCAGTCCGGCGCCCAGGAGGGTCGAAAGCTGTCTGGTCATCGCCGCCACTTCCCGCAAACCCACCTTCTTGAAAAGCCCGGCCCCGGCCACTTCCGCCGCCGGCGTGGCATCCTTGCCCCGGCCGGCCTCGGATTCCCGGAGTTCCACGGGATACACCTCCGTTTCCCGAAGCTTGATCCGGGCGGACGATAGGCTGCCGGCATCAATTATCCCTTTGATTTTATTGCCCTTCCTATCAAGAGCAATGTACTCATATACAGGCATGGGAGGTTCTTAACATGAATCCTTTCCTAAGACAACGACTCACCGCCGAATCCTTGCCCCGTAAGCGTCAGTTAAACAATTCTTTTGACAGCACATAACATAATACGTATACTCCCCGCGATTTTACAGAGGTTTAACCCGAAAAAAACAATCACAGGGAGGATGTTATGTTTGCCGAGATGGACCGCTCAAAAAAGCTCAAAATTTATCTTGTCGCCGGATTGATCGTCATTGTCGCCGCGGTGCTGCTCTTAATGAGCACATACTCCGCGAAAAAGGGAAACCAGCCGTTTCGCTTCGAGGCCGGGGAGGGGAACGAGAAGATCCTCACCCTCCGGGCGGATCGTTACCATGCCGCTTCCGGCCTGTCCGGTCTTTTCGGAAGTTCCGATCTGCGTCTGGACAACGCCTATCTGGATCTGTATGGGGCGAGGATCAAGGAAGGACCGGGAGGCCTTTCCTTGAAAAACACCATTTCCGAAGAAGTTTTCAGTGCAATGCCCGTCAAGAAGACCGCCGTGATCATCGGAAAACCCATTGCCGTCAAGATACATGTCAATCAGGAAATCCCCACGCAGATCTTCGCCCAGGAGGGGACCATCAGGATCAAAGAGCGGGACATCCTGTTGACCGGCGATGTCCGGGTTCTTTCCGAACCATATCTCCTGTTGACGGAGAAACTGACCTTCCTGGCGGAAACGGGCATTTTGCAGATCGGCAAATATGTGATGCGCACCAGCGATCAGCGAACGGAAGGCAATCAAATCACCACCGACATCTTCCTTAGACAGCAAAAATGACGACATCGCAAGAAGTCAAGACAATCATAACGAAAACGCAAGAAGGGGAGGCGGGATGCCTCCCCTTCTTTAATTTGTTAATGCCTTTCGGGATACCCGATAGCCCGTCTTATTAAGCCCGGTAACCCATCCTTCTCATCCGGCGGACCAGGAACCGGGTCCCGGTCGCCAGCATTCCGATTAACGTCAACAGGATGACTATCTTACCGGTGACCGTCGTGTGGAGCATGAGATAACTCAACCCCACGACCGGCGCCAGGGCGATCCGCACCGCCAGTCGAAGCAATTCGCTCTTGGCTATGACGTCGGCAATCGGGGGCGAGTACTGGTAATACAGGCTCACGAATCTCCGGCCCAGATCATTGGTCATAAGATATACATCCCTGAAATTTCTGAGTATTTCCACATGTGGTTCCATGATGGAACCATAAGCCGCCGTGGCGATGAAGCAGCCGCCGCCACTGCCGAAAATACCGCCGCCGCCGCCGCTTGAACCGCCGGCCCCGGGCGATCCCGCCGAGAATCCGGAAAGGTGGGTCGAGCTGAAGGTGATGGTATTGTTGACCAGGTCGATGCTCAAGATCTTCACCGAACCGTCTTTGACCCCGTCGATCCAGGGCCCCCAGGAACCGTCGGCCAACCGATCCCGATAATAGATGGTGAATCTGCTCGGGTTGAAGGTCAGCGGATCATAGGTGATGGTGATCTCGATGGGCCGGTCCTTGTTGATGACATTGCCCAGGGTATCCCCGGTGCTGTTGATGATGTTGATTTCCACCGGATCGGACTGGAGCATGTCTTTATTCGCTTCCTTGTCCTTGGAACCCTTCCCGGTGACGACACCCGCCGCATTGTCGTTCGTCAACGAACCGGGTTGGAGGACAATCTGGGCCACCACCTCACTGCTGCCCACGGTGCCGCCCGCCACCGGATCCACCGGCGCCTTTTCGGTCTTGTACTCGGGACGGAAGATGTAGGCGATCAGTTCGCTGGCCGCCGCATTTCCGGTCTGGGCCTGGGCCCAGATGGTCTCAGTCGTGGCGTTTTCCGGCGGCGTGTAGGTGCAGGACACCTTGCCGCCGCTGTAAGACAACGCCCCCAGGGTTCCCTTGTCAACACTCAGTTGTATGATCTCGCCCGTGCCGGTAAAGGTCGGGGACGCCGTAAAGGTGAGGATTGACGTGGCCGGATCGTAGTTGATCGTCAGCGACGTCTTCTGGCGCATAATCAGATAATTGGTCTTCAGGTCGATATTGTCGGGATCCGCCTCCGTCGGCGCCGGCAGATCAATGGTTCCCGTAGAGTTGTTGCTCCGGACGTAGGTTGACATCTCCGCCCGGGTGTAGCCGTCTTTGGTCCCCACCAGGGTATAGGTGCCGAGTTGCTGGGTGACAATGGTGAATTTCCCGGCGGCGTCGGTCTGGAAGGTGTCCGTGAACACCTTCGAACCCCCCACCGTCCGGTAGGCCACCACGTTGGCGCCGGTCACCACCTCGCCGCTGTCGTTGATTACCGTACCGGTAATGGAGTACTTCTTGGCCACCATCTTGACGGTTACCTCCTTGTCGGGGGTCACGTTCTCCACCTTCTGGGGCATGTACGCGTCGGCATGGCAGTTGAGGATATAGACGCTTGCCGCCTTGGGGACAGTAAATTCAAACGCCCCGCCGGCGCCAGTGGTGACCTTGTCAGGATCGCCCTTGCCCTTCATCAGGAGGACGGTCCCGCCGACAATGCCCACACCGGAGGTGCTGTCCACCATCTTCCCGGTTATCTTGGTGGAGGGATAGACGATGACATTGGGGCTGTAGCCGGCGCACTTGTCATTCTGCTCCTGGGTGTAGCCGGCGATGGCCGGCGTCACCTTGAAGCGCAGGGTCGTGGGATCGGCAACCGCCGCCGCCGGGGTGAAGTCCGCTTTGTTGTAGCTGGTGCGGTAGCTGCTCGAATTTATGGTTCCGCCGTTCTCCGGCGTCGTGCTGGGGTCGTAGCCCGCCGTTTTACCGTTGGCCGCCACGATGGCCCAGTTGCTGCTGTAATTGGCCGCCCCGGTGGCCACAAAGGTGGACAGGGAATCGCCGGCCAGGAAGGAGAGCTTCCCGCCGGCATCGGCGTCAACCTTGATAGGTACGGCGATCTCGGTCGTTGCCGAGGTATTGAGGACGCCGCCCGTGGCCTTCGCCGTGTAAATCCCGGCATAGTTACCCGTGGAGGGGGCGTAGAAGGTATTGGTCGCGGAATCGAAGCCGCCCGCGGCCGGGTTGGAGCGGTCGTAATCCCATTTGGCGAAGGCGCCGCCCGGTTTCTGCACCTCCCAGGTATAACCGGCCCCGGTTTCACCGCTTACGGCAAGGGTGACGCTGCCGCCGGCGGCTACCGTCGGGGAAGGATTGGTAATCGCCACCTGCTTGTAAACCGTGGTGGCCACCGCCGTAACCGGATCGCCGATCACCTCGCTGGAGGTCATTCCGTAGCTGCTGTTGGTGATCACGGTTCCATCTGTCACCGCGGCGTTGACGGTTACGGTGAAGGTCACCGAACCGCTCGCATTGATGTCGAGATCGCCGATATTCCACGTCACGACACCGCCGCTGAGGGTGCCGCCGCCCGTGGCGGAAGCAAAGGTGGTGTTCGCCGGTACGGCGTCGGTGATCTTCACCCCCGTGGCCTTCACATTGCCCTTGTTGGTATAAGTCAGGGTGTAGGTCAACGTCTTGCCCGCCTCCACCGGGGACGGCGCCGCCGTCTTGGTGAGAATCAACCGGGGCTGACTCTGGACCAGACTGATCATGGCGGCCCCCTGGACCGGGGTCGTGATCTCGGTGCAGACGATCTGGTACAGGCTGTTCTTTATCTCCGTACCGTTGGCGGTGCCGACGGGAACGGTCACGGTGAAGGAAACCGTACCGCTGGCCCCCGCCGGCAGATTGGCGATATTCCAGGTGACGATACCGCTGTTGTTGAAGCCGCCGTCCGTCGCCGACTTGAAGGTGGTGCCGGCGGGAACGGTATCGGTGATCACCACATTGGTAGCCGCCTTCTTGCCGGCGTTGCTGTAGGAGATGGTATAGGTCAGGTCATCCCCGGCCTTGACGGCTACGTTTGCCGTCTTGCTGACGGTCAGTTTGGGAGATTTCACCGTCGTCGCCGCCTTGACGGCGCCGGCCACCGGCGTCGTAATCTCCGCCGAGGCGATGTTATAGGTGTCGTTGGTGATCGCCGTCCCTTCGGCCAGGTTCGTGGTCGTCGTCCGGACGGTAAAGCTGACGGTGCCGGTTCCCGTTGTCTTCGCCACATTGCCGATATTCCAGGTGACTGTGCCGCCGCTTTCCGTGCCGCCGCCCGTGGCGGATACAAAGGTCGTGTTCGCCGGCACTTTATCCGTAATCACGGTCGTAGTCGCATTGGCGCCGCCGGTGTTGTTATAGGTGAGGGTATAGGTGATGGTGCCGCCAATATCCACCGTGGCCGCATCCGCGGTCTTGGTTACGGACAGGACGGGCTTGACGACCGCGGTGGTCACCGCCGTACCGTAAGCTGCATCGGCGTTGGTGGCGCTGACGCTGTAGGTCGTGTTGTTGATCTTGTCGCCGTTGTTCAGCGTCCCCTTGACCGTAACGGTTAAGGTAACCGTGGCATTGCCTCCGGCCGCCACATCGCCGATTGTCCAGGTGACGATTCTCTTGGCGGCATCATAGGCATAGGTCCCTGTTGCCGAATCGAAATCGGCATTGAAGGGGATGGCATCCGTGATCGTCACGGCGGTCGCCGTCACGTTCCCCGTATTGCCGTAAGTAATCGTATAGGTCAGCTTCTCCCCCGGTTTCACTTCCGTCTTGTCCGCCGCCTTGCTGACCGAAAGGATCGGCTTGCCGGTGGTCAGGGTGATGACCTCGGGCCCCGTGACCTTGGCGGTCAGTTCGTTGCAGACCAGGCCGTAAACGCTGTTCTTGATTGCCGTGCCGTCGGTGGCCGGCGCCTTGACCGTAAAGGTCACCGTGGCACTGGCGCCTTTCGCCAGATTGCCGATTGTCCAGGTGACAATCCCGCCGCTTTCCGTGCCGCCGCCCGTGGCGGATACAAAGCTCGCGCCCGCGGGTACGGTATCGGTGATGATCACGCCGGTGGCATCCATGCCACCCGTGTTGCTGTAGGTGATTTCATAGGTCAGGTTGGCCCCGGCACTGACGGATACCGGCGCCTTCTTGCTAATGGTCAGAATCGGGGCGTTGACGGTGGTGCGTACCACCGCCGTCCCCGCCACCGCCGACGCCAGTTCGCCGCAGGCGATGCTGTAGCTGCCGTTCGTGATGACCGTGCCGTTGACCAGCTTGTCCGCCTTGGGAACCGTCACCGTGAAGGATACCGTCAAGGCGCCGGAATTCTTGGCAACCGTGCCGAGATTCCAGGTCACGATGCCGCCGCCCTCCGTACCGCCGTTGTCCGCCGAAACAAACGTGGTTCCGGCCGGCAGGGTATCCTTGATCAGCACCCCGGTGGCATCCGCACTGCCCTTGTTTTCGTAAGTAATCGTATAGACGATGTTGCCGCCCACATTCACCGTGGCCGCCCCGGTCTTGTAGATGGACAGGACCGGTTTGATGACCGTTGTGGTCAGCACCTTCCCGGCCGCCTGGTCAGCGCCGTCGCCCTTGATGGTGTAAGTGGCGTTGGTGACGCTTCCGCCGTCGGCCGTATCGGCGTTCACCTTCACGGTGAGGGTCACGGTCTTCTCCGTCTTCTTGGCCAGGGCGCCGATCGCCCAGGTGACGACGCCGCCGCTTTCCTTGCCGCCGTCCGATGCGGAGACAAATGTTACATTGGCCGGCAAAGTGTCGCTGATCACGACGTTCGCTGTATCGGCGTTGCCGGTGTTGCTGTAGGTGATGGTATAGACGAGGTTCTGACCGGCAATCACCTGCGCCTTGTCCGCCGCCTTGCTGATATTGAGGATCGGTTTGGCCACCACTTTGGTACTCGTCGCCGGTCCGCCGCTCACGGAATTCGTCTGGTCGCTGGCAACGGCAAAGGTGTCGTTGACGATGACATCGCCGTTGGCGCCCGTGACCGTGGCCTTGAAGGAAACGGTCTTGGTCTCCCCGGCCTTGATGGAGAGGTTCTTCCATTCCACCTCGCCGGTAGTGGCATTGAGGGCGCCGCTGTTGTCCGCCGAAACGAAGGTTGTCTTGGCCGGCACCTTATCAGTGATCGTCACGCCGGTGGCATCCATATTACCGGTATTTTTATAAGTGATTAAATAGGTCAGATCATCGCCGCTGGGGACCTCCGTCACCGGCGTGAGGGTCTGGCCGATAATCACCGCCGCCACCTTGGCCAGGGCCAGGACGGGGGCGTTGACCGGTGTCTGCACCGCCGCACCCGCCACCGGGGTGGTGATCTCCGCCGACTTGATGTTGTAGTTGCCGTTGGTGATCTTATCCGTCTGGTCCTTGAGCCCCTTGTTGACCACCGTTACGGTGAAAGAAACCGTTCCCGTCCCGGTCTTCTTATCCAACTTACCGAGATTCCAGGTGATGGTCTTGGCACCTTCGTCATAGATGCCGCCGTTGTCCGCCGAACCGGCCTTGTAGGTCACATTGGCGGGCAGCGTTTCGGTGAGCACCGTGGTGGTGGCATCGGCGTCGCCGGTATTGCTGTAGGTAATGGTATAGGTCAATTCCCCGCCGAGGTTGACCGTGGCCTTGTCCGCCGTCTTGCCGATCGCCAGGAGGGGTTTATAGACCGTCGTCTCCACGGCGGCTCCCGGCACCGGCGAGGAGATCTCGGTACAACGGATATTGTAGCTCCCGTTGGTCACCTTGTCGCCGTTGTTGAGGGCGGCATCCACCGTGACGGTGAACTGCAGGTTCTTGCTGCCCCCGGCCGCCAGCACCCCCAGACTCCAGGTGATGGTTTTGGAGTTGGCATCGTAAACGCCCCCCTCCGTCGCCGAACCGGTCTTATACGCGGCGCCGGCGGGAATGACATCCCGCACCTCCACGCCATTGGCCGTCATGTTGCCCGTATTGCCGACGGTGATGGTGTAAACGAGTTCCTGGCCGGCCACGACGGTCGCGGCGGCGGTCTTGCCGATGGTCAGGACGGGACGGCTGATCGCCACGGTGGTAACCGGTGTCCCGCTCACCTTCGTCGTCTGGTCGCTGATGATGTCATAGGTCTGGTTGATGATCTGCGTTCCGTTGGGGAGCGGTGAATCGACCTTGACGGTCATGGTCACCGTGCCCGACGTCTGGGCCGCTACAGGTCCAATTGCCCAGCGCACAACGTCACCTTGCAACGAACCATTGTTGCTGGCTTCCACAAAGGTCGTGTTGGCGGGCACCTTGTCGGTGATTATGACGTTTCCGGCTGCCATATGACCGGTGTTGGTGTAACTGATCGTATAGACGAGGTTGGCCCCCGCCTCCACGGAAGCGGCGGCCTGTTTGGTAAAGGTCGTCAGGACCGGGGCGTTGACCGTCGTCTCCACCGGCAAACCCGCCACGGGCGTCGTAATCTCCGTCGAGGCGATGCCATAGGTGTTGTTGATGATCTTGCTCTGGTCGGCCAAGCCGGCATTGGCCCGGACGGTGAAGGATACGGTTCCCGTGCCGGTCTTCTTCGCCACCGTGCCGATATTCCAGGTAACCACCCCGCCGCTCTCCGTGCCGCCGCCCGTGGCGGAAACAAAGGTCGTACCCGCGGGTACGGTGTCCCGGATCTCCGCCGCGGTCGCATCGGCCCCGCCGGTATTGCCGTAAGTAATGGTATAGGTCAGAGTCTGAAGCAGATCCACCGACACCTTGTCCGCCTGCTTGGCAATGGACAGGATCGGCTTGATTACCTTCGTCGTCACCGCCTGGCCGGCCTGGGTGTAGCCGCCCGTCGCCGTAATGTTGTAGGCGCCGTTCACAATCTCCGCCCCGTCCGCCAGGTCCAGGTTCGCCTTCACCTTGAAGCTCACCGTCTTGTCGCCGCTCTTGCTCGCCAGAGCACCGATATTCCAGGTAACCTTCCTGTCCGTGGCATTGTAGGAACCGCCGTCACTCGCCGATCCCTCCACATAGCTCACATTCGCCGGCAGGGTGTCGGAAATCACCACCCCCGCCGCATTCTGGTTCCCCGTATTGCTGTAAGTGATCGTGTAGGTCAACTCCCCGCCGGGAAGAACCTCCCCAGGCGCCCCCGCCTTGGCAATATTCAGGATCGGCTGGCTCACCACCGTGGTCTGCACCGCATCCTGTCCCGCCACCTGCGCCGTCTGGGCACTCTGGATACTGTAGGTAATGTTCCTGATCAGCGTCCCGTTCGCCGTCCCGTCCTTGACCGTCACGGTAAATTCCACAAAAGACTCATCCTGCGACACCGTTAGAACAGGAACCATCCAGCTCACAACCCCATCGGATTCCGTACCACCTCCCGTAGCGCCCTTGAAGGTCAGCGTCCCCTCCGGCAAACCCGTCGGAATCGTATCCCGGATCACGACCTGCGACGCCGACATATGACCGGAATTCCGATAGTAGATCCGATAGGTAAGATCATCACCCGCCGGAATCTGCGCCGGCCCCGTCTTCCGCACCACCAAAACCGGGGCATTAACCGGAATGGACGAAATCACCGCCCCCTGCACCGGGGTCTTGATCTCGTCGGAAGCGATACTGTAGGTATTGTTCACAATGGCCGTCTGATCGGCCAGCCCCGTGGCGGCCACCTGCACCGTCACCGAAACCGCCCCCGAACCGGTGGTCTTGTCCACCTTCGCCACCGCCCACGTCACCTCCCGGGTCCCTTCGTTATAAGTCCCCGCGGGGGAAGAGGAAACATACGTGGTATTGTCGGGGATCTTCTCTTTGATCACCGCATTCAGCGCATCGGCGCTCCCAGTGTTCGTGTATGTAAGGGTATAGGTGATCGTGTCCCCAAGATTCACCGACGCCTTGTCAGCCGCCTTGGTGATCCCCAGGATGGGACGGATGACCTGCACCGCCACGGGTTGGCCGGTCTTCGTGGCCCCCTGGGTGCAGTTGACGTCATAGGTGGAGTTTGTTACCGGCGTGTTGTCCAGAACGGCATCCCCCACCACCACGACAAAGGTTACCTTCTTGGTGGCCCCCATGGCGAGCCCTTCAAGATTCCAGGTCACCACCCCGCTTTTCAACTCCCCGCCGTCGGAGGCGGAACCGGTTTTGTAGGTCGTATTTTCCGGCACTGTGTCACGGATCACCAGACCTGTGGCGTCGGCGTTACCCGTATTGGTTACCGTCAGTTCGTAAGTAAGCTCTTTCCCGATGACCACTGGATTCGGCGCCGCCGTCTTCGTCAGTTCGAAGACCGGCAGACTCTGCACCGTCGTCTCTTTGGGCTGGCCGTTCTGCTTCGCCGTCTGGGCGCTCTGGATGCTGTAGGTGGCATTGGTAATTTTCGTGCCGTTGGCCAGGGGTTTTTTCACCGTTACTTTGAAGGAAACACTGTCGGTGGTTTTGGCTGCCAGACTGGCGATGTTCCAGGTAACCGTCTTGGCCTGGTCGTCATAGACACCGCCGTTGGTTGCCGAGCCGATCACATAAGTGGTGTTTTCGGGTATGGCATCGACGATGACCACCCCCGTCGCCGCCATGTTCCCGGTATTGCCGTAGTTGATCTGATAGGTCATCTCGGCCCCCGCCTCGACGCTGATCTGTGCCAGCTTCTCCAGGGTAAGGACCGGGGCGTTCACTTTCGTATTGACGGTCTGGGCGCCGTCCACCTTGCCTGTCTGGTCGCTGTTGATGCTGTAAACGGAATTGGCGATATTGGTCTGGTCCGGCAGATTGTTCGCCACCGTGACGACAAACTGCCGCGTACCCGATCCCCCTGCTTCCACGGTACCGATGTTCCAGGTGACGACGCCGCCCGCATGGCTGCCGCCATCGGGAGATGATTTAAAAGTCGTATTCGTCGGTACCGTATCAGTGATGACGACGTTGTTCGCCGGCGCCTGACCGCTGTTGTTGTAGGTGATGGTGTAGGTGATGTCTCCGGCCACGTTTACCGTGGCGGGGTTGCCTTCTTTGAAGATCGTCAAGGTTGCCTGTTTGAGCGTCACATCCTTGCCCGCCGCCGTACCCCCGGATTCCACGGTCACGGGATTCCCGACAAAGGTTCCCGCCGGATCGGTGGCCTTCTTCTCCCCGGTGCCGTCCACGCTGTTGAAGGCGGCAACATAATATGTACCGACATCGATATCGGCAATCGTGTAAGCGCCGGGACTGTTGATATTCGTCCCCTTGACCAGATTCGTCAACTGGGCGTCGGAGTAAGCGCCGACATAAATGGGCCCGCTCTTGTAAGTACCGGAGATGGTCCCGGTGATGGTTCCCGGAGGGACCTTGATATCGATCTTGGTGTTGGTCCCGACAAATCCGTAACCCACAGAGGTATTCTTTTTGCTCACATTGATATTCGAGCTGCTGGCTATCTGACCGGTCTTCACCGTATAATTGAACTTAATCAATTCGAGCGGCAAGGTCTGATCGGTCCCCGGCCACTGACCATTGAGATCCGACCAGGCCACCAATATGAATTTATCGGTGGTTGGGTCGTTGTCGTAATCCGGGGTATCGTCCTGAACCTGAACCCCCATTTGACCCTTGGTGAAATGATTTGAATAATTGACGTAAGTGACCTTCCTCGAGTCAAAATGCACGCGAAAGCCGATGCCCGTCAATTCCCTTTCCCCATCCGACACATTGTACTGCACGGATACGGAAAAGTTGTCTCCCACGTTAGGTGTGGTTGTTGTGGGAACGAGATTGACGGTCTGATTTGCCGCCGCAAAGAGTGTGTAGGCCACACCCCCCAGCAGCAGGACCAGGGCTATTACGACAAACTGCAGCCATCTTCTTTTGAACGCCTTCATTTTATCCTCCAAAATGGTCGTTTTTAATTATCCACCTAAGGCAGCATCTGATCCAGATACTGCTTTATATCTGTAGCTGATTTTCTGGTCGCCGTTTCAGAAACGGCCCTGTTGATGAGCGCGTCCCCTTCGAAACCGAACAGGTACCTCATGATCAGCAGTCCGTCGCTTAACGGCAGGGCTTCGCCGTCACCGTCCACATCCATCATTGTCAGTCCCTCCGTCATATAACCGGCGATGTCGTCGGCAGTCTTTCTCGTGGCGTTATCCTCGACCGCCCTGTTAATCAGCGATTCGCCGACAAAACCGAAGAGATGGCGCATGGCCAGCAACCCGTCGCTTAAGGGCATGGCCTCTCCGGACCCGTCGATATCGAGATTGAAAAGCCGGACCTTGAAATTCACCGGTTCACCGGCAAAGGCATAGCCGACAGCGGTAGAACCACTGAATTTTATTGTCGTTTCGGAATTGTTCGGCAAAGAGGCGATGGCCGTGAAGGTTACCCGATACAACTTCACCGGCAGAGTAACATTCGGCCAATTCCCGTTAATATCCGCCCAGGCGATCTGGAGATACTTGTTTGTTGCCTCATCCTTGTCGTAGTTGGCGGTATCGCTTTTCGGCACCGTATCCAGGCCGGCATATCCGGGCATCACTTCCTTAAATTCCTTGAAATTCAATTTAGTATCATCATAGTGGATACGCAACCCCAATCCGGTCAGGTTGTTGTTGTTGTCCGATGTCGAATAAAGGACATCGAAGCTGAAGTCTCCGCCCGCCCGGGCCGAGATGTTTTTCGTGGCGCCCCGCACAAACTGATATTTCAGGGTGTCGGTCAGATTGATCTGCAGACCGTTTATATCGCCGTCAGTCAAGACAATCTGGCTGCCATATCTGCCCTGTGGTTCGGCGGCGTCAATCTGGCCGTCGTTATCCGTGTCGATATAGGCACCAAGGTAATAATTGCCCCCTGTCACATACAATGCATAATCGATTGCTCCGGCGCCGGTCGCCCATTGCTCGGTGTAGATAGAAACAACATTGGTATAGTTCACATCGTCAAAACAACCGACATAGAGTTTTCCCGCCTGGTACCAGGGGTAATTTACCGTGCCGCGAATGGTATGAACGTCGATATTTCTCGCCTGGGTGTCATTGGCCCCGGCTATGGATACGGCCCCCCGGTAAGTGAAGAGGTGCTCGCCAGGATCCCATGAGCCATTGGCATTCACGTCGATGAAGGCCCTGATGACATAGAGGCCGTCGGGGGCCGAAAGGGAAAACTCCCTGTTCGTTGACCCCGCCGCCCAGGGGTAGGTCTGGAAACTGACCGCATTGGCAAACGCCACATCCGTCGTCCGGTACAAAGACACGACCAGTTGGCCGGTTTGCGGGCCGGAATACCTGAAGGTACCGGATATGCTGTATTTGGGGATGGTCACGGTCGTCTGTACGGCCGCTCCGGTAACCGGGGCCGTTTCGTTGGCCACAATACCGAAGGTGGCATTCGTTATCTTGTCACCTTCCGCGAGGATGCCGGCGTCGTTGACGAGAACCGTGAAACTGACGGACAGTTCCCCGGAGTTGGCAATAACCGTTCCGATATTCCAGGTAAGGATACCGCTGCTGAAAGTGCCACCACCGGTAACCGTGCCATTCTTTAACGCGGTATTGGCGGGCAGCGCATCCGTGATGACCACACCGGTAGCGGCCGCCCCGCCGGTATTGCGGTACGTCAGGGTATAGATTACTTCGCCGCCGGGACTCACCGTGGTCACATTGGCGACCTTGGAAACGGAAAGAACCGGCTTGACCAGTTCGATGTTCTGTCCGGTGGTGGTTTCCGCTATGGCAACCGTAACGGGTGTGCCAATGAAACCGGCGGCCTCCGAGGGATCCTTCACTCCCGTGCCGTTGACATCGTTGAAGGCCCGGAGGAAGTAGGTTCCGGGAGGAAGATTTTCGATGAGATAATTTCCCGGTGCTCCAATCATCGCGGAACTGACCAGGGTATTGAAGGTTGCATCCGCATAGGCCCCCACTACGATCACCCCGGCCTGATATGCGGAAGAAGTAACAGCACCGCTTATGGAACCGGTTTTCATGATGCTCAGGACAGATCCCGTACCCCGGAAATCATAGCCTGTGGCCAGACTCTTCGGGGTTACGGCAAGAGCAGTGGATCCTTCGGCCAGACCTTCTTTAAGGGTGAAGGCCAAATCGACCAGTTTTAAAGGGAAATCGGTATTGGGCCAATTTGCATTTATATCGCTCCAGGCAACCAGGACGTATTGATCGGTGGCGGTATTGTTGTCATAGTTGCCCGTATCCGTCTGGATCTGAACCCCCATGGACCCCGTCGCAAAAAGGCCTGTGTAACCTGTGTAAGTCATCTTGGAAGAATCGAAATGAATGCGGAATCCGACACCGACCAGTTTATTGTTGCCGTCGGTGACTTGATAGTTTACGCCTACGGTAATCCTGCTCCCCGAGGTGACATTGTTTGCACTGGGGCTCAAAGAGATCTCCTGGCGTTTGACAACCACCGTGGTTTCAATGGGGAGGCCGGTTGCAGGCGTTGCGGCCTCGGCCGACTGGATCGAATAGGCGTTGTTGATGACCTTGCTGCCATGAGCCAAATCGGCACCATCAACCCGGACGGTGAAGGATACGGTTCCCGTGCCGGTCTTCTTCGCCACCGTGCCGATATTCCAGGTAACCACCCCGCCGCTCTCCGTGCCGCCGCCCGTGGCGGAAACAAAGGTCGTACCCGCGGGTACGGTGTCCCGGATCTCCGCCGCGGTCGCATCGGCCCCGCCGGTATTGCCGTAAGTAATGGTATAGGTCAGAGTCTGAAGCAGATCCACCGACACCTTGTCCGCCTGCTTGGCAATGGACAGGATCGGCTTGATTACCTTCGTCGTCACCGCCTGGCCGGCCTGGGTGTAGCCGCCCGTCGCCGTAATGTTGTAGGCGCCGTTCACAATCTCCGCCCCGTCCGCCAGGTCCAGGTTCGCCTTCACCTTGAAGCTCACCGTCTTGTCGCCGCTCTTGCTCGCCAGAGCACCGATATTCCAGGTAACCTTCCTGTCCGTGGCATTGTAGGAACCGCCGTCACTCGCCGATCCCTCCACATAGCTCACATTCGCCGGCAGGGTGTCGGAAATCACCACCCCCGCCGCATTCTGGTTCCCCGTATTGCTGTAAGTGATCGTGTAGGTCAACTCCCCGCCGGGAAGAACCTCCCCAGGCGCCCCCGCCTTGGCAATATTCAGGATCGGCTGGCTCACCACCGTGGTCTGCACCGCATCCTGTCCCGCCACCTGCGCCGTCTGGGCACTCTGGATACTGTAGGTAATGTTCCTGATCAGCGTCCCGTTCGCCGTCCCGTCCTTGACCGTCACGGTAAATTCCACAAAAGACTCATCCTGCGACACCGTTAGAACAGGAACCATCCAGCTCACAACCCCATCGGATTCCGTACCACCTCCCGTAGCGCCCTTGAAGGTCAGCGTCCCCTCCGGCAAACCCGTCGGAATCGTATCCCGGATCACGACCTGCGACGCCGACATATGACCGGAATTCCGATAGTAGATCCGATAGGTAAGATCATCACCCGCCGGAATCTGCGCCGGCCCCGTCTTCCGCACCACCAAAACCGGGGCATTAACCGGAATGGACGAAATCACCGCCCCCTGCACCGGGGTCTTGATCTCGTCGGAAGCGATACTGTAGGTATTGTTCACAATGGCCGTCTGATCGGCCAGCCCCGTGGCGGCCACCTGCACCGTCACCGAAACCGCCCCCGAACCGGTGGTCTTGTCCACCTTCGCCACCGCCCACGTCACCTCCCGGGTCCCTTCGTTATAAGTCCCCGCGGGGGAAGAGGAAACATACGTGGTATTGTCGGGGATCTTCTCTTTGATCACCGCATTCAGCGCATCAGCGCTCCCCGTGTTCCTGTAAGTAAGAGTATAGGTGATCGTATCACCAAGATTCACCGAACCCTTGTCAGCCGCCTTGGTGATACCCAGCTCCGGGAAGCTGAGAATTATATCCTTGTTGGCAGCCGTTGCTCCGGAAGTCACGGCAACCGGATTCCCGATGTAAGTTCCCGCCGGATCGGCGGCCTTTCTGACCCCGGTGCCGTCCACGCTGTTGAAAGCGGCAAGGTAGTAATTACCGGGTTGAAGATTGGAAACCGTATAGGCACCCAGAGACAAAAGTTCCGTACCCTGGATCAGATTCGTCAACTGGGCGTCGGAGTATGCGCCGATGAGAATCCTTCCCCCCTTGAACAGCCCGGAAACGATGCCGCTTACGTTTCCCGGTGTGACGACGAAATTGACGGTGGCATTGGTGGGAGTCCTAGTGTAACCGGCGGCGCTGCTCGTAAAAACAATCCTGATGGCGGTTGATCCGGTTGCCTCGGGTTTGGCCTGAAATCCCAGTTTGAGCAGTTCCAAGGGCAGCGTCTGACCCGTCCCCGGCCAGGAGGCATTCAGGTCAAGCCAGGCGAAGCCCAGATATTTGTCCGTAGCCGCGTCTCCATCCCCATTGGCGGTGTCGTCCTTGGGTACAGAGTCGGCGGCAGTTTTCCCGAAGCTGAAGATATTGCTGGTGGTGGAAAAAAGAAGCTTTGTCGAGTCGTAATATATCTTGAAACCCACCCCGCTCAATTCTTTGTTCGCATCGCTGACATCGTACAAGACGGAAACCTGGAACGATGTGCCAGAATTTACGCTGCCGGCACTGGGCGACAATCGTACCTCCTGGGTGGCGGCATAGGAAATGCCCATGGAGGCCACAATATAAAACAGCGAAAAGATCAATGCAGCCTTGAGTATTCGGAATAACTTCATTGCGGTATATACCTGTTATGATATTTGTCGTCTTAAACGATCTAAATTAGGGCCGCATAACAAGTTGATTCCAATAAAAAAACAAGAATAATGCTGGCGTTGGCGAACGGTGAACATCCCTCACTTTTCGTTTCCGCCAGCAAATTTTCATATCCAAATTATTTGACCACTATCGTCGCCATGTTCGCATCGAGGGTATAACCAACCGGTAAGCCACTGGCGGTGATCTTCACTACCGTAGTCTGCCCTGCCTCTGCATCCGCCCTGATCTTGACAACGATCTTTCCTAACTGCACGGGCAGTTTCATCATCGCCGGCCAGTCTCCTGCTACTCCCACCCAGGCGGCACCGATATGCTGATCCGTAATTAAGACTCCATCGATGTTTTTGCTGTCCGCTACCGGTGCGGCGTCAACAGCTACGAGTCCTTCACCGTATGGATCCTCGATACTGATTTTTTCGATTATTCTGGAGTCGTAACAAATCCTTATCCCCAAACCAGTCGTCTTTGAAGGACCGGACGTTACGTTGTAGCTCAAGGCCATTTCCCCGGTCTGCCCCGGCGCCAGCGACAATAGACCCGGCGACATAACAACCGACTGGGTGCCGGCCTGAACACCGGAGGATAGTAAGACAACCGCAAGGGCGACAGCTATAAAACCAAGCGATTTAATCACTATTATTTTCATCTCAAGACTCCTTCTTTTGTGTTTTGGTTTCCGGCGCCTTTTGTATTCGCAAAAGGCGCCGGATCGTCATTACCTAATAACTTTTTTACTGTTGGGGAGGCATGAACTGAAGCATGTATGCTTCAATCTCCGCTGCCGTCTTCCGCGTCGCATCCGTGGCCACCGCCTTGCTGATCAGGGTGTCGCCGGTGAAACCAAAGAGGTAGCGGATAA
>CAZNDG010000010.1:58096-81988 GCA_964571695.1 uncultured Syntrophus sp.
GCCACCGCCTTGCTGATCAGGGTGTCGCCGGTGAAACCAAAGAGGTAGCGGATAATCAGCAGACCATCCGTCAACGCGTCGGCGGTTCCGTTGCCGTCCACATCCAGCAAGGTCAAACCACCTTGCAGATAAGCCTCGATTTCCGCTGCCGTCTTCCGCGTCGCATCCGTGGCCACCGCCTTGCTGATCAGGGTGTCGCCGGTGAAACCAAAGAGGTAGCGGATAACCAGCAGACCATCCGTCAACGCGTCGGCCGCGCTATTGGCATCGACATCGTAGTTGAAGGACTGAACCTTGAACAGGGCCGGCGTGTAAGAGAAGAGATAACCGGCGGCCTTGGAGCTGGCGCTGAACCGAATGGCACTCGTAACATTGTCCGCCAGGCCGGTAGGCACATTGAATTTCACCGTGTAAAGCCTAAGGGGCAGAGGAACACCCGGCCACGCACTGCTGCTGATATCGGCCCAGGCGATGGTCAGGTATTTGGTCGTCGCCGGATCGTTGTCGTAGTCTTGCGTATCATCCTTGGGGGTGGAATCCTGCGCCGTCTTGCTGGTGGTAAGGACGTTGCTGAAGCTGTCGAAGGTTACCTTAGTCGGGTCGTAGTGGATGCGGAGGCCAAGACCGGCAAGCTGCTGATTATGATCGGAAGTATCGTACATGACATCCATGGAGAAGCTGCCACCGGAACGTGACGCCGGATTGGCCGGATTGGTGTAAACCTTCTGGGTCGGATCGTTGCCGATCAGATTGAGATTCACGTTGTTGAGCGCCGCCCCCGCCAGGGTCGCCGGTGCGGATACACCCTGGGGCATATTGGCGTCCACGACATCCTGGCCATTGGGATTGATGAAGGCCCGGACAACATAGGAGCCGTTCATGCAGGACAGGGTGTAGGCCTTGCTCGTCCCGGACCAGGCTGCCGGCGTTGCGGTACACAGCGGGGTTTGGAAGGTGGTATCGGAAGCGGCAAACCCCTTGACATAGAGGGTTCCGGTCTGGGTTCCGGCATAATAAACCGTTCCAGCGATATTGTAGTTCCTGTCATCCGTCGCCGCGTTGTACCCCGTGCCGCCGGGGGCTTCCTGAACCGCCGTGGGGTTCATTCCCGAACCGTCGGCTTTGTAGCCCTGGTATTCCACGAGGTTGGCGTAGCCGTCGTGCTCATAGTCCGCCGTCGTGCTGTTCAGCGATGCCAGTTTCGCGTCGTTGTTGGCGCCCACGCCGTATTTCAGGCGCCACCAGTCAGGCAGACCGACGCTGCCCGTATCCGGATCGACCAGGGCGAAATCCTTGCCCGTAACAGTCTGATTCGTGGCAACCGTTATGGCCGAGGCAAACTGGCCCTGGGCTTCCCAGGCGTCCTTCTGGTTATTGGCGGCGCTGCCGTCGGGCATCAGACTGTCGATGTACGCCCCGACATAATAATTACCGGCGGCGGGCAGCGGCAGGGTATAGGTCTGGGTGCCCGTTCCCGGCCAGGCGATGGAATAGCCGCTCCCCTCAACAAACTGGGTGAGGGCGCTGTCAAGGAAGGCGCCGACATTAAACATGCCGGCCTGCTTGCCGGTGTAGGATATGGTCCCCTGGATCTTCTGCTGCTGCTCGACAACGGTACAACTCGCGGACAGCGGCTGGGGAAGAGAAGCCAGCAGGACCGGGAAGGCCGCCGTCAGGTTTTCCCAGTTGGCGTCCGTTTTGACCACGGCGCCGACGAGAAGAGGAATCGCCTCACCGCCTTCGGCATATCCAGCGGCGGTATTGTTCAGCGTCGTCGCGGTAAGGGTTACGTTAAAGGGCGTGTTATATGGAGCATCGCTCTTTACCCTGAATTTCAATTTGAAGAGAATGCCGTTGCTGTCGGGATTGGTAAGCGCGCCTCCCGTGGAGGAGTTGATCATGGCCCCGCTCAGGAGGATCTTTCCCGTTCCCTGGTTGCCCCGCCGGACCGTTTCCGTAACGTTTGGCGTCACCCGGGCATCGGTGAAAGTCGTGAAAATCGGGGAGGTGATGCCTTCGGAAAGACCGGCGGCATCGATGACTGGTGGTTCCAGGTATGCGGCATCGTAATTGACGGTAAATGCCGCCCCGGCGATATCGTTGATATTGTTTACGATAACGTTGAGATAAAAATCACTTCCCCGGTTGAATTCCAGTTGTTTGGTGGCGCTGAAGACAGCGCTGCCGTTGGGAACCAGGTCCAGGGCGGGGGCTGTGGACCATGCCGGCGCCAGCAGTCCGAAAAGCAACGCCGCCACAATCACAAAGCAAGACAAAAATGACTTCTTGTATTTCATGATTCGCCTCCCTTTATGGGGTATAAAATTATTTATTACTTATAAAAATCAACTATATGGCAGGACGGCGGCATCGTACCGCCGTTTATGGAATGGTGTTAGGCGATTCGCGGCGGGGGCGTTTCGGGCATGCCGGTAATGGATACCGGTTTTAGGCTTGTCTCGTTGATGTTGGGATGTGTATCCATAGGTACCGTTACATGGTAATCCGACACCATATAGACCATGATAATATTTTGAAAGGGGGTAGCTTGTGTTGATCCTTTGGATTTTATTACCTGTTTCAGTCCGGCGACGACCTGCAGCGCCGTCAAGGCGTCTTCCATGGATTGGGCAAATTGGTCGGGATGGTCCGCGGACCGGGCAAAATTTCGGACCTGGATAATGGTCTCACCCAAGTCGATGCGGTCGTCATGATTCAGATCCGGCGACCGGGTGCCCGCCGGAAAGCCGGAAAGCACGATCATCACAACAAGCATCAGGTTAACGATGGCGCTTGTCTTTTTCATAGCCCTTCCACCAGACTCATCATCCTCCACTAAGCGTGGCCTGATTAGATGTCAGGTACATCAAAAAGTCAAGCATTTATTCATATTGCTGTGACCTAAATCACACCGGAGCTGTGATTTAGGTCACAGCATCCCGTAATGTATATAAATAATGAGCGGATAAAGTACACAATTTACCGACCGGTTAGGGCCGCGGAGGCAAGGATGTCCAGCATCCGGGCGTGGATTATGCCGTTGGATGCCGCCACATGGGGGGCATCGAGCGAAAACTCGCTCCCGTGAATATCCGTTACCCTTCCCCCCGCTTCGCTGACCAGAAGACAGCCGGCGGCCATGTCCCAGGGCTTCAACTTCAATTCCCAGAAACCGTCGAAACGGCCCGCGGCCACATATGCCAGATCCAATGCCGCCGACCCGGCCCGGCGGATCGCCTGGACGTTCACGGCCATTGCCCCAAAATAATTCATGTTGTTCTCGGGGCTGAAGCGGATGTCATAGGGAAAGCCGGTGGCAAGCAGACTTCGGGAAATTTCCGCCGTCCGGGATACGGCAATCGGCTCGCCGTTCAAAAACGCACCCTGCCCTTTCACCGCCGTGAACATCTCTTCCAGCATGGGGTTGTAAACAACCCCCACAACGCATACCCCCTGTATTTCCAAGGCGATGGATACGCAGAAGACCGGATACCCGTGGGAGTAGTTCGTTGTACCGTCCAAGGGATCGACGATCCAGCGAAAGGGAGAACCGTGGCTCGTGGCCGGCGATTCCTCGGCCAGGACATCGTGCCCGGGATAGAGCGACCGGATCGTGCCGACGATCAATTCCTCCGCCGCCTGATCCGCTTCCGTGACTATGTCTATCTCGCCCTTGTACCGGACATGGTGTCGGTCGCGCAGGTGCTCCCGAAGATACCTGCCCGCCTCGGACGCCATAAGCCGGGCGTTTTTTAAATATGCGGCCCCAGGGGGCATGACGTTTTTTTCTTCCATAATCAAAACCTGTTGCATCAAAAGATGTTTGATGTTACCACGACGGCATCTTTCAGATTTTCAATAATCCTGTTTAAACCTGAAAGCAGGGAAAGCGACGCTGACCGCTCATAAGTCCGGCGTCCCTTTAGTTCTGCTTGACGGCAGGCACGCCAAAAAAGACGGCGGGACAAACCATGACGAACGGGGAGCAGTTAACAAAAGATATTATCGGCGTCAACAGGGAAGATGCACCCCTTGACCTCGCTCGGATCAGGGAGGCGAAGGGATTGACGCTGCATGACATCAACACCGCTACGAAAATCACTCTCGCCAGCCTGGAAGCCATCGAGCGGGGAGATTTCCGTCGTTTGCCGGAACCCGTTTACGCCCGGAACTTCATCAAGTCCTACGCCGCGTCGGTAGGCATAGATGCGTTGCCTATCCTGCGCCGGTATGCCGACTATTTGCAGGCAGTCAATAAACCATTGGAAGCTTCAACGGCCGCCGTTCCGGGAAGGAAAACGAAAGCCGCGACAAAAGATGCCGCCGTCAGGGCCATCGGTCCGAGGGTCCGGAATGCGGCCCTGTTTTTAATCGGGCTGATCGTGACCGGAATTGCGGTTTATTTTCTGTCCGTCCAAGATGATCGAGCACTCCCTCCGGTACAGGATAAAGATCGTTCGGTCAGTGCGGATCACCGGCAACCTGTTCAACCGGCCGTCGTCACCCCGCCCGGAGGCCCATCGGCGGCATCTCCGACCGCTCCGCAGGTCGCCGGAACGGCAACCGTTGCCGGGCAACAGACGCCCCCGGGCGCCGCGCCGGCGGATATGCCCGGACAGCAGGCGGGGGCCGCCGCTGGGGCTATGTCCGCCGGGCAGTCCGCCACAACTCAATACGCCGTCGCCCCGGCGCCCGCCCGGACCACCCCGGGCACGGCAACGGAAATCACGGCGGCGCCCCAACGACTGCATATAACGGCCACGGAAAGAACCTGGCTCCGGATAACCGCGGACGGCGGCAGGGCGGAAGAATTGATGCTGAAAAAGGGGGAGGCCGTCGAACGCACGGCCCGGGATTCCTTCCTGATCACTGTCGGCAATGCCGGGGGGGTTCAGGTCCGCCTCCAGGGAAAGCCGCTCCCCGAACTGGGAAAACGGGGTGAGGTAAGGCATCTTAAACTGCCCTGAAACCGGCAGCCCCATTTGCCAACCATCTTTTTCAAGGAGAACGAATTTACTCTGAACTGAATGCCGAAAGATTTGACAACCCCGGCACAATGTTTTAAAGACGTACCGAAAACAAACTTAATCTCCAGAAAGGAGACCTGATATGTTTGGTATCGGCATGCCGGAATTGCTCGTGATTCTGGTGATCATCCTGATAATCTTCGGGGCCGGAAAACTCCCGGAAATCGGCGGAGCCATCGGGAAGGGCATCAAGAACTTCAAGAAGGCAACCCGGGAACCCGAAGAAATCGACGCCACCCCGGAAAACAAAAAAATCGAACCCAAGTGACCCCTCGGAAGCGGCATACGGGTCCTTCGCGGAAGGCGGCAAGCAACAAATAATCGCCGGCGCGACCCGCTTGCCTGATCGATACAAAAATGCCTGCCGGGCTCGGACCTGGCAGGCATTACTTCACGTACATAGACCCTTGAAAAATGGCTTCGCCGCAGCTCAGAAATCTTTTTCGCTTCTCGATAGGCAACGTATAAATCTTATTCTTTTTCTTTACGAGTTTTTAAGTTCAATCACGAAACGGCGAAAAACATTTTATTCGCCGCTTGCAAACCATTTTTCTACTTACGCACAACTCTCATACATTACTTCCCTTAGGTAGCCGCTAAAACGGCACGTCGTCATCGGGAAGGGATTCCGGGCTGAAATAGGGAGGCGCCGGCGCCTCCGATGCTCCGGTCGTCTGATCACGCTGTTGGCCCTTGGTATCAAGCATTTTCATGTCGTTGGCGGCGATTTCGGTTGTATATCGTTTTACCCCGTCCTTGTCTTCCCAGGCGTTGGTGCGGATGCTCCCCTCAATGAAAACCAATTTGCCCTTTGTAAGATAATTACCGCATATTTCAGCCAATTTTCCAAAGGTTACGATACGGTGCCACTCTGTTTTCTTTATTCTTTCCCCACTTTTGTCCCGGCGGATTTCATCCGTCGCTATCCGGAAAGACGTTATCTGCAGCCCATCGGGTGAAAACCTTACTTCCGGGTCGCTCCCCAGTCTGCCGACAAGAATAACTTTGTTGATCATAAGCCCTCCTTTTATGTGTTTGTGGACCCGTCATAAATGAACATAAAGCTTCGTTGTCGGCAGACCATACATAAGTTTCACCCCGATGGCAACATTATTCGGGTGCTCGCCACGAGGAAATCATCCTTGACTATTGACGGAAAAAAGGATAGCAAATCGAACCCTTTTTCAAGACGAGGCCAACAATAAATGGAAGAAAGCGAACTGATAAAGACACGCAAGGAAAAGATCGCCGCCCTGCGGGCCGCGGGGATCGATCTCTATCCCAACGAGGTCCGGGTGGGCCATACCTCGACGGAGTTGCGGGCCCGTTTTGGCGCCCTGGATAACGACGCCCTGGCGGAGGTCAAAGAAACATTTTCCCTTGCCGGCCGGCTCATGGCCATCAGAAATTTCGGCAAGGCCTCCTTCATCAGCATCCAGGACCGCAAGGGCCGTCTCCAGGGTTTCATCCAGAAAAAGACGCTGCCGGAGGCGGATTACGACCTCTTCCGGCGCCTCGACGTGGGCGACATCATTTATATAGAAGGAAAGATATTCAAGACGAAAACCGGAGAGTTGACCATAGAGGCCGGGCGGCTGCGTCTCCTGGCCAAGGCCGTGCATCCCCTGCCGGAGAAATGGCACGGCTTGACGGACGTGGAGATGAGATACCGCCGCCGCCATCTCGATCTGATCATGAATCCGGACGTCCGGGAAGTCTTCCACCGGCGGAGCCGGATCATCAAGCTGATCAGGGACTTCATGGACGGTCATGACTTCCTCGAGGTGGAAACCCCGATGATGCAGCCCCGGGCCGGCGGGGCCGCCGCCAAGCCTTTCAAGACCTTTCACAATACCCTGGACATGGATTTGTACCTCCGCATCGCCCCGGAGCTCTATCTCAAACGGCTCGTAACCGGGGGTCTGGAAAGGGTTTACGAGATCAATCGCAACTTCCGTAACGAGGGGATCTCCACCTTCCACAACCCGGAATTCACCATGATGGAATTCTACCTGGCCTACGCCACTTACGAAGACCTCATGCGATTCACCGAGGAACTCTTCCTTTTCCTCGCGGAAAACCTCTTCGGCGGGCCCCGGTTTACCTACCAGGGAACGGAAATCGATCTGTCCCCTCCCTGGCGGCGGATTACGGTCCGGGAGGCCGTCGAGACGCACCTGGGCATCGCCCCAGAGATCCTGGCCGACCGGCGGCAACTCTTTGCCACGGCGGCGGAACTGGGCATGGAGATGGATGAGAGTGCGGCGGCGGGAAAGATCCTCATGACGATCTTCGAAGAAAAGGTGGAAAAGGAACTGATCCAGCCCACCTTCATCACCCAATACCCCGTGGAGGTCTCCCCCCTTTCGCGCCGGAACCCCCGGGACCCGGGCTTTACCGACCGCTTCGAGCTCTATGTCTGCGGCCGGGAGATCGCCAACGCCTTCTCCGAACTCAACGATCCCGAAGACCAGCGGGAGCGGTTCCTGATGCAGCTCCGGGAACGGGAGGCGGGTGATGAAGAGGCCCACGAGATGGACGAGGATTACGTCCGGACCCTGGAATACGCCATGCCGCCCACGGCGGGGGAAGGCATCGGCATCGACCGGCTGGTTATGCTCTTCACGGACTCCGCCTCGATCCGCGACGTCATCCTCTTTCCCCAACTCCGGATCAGGGACGAAAAGTAATCCATGCCCGTCGAACTCTTCATCAGCCTGCGCTACCTCAAGGCCAAGCGAAAACAGGTATTTGTATCCATCATCACCTTCCTGTCCATCGGCGGCATCGCCCTCGGCGTCGCCGCCTTGATCATCGTGCTGGCGGTGATGAACGGCTTCGAAACGGACCTGCGGAACAAGATCCTGGGGATGAACTCCCATGTCCTGCTCATGGAATACACGGGACCGATGAAGGGACATCGGGAAGTGGCGAAAAAGGTGGAGGCCGTCGGAGATGTCATGGCCACGACGCCGTTCATCTACAGCCAGGCCATGCTGAAGAGCCAAAACGGCGTTACGGGGGTGGTCCTGAGGGGCCTGGCGCCGGAAAGCGCCTTTCGGGTCATCAGTCTGGGCAAGATCAAAGAGGGCAAGGTAGAGCATCTTGATCCAGGGGCCAGGAACTCTATCGCCATCCCGCCGGACCGGGCGGAGCTACCGGGCATCCTGATCGGCAAAGAACTGGCGAAGATGCTGGGGGCTTACCTATACGACACCCTCACGGTGGTCTCGCCCCTGGGAATCTCGACCCCCATGGGCATGGTTCCCAAGATGAAGCGCTTCATCGTCGCCGGCATATTCGATTCGGGTTTTTATGAATACGACTCGACCCTGGCCTACATCGACCTGAAGGACGCCCAGGAATTTCTCAACATGCCGGGGGTGGTCACGGGCCTGGAAATCAAGGTCCAGGACCTGTACCAGGCCGACATGGTCGCGAAAAACATCGAGAAGACGCTCGGGTATCCCTATTGGGCGCGCAACTGGATGGAAATGAACAAGAACCTCTTTGCCGCCCTGAGGCTGGAAAAGCGGGTTATGTTCATCATCCTGAGCCTTATCGTCCTGGTGGCGGCGTTCAACATCATCACCACCCTGATCATGGTGGTCATGGAGAAGAGCAAGGACATCGCCATTCTCAAATCCATGGGGGCAACCGCAAGGAATATCATGAAGATATTCATTTTCCAGGGATTGATAATCGGGGCGGTCGGCACGGTCATCGGCGCCTTCGCCGGGCTGTCCATCGCCTTCAACCTGGCCGCCATCTCGGTATTCATAGAGCGCCTTCTGGGGATAAAGATCCTCCCGGGAGACGTCTATTATCTCTCGGAGCTTCCCTCCAAGGTAAATTACGGCGATGTGGCCATGATCGTCATCGGGGCCATGACGATCTGTTTTCTCGCCACGATCTATCCCTCCCGACGGGCGGCGAAGATGGATCCCGCGGAGGCGTTGAGGTACGATTGATGATTCAGGTCAAGGATCTGAAGAAGACCTTTATCAAGGACGGCAACCGCATCGACGTGCTGAAGGGTCTCGACCTGGCCGTCCGGAAAGGGGAATCCTTGGCCCTGTTAGGGGTCTCCGGGGCGGGGAAAAGCACCCTGATTCACATCCTGGGGGCGCTGGATCGCCCCACTTCCGGAGAGGTGCGCTTCGATAACGCGAATATCTTTACCTGGGAAGAAGACAAGCTGGCCGCTTTCCGCAACGGGAAGGTAGGGTTCGTCTTCCAGTTGCACAACCTGCTGCCGGAATTCAGCGCCCTGGAAAACACCATGATGCCGGCCCTGATCAACGGAGTTTCGCGCCGGGATGCAAAGCAGCGGGCGGAATCCCTGCTCGCAAGCGTCGGCCTCGCGCACCGCTTCACCCATAAATCAGGCGAACTTTCCGGGGGTGAGCAACAGCGAGTAGCGGTAGCCCGGGCATTGATGATGGCGCCGGATGTCCTGCTGGCCGATGAACCCACGGGAAACCTTGACACGGAAACAGGAAAAAAGATAGAAGACCTGCTGGTGGAATTGAATATCACCAAAAAGATAACCCTGGTCGTGGTCACGCACAACAAAAACCTGGCGGACCGCCTGCAACGAAAGGTCGGCCTCCGTGATGGAAGGACTTATGACATCTCGAAGACTTAAAATTGCGGCATCTTTGTTTATAGCTTTGCTGATCGTGCTGTTTTCGTGGATCGGGCCGGCGGCGGCAGCCCCGCCCGAACAGGTGGCGGTGGCGATAATCCCCTTCACGGTCCACAGTAAAGGTCCGGCTTCCTTTCTGCGGGATTTGTTTTATGACAACCTGGCCCGGGAACTGGGAAAAGCTAAGAATATCCGGATAATCGAGAAGGAAAAGACCTTGTCGTTTCTGGCCGGCAGGACGATTGAAGAAGCCGCGATCACGGAGCTGGGAAAGGCTGTCGGGGCGGGATATGTGGTATCGGGAACGGTCACTGAACTGGGGGAAACCCTGAATGTGGACATGCGGATCTTCGACGTCGCGGCGGGGAAGTATCTCCCGCCCGCTTCCGCCCAGGGCAAGGGACCGGAAAGCATCCCGGCCATCGCCGGCCAGTTGCGGGGGGACATCCTCATCAAGACCTCGGCAACCCAGAGGATTGCCGCCATCGGCTTCCAGGGAAACAAGAAGATCGAGAACAGCGCCATCAGCCAGGTCCTGAAAAGCACTCCAGGGGGAATATATTCGGAAACCAATCTCAACGAAGATATCCGGGCGATCTACAGGCTTGGATATTTCGACGATGTGGCCGCCGATGTCACCGACACCCAGGAAGGGAAAAAAATCACCTTCATGGTGAAAGAAAAGGGTCTCATCACGGATATCCAGATCAAGGGGAACAAAAAGCTGGACACAAAAGACATCGAAGCGGTCCTGACCTTCAAGACCCGCCAGGCATTGAGCAAGGAAAAGATCACCACCTCCATGGAAAAGATCAAGGCCATGTATGACGACAAGGGCTATTTCAACGCCGAGATCGCTTACGCCATAGAAAAGGAGCAGGAGAAAGACATTCGGGTCATCTTTACCATCAATGAAAACTCCCGGCTCTATATCAAGAAGATCTCCTTCGAGGGCAACCGTTCCTTCCGGGACAACGAACTCAAGAAAATCATGAAGACCTCGGAACAGGGTTTTTTCTATTTTTTCACCGACTCGGGCCTCCTGAAAAAGACGGAAATGAAACAGGACATAAACCGCCTCAACGCCTTTTATCTGAACAACGGGTTCATCACCGCCCAGGTGGGGGACGGGATCATCAGCTATGACAAGAAGGGGGTTTATATAAAGATCCCCATCACCGAAGGTCAGCGGTTCAAGGTGGGCCGGGTGGACGTCACCGGTGACGAGCTGAAGGCAAAGCGATCGGAACTAATGGAAAAACTAAACATCCGGAAGCAGGAGCACTTTGATCGGGGCGCCGTCATCAAGGACATGGAGCTGCTCACCCAGGCCTGCAACGACGAAGGCTTTGCCTACGCGGAAGTGACACCGATAACGAAAGTGAACGAAAATGTCCTGAATGTGGATATCAATTATGAGATAAAGAAGGGAAATCTGGTTTACTTCAACAGGATATCCCTCTTCGGCAATACCAAGACCAGGGATAAGGTCATCCGCAGGCTTCTTCTCATGACGGAAGGCGAACTCTACAGCAGTACCAAGATGAAAGACAGCTACAAGAATCTCATGCGGATGAGGTACTTCGAAGAAGTGGATTTCCAGTCGGAAAAAGGTCCCGACGATTCCCTTGCGGATGTGAATATCCGCCTCAAGGAAAAGCCCACGGGCATGGTGAGCATGGGGGCCGGCTACAGCGCCCAGGACAGGGCCATGGTAATGGCGCAGATCTCCCAGCAAAACCTTTTCGGGCGGGGACAGACCCTCAGTTTGAAAGCCAATATCGGTTCCGTGTCCTCTTATTATGACCTATCCTTTACGGAGCCCTGGCTCTTCGACATCCCCCTGTGGAGCAAGTTCGACCTCTGGAACTCCGGCAGGATCTATGATACCTACGATCTGGGCACCAAGGGCGGCGGCGCCGTCTTCGGCTATCCCATCTGGGAGAGCATCACCGGTTACGTCTCCTATACCCTGGCCTTCACCGATGTCACCAACGTCTCTCCCTTTGCGTCGAATTACATCAAACAGCAGGCAGGCAATGCCACGACGAGCAGCATGGGGTTCACCCTTTCCCGGGATACCACGGACGACGAGTTCTTCCCCACCACGGGCTCCAAAAACGCCGCCACGATCCTCCAGGCCGGCTGGCTCCTGGGGGGTACGGTGAGCTTCACCAAATACACCGGCACCACCGGCTGGTTCTTCCCCCTCCCCCTGGAAACGGTATTCGATGTCCGGGCACGCATCGGTTATCTGCAACCCAACGAGGGCAAGGAACTGCCCGTCTATGAGCGGTATTACCTCGGCGGCATAAACAGTCTCCGGGGATTGCGGGACATCGGCCCCCGCGACCCGGTAACCGGCGACTTGATCGGCGGTAAAACCATGCTTTCCTTCAACGTCGATTTCGTTTTCCCCCTGATCAAGAACGCCGGCATGAAGGGGGTGGTATTTTACGATACTGGCAACGCCTGGGAAGACGGGTATCACTTGAATGACATGCGCCAGACCGCCGGCGCCGGCATCCGCTGGTACTCCCCCGTAGGGCCGTTGCGCCTGGAGTGGGGATATGTCCTGGACCGCAAGGACGGCGAAGACCCGAGTCGCTGGGAATTCACCATCGGCATGATGATGTAGAAATCAATTAACTACGGAGGGTTATTAATGAAAAAAACAATATGGGCCTTAGGGGCGGCCATCGCCTTTTCCTTCTTCCTGGTCGCGCCGACCGTATCGCAGGCGGAAAAGATCGGCTTTATCCATGTGGAGGAAGTTTTAATGAACTCCCAAGTCGGCAAGGCCACCATGGAGGAATTGAAAAAGAACTACGACAAGAACCGCACGAACATCCAGAACAAGGAGAAGGAGCTGCAGCGTCTGAAGGATGAACTGGAAAAACAGCGCCCCGTCCTCACCGAAAAGGCCTTGCGGGACAAGGAGCAGACCTATCAGAAGAAGTTCCGTGATTATCAGGACATGGTCAAGGACGCCAACGACGAGATGCAAAACAGGCGTCAGGAATTCCTGGGCAAGAACGTCCCGGAGATCCTCAAGATCGTGAATGCCATCGGGGAAAGTGAGAACTATACTTTGATTATCGACCTTAGCACCCTCCCCGTCGCCTACCATGCCAAGGGAAACCTCCTCACCCAGCGGGTCATCGACGAATTCAACAAGGCGAAGAAGTCCAAATAACGGAACCGTGGAAATAACTTTAGGCGAGTTGGCCATCCATCTGGGCGGCCGGGTAATCGGGGACGGCACGGTGTTGATCAAGGGGGTCAACGGGCTGGACGAGGCCCAGGAAGGAGAACTGTCCTTTCTGGCCAACCCTAAATACCAAGAGAAGATTTTCACTACCGGCGCCGGGGCGGTACTGGTGAGGGCAGGTCTCGAATGCCCCGGGAAAAACCTCCTCGTCGTTGCCGATCCCTATGCGGCCTTCGGTCTGGCCCTGGAGCTGTTCCACCGACGCCCACTGCCGGCGCCGGGGATTCATCCCCAGGCATTTATCGCCGCCGGCGCGGAAGTGGATCCGGAAGCGACGATCTACCCCCAGGTCTATGTAGGCGCCGGGGCCAGAATAGACGCCCGGGCCGTTCTCCATCCCGGTGTCGTGATCGGGGACAATGCAGCCGTAGGCGCGGATTCGATACTTTATCCCAACGTCACGGTCTATGAGGGCTGCCTTATAGGCCGGCGCGTCATCCTCCATGCCGGGGTCGTGGTCGGCAGCGACGGGTTCGGATTTGCCGTCCCCGGGCAGGAAAACCGTAAGATACTCCAGGTCGGCATCGTCCAGATCGACGACGACGTGGAGATCGGCGCCAATACCACCGTCGACCGGGCGACTCTGGGCCGGACCTGGATTCAGAAAGGCGTCAAAATAGACAATCTCGTGCAAATCGCCCATAATGTAGTAGTGGGCGAGCACGCGATAATCGTGGCACAGGTAGGCATCTCGGGGAGCACCCGCATCGGCCGGGGCGTCATCATCGGCGGCCAGGCGGGCATTGTGGGCCATATCAGCATCGGTGACCATGCCATTGTGGCCGCCCGAGCGGGGATCTCCAAAAACGTCCCCGCGGGACAGATTTACGGCGGCGCCCCCCAGCAACCCTATCGGGAATGGCTCCGGGCGGCCTCCTCGATCCCTAAATTGCCGGAAATGAGGAATAAGATAGCGGCGCTAAACAGGCGTGTCGCCGCGCTTGAGAAAATAATCAGCGAAAAGGAAGGGGAAATAAACGACTTATGAACATTCATCCCACCGCCGTCGTCTCCGGGGCGGCGAATCTGGAGGAAGGGGTCGAAATCGGCCCTTATTCCATCGTTGCCGCGGATGTAAATATCGGCAAGAATACCGTCATCGGGCCGCATGTCGTCATAGACGAACATACCGACATCGGCGCGGGATGCCGGATCTTTCAGTTCGCCTCCATCGGCGCCGCACCCCAGGACCTCAAGTTCCGCGGCGAGATTACGCGGACGATCATCGGCAATTCCAATACGATCCGTGAATTCGTGACCATCCATCGCGCCACAGCCGCCGATATCGGTGTCACCATCATGGGAGATTGCAATCTCATCATGGCCTATTGTCACATCGCCCACAACTGCAAGCTCGGCAACCGGATCGTCATGGCCAACGCCGCCAATCTGGCCGGTCATATCCACGTGGAAGACAACGCCATCATCGGCGGGATGACGGGGATCCATCAGTTCACCCGCATCGGCGCCCATTGTATTATCGGCGGCTGCTCCGCCGTTGGGAAAGACGTCCCGCCCTTTACCATGGCCTCGGGAAACATGGCCAAACTCTACGGCTTGAATCTCATCGGCCTGAAAAGAAGAAATTTCTCTCCGGAAACCATCCAGTCCCTGAAGCTGGCCTACCGGATTATCTTTCGCTCTTCCCTGCTTTTGAAGACAGCGCTCGAAAAGGTCCGGACCGACGTTCCGGACCTTCCGGAAATAAGGCAGTTCATCGACTTCATTCAGAACACCCAGCGAGGGATCTGCCGATAATGAACGAACTCCGCATCGGCGTGGTCGGTATCGGCCATCTGGGTAACTATCACCTGCAGAAGTACGCCCTGATTCCGGGCTGCCGCATCACCGCCGTCGCCGATGTCGTGGCGGAGCGAGCCCACCGGGCCGCCGCTCAATACGGATGTCCGGCCTTTCAGGATCACCGCGAGTTGCTGGGTCGGGTGGACGCCGTGAGTATAACCGTGCCCACGGTTTCCCATTACGAAACGGCCGTTACATTTCTAAAAGCCGGCGTATCCACGCTTGTGGAAAAGCCAATCACCGTCACCCTCGCGGAAGCTGATGAACTGATCGACGCCGCCGGGAGGAATCATGCGGTCCTGCAGGTAGGCTTTGTAGAAAGGTTCAATCCCGCCGTAATCGCCCTGGCAAAAGTCATCCAACAACCACTGTTTATCGAGGCCCATCGCCTCCACCCGTTCTTCGAACGGGGCACGGACGTGGACGTCATCCTCGATCTCATGATTCATGATTTGGATGTCATCTTGCATTTTGTAAAATCACCCGTAGCCGCCATCGATGCCGTAGGGGTGTCGGTCCTCTCCGAACTTGTTGATATCGCCAACGTCCGGCTTAAATTCGCCGGTGGTTGTGTAGCCAACATAACCGCCAGCCGCGTCACGGGCAAGACCCTTCAGAAGATCCGTTTTTTCGGCATCGATGGTTACCATGCCGTGGACTACAATAAACGGGATCTCGTTTCCCTTAGCAAGAAGGTTAGTGATTCCGGTCGGTTGGATATTTTTAGCAACGCGGTGGAAGTCTGCCAGCATGATCCGCTCGAAGCGGAAATCCGTTCCTTCGTCACCGCCGTCCAAAACGGCGCCCGCCCCGTCGTTTCCGGTGAGGATGGGCGGAACGCCCTGGAACTGGCGCTGAACATCGCTCGGGAAATGAAGAAGGCCAAGGACGAGATCCTCCTTTCCGTGCAGCATGGAAAATGACAAAAAGGGGGACACTTCCCATATTTCTTGTTAGCATGAAAATGCATCCGGCGTTCTTTCTTGAGTGTTTTCGTCCTTCGCGGGTGTTGGGTAAACATGACAATTTATAAGAAGAAGGTCCTGATCGTCGCCGGAGAGGCCTCGGGGGATCTCCACGGCGCCAATCTGGTGCGGGCCATGCTGGAAACAGATCCCGGTCTGGCTTTCTATGGAATCGGCGGCCCAAAGATGGAAGCCACCGGGGTCCGGTGCCTGGCCCGGGCCGGAGACATGGCCGTGGTGGGACTGACCGAGGTCTTTTCCAAGTTAGGGATGATCCTGGGCATCATGAGGAAACTGAAGCGGTCGCTGCGGGAAGAGAAGCCGGCGCTGATCATTCTCATCGACTATCCAGATTTCAACATGCCCCTGGCCAGGGCGGCAAAAAAACAAGGCGTCCGGGTATTCTACTACATCAGTCCCCAGGTATGGGCCTGGCGGCGGGGCCGGATCAAGCAACTGCGACAATGCGTGGACCGGATGGCGGTAATCCTTCCCTTCGAGGCGGAGATGTATCGCCGGGAAGGCATGGCGGTGGAATTTGTGGGCCATCCCCTCCTCGATGGGATAAACACCAAGTACCACCGTAACGAGGCCATCCGCCGGTTCGATCTTCGCGAGGGGGCAGCCATCATCGGCCTCCTGCCGGGAAGCAGGCCCGGAGAGGTGACAAAACTCCTGCCGGAAATGCTCGCTGCCGCGGGGATCATAAAGCGGGAAGTGCCAACCGCCCAGTTTGTCCTGCCCCTTGCCGACACACTGGACCGGGACGGCGTGGAAGAGATGATCCGGCCCTGCCAGGAAAAACTGAACGTAAAGATAATCGGCAACGAAATCTACGATGTGCTTGCCGTCTGCGACGCCGCCATGGTAGCCTCGGGAACGGCGACCCTGGAGACGGCCCTGATCGGCGTGCCCATGATCATTGTTTATAAAATATCGCCGTTTACCTATCTCATGGGCCGGATCTTCGTACATGTGGACCACATCGGCCTGGCCAACATCATCGCCGGCAAGACCGTGGTCCCGGAACTCATTCAGCAGGACGTGAATCCGCCCCGGATGGCAAAGGAAATCCTGGCCATCCTCACCGACGTTGAGAGAAAAAACTGCATCAAACAGGAACTGGCCGGCATCAGGGAAAAGCTGGGCGCCCCGGGGGCCGCGCGGCGGGCCGCCCGCCTGGCCATGGAGATGCTTTAAATGGATGTATTCAAGAGACTCTTAAAACTTGCCAAACCCCACGGCGGCCGTTTCCTCATGGCCATGCTGTGCATGCTCGTGGTCGGAACGTCAACTTCGGCACTGGCCTTCCTGGTCAAACCCGCCCTCGACGGCATCTTTTTGAAAAAGGATGCCCAGATGCTTTTCTGGATCCCCCTGGTGGTGATTTTCATCTACCTGGCCAAAGGGTTATGCAGCTATGGACAGATGGTCCTGATGAACTATATCGGCCTCCGGGTCGTCGCCGATCTGCGCAGCAGCCTTTACCGGCAGATCCAGAAGCAATCCCTGTCCTTTTTTACCCGGCATCCCACGGGAATCCTCATGTCCCGGATCACCAATGATGCGGGTACCCTCCAGGGGGCCGTCTCCGATGCCGTGACAACGATGTTCAAGGATACGTTCACCCTCCTCGGCCTGATCTTCGTCATCTTTTACCGGGACTGGAAACTGGCCGTCATCGCCATGCTGATCTTCCCGTTGATCATCTATCCCATCGCCAAGTTCGGCAAGAAGATGCGCAGCGTGGCCACCCGGACCCAGATCACCATGGGGGCGCTGACGACCCTGCTGCACGAAACGATCTCCGGGACGAGGATCGTCAAGGCCTTCGGAATGGAGGAATATGAAAACAAACGCTTTTCCGAAGAAAACGAGCGCTTCTTCAAATTGAATATCAAGGCCGTGTCCATCAATGCCGCCGCGAGCCCGTTCATGGAATTCCTGGGCGGCATCGGCATCGCCGCCATCATCCTCTACGGCGGTTTTCAGGTCATCGAGGGCGGCGCCACGCCGGGGACTTTTTTTTCCTTCCTCACGGCCCTGATCATGCTCTACGAACCGGTGAAGCGACTCACCAACATGAACAATACCATCCAGCAGGGCATCGCCGGGGCGCAGAGGGTTTTCAGCATCATCGACATGGAGCCGGAGATAGGCGACAGGCCCGATGCCGTCGCCCTGCCGAAGATCGCCCGGAGCATCGACATCGAAAACGTCTCCTTCGCCTATGAGGAGACGCCGGTATTGAAGGACATCCACCTCTCCATCCGGGCCGGAGAGGTCGTCGCTTTCGTGGGTATGAGCGGGGGCGGCAAAACGACCCTGGTGAATCTAATCCCCCGCTTCTATGACGTTGCCGAGGGCCGGATCGCCATCGACGGTCAAGATGTCCGGGACGTCACCGTGGAATCCCTCCGGGGACAGATCGCCATGGTTACCCAGCAGACCATCCTCTTCAACGATACGGTGCGGAACAACATCGCCTACGGAGACATCCAGCGGAGCGAGGAGGAGATCGTCGGGGCCGCTCGGGCCGCCCATGCCCACGACTTCATCATGCAGCTTCCCCAGGGGTACGATACGATCATCGGCGAGGCGGGAACGAAGCTCTCCGGCGGGGAGCGCCAGCGGATATCCATAGCCCGGGCCATCCTCAAGGACGCCCCGATCCTGATCCTCGACGAGGCCACCTCGTCCCTGGACACGGAGGCGGAGATCGAGGTGCAAAAGGCCCTGGACAACCTCATGGCCGGACGGACGACTCTGATCATCGCCCACCGCCTCTCCACCATTCGCAACGCCGACCGGATCATCGTCCTGGTCAACGGGCGGATCGTCGAGGAGGGAACCCATGAATTCCTCCTGGCGAAAAGAGGTGAATACTACAAACTCTACTGCATGCAATTCACCGAAGATGAACTCCATCCAATCGATACGCCATGAACTATGGTACCGCCGGGAGCCCGGTGGCTGGCGCCGTTCCCTGCTGCTGGCAATGATCCCCCCTTCGTGGGCCTACGGAGCGGCGACAGCGCTGAGAAACCACCGCTACGACTCCGGCGCCGTCCGGGCCGAACGCCTCCCCCGACCCGTCATCAGCATCGGCAACATCACCGTGGGCGGGACGGGAAAGACACCTATGGCCATCCTTGTTGCCCGGGGACTGCTGGCCCGGGGTTTTCATCCCGCCGTCCTGAGCCGCGGTTACGGCGGCCGCCGGTCCGGCAGCGGCAACGTGGTATCCGACGGACGGCAGATCTTCCTTTCCCCGGCGGAAGGCGGAGATGAACCGGCACTGATGGCGGCCAGCCTTCCCGGCGTTCCCGTGATCACCGGTCCGGAACGGTCCATCTCCGGCCGGTTGGCCATCGATAAATTCGCCGTCGATGTCCTGGTCCTGGACGACGGATTTCAGCACCGGCGCCTGGCTCGCGATGTGGACATCCTGATGATTGACGGACAAAACCCCTTCGGAAACAGGCGTCTCCTGCCGGCCGGTCCGCTCCGGGAAGACCCCCGCACCGCCCTGGACCGGGCGGATATCGTCGTCAAGACGGTTGTCGAAAAGCTTCCGGGAAGACCCTCCGGCAGCGATTCCCTCGCCGACTCATCCCGGCCGGTTTTCCGGGCCGCCTATGAAGCGACGGGGCTGTGCCCGGGAGACGGCGGGGAAGCGCTGCCCCCGAAAATACTGCAAGACAAAAAAATTCTCGCCTTCACCGCCATCGCGGCCCCGGAGAAATTCCAGGCCACCTTGAAGGCCATGGGCGCGAGGATCATCAAATTCCTTGCCTTTCCCGATCATTATTTCTACAAGGAAAGGGACGTCCAAAAAATAGCCGGGGCCGCGAAAAGGGAGGCGGCGGAGATGATCGTCACCACGGAGAAGGACGGGGTGAAGCTTGTCGCTTGCGAGGAATTCTATCGCAATATCCACGTATTGAGTATAGGGCTCCGCATCGATCCGGGGGAAGAGGCCTTTTTCGGCGCCCTCATCAAACTCATGCCAAGATGAAGAAAGAAAAATCCACGACCATAATTATCTTCCTGTTCAAGGCGATACCCCTGACACTCCGCAGATGGCTCTTCCGGGGATTGTTTCGCCTTTTCTATCACACCTCGGCCAAGCAGCGCCTCATTACCCTCCACAATCTACGGCGGGCCTTTCCGGAAAAGGATATGAAGGAAATCATCGCCATCGCCAAAGGGGCTTACCGTCATCTGGGACTGGTGGCGGCGGATTTTTTCGAGATCCCCTTCATAAACCGGGACAATGTGCATAAATGGGTGACCTTCGAAGGCCTGGAGCATATCGACGCCACCTTCGCCAAAGGGAAGGGCCTCCTCTCCATCGTCGCCCACTTCGGCAACTGGGAGATGATGACCGTGGCATTTCCCATGATGCGGCAGCCGATGAACATCGTCTATCGCCCCCTGGACAGCCCGATCCTCGAGAATCTCACGGCCTGGGTGCGGACCCTCAACGGGAACACCGTGATCCCCAAGGGCGGCTCGGGGAAGACCATCACCCGGCTCCTCGGGGAAAACAAGGCCCTGGGCATCCTCAGCGACCAGAACGTCTCGGTCCGGGAAGGGGTGTTCGTGGATTTCTTCGGCCGCCCGGCGTGCACCGCCGTGGGGCTCGCCGTACTGGCCATGCGGACGGGGGCGCCGGTGATTCCCGCCTTTATGCCCCGGATGCCCGACGGCACCTATCGTTTCATCATCCAGGAGGCCGTTCCCATTGACGATACCGGGGATTATGAAAAGGATCTTTTCACCAATACCCAACGTTTCACGAAGGTCGTCGAAGCCATGGTCCGCCGGTACCCCGACCAATGGTTCTGGCTCCATCAGCGCTGGAAGACGAAACAATGCCAAGTGGAATAGATGGCAGGACAGTTACGATAAATGCGGTTTTTTACAAGTTCCCCCACTATATTTAACTCATCGGAACAAGGGCCGGCAGGAATCAAAGGAGTCCAAGGGTGAAAGACTCAACGGCATATGAGCCTTTGCCGGTCCGGAGAAACAGGTCCCTCCCCCGGGAGGGCGTGGAGCGGCTCCTGGTTCGGGGCGTCAACTGGATCGGCGACGCCGTAATGACCCTGCCGGCCGTAGCGGCCATCCGGATGACCTGGCCCCAGGCCCATATCTCCCTACTCGCCAAACCGTGGGTGGCGGACATCTACCGGGAAACGGGAATGGCGGATGAGTTGATCGTGTTCGAGGAACCGGGGAGACATGCCGGGCCGGCGGGCAAGCTCCTCCTCGCCGCCGAGCTGCGGCAAAAACGCTTCGACATGGCAATCCTGCTCCAGAATGCCATCGAGGCGGCCATCATCGCCCGCCTCGCCAGAATCCCGATCCGGGCCGGCTATGATGCCGACGCCCGGGGATGGCTCCTGACCCATTCCGTACGCCGGAGCCGGGCCATCCGCCGGGTTCATCAGATTCATTACTATCTGGAGATGCTCAAGGCCCTGGGCTGCCTCGACCCCGGTGACGAACTACATCTTGATCTCCGGGCCGAAACCGTGGCCCTGGCCGATAATTGGCTCTCCGAGCCGGCGAGGGGGAAAGCCCTCTTCGTCGGCATCGCCCCGGGCGCCACCTACGGACCCGCCAAGCGCTGGCCGGTGGAACGCTTCACCTCCGTGGCCACGGCATTGCATCGTCAATACCGGGAGTCGGTGTTCATCCTCTTCGGCAGTGAACAGGATCGGGAGGTTACGGATGTCATTGCGGCGGCCATTCCGGATCGGCTCCTGAACCTCGCCGGCCGGACCTCGGTCCGGGAAGTCATGGCCCTCATCGCCCGCTGCCATGTCTTCCTCACCAACGATTCGGGATTGATGCACATCGCCGGCGCCCTGAACGTGCCGACGGTCGCCATTTTCGGTTCTACAAATCCTGCGACGACCTCTCCTCCCGGCCGCATGAATGTCATCATTCGAAAGCCCGTGGATTGCAGCCCCTGTCTGAAAACCGTCTGTCCCAAGGATTTCCGCTGCATGAATCTGATCGGCGTGGAGGAGGTGACCGCCGTGATCAACCGGATCGTTGCCGCTCGGCTTTTATCCGGCCGTAGTGTCCCGTAGAAGGAAGTCGCCGGGGCCGAAGGTAAGGACGGGTCTCTCAACATCTCTCCGCAAGGGTAAGGACCGGAGGAGTATCGATGAGGAAAGCCAAGTGACAAGCGGGATGAATAAAACTCTCAAATCACTATAACCGGGTATGCCGATGCCGAAGAAAACATCCGCCGCCGTCTTTCTGGATCGGGACGGCACGATCAACGAAGAGGTGGGCTATCTGGATCGCCTGGACAAGCTCCGGCTCCTCCCCGGGGCCGGCGAGGCCGTGCGACTCATCAACCGCAACGGGATGAAAGCCGTCGTCATAACCAACCAGTCCGGCATCGGCCGGGGCTTGTTCGACGAGGCGTTCGTGGGAGAAGTGCACGCCGAGATGTCCAGGATGCTCGGGAAAGCAGGCGCTGTTATCGACGGCTTCTATTTCTGCCCCCACCATCCCACGGAGGGCATCGGCGGATACCGCCGGTCCTGTTCCTGCCGGAAGCCGGCGCCGGGATTGCTGCTGCGGGCCGCGGCGGAGCTGGCCATAGATCTGTCCCGTTCCTATATGATCGGCGACATGACCAAGGACGTGGAAGCGGGACAGCGGGCAGGGGCGAAGGGCATCCTCGTCCGCACCGGCTACGGGAAAGACGTGGAGCCGGGACCCGTAACCCCGGATCTCATCGCCCCGGATCTCATCGCCGCCGTCCGCTGGATCCTCGGACAGGGCAATGCATGATGATTGTTATTTTTGTAACTAACAGCAGTTATGGTATCTTCGGAAAGAGATTTATAGGGAACCCGGGAAATAGTCTCCGGGTGAAAGCGGACCAATCGGCTTCCCACCGGCGGGCATGGTGGCAAAAAAACAGCAATGGACAACCCTGCGGCAAACGTTCAGGGACACGGCCATGAACATCCTGATCGTCAAATTGAGCGCCATCGGGGACGTGGTTCACACCCTGCCATCCCTGGCCGCCCTGCGGCGCCTCTATCCCCAGGCCCACATTACCTGGGTGATCGAAGCGGCCGCCGCCGATCTGATCACCGGACATTCCTGCCTGGACCGGGTACTCGTCTCCCACCGCAAGCGCTGGCGGAGAGAAGCGAAAAGGGGGCGTATCACGAAAATCATGGGGGAAATAGCCTCTTTTATCCATGAACTACGATCCAGGCCCTATGACCTGGTCATCGACTTTCACGGCCTTTTCAAGAGCGCCGTCCTGGTCGGATTGAGCGGCGGCGTCCGGAAGCTGGGCTACGACAGCATGCAGGAGGGAAGCGGACTGTTCTACAACGAGAAAATCCCGGAAGACATGGCCAAACACGCCGTGGATCGTTATCTGGACTTTCCGGCCTATCTGGAGGTACAGGCGGGCAAGGCCGCAGTGGCCGGTCCGCCACCCACATTTAACATCCCCTGGGATGACCATAACGAGCAGAATGTCACCTTCCTGCTGGCGAAAAATCATCTTGACGAAGAGGCCCCCTTCGTGGCGATAAACCCCGTCGCCCTGTGGCCGACGAAACTCTGGCGGGAGGACCTCTTCGCCGCCCTGGCCGACCGGATCGCACAGGAGCTGGGCATCCCGGTGGTCTTCACCGGCAGCCGCGACGAGCAACCTTACATCGACGCCGTTATGCAACATGTGCCGGCGGGACTTATCTTGAATCTTGCCGGCCAGACGAGTCTAAAGGATCTGGCGTGCCTTTACCGCCGGGCCGCCCTGGTCGTGACCACCGATTCCGGGCCGATGCATATCGCCGCCGCGGTCGGGACAACCGTGGTCGCCCTGTTCGGACCTACGGATCCCCGGCGCACGGGTCCCTACGGTTCGCGCCACGCCGTCATCCGGAAGGAACTGCCCTGCAGCCCCTGCTTCCGGAAGACATGTCCGACCCGTGAGTGTATGGAAGGAATTACAGTGGAAGAAGTTTGGGAAGGAGTAAAGGAAAAACTGCGACGGGAAAAGTGAAGTGGTACGGAAGGTTGTAACTCATGGGAACCGAATAGACCGGCCCCGGAAGGTTTTTTAAGTAGAGAGCTTTGCATAACTGCGGAAAAATGGTTCGCAAGTGGCGAATCAAATGTTTTTCG
>CAZNDG010000011.1:0-47121 GCA_964571695.1 uncultured Syntrophus sp.
AACACCTCGTAATGGATAAGATTTATACGCTAACTATTGACGACATCGTAAAAAGTCCATATGCGGCGTGGCGCTTCATCCTTCGTCACTGCGACGTACGCCCAAGTACGTCTCAATCCTCAGGATTCGCGCGCCTTGCCTCTGGAGCTTTTTACATCGTCGTCTCAATGATGACTTTTTACGGGTTCATCAACTATTGAGATGCGAAAAAGATTTCTGAGCTGTGGCGAAGCCGTTTTTCAAAGGTCTGTTCTCATAATCGACCGCAACCATGAAGAAAATCTCTTTTCCGTTCGCGGTGTCAAGTTTTGAGTGCCTTTTTCGGTCGGGACCATGGAGAAAGGAGGGATAAGGATGAAGTCCAACGACCTGAATTTTGAAATACCAACCCTGGGGAGGGCCACCATTCCCTCGCCGATAACCGTCAGCTATTTTACCCCCGACGACCGGCGCATCATCTATGACAACGATCTCCTTCATCTTTCCTCTCACCCTTGGGACCTCCGCCCGCCGCTTTCCATCGAAGTCGCCGGACCGCGACGGATGATCTACTTCGATCCGCCCAAAACCAAGGCGGCCGTAGTTACCTGCGGGGGTCTCTGTCCGGGGATCAACGATGTTATCCGTGCGATCGTCATGGAACTCTATCATCGCTATGGCGTCGAAAACATCGTGGGGATAAAATACGGTTTTCAGGGGCTTATCCCTTCCTTCGGACATGAGGTGATGGAGTTGACGCCGGAGTTGATCAAGGACGTTCACGCCGTTGGCGGCAGCATCCTGTCTTCATCACGGGGAAAGCAGGACATAGGGGAGATCGTCAATGTCCTGAAGCGGATGAACATCGACATATTTTTTTGTATCGGCGGCGACGGCACCATGCGGGCCACGGAACTGATCACCGAAGAGATTGCCCGTAGGAAGCTGGATATCAGTGTTATCGGCATCCCAAAGACAATCGACAACGATTTGAATCTCGTGGACAAGACCTTCGGTTTCGATACGGCAATTTCCGAGGCCGTTCAGGCGATTCGATCCGCTCATGTTGAGGCCAAGGGGGCGCCCATGGGCATCGGTCTCGTAAAGCTCATGGGCCGGCAATCGGGTCATATCGCCGTACATGCCGCTCTGGCGCAAAACGACGCCAACTTTGTTCTCATTCCCGAAGTGCCTTTCGATCTTCACGGGGAAAGAGGTTTTTTGAAGGTCCTAAAAGAGCGTTTGCACAGCCGTCTCCATTGCGTCATCCTGGTGGCGGAGGGCGCCGGCCAGGAGTTCTTCTTCCGGGAGGATGACGTTATCGAAACCGACGCATCGGGAAATCTGAAGCTTTTCGATATCGGCCTGTATCTCAAGTGCGCCATCGAGGAGCATTTCAAAAAAGAAGCTCTCCCTATAAATGTGAAGTATATCGACCCCAGCTACATGATCCGTAGCGTTCCCGCCAATGCCGGGGACAGCATCTACTGCGGCGCCCTGGGACAATACGCCGTCCATGCCGGCATGAGCGGCAAGACCGGGATGCTGGTCGGACTTTTCCGTGGGGAATACGTGCATCTCCCCCTGCGGGCCGTCATGTCGGGGAAAAAGGTCGATCCAACCGGCAATATCTGGATGCGGGTAATCGAATCAACCGGCCAGCCCCTGGTGATGAAAAACGAAGGGTGAAAAAAGGCTTGCATATTTTCACCCGTTGTTGTAGCAACCACGCCACTATTGTTCGCGAGGAGTATTTTATGGCCAGAGTATGTGAAATATGCGGGAAAAGACCCGTGGTGGGAAATAACGTCAGTCACGCCAACAACAAGACAAAGCGGGTTTGGCGGCCCAACCTCCAGAAGATTCGCGCCTTGGACGACAAAAACGGGGCGGTGCGCCGCATCAAGATCTGTACCCGCTGCCTTAGATCCGGATTCGTCCGGAAAGCGGTTTGATCAGTATTCGGGATTGAAGCCGGCGCCCCGGATCTCCGCGAGGGCCGGCTTCATGAAGTCATCGTAATCTTTCACCAACTCCATTGCCTGATTCATGACCTCCGCCAACATGGCCAGCGCCTGATCATCATCCCGGGAAATGCCGAATTTGCCGGCAAAGAGCTGAATTCTGCCCTCCATGGTCATGAAGCTCCTGATCCTCGCCCGATTGTAAAACACCGCCCCCTTTCGCATGGTATCCGCCACCGTCGCCGGCGAAATGCCATACAGCCAGGCGATGTCGGTGCTGAATTCCGTAAGTTTTTCCTCCACGGTGAAGTGCATGGCATCGCATATAAGGTCGATCAACCTTTCGCCCTCGCTGCTTTCCGCACCATGCATGGCAAGATCGAAGGTCATCTCGATGACCATGTGGGAGCGGTAGGCGGCCTGGGCATAGGGGATGGGCGTGCCCTGAAATTCATAAATATCCCGCAGGGGTTCAACCAGTGGTTTACCCTTCAAATATGTATAGCCTTGTGAATCGGGGTTGAATTCCCGGACGGGCTCGGCGGGAATCATACCGTGATGGGATAAGTCATCTACCATGAGATGGAATTGAACGAAGGCATTTTTCCGGCGATTGTGTGGTAGCGGGGAGAAACGGGAGATGCCGTGTGTTTCCGATGCGGTAATACCTTTGTGAAGAGGAAGGAGATCGGGACAGATATTGTAGATGAACAGATCCAGATAATCGCTGCTGAGCCGCTTTTCCCTAAGATAGCTGTCGAGAAGCCATGTATGGGTCATCATCAGCATTTTCAACCTCCCACTGCCTTACTATTTCTACGGACCCAGGATCGTCATCCTTTTCAAGTCCGCCAGGCGGATCTGAAAGTTATGGAAGCATAACAAGCACGTTCATCAACCTGTAATGCCGCTTTATACTCTTATCCTCCCTGATGAGATACTTGGTGGCCTCCATCAGTTCCGGATCCCGGTCAGGAGATCCGCCGGCAGGCCGCAATTTTAGCAATCTGTGCAATTATCTCGAATACTTCTTCTTTGAAATCCGGCATGATGGTAATACGCACCCGAGCTATGTGAGCATCTATGGTCGTCATGGCGGCCACCCGCCCGTATCCTTCCAGCAGGAACTGGAACAAGGCCAGGTTTTTACGCGACATTTCAATTTCCATCGTTTTCATGAATTCTTAGTATGCCAGGGACCATTGCCGTGTCAACAAAAAAGCAAATTTCCTGCTTGACATTACGACTGATAAGTCTATGATAGGCGATCAAAATAAAAGGAATATGTATCTAAAATTGAGGAATAAACAGTCGTTACCGGTAACCAGGTGGCGTTTTTCCCTGGAAAAAGAGGACCTCACGGAACATTTGGCCCGGGAACTGGGCATCCTGCCGGTGATATCCAAAATCCTCATGAGCAGAAACATCCTCTGCATCGACGACGCCAAGAGATATCTCTTTCCCTCCCTCAACGACCTCCATAATCCCTTTCTCATGCAAGACATGAAAAAGGCGGTCCATCGCGTAATCCAAGCCATCACCAAGAAAGAAAAGGTCGTTGTCTTCGGTGATTATGATGCCGACGGCATCACCTCCACGGCGGTGATCATCAGATTTCTACGCCCCCTGCTGCCGGGGATTGATTATTACATCCCCGACCGCATCACCGAAGGATACGGTCTTAACCACAACGCCATCGATACCCTCAAGAGTCGCGGCATCGGTTTGATCATCACCGTGGACTGTGGGGTATCCGATCATGAGGAAGTGCAATACGCGGCCAGCCAGGGCATCGATACGATCATCCTCGATCATCACGAAGTGCCGGAAGAATTGCCGCCCGCCGTAGCGGTTATCAACCCGCACCGCCGTGATTGTTCCTTTCCCTTCAAGGATTTGGCCGGCGTGGGAATCGCCTTTAACTTCCTGATCTGCCTGAGGGGCCAGTTGCGGCAATCAGGATTCTGGGACAAACGCAGTTATCCCAATCTCAAAGAATATCTCGATCTGGTGGCCCTGGGCACCATCGGGGACATCTCCCCCCTTATCGATGAAAACCGCGTCTTCACCAAGATAGGCCTGGATATCATCACCGAGGAACACCGGGTCGGCCTCAAGGCCCTGAAAGAAATCTGCGGGATCGAAACTCAGGTCATCGACTCCAACCGCGCCTCGTTCTGCCTCATCCCCAGGATTAACGCCGCCGGTCGGGTCGGGTCGCCATCCGAAGCGGTAAAACTGCTTCTAACCGACGATCTCAACGAAGCACGGGAATTGGCCAGACTACTGGATGGTTACAATCGCAAGCGTCAGGCCATGGAAAAGAACATCCTCGACGAGATCCTCGCGGAGATTTCCCAAACCATGGATCCGCTTTCCAGATCCGCCCTCGTCTTTGCCTCGTCCAACTGGCACCCCGGAGTTATCGGTATTGTCGCCGCAAGGCTCGTCGATCGCTTTTATCGGCCAGCCATCCTCATCAGCATTCGTAACGGCATCGGCAAGGGCTCCGGGCGGAGCATTCTGGATTTCAACATCTACCAGGGACTGAAAAAATGCGACTCCTTGCTGATTTCCTATGGGGGGCATCAATATGCCGCCGGGATCTCCATACGCGAGGAACACATCGGCGATTTTCGCCAGTTGCTGGAAGAGGTGATCAGGGAAAATATTCAGCCCGGGAATATGATCTCACAAACGGCCATCGACGCTCAGTGCCATCTCCGGGATGTCAACCATGACCTCCTGAATCAGATGATGATGCTGGCGCCTTTCGGAAGCCGCAATCCGGAGCCGGTCCTATGCGTGCGGAACGTGAATGTGGCCGCTTCCAACGTGGTGGGCAACAACCATCTGCGGCTGCGGCTCCACGGTGATGGTGTTTCCTGCAACGGCATCTGGTTCAGCAAGGGACATTTCGTCAACCATTTGACCACCGGAACGACCTCGGACATCGCCTTCACCCCACAATTCAATCACTGGAACGGCATCAGCGAGATCCAATTGAAAATGCGGGACATATCCGTAGCCGAAAACTGACGTTCCTGCCTGACATCCGCCTTTGATGTTCAAAACCACCTTTTCCGTCTTCGATAGGATTTGACATCGCGATAGGCCCGGGCATCACCCGTCGCCGCCACCCCCAGGTAGAATTCCTTGATGTCGGGATTCTCGACCAGATCCTCGGCCTTGCCCTCCATGACGATCTTGCCGTTCTCCATCACGTAACCGTAATGGGCGATCTGAAGAGCCATGTTGGCGTTCTGCTCCACCAGGACAATAGTGGCCCCCTGCTCTTCATTTATCTTCTTGATGATGCCGAAGATCTCCTTGACAATGAGCGGGGCCAGACCGAGGGACGGCTCGTCAAGAAGGAGAAGTTCCGGCTTGGCCATCAGCGCCCGTCCGATGACCAGCATCTGCAGTTCCCCGCCGCTGCAGTAACCGGCCTTGGAGCGCCGGCGGGCCACCAGAGCCGGGAAGTAGTGATACACCATCTCCAGGTCCTGGCGGTACGATTTATCCCTCCGCACCGCCGTGCCCACGCGGAGATTTTCCTCTATGGTGAGATATTTGAATGGTTGGCGACCCTCCAGGACCTGAATGATCCCCATCCGGGTAATGGCTTCGGGAGACTGGTTGTGGATGCCCTTTCCCTGAAAGACGATCTCGCCGTCGGTCACCTTGCCGTTTTCCGGTTTCAAGAGACCCGATATTGCTTTGAGGGTAGAGGTCTTGCCTGAACCATTGCTGCCCAGCAGCGACACGATCTTTCCCTTTTCCGCGTTCAGGGATACCCCTTTTAGGACCTGGATCACGTCCGAATAGACAACGGAGATATTATTGACCTTCAATAGCATGGACCGGCCTCCTCAATATGAAAACGGCCAGAGCCTGAAACTGGAACGGACGATACGCCATACCTCCGCCAGTCCCCGGGGTTCGAACAGGATAAACAGGACAATGGCCAGACCGAAGATAAATTCCCGTAGCGGGGCCATATTCAAACCCATCTGCGATACGAAGCCCATATTCATCATCAGATCCGTTCCCCATCTAAGAATTTCGTTCAATCCGGTGATAAAGACGGCACCGAAGATGGCGCCGGACATGCTGCCCATGCCGCCGATAATGACCATGGCGATATATTCCACCGAAAGTCCGAGGTTGAAAGGTTCAGTGGTGATGCTGATGGTGTAGTAGGCCCATATCGCCCCGGCGACGCCGGCGTAAAAGGAACTTATTGCGAAGGCAAGGAGTTTGTAGGGGAAAATCGCTATCCCCATGCCTTCCGCCGCCCGGTCGTTGTCACGGATAGCGACGAAGGCCCGCCCGTATTTGGTGCGCATGAGATTGACTGCAAACCACAGCATCACGATGAGCAGGGCGAAGATTACATAAAAAAAGGTCCGATCGCCGGCTATTTCAAGTCCGAATATCGATGCCGTAGGTAAAGTGATCCCCATGGTTCCTCTGGTAACCGCCTCCCAGTGGATGAGTACGTATTCAATGATGAATTGGCCGGCCAGGGTGGCGATGGTCAGATAAAGTCCCTTGAGGCGGCTGGAGGGCAGGCCGAAAACAAGCCCGGCGCTGGCGGTGATCAGTCCGGCGGCGGGAATACTGATCAGGAAGGGCACCTCCCAGCGTGTGGCCAGATAGGCGGCTCCATAGGCGCCGACACCGAAGAAAGCGCCATGCCCCAGAGAAATCTGGCCGGTGTAACCGACAAGGATATTTAGTCCGATGGCGGCGATGGCGGCAATACCAATGGAATTAACCACATACAGCAGATAAGGGCTGCTCGCAAAAGGGACCGCCGTGAACAGCAGGATGACCCCGACGGCAGTCCAGAATCGGCCGTAGTCCGTTTCATAGACGTTAAGCTGTGTCTCGTATCGCTCGTGATAGTTGCCGCAGGGATGAAATATCCTCTTTCCCATCTCAAACCCTCTCTATTTCCACCTGTCCGAACAGGCCATAGGGCTTCAGCATGAGGATGACGACGAGGACGACGTAAGGAACCACGTCCCTCAGGGAGGGTGAAATATAACCGCCGGTAAGAGTTTCCAGGAGCCCGATGATAAGGCCGCCTACGATAGCGCCACCGATGCTGTCCAGACCTCCGAGAATGACCACGGGAAATACCTTCAACCCGATAGCGCTCAGATCATGGACGTTGACGCCGTTGATGATGCCCAGGATGATGCCGGAAAGCCCTGCCACCAGGGCCGCGATGGCCCAGGAAAGGGCAAAGACGTTCTTTACGTTGACCCCCAGTGACAAGGCGGCCCGCTGATTGTCGGCAACGGATCGCATATATATCCCCTGGGAGGAAAACTTGAAGAACAAACCGAATAGGGCCAGAAAGGACACCCCCGCCACCAGCGCCAGTGTATAGACGGGTTGAACGGTAACATCGCCCCAGGTCAGGGCCAGCCACTCCGGGAGAAACTCCGGGAAGGTGTAGAGGTTGCCGCCCCAGATCAGGAGAATCAGTCCTTTGAACATTGCTGCCAGTCCCACAGTGAGCATGATGACAAAAATCAGCGGTTCGCCGATGAGGGGCCGCAGAAAGAGTTTTTCCACGATGAATCCCAGGGAGAAGCAGGCAAGCATCGTGAGGATGAAGGCGCCATAAATGGGCAGTTGGGCCTCCGTCGCCAGGACAAGAAAGATGTACGCCCCGATGGCCAAAAGCTCGCCGTGGGCAAAATTGAGGACACTGGAAGACTTGAAGATCATGACGAAACCCATGGCGGAAATGCCATAGAGAAAACCCACGCTCAGACCGTTAACCAGCAGTTGGACAAAAAAATCCATATTTCTCCTTTCCAGGGTTATTTTATTGTCAGTGCCAATATACGGACATTAGTCGTTATCTCCCCTACCCTGCCGTCACGGTAACGGATCTTCCCTTTCGTTTCCACCTGCTCGACATCCCGGTACATAGCCTCGATGAGGGGGAGATAAATACCGTAGATGAAACGCCGGCGCACTTTGCCGGTCCGGGTCAGTTCTTCGTCGTCCGCATCGAGGAGTTTGTAGAGCAGGAGAAATTTTCGGATTTTCATAATCTCCGGCAGTTGACCGTTGATAATCTCGATCTCCCCGCTGATCAACTCTTCCACCGCGGGCTGCTGGGAGAGGTCCAGATAGGTGGTGAAAGGGATAAGCCGCTCTTCGGCCCAGTTGCCCACATTTTCCATGTCGATGTTGACCATGGCGGCGATGTAGGGTCTGGCTTCGCCGAACACCACCGCTTCTTTTATGTAAGGACTGAATTTGAGACGCGTTTCGATGAAATCCGGTGAAAATGCCTGGCCGCTCTTGTTCTTGATTATGTCTTCCTTGCGGCCGATGATGACGAGATGTCCGTCCTGATCGAGATAGCCAGCGTCGCCGGTCTTCAGCCAGCCGTCATGAAAGGCCTTTTCCGTGTTTTGAAAATCACGGTAATAACCGGAAAAAAGTGCCTCGCTTTTGACCAGCACCTCCTGATCGTCATTCATCATGATCTGGACGCCCGGCAGGGGTTTGCCCACGGTTTCCGGTTTTACCTCCCCATCCGGCTGGACCTGGAAAATTCCTCCAGCCTCGGTAAGACCATAACATTGTTTCAGATTCATCCCTACCGCCTGAAAGAAGCGAATCACTTCCGGGCTTATGGGATGTCCTCCGGTATAGGCGTTACGGAAACGGGCGCATCCGATCCGGTCCAGAAGCGGCCGGTAGATAACCAAGCCGGACAGTCGGTGCAGAAAGATTTTCAGCCAAGAAGGCTCCTTATTTTCACCATAGGCTGCAAGGACGGCGGCTCCGACCCTTTCCGACCAATGAAAGATCCGGCGTTTCAGCCATCCGGCATCGGCCATCTTCACCCGGATTTTCGAGGCCAGATCCTCCCAGAACCGGCTGGCGGTGATGATCACTGCCGGTCCGATTTCCCGGAAGTCCTCCGTCACGGTCTCCGGGGTCTCGGGGAAGTTCATCGTCATGCCGCTGTATAGGGAAACACCCATCCCCCACATCTGATCGACGATCCAGGCCGGCGGGGACATGGACAGCCAATTCTCCCCCCGTTGAAGGGTAATGGCCTGGGTCCATTGCCGGCCCATGGCGATCATGCTCCGATGGGAAAGCATGGCGAGCTTCGAGACGCCGGTGGTCCCGGAGGTCTGGATCATCAGGGCGATGTCCTTGGCATTGCCCCTGTTGATTTCCCGCGAAAAAAAATCCGGCTCCCGTTGGTCTCTTTCCTCCCCGGCACTCAGGAGATCTGCATAGGACAGCAGCCACGCCTCCTTCCGGTAGGACCGCATGCCCGTGGGATCTATATAAATTACCTTCCTTACCTGGGGTATGCGTTCTCTGATTTCGATGAGTTTGTCCACCTGTTCCTGATCCTGAACAATCACCACGACCGCCTGGGCGCGTTGCAGGGAGGTCCGCAGTTCCTCGGGTATGGAAGAGGTAAAGAGGTTGATGGTCACCGCTCCAATCGCCTGGGCCCCCAGTTCCGAGAACAGCCATTCCGGATGATTGTTCACCACCAACACCAGGTTCTCGCCGCGCCGGACCCCGAGGGAGGCAAGACCCAGAGCGGTATGACGGACATAGCGGAGATAATCTTCCCAGTTGTAGGTGTGCCAGACGCCATAGGCCTTCTCCCGTATGGCAACGGCGCCACGTCCCAGGATTTCCGCCTGCTTGCAGAGCAGGCGGGGCAGGGTCAACATCTGTTCGTCTTGGAATGCCATCGTCATCTTCTGTTCGCCTCACCCCAGATACGCCTGGATTACTTCCGGATGCTGGCGGATCTCCTCCGCCGTGCCCTCGGCGATCTTTTCCCCGAAGTTCAGAACGGCGATCCGGTGGGAGACGCTCATGACTATTGCCATATCATGTTCGACAAGAATGATCGTCTGACCCCAGGCGGAGTTTATTTCCGTGATAAACCGCACCATGTCTTCCTTCTCTTCCAGGGTCATGCCGGCGAACGGCTCGTCCAGTACCAGCAGCCGCGGTTCCAGGGCCAGGGCCCTGCCCAGTTCCACTCGCTTCATCAGACCGTAAGGCAGTGATGCCACAGTCTTTTTTCTGATGGCCTGCATCTCCAGAAAATCTATCAATTCTTCTATCAACTTGCGGTGGCGAACCTCCTCGCGGCGCACCGACGGCAAATAGTGTGAGGCCCCGGGGAATCCGTAATCGCAATAAAGATGCCGGGCGAGAAGCATATTTGCCAATACGGTCATGCCGGGGAAAAGCTCTATATTCTGAAAGGTCCTGCCGATACCCACCCTTACCAGTTCATGGGCGTGCAGATGGGTGATGTCCCGTCCGTTGAAGAGGATCTGACCGCTCACGGCACGATAAAAGCCGGTGATGCAGTTCATGAGGCTGGTCTTGCCGGCACCATTTGGTCCGATCACCGCGAACAGTTCTCCGTTATTCACCTGTAAATCGATGTTGTTCAAGGCCTTGACGCCGCCGAAATTCAGGCAGACGTCCCTGATTTTTAGGTGGGCCCACCGTTCCTCTTCCTTCCGTGCGGCAAAAATCGCCGGCTGTCCGCGATAGGCTTTCATCCTGAATGCCTGCTCACTTAAGTAAACGTATCTTTTCCTTGCCCGGAACGAAGAACTGGGTCAGGGGCGTGTACGATCCATTCTCCTGAACCCGGACGATCCGGGCCTTGAAGGAGGCGCCGTGATTTTTCTTCGTGTAGGTCACGTTTGGCACCAAGCCGCCAAAATCTTCGTTCTGAAAGGACTCCATTGCCTTATTGATCGTCTCCCGGTTTATCTGACCGTACTTTTCATGGGCCCGTAGGAAGGCCCGCTCCATGATCATCGCCACGACCACTCCCTCCCAATAGGAGGCATCGAACTTACTGACCGTTTTGTATCGCTTCCATAATTCCTCCATGACCTTGATGCCGGGGGTGCGGTCCACGGGTAGTCCGCCGGGGAATTGCATCAACAGCCGGTCTTTGATCAAGCCTCTGCCCAGGCGGAAGAAATCGGGATCCGTGGAGGTCCAGGTGCCGAAAAACATGGGATTGTAGCCGATACGGTCGGCGCTTTTGAACGTGGTGACAATGGCGGCGGGGAGCATCTGCATAATGACGTACTGGGCGCCCTTCTTCTGCAGCCGGAGGAGTTCCGTATTGAGATCGACGGTCTTGGGGGGGAACTCTTCCACGGCCACGATATCTATCTTGACCTTCTTAGCATATTCCCGGCTGGGCTTATGGATGGATCGACCATAGGCGTTATTGTAAGTGAGCAGACCGACCTTGGGGATGGTGTTTCCCTGATGAACAGCCCGGATATAATCCAGGATGGCGTAACAATCCATCTTGTAGCTTCCGAAGGGAAGATACATGTAATCTATGGGTGGTTCGAGGATTTCCCAGCTCGTGGAATAGTTTATGGTTGGTATCTTGTAGGTCTGAATGATGGGCTTGGCCGCCAGTCCCTCACCGGCCCCCCAGGTCGCGATCATATCGACCTTTTCCTGGACGGCGAATTTACGGACCGCCGCCACCGCTTCGGGAACTTTGTAGGCCGTGTCCACCAGAAGCATTTCAATGCGGTTTCCCGCGACACCGCCCTTGACCTCGTTGACGTAACGGAAATAATCCTGCTGTCCCCGGGCGTGAAACTGTCCCCAACTTGATGCAGGTCCCGTCATGTTGATTGCCGCCCCTACCTTGACAACCTTCGCCTCCGACCACCCGGAGACGCCCAGCGCCATCAATCCCACCATCATGCCGATGATGATCCCTCTTGTGATCCTTGCCGTCATGTCCTCCTCCTTATATCTCCCCTTACGGTTAAAAAAAAGGCCGGGATGATCTCCACGGCCAAAAAAAAAACCGTGGGCGCCTCTTCGGTCTGCCCACGGCTCATTCGTTTATTGATCAGGTCATGAGCGCGCCGGGCAGACCTCCCCAAAAAAGCCGATAAAGCTAAAAAAGAAAGCCCGATAAAATATCTTGTGCCGCGCCATGTCCATTTTCCTTTTTCTTTGATCTTATCTGGTGATCACGTTTAATGGATGCGGGCGCCCTTGTCAAGTATTATTTCAATCCCAGCCTGAATTTTCAATCCCCAGTTTTTCGATGCGATAACGCAAAGAATCGAAGGTCACATGGAGGAGATCCGCTGCTTTAGTCTTCGAACCTTTTGTTTTGTTCAGCGCCGTTTCGATGAACTGCTTTTCAATCTTTGTCAACTCTTCGTTCAACTGGATACCCGCATCGGGAATGACGGCAGGGAGTGGATGGTCATTTTTAATCTGTTCCCTGTCGATGAAAAGATTGTCCGGAAGGATGATATTTGTGCTCTCCAAGGCCACGCTGCGTTCGATGATATTCTCCAGTTCACGGACATTGCCCGGGAAAGGATAATCCATAAGCAATTCCAAGGCATAACTGGATATAGTCTTAATATCCTTGGCAAATTCCCGGGAATATTTTTCTATGAAATAGCGCGTCAATACGGGGATGTCTTCTCTCCTTTCCCGCAGGGGCGGCAGATGAATGGGGATTACATTGAGGCGATAGTAGAGATCCTCACGGAACGAACCTCCTTTAACCTTTTCTTCCAGGTTCTGGTTCGTGGCGGAGATTATCCGCACATTGACCTTGATATCCACCGTTCCGCCGATCCTACGGAAGGTCTTCTCCTGGACAACACGTAATAGTTTTACTTGAAGTAATGATGGTAACTCACCTATTTCATCAAGAAATATTGTTCCGTTATTTGCCGATTCGAAGAGTCCGGCCTTATCCGTGAAGGCCCCGGTGAAAGAACCTTTCATATAACCGAAAAACTCCGACTCCAGGAGATTCTCCGGGATGCCGCCACAATTGATAACTACAAAGGGCATGTCTTTCCGTGGACTGTGTTCATGGATAGCCTTGGCTACCAGTTCCTTGCCCGTGCCGCTTTCACCGAGGATCAGGATATTCGCCGGCGTTTCAGAGACCTTCTTGATCGTCCCATAGACTTTCAGCATTTCCCTGCTCTTGCCGATCATGCCCCCAAAGGCGACATCGCCGGCCAGGTCTTTGATGAACTGAGCCTCCCGTGTTTTGATGCCCTTTTGTTCCATTGCTTCATGGACTATGCGTTTTAGTTCGTCAATATCGAAATTCTTCTCGATATAATCGTAAGCCCCTTCCTTCATTGCGGAAAGAGCGGTATTCCCCGAGGCGAAGGCGGTGATGAGAATGACTTGCGTCTCCGGTTTAAGCTCTTTCACTTGTTTCAGGAACTCTATTCCGTCCATCTTCGGCATCTTGAGATCGGTTATGACCAGATCGAACTGCTCTTTTCTGACTCTTTGCAGGGCCTTGTCCGGATCACCGCCGCAGGCGACCTCATAACCCTCCTGGGTCAGCATGATCTCCAGCAAATCCCTCATTCCGAGATCGTCGTCAACGACGAGAATCCTGGCCATTTTCCAAACCTCCTGAAATGCTCTCCCGCCGGGGCAGCCAGACATGAAATGTGCTGCCTCGGCCGGCAGCGCTTGTAAAGGATAATCTACCCCCATAGCTGTTGACAATCCGCATGACTATCGCCAATCCCAACCCGGTACCCCGTTCCTTGGTGGTAAAAAACGGCTCGAAAATCGACTGCTGATCCCGTTCGGAAATCCCGGTGCCAGTATCGGCGGTAATAAATTCCACCCCCGGCCCACCGTCGATTTGCCGCCGCCGCGCCTCAATCCTTAGCATCCCCCCCGCCGGCATAGCCTGGACGGCATTCAGTACGAGGTTCCATACCAGTTGGCGCAATTCCTCCCGGTTGCCGCTCACGGTCAGGCCCGATTCGAAATCTTCCCTCAGTTTTATGTCGCCTTGCCAATCCGGCATAACCCGTACAGCTTCCAGAATTTCCTGGACAAGGTCGACAATAGGCACCTCCCGTTGGGGACCTCGTTCCGGTCTGGCCAGCAGCAGAAAGTCTTTGATAAATCCTTCGAGCTGATCCTTGCTCCGCATGATCAATTTCATCAGCCGCTCCTCCGTGGCACTGAAGCCGGGTTCCCGCTGCAGCATCTGCACGGCGCCGCTGATAGAGGCCAGGGGATTGCGGATTTCATGGGCCAGACCGGCCGCCATTTCCCCTACGAAGGCCAGACGCCGGTTTCTCTCCAGGACTTCCTCCATCTGCTTGACGGCGGTCAGGTCCTGAAAAATGAGAATATCTCCGAATTTTTTATCGCCGTGATCGCGGAGCGGTGAAAGGAGACAACCGACAATCAATGGCCGGAGGTCTTTAGTCGTAACGGCCATTTCGATGCGGCCCTGGATTTGCAGGTCATTATTTCCCTTATTTTCCGTTAGGCTGCTCCAGGTGGCGAATATCTCGTCGATACCCCTGTTTTCCACCTCCGTAAAACTCCAGCCGGTGATCTTTTCCGCCGCCCGGTTGAATGATTTTATCCTCCCCTCCATATCAATGGTCAGGATCCCGGCGTCAACGGATTCGATAATCGACCGGTAAAGAAGATCCAGTTTGTTGAAAGCCGATTCCTTTTCCGCCAGAAGTACCCGGGTCTTCCGCTCCTTCTCCACTACAAAGCTGGCCAGCCCGGCGATGAGATAAAAGGAAACGATATTAACAAAGATCCGGTAAAATACATGACCGGCGGTATCGGGTATTTCCCACATGGAGGGATACGATAAAGGCTCGATGACGCGGTAGAATTCAAGATCGATGAGGAGACCGTAACAGATGGAAGCGGCGGAGGCGGCAATCAGACCCCCGTTCCGTCCCAGATAAAGGACGGCATAGATAATCACCAGGGGATAGAAAACGGCGTAGGTTGACCTGATCCCCCCGGTGACATAGAGCAGGGCCGTAATCACGATCACGTCCGTCATGACCTGAAAATAAATCTGCATCCGGTGGTTGGCGGAGATCCGGGAAAGGGCTGAATAAAACAGAGATAGAATGTAGATGGCGAGAATTATTCCATATAAGTAAGGTATGGAAATCCTGCTGGCGAAATCTGGGGACTGGTTCTGCATGAAGACAAAGACACCCAACAAAAAGGTGGACATGGCGATCCGGGAGATCAGCAACATTTTGATCTGCGCATCCGGATTTTTCCGAACAATATCCTGATTCTTAGGTGTTTCTAATTTCTTCATCTCTTTGCATGAACAAGTGAGCGGTTAATACAATTATGTTTGGTTAGGATATAGGCGAAAGGTCTGATCATGTCAAACCGGGAAAACTATTTTCCATCCGATACATCCCGAAGTATTAACGTTAGCCTTTGAAGTTCCTCTTTTTCGGGGCTTCTGTCCCGGTAATAAATATCTTCGAACATCCGGATGAATTTCCTCCCCTCGTCTTGCAACCTGCCGGCCGGGATGCCGGCCATGAATTCTTCCAGGCCCATCCAGGGCGGTCGGGACATCCCCCGTCGTTCCAAGCCGGCGATAAATTCCCGCAGGAGTCTTTCCTCCGCCGACGGACGGCGATGCATCCTCCACCTCCTGATGAGGAACAGGGTTAGAATCGCAAGGGCCGCCACCGGCAGCGGCCAGAGCAGACGAAGCGCTTCTCGTCCGTTCGGGTAGAAATGCCTGGGAAGCCAGGCACCGGCGGTGATGGAAGTCAAAAGTGCATATTGCTGCTGTAAATCGTAACTTATGACATGACGAATCCAATAGTAATCGAGAATGTCCAAAGTCATCCGCAGCCGGAACAGAAAACGATTCCAGGCCGTACCCGTAATTTCCGACCGGATCGGCGGAGTCGGATCATACCGCACCCACCCCTGACCAGGCAAAAACGCCTCCACCCAGACATGGGCATGACGCTGTTTTACCGAGTAGTAACGACCCATTACATGGTAATATCCACCTCGATAGCCGCCGATGAGGCGGGCGGGCACCCCTTGCGTACGGAGCAGCACCGCCATGGCCGAGGCGAAATACTCGCAGTTGCCGGCCTGACGGCGAAAAAGGAATTCATTTAAAGGAGAGGAAGAAAGGGGAAGGCTTTCCATGGTGTAGCTGAAGGGTGGCGAGCGAAGGTAATTTATAATGGCCCCCGGTTTTTCCCCTTGCGCCCTGCCCTTCCCCAATGCCTCCCCGAGTCGCCGGATCTCCCCCTGACCGGGCGGCAACGACAAAAACCGCTCCATATCTTCATCGACCGCCGGTTCCCGATCCGTCAGGATGGATGTGGCAACATAACTGATTTTTCTGTTCAACCGATCACGGGCTTGAAAGGTCCGGTCATCGAAACGGCGAAGGTTTCGATAGCCCAAGTAGTGTGGTTTTTCCAGGGCAAAGAGGGTCTGATATTCCGTGGGTTCAAGATATATGGTATAGGAAACGCGCACTCCCGGCAAAGGGGGAACCTGCCTTGCCTCTCGCGCGGCTCCGGAATCACGCCAGGAGAGGCCGTCAAAATCGTCGAAGACCATGCCCCGCCAGTAGAGAAACCTCTCCTCCTGCCGCTCCATATCGGCACGAAAAACCAGACTGTCGTCAATCTGAATCAGGCTTACGTTGCCGAGGCGGACCTGGTCGGAAAAACCGCTGGCGGCCTGGACCGGGTGGGTCAAGAATCCGAACAGTGGGTAGCCGGTCCGGGGCAGAATGATAAATAGCAACAGGGCCAGCGGCAACGCCAGCGCAGGAATGGCCAGGCCCTGGAAGATCAGGGTCCGGAGATTTTTCCAAGGCATTGTCTGAGCCGCTTTTTCCCGTTCAAAAGACAGCAGGACGGCCGCCGGGCCCATCAACAGAATGAGGGCGGCCAGATAGAAAAAAAACGCCACATCAAGAGACAAAAGTGAAGAACCGGCGACAAGCAGGGTGGACAGGGCGTAGATTTGCAGATAGTCTCGGGGACCGTTTCTGTCGAGAAATTTCAATCCCAGCAGCAAAAGAAGCGTCTCCAGACCCGGCAGCACGATATCCTGGGCGGAAAATCTAAACAGACCCCGCAAGACAAAAATCACGGATAGGATCTTGACGGTACCGTCGATTTTCGGAAGGCGCAAGATTCTGTCTCCGGCCCCGGCTATAGTCATCATGGCAAGAAACGCCATATTGAACGGCAATCCCATCAGTGGCGCAGTGGCGAGAAAACCGACGCCGGCAGCGAGGTAGGTCAAGACATTCAGAAATGTTTTAACTTTGTAACGGCGTTTCATTGCTGCCATAGACGGCCAATGCCTTCAGCAACTTGCGTTTGTGTTCCCGTGACGGTTCCGGATGATATAGTAGCCCGCCGATCCGCAGGCCCACAGGCTGCGTATTTTTCATGGTTTTCTTGATCAGATGGCATATGTGGGACAGTTTCTTTTCCACATCCCCTCCGGGTAATGCGTCAAAATTTAGCAGCAACGGCTCCGATTCCGACATCCCCAGGTCCTTGGTCTTCAAATTTCCGGTTCTGGCGCTGGCCTTCCAGTGAATGAACCGGAGCGGATCGCCGGCCTGATAATCCCTTACGGATATGAACTCGCCCTCGAAGCCGGGGTCCTGGCGCTCCGAGTCACCCTGTCGGCGCCGCGCATATGCGCTTTCCCGGGGGAAAGGTCCGAGCCGGGGATGTGGCATGACAATAACCCTTGCCACTGATAAGGGCAGCTCCCGGTAGCGAATGAAAAAGCTGAAGGGAAAAGGACTGGCCAGATGAAAACGGGGCAATTGATGCCGGCCCCGTTCCTCCCATCGCCAGTCGATAAGTGCGGAGGTCGTGGCGTTAGGGGGTAGAAAACTGAACAGGACGGTCGCGTCCCCGCATTCCGCCTTCAGGAGAAAGGCGGGATAACGGGTTCGCCGATTGCGGATTTGGATCGACAGCGGAGTCTCGCATCCCGCGTACACCTCGTCGGGGGCCTGGAGGCTCAACTCCAGATTCTGGAGGTTGTAGCGGCCGAAGAAACCGGATACGGACAGCAAACTCAACAGCGCCGCCACAAGCAAATAGATGAGATTGTTGCCGGTATTGACGGCCGCGATCCCCAAGAAAAGGGTCAGGATGATATAGGTCCAGCCGGCGGCGGTAATGCTTACTACGCCGGGACGGCCACTTCGTTGAGGAGGGATTTTACAAACTCCTGCTTCGCGATTTGCTCGTAGTCCTCTTTAAGAAGGATACGATGTGTAATTGTATAGGGAGCCAATTCCCGGATATCTTCCGGTATCACATAATCCCGGCCGCTGAAAAAGGCCAGGGTCTTGGCGGCCGTGGCAATAGCCAGGGAGCCCCGGGTGGAAATGCCGGCGCGGACGTAAGGATGCCGCCGCGTTACCGCGGCGATCTTCAAAAGGTAATCGTATATCTTCTCGGATACATATACTCCGTTCTTGATGTGCTCATGGATGCCGAGGACCTCTTCGTGCTGCATTATCGTCTCCATCCCCTCGAGATCCTGGCGGGTGCTTCCCTGCTTGAGGATGGCCATCTCCTCGTCCCGGGATGGATAACCGATGCTGATCTGCATCATGAAACGATCCATCTGCGACTCCGGCAGCGGGAAGGCCCCGAAATGCTCCACTGGATTCTGGGTGGCGATGACGAAAAAGGGCTGGGGATGACGGTAAGTCTTTCCTTCTATGGTGGTCTGCTTTTCCCCCATGGCCTCCAGAAGGGCGCTCTGGGTCTTGGGGGTGGCCCGATTTATTTCATCGACCAGGACGATGTTATTGAAGATGGGGCCGGGATGGAAGATAAAATCGCCTGTGTTCTTGTTGTACACGGAGACGCCGGTGATATCCGTAGGCAAAAGATCGCTCGTACACTGAATGCGGCCGAAGCTTAGTCCCAGGACCCGGGAGAGGGCCAGCGCCAGGGTCGTCTTCCCGAGGCCGGGAATATCCTCGATCAGAAGATGTCCCCGGGAGCAGCAGGTGATGAGAGCCAACTTAAGCGCCGTTTCCTTTCCGTAGAGATAACGGGACAGGTAGGCAAGGATCCGGGTTATCTTTCCGTTTGTTATTTCCATGCCAAAAAAGCCGCCCCGAGGGCGCCGTTGATCTGCGCATAAGGGGATACCGTTATGGTTAGGCCCAGTTTTTCTTTCAGTGCGGTCACAACTCCCCGGTTCTTGGCCACCCCGCCGGTCATCATGACGGGCCCGCGCAAACCGATCCTCCTGGCCATGGCCGCCACGCGGGCGCCGACGGCATCATGGATCCCGGCGACGATGTCTTCCCGGGCGGTCCCCTTGGCGATCAGCGAAATCACTTCCGATTCCGCAAAAACCGTACAGATGCTGCTTATCTTGGCCGGTTCGTCTGCCTGCCCGGATAGATCGCCGAAAGCGTCGAGGTTTACCTCCATTGCCCGGGCCATAACTTCAAGAAATCGTCCCGTCCCGGCCGCGCATTTGTCGTTCATCGTGAAGTTGCTCACCTTGCCCCGGTCGTCCAAAAGTATGGCCTTGCTGTCCTGGCCGCCGATGTCAATGACGAATCTTATGGCGGGATCTTGAAAGTAGGCGCCCGCGGCGTGGCAGAGGATCTCCGTCCGGTCTTCATGAGCCACGGCCACACTTTTACGACCATAGCCGGTGGCAATGATTCTCGTCAGGTTCTCCAGCGCCAGGGAGGCTTCGGTCAGGGTGGCATCCACCACCTTTTTCACCGCCGCCTCCATATTGTAGCCCGTAAAGGTCGTAGCGGAGCCGAAAAGCCTGCCGTCCCTCATCAGGGCCGCTTTGGTGGTAATGGAACCGACGTCGATTCCAAGGGTAAAGATGTGATTGCTTGAATTTTGTTTTGACATATACTTGTGGTCATTTTCTTTTGTGGGCCACGGCTTTATCGACCCGGCCCCGAACCGCGATCAGGACCGTTTGCCTTGCCTTTTCGCGTCTGGAGCATTCTCCCGCCAAGGTGACGGTCCCCTGTGTACCATAAAACCTATTCCTTTTCATCTTGAGTTGTTTAGAAAAAAGAGTATATTTTATTTACGGCAATAATTATTTGATGAACTCGTAAAAAGTCATCATTGAGACGACGATGTAAAAAGCTCCAGAGGCAAGGCGCGCGAATCCTGAGGATTGAGACGTACTTGGGCGTACGTCGCAGTGACGAAGGATGAAGCGCAACGCCGCATTTGGACTTTTTACGATGTCGTCTTATTTAAATTAGCATAAATTTCAACACTTTTATTTCGGGACGGATTTTCCACCCCAGACAAAGATTTACAACCGCATCACGACCAATTGTCAGGAGGCAGCGATATGGAATTAGCCAAGTTCTTCCAATCAATCGACATCCTTGCCGATTTAAAAAAAGAAGACCTCGAATTTCTGGCCGCCAATTCCCAACTGATCGAATTTCCCCCCGCGGCCGTAATCATCAACACCGGCGAAATCGGGCGTTTTCTCTGGCTGGTATATGAGGGGGAAGTGGATGTAACCCTTCCCGACGACAAGGGCCAGGAGAAGGTATTGGCCTCCCTGGAAAGGGGATCCTTTTTCGGGGAGATGTCGATCCTCACCGGTGAGCCGGCGGCGGCGAATGTAATCTCTTCCCGGAGCAGCAAGGTAGTGAAGATTCCCCGGGAAGTAATCACTCAAGTCGTGTCCCGAAACCCCAAAACCCTGATGAAAGTTACCAGGATCATCACCAAACGCCTTCTGGAAGACGAAAAGTTCATTGAGGAAATGAGAAGGCGACGCCTGGCCCACAGCCGTAACGAAGACCCCTACGATTTGAATTTTTCTTCCGTTGCGGAACCGATGAAAATCCTCGTAGTGAACAGCGGCAGCTCTTCACTGAAATATTCTTTTTTCGACACCACCAAAAAGGAATCCCTGCTGGACGGTATGGTGGAAAAGATCGGGTCCGGAGCCGCCGTACACATCGTCAAGAAGGCCGGCCTGAAGACCACCCTGCCCGCCGACGGCATCGCCACGGTTGGCGATGCCTTTCATGCCATGGTCCGGGCGCTTGCCGACGAAGAACAAGGCGTCGTAGGGGATGTGCGGCGCATCTCCGCCGTGGGTCATCGGGTTGTCCACGGAGGCCAACGCTTCTCCAGTTCCATGACCATCAATGACGAAGTCCTGTCCGCCATCAAAGAATGCATACCCATTGCCCCCCTCCATAACCCTTACAATCTCGAGGGGATCGAGACGCTGAAAACACTTCTCCCCGGGGTGCCCCAGGTCGCGGTGTTCGATACGTCCTTTCATCTCAACATGCCGGAGGCCGCCTACCGTTACGCCCTGCCCATGGAGCTATGTGACGAAGAGCAGATCAGGCGGTTCGGTTTTCATGGCACCAATCACCGTTTCGTATCTCTCAGCGCAGCCACGTCACTGAAAATTCCCATCGGCGATCTCAAGATCATCTCCTGTCATCTGGGCAGCGGGGCCTCCGTATGCGCCGTGGATCACGGGCGAAGCATCGATACGAGCATGGGCATGACGCCCCTGGAGGGTCTGGTAATGGGAACCCGGGGCGGGGACGTGGACCCCGGAGCACTGCTCCATCTGATGCGCCATGCCGGCATGACTTACGACGATCTCGACCGGATCCTGAACAAGGAAAGCGGTCTCAAGGGACTCAGCGGCAAGAGCAACGATATGCGGGAAGTCCTTGAAGCGGCGGAAGGTGGAGATATGCGCTGCAAGATGGCCCTCAGCGTATTTTGCTATCGGGTCAAAAAATACATCGGCGCCTATGTAGCCGCCCTGGGAGGCTTGGACGTCCTCATCTTTACCGGGGGTATCGGGGAAAACTCCCCGGAAATCCGTGCCCGCATCTGCCAGGGAATGGAGGTCTTCGGGATTGCCGTTACCGATGACATCAATCGCAAAACCGTGGCCATGCGGGGGCAGATCGTCGATATTTCCGATCCTTCCGCCAAGATCCGCGTTTTGGTCGTGCCTGCCGACGAGGAGCGGATGATCGCCCGGGAAACCGTGCATGCCCTGGGAAGATCCCTCGCCGTGAGCGAGTTGGAGAGGCTTCAGTCCAAAGCGATTCCCCTCAGCATTTCGGCGCATCATGTCCATTTGTCTCCCGATGATTTCACGGCCCTTTTCGGCCCCGGACGTTCCTTGACGCCGCGTTCGGAACTGAGTCAGCCCGGCCAGTTCGCCGCCGTGGAAACGGTAAATCTCGTCGGGCCCAAAGGCCGGATTGAAAAGGTGCGAATCCTGGGCCCCCTGAGAAAAGAGTCACAGGTGGAAATCGCCCGCACCGAACAGTTTCGCCTGGGCATCGATGCCCCCATCCGGGATTCCGGCGACATCGAAGGGACGCCCGGCGTCGTCATGGAGGGAGAAGCGGGAACGGTTACCCTGGAGAAGGGGGTCATCTGCGCCAAACGTCACATCCACATCTCTCCGGAAGAGGCCCTGAGTCTGGGACTTCGAGACAAGGACGTGGTCATGGTGAAGGTCAAGGGGGTGCGGGAACTGATATTCGGCGACGTCCTAATCCGGGTCAATCCCAGTTACCGCCTGGACATGCATCTGGACACCGACGAAGCGAATGCCGCTCAGATCTCCCCCGGCGCCGTGGGCTATATTGAAGCGATCCAGCATCGAAATTACGTGTAGAAGTCAACCGGCAAGTCTTCACGACCATTTCTCTTCCCGGTAACGGGCCATCCGGACCTGGGCGTCCAATTCCTGCTTGCGGAGACGGATGCTTTCCGGAGTAGCTTCGATGAGTTCGTCGGCGGCGATGAATTCGATGCACTGATCCAGAGACAGAAGCCGGGGAGGACGGAGGATTACCGTGGCATCTGCCGTGGCGCTCCGCATGTTGGTAAGCTTCTTCTCCTTGACGATGTTTACGTTCAGATCCTGGGAGCGGTTCCTCTCTCCGATGATCATCCCGCCATAGACTTCGGCGCCCGGGGCGATGATCAGTTCGCCGCGGTCGGCCATGGCGTGGCAGGCATATGCCGTCGTCCGTCCCGCCCGGTCGGCGACCAGGGCGCCGGTCAACCGCTGTGGAATGGCGCCGCACCAGGGCTCGTAACCTTCGAAGAGGCTGTTCATCACCCCCGCACCCTTTGTATCGGTGAGAAAGTGGCTGCGAAATCCGATGAGTCCCCGGGCGGGAATCAGAAAGATCATGTTCACCCGGCCGCGACCCTTGTTGACCAGATTGGCCATGCGGCCCTTTCGGATGGACAGCTTCTCCGTGACCACGCCGACGAATTCCTCCGGTATATCGAGAAAGACCCTTTCCACCGGCTCCAGGACCCGGCCACATTCTTCCTTGGTGATCACCCGGGGTTTGCTGACCATGAATTCGTAACCCTCCCGGCGCATGGTCTCGATGAGGATCGCCATCTGCAGTTCCCCGCGCCCGCAAACCTCGAAGGCATCCGCACGTTCCGTCGGTATCACCCGTAGGGCTACGTTCCTTAGACTTTCCCGTTCCAGCCGCTCTCGGAGGTGCCGGGAGGTGAGATATTTGCCTTCCCGGCCGGCCAGCGGACCATTATTGACATAAAAGATCATGGATACGGTCGGTTCGTCAACTTTTATTCTCGGCAGGGGGCGAGGATTGTCCAGCGCCGAGATGGTGTCGCCGATACTGATTTTTTCCACCCCCGCGAAGGCAACGATATCCCCTGATTCTACCCTATCCATGGCGATCTTCTTAAGACCGGAAAACGTGTAGAGGGCGGAAAAACCGACGCCCGGCACAACCACGTTTTCACCACAGAGGCTGTAGGAACGGTTCATCTCCAGGGTTCCGTTCATAAGTCGGCCGACGGCGATCTGGCCGACATAGGGATCATAGTCAAGGTTGGTGATCAAAAACTGGGGCGGCGCATCGTCATCTCCATCGGGGCCGGGAATGGTGGTCAGGATCGTCTTGAACAGCGCCCCCAAATCCGCGGCCTCGTCACCCATTTTCCGGTGGGCAACGCCCCGCTTGGCCTGGGTGAAAAGAATGGGAAACTCTATCTGCTCTTCCGTGGCGTCAAGGTCGATGAACAGATCGTATACCTCGTTGACGACCTCTTCGATGCGGGCGTCGCTCCGGTCGATCTTATTGATGACGAGGATTATGGGCATGCGCCGTTCCAGGGCCTTTTTGAGGACAAAACGGGTCTGCGGCAGGGGTCCTTCACTGGCATCCACGAGGAGAATGGCGCCGTCGACCATGTTGAGACTCCGTTCCACCTCACCGCCGAAGTCAGCGTGTCCCGGGGTATCGACGATATTGATCTTGACCTCGCCATAGCGAATGGCGGTGTTCTTGGCCATGATCGTAATCCCCCGCTCGCGCTCGAGATCGAGGGAATCCATCACCCGGTCCTCCATTGCCTGATGCTCCCTGAAGGCTCCGGTTTGCCTAAGCATGGCATCGACAAGGGTTGTCTTGCCATGGTCAACATGGGAAATAATAGCGATATTTCGAAGCTTTTCTTTTTTCAGTTGTCGGCCGTCGCCTTTCTCCAACACTCGGTTTGGTTTTATTGCCCGTCTCTCTGTTTGAGCATCTCAATAAAGGCCTCGATGCGCGTCTCAATCTGGCTTTCGGAAAAATTGCGTTCATCGCACATATCCGCTTCGATAATCAAAGACGGGATGCCTTTGCTGTCTTCCACGATCTTCCGGATGTCGTACTGCCCGAAGGAGTATGGCTTGCAGCTCCGGTTGGAGTGCATGACAAGGCCGTCCGCATCGTACTTGTCCACCATTTCCCCTACCATCCGCGCCATCTCGTCGACGCCGATATTCAAGTAGATCCGGGTATAGCCCTCGGCCATGGAGGCAAGGAAATCATTCTCATCCATATATCTGAGTGAACCGCACCAGGCGGAGGTATAGGTATCGGCCACCAGGCAGGCGTCATGGGCGGCGAACTTGTCTGACAGCCACTTGGTCCGGTACCAGATGGGAAGGTTGTCCCACAACAGTCGGTAACGCTCACAGGCAATGGCCCCGATCCCGTCGCGGACCCGCTGGTTCATTTCCGCCAGCAATTCCTGATAATAATCCACGGCCTGCCGGGTCCCGCGCAGGGTAACGATGAGGGCCAAATGAAAGAAGGCGTCGAAGGCGCTCATGGGCGCGGGACGGTTGATCGTCGTATCGAGGACGGCCTGCCACAGGCGCTGTCCCGCCACTGAGAGGCGCCCAACCTCGGCCATCCGGTCCCTATCCAGCTTCTTTCCCGTCGCCGATTCCAGAAAGACGATATATTCATCGATCTGCGTGCGGACATAACGGCTCATCTCGGGGTGGAAAGCGGTGTGGCAGAAAGGCGTGTCGAAGATGAACAGCGGAACATCGAAATACCGGGCCTGGACTTCATACCATTTCAGCACGGTGCCGCAGATGTTGTTGCCGCAGACCAGCACGTCCGGCCTGGGGAGTCCCCCAATGGGACCGCCGTTAACCGTGGCGCAGGAGATATCGGAGCGGGCGTAGGAACAAAGATCGCCGGCGTAACCCATGGCTTCCGCCTTTTCGCAGAGATCGACGCCCATTTTGGCGGCTCCGATCATCGCCCCGTGGTTTTCCGGATAGACGGGGATGATATCCATGGCAATCAGAGGTTCCACCGGACCGCCGCTGGTAATCCAGGCTACCTTTTTGCCGTTATCGGCGGCTGTCTTGGCGTCGATATAATATAAGGTCATTATTTCCTTCATTTTCTTGACGGACTTAATTTTTCGTTTTTCCTTGTCGATGTTTGTGGCCATTAATCACTCCTGTTTAGAGCATTTCCAAAAATGCTTCGAATCTTGTGCGCAATTGTCCTTCCGCCGGGAGAGGGTCCTCGATCTCCAGCATGAGATGGGGTATGTTTTCCCGATCCATGGCGTTCTTCAGGTAGGGGTAATCGAAGGCATGGGGATCACAGAATTTCAGATGCAGAAAGATCACTCCCCGGGCCTGCTTTTCTCTGACCAGGGAAATGATCGCCTCCGCACGACTGGTCAGGCCGTTGTGTTTGGCGGGGCAAACCTCCCGATGGAGATAATGCTCCGTGATGGCCGCCATGGGATCGCCCTTCCGGGTCCCTGTTGACCCATCACTTTCGACGCCGGGACCGGCGGTTTGAAAATAGCGCGCCCCCGTGCACATATCGTCCCATACCACGGCTCCGCCGGCCGCCTCGATCATGCCGTGGAGGCGAGGGTGATTGCATATGCCCCCCACCAAGAGGAGCCGCTTGATTTCCATTTCCCGCGGCGGAGAAGAGTTTAAGGATTCCGGCGCCGATTTTTGTGCTTCAAGTTTCGCTTTCATTCCGGTAGCGACGCGCGGCAGAAGATCTCTTGCCTCATGGCGGTCCATGATCATGGCGGCCTTCACTATGGTCAGGAGATCGTCGCCGGACAACAGGGTTGGATTGGCGCTGCGCAGTTCATAAATCCCGGCCAGTAGGCGGCGAATCTCCTGAAGCGTTTCATAGGCCTCCCCCAGGGCTTCGTCGCCGATGTCCACCCCAAGCTGCCTTCCCAACTCCATCCGGAAACGTCTCAGCACGTCGAGATAATATTTCCTGGCGCTGCCGGTATTTAACTTAACCGGCAGGACGAGATCGAGGTGAAAACCACGGGCGACATTCATCCGCCAGAGATCGGAGAGGCGCTGGATGGAATCGCAGGTATGAGGAAAAACCATTCCGGCGAGGAAATCCGCATCGCCTTTTAGCCCCGTATCGAGGATACCCCGCACCACCGAGCAACAGTAGGATTGCAGGTGGGTGTCCACGCATTCCAACTCCCCCATCGGTCCGAACAGGCGCAGGGGATGGGCGCCGGCGGCGATGATAATCTCCTCCGGGGTATAGCTGCACACATATCCTACAACCCTCCTGCCGGTTTCCATTTGAATGCGGCGGCCATAGACTAATGGAGCCGCCGTAATTTCCGCCATGTACTTTATTGCCTCTTGCATCTTACGCTCCCGAGCCGGCAAACAATGTCTCTTTATACTTGCCGGTATCATAAATATCTATAATCATTTTTTTGTGAAGCGATTAATATCAACATGTCCCTTTCCGTTTATGACCACTTTAATTACATGGTATAATTGTTTATAATCGTTATTAAAACGGGCATCATAATTCATTCCCGGCCCTGAACGGCATGACCTAAGCCTACTTTCCAACATATTTCCCCGCCGCCTTTAGTTTGGCGATTTCTTCCTTTTCCAGGGCGTTGTAGGCGATCTTCCCCACGAGGGTGCAGGGGAGGATTTCCCGGAATTCGATTTCCCGGGGACAGCTCCACTTGATGAGCTGTCCCCGGCAATGGCGGATCAGTTCCTCTTCCATCGCGGAGCCGGCTTTGGTCGTATCATTGAGGACCACGAAGGCCTTGACCCGCTGCACCTGCCCCTCGTCGGGTACGCCGATGACACAGGCATCCTTGACCTCGGGATGGCGGTAGAGGATATCCTCCACCTGGGCCGGATAGACATTCATGCCGGAAGATTTGATCATCCGTTTGAGACGCAGTTTGAAATAGAAGAAACCATCCTGGTCCATGGAGGCGATATCACCGGTATGAAGCCACACCCGCCCGTCGGGATGTTTCCTCAGGGTCTTGGCCGTCTCTTCCGGCTGGTCGAGATAGCCCATCATTACCGCCGGTCCATGGAGACAGAGTTCTCCCTCGGCGCCCACTGGTGCTTCCTCCGTAGTGCCGATGGCGACTATCTTCGCCAGCATATCGGGAAAAGGAACCCCGATGCTGCCTTCCCGGTATTCCTGCAAAGGGGTGGCCATAATGGCCGTAACCGCTTCCGTGAGGCCGTAGCCTTCCAGGAGCTTCACCTTTCCGCCCTGCCTTTTTACCAGGGCCTCGAAGTTCTCCTTGACCGGTCCGGGCAGGGTGTCGGCACCGCTGAAGGTCGCCTTGAGACAGCTCAAATCGGCATTTTGAAACACCGGATTACGGCATAAGGCCTCGAAGAGTGTTGGTACGCCCACTACAAAGGTAGGGCGTTTCGTCCTTATCAGCTTGGCGACGATTTCCGGCGTGAACTGCGGCACCAAAATGCTCTTGCCGCCGCCCATGAACGCGGCATTTACACAGACCCCCAATCCGAATCCGTGAAAAATGGGAAGAATGGCCAAAATGGCATCCTGTTTGGACAGATTACCCCAAGCCGACACCTGCATCCCCTCGCTGATGAAATTCATGTTGGACAGCATGATCCCCTTGGGGGTCCCCGTGGTCCCGCCGCTGTATAGTATTACCGCCAGATCTTCTGTGGACATGGCCGCCTCTGGTACGGGCGGATAGGATGCCGCCATGAGCTCGCGCCACCACCGTACCCGCGGGTCTGCCGGCACCGGGGGAATCTTGCGGCCCTTGGCCAGATAAAAACCAAGCTTTTTAAACAAGTCCAGATAATCGGAAATTTTCGTAAGTATGAGTACCTCCAGCGGCGTATCTTCTCTAACCTCCCGGAACTTGCCGTAAAAGGCGTCGATGGTAAGGGCGAAACGGCTCCTGCTGATTCGGAGATAAAAGGCAATCTCCTGGGCGGTGGAAAGGGGATGAATCATACTGGCCACGGCGCCGATCTTGTTGGCGGCATAAAAGCAGATGATACCCTGAGGTGAAGTGGGCATGGAAATCGTTATCCGGTCTCCCTTCCTCAATCCCAGCGCATACAGCGACCGGGCGCATCGATCGATTTCGGCGGCAAAGTCGCGATAAGTGGAGGTGCGGCCCATGAAATCATAGGCAATCGCCTCGGGATTGCGGTCCACCGATCTCATCAGGGCCTCGTACATCGTCACCCGCGGGTAGTCAAGGGAGGGTGGTACGGCGCCGTAATACTTCAGCCAGGGTCTTTCGTCGTTTGTCGTCATGCTTTTCCTCCCTTCATTAGTCATTATAAAGGCGGCTTGCATCATAGTGAATTTTCCTGCATATGCAAGGGAAACTTCTTCCGGAGGCATGATATGGGGCGTCCCCTTGCGGCTCCCACCCTGACCCTCATGGCCGGCATCGCCTGTTCATCCGCTTATGAAGTGGCGACTGCGCCCCTCCTGACCGCCCTCCTTGCCGCTTGTCTGTTTCTTTTGGTGGGCATTATTCGAAGAAGCTCCAAAGCCGCCTCATTTTTCCTTTGCGTGGCTTTTTTCATTTTAGGGTGGATCCAGATGAACCTATATCTTTACCGGGAACCGACCGGAGATCATATCGTCAATCTGTTGAAATCCGATCCGGTGACGATCACGGGACTGATCGGCGAAGCTCCCCAACACTTTCCGGAGAAGACCGATCTCATTGTTATGGCCCTGAAAATGACCGACGAAACAGGCACCGAACACCCCTGCCGCGGAAAGGTCCTTCTTAGTTACCAAGGCCGGCGGACCTTTGCCTATGGTGATGCCATCAGCGCCCGTACCAGGTTGCGCCGGGTGCGGAACTTCCATAACCCCGGCGGCTTCGATTATGAACGCCATCTCAAATTTCAGGGAATTCTGGTGCGAGGCTTCATTCCCGACGATTCCCGCATCGTTTTACTGCGAAAGGGTTTGGGCAATCCACTCCGGCAGCGACTGGAAGTGGTCCGGGCCCGAATACGTAGCTTCGTGGATTTACACGCCCCTTTCCCGGAACGGGAGATCCTCAAGGCCTGCATCCTTGGCGATCAGCAGGAGATACCCCGAGAGATCCGGAACGCCTTCAGCAAGACCGGCACCTCCCACATTATCGCCATTTCGGGATTCAATATGGGACTGGTCGCCTTCTTTTCCATCTTCCTCGTCCGTTCGTTGCTCCGGCGCTTTCCCTATCTCCTCCTGCGCTTCGAGATGGACAAGCTGTCGGTTCTGGCCGCCATCCCCCCCGTGATTCTCTATACGTTCATCGCCGGCGCCGGGATGTCGGTCTGGCGCGCCACCCTCATGATCCTGGCCTTCATGATCGCCCTGCTCATCGCCAGAAACCGGGATCTCTACAATACCCTGGCGATGGCAGCCCTATTCATCCTGATCCCCTATCCCCCGGCCCTGTTCGATATCTCCTTTCAACTTTCTTTTGCGGCGGTGGCGGCGATCCTCTACATCACCCCCCGCTTGACCGCCTTTGTACCCAAGCCGTTATTGGAGGACCGCTCGGCATCATCCCTTCTCAACCATCTCATAGAAAGACTAAGCTACCAAACCGCCCTGTTTTTGATCGTATCCCTGAGCGCCATGGTGGGGACGATGCCTTTGATCGCCTTATACTTCAATCGCATTTCCCTCGTTGCGTTTCCTGCCAATATCATCCTTGTGCCCATACTTGGCATCCTCGCCGTTCCCGCCTCCCTGGTCGCGGTGTTTTTCCTTCCCTGGTCTTCAACATTGGCCAAAATTTGCCTCGACCTGGCCGGGGTGCTGGTAATGAAATCCCTGACTGTCAACGACTTCTTTGCCTCCCTTTCCTGGTCTTCCCGCTATTTGACCACGCCGAGCATCCCGGAAATAGCCGGATTTTATCTGTTGATTTACACGCTTGTGCGCCTGCTGCCTCAGCCCTCATCGCCCGATGCCGCCAAGGTTGCAACCGTCGTAAAACCACCCTTGTGGGTCCATTACACCCTGGGCGCCACCGTGCTGTTCTTTGTGGGTAACGGAATCCTACTTCACGAAACGGGAAGGAATCATGGTGTGTTATCCGCTACTGCTATCGACGTCGGCCAGGGAAGTTCGACCTTGGTTCGCTTCCCCACCGACAAGATCATGCTTATCGACGGCGGCGGTTTTCCGAACAGCGTCTTTGATGTGGGGAAATACATCGTCGCCCCCTACTTGTGGCGGGAAAGGATCGACGCCATTGACATCGTAGTTTTGACCCATCCCCACCCCGATCACCTCCAGGGGCTTATTTTCATTCTAAATAATTTTTCCGTTGGCGAGGTATGGAGTAACGGCGAAAAGGCAAACAGCGAAGAATATCGAGAATTTTTAAAGATAATCCAGGACCGGGGCATCCCCCATCGCCGCCGGTCATCGCAAGACGAGCCGATCATTGTAAATGATACTCGCATTGAATTTCTCAATCCCGAACGTTTATGGACCGATGAAGGAAACGTGGTAAGTTATGTGGAGGCCAACGACCGTTCTCTGGCAATGAGGATGACCTTCGGCGGCGTGTCCTTCCTTTTCACGGGTGATATTTCCGGAGCCACCGAGGAGGTGATCGTCTCCCGCCGCGGGCGCATTTTCAGCTCCCTGCTCTTTGTGCCCCATCATGGCGGCAGAACTTCGACCACCGCAGGCTTTCTCGAAGCGGTTAAACCTTCTGCGGCAATAATCTCGGCGGGTTATGATAATCCGTTTCGTCTCCCCAATCCTGAAGTCCTCACACGGCTCCGGAATGTCGGTGCGACGATTTATCGTACCGACCTGCAGGGAATGATCCGGGCCACAACAGACGGTCAGGAACACTTTATTTCCTCTTTTCTCGAAAAGGTGGAGATCCCGGTGGGGTCAAAATGAAGAGATCTTCGCTGACAATACCAATAAATACTTGACATCAAAGATTAATTGATTAATAATCCCAAGCCTGTAACAAACACAAAGTTTTTTCTTGCATCTAAGCTTCCGACCTGTCACGGATAAGCGGTCATAGGAAAACAACGCTCCGGAATTATGCCCCGTCAAGATCCTGGGCAGTGTCATTAAAGGTGGGGTTTTAAATGGCGATCATTCTACCCATCGGCGGAGGCAAAGGTGGTTCCGGCAAGAGCTTTCTCTCCGGATCGCTGGGGGTGCTGCTGGCGCGGGAGGGATTTCGTACCCTGGTGATCGACGTCGATCTGGGTGCGGCCAACCTGCACACCATCATCGGCGTTCCCCACCCCCGCTTGAGTCTTTCCGACTTTATCAACAAACGGGTCTCCACCCTGACAGACACCATCATCTCCACTCCCACGCCATTGCTGTTCATGATCAGCGGCGCCATGAACAATCTTGACATCGCCAACCTGGCCCATGAGCAGAAGATAAAGGTGCTCCGTCATATCGTCAAACTGCCCTACGACTACATTCTTCTGGATCTTGGCGCCGGCACTTCGTTCAACACCTTGGATTTTTTCATGATATCTGATCATGGGATCTTTGTGACCACCCCGGAGCCCACGGCCATAGAAAATATCTATCGTCTCATCAGATCTGTCTATTTCCGGAAGATCAGAAAGGCCCTGGATACGCATCATTTTCAGAATCTGGCCCGGGAAGCGGAGGAGAGGGATCCCATGGCCAAGGTCACGAATCCCGACCGCTTACTTGCCGTCGTCAGGGAATTGGATCCGGAACGGGGGGAAGTGCTGGCCGGTGAGTTGAGATCATTTCAGTTCAAACTCATTGTGAATCAAAACCGTAAACAGGATAATCCCCATATCGGCGCCATGATCTGCAAAATCATCTCCCGCCATTTGGATCTGAAAATCGATTTTCTCGGCAACGTCGCTTTCGACGATCGGGTTCACAGCGCCGTCTGCAAGACCGGTCTGTTCATAGATCTCTATCCCTTTACGCAGACGGTACATGACCTGAGGCAATGCCTGCGCAACCTGCTTTTGAATTCCGCCACGGCGGGCAAATGCGACCGGACCGGAAGTGTAAATGAATTCTGAGCAACGAATCAATAAAATGATCAATTTTCGGGGCCATTCTCTTTATGAAATCCTCGAAGTCTCCGCTGATGCCTCTCCTTACGAGATCCGCCGGGCTTACCAGGACATCTATGATCTCTACGCCCATGAGTCCCTCGCCTCCTACTCCTTCTTTCATGAAGAAGAAAGGCAGGAACTCCTGGCGGATCTGGAAAAAGCATATCTGGTCCTGATCGATGAAGGATCGCGACGTAATTATGATCAGAGGCTCATCGCTCAGGGACTTTTGAATGAAGAGATGTGTTATCGGGATCGGGTCCGCGAGCCTGTGCCCCTGTACCCATTTACGCGAGAAAATCTGGCTCGCGGCCGCAAACAACATCGACCGCCCCCCATCGATGATGCCGGCGAAGATACAACATATATGAATGCCATCGAACCCGATTCGCCCCCGGCGGACGAGACAGCTATGGTCGCCCCGGTAGCAGGTTCCACCCCGAATCCGGTCAGGATATGTGATCTCCAGCAAAAGGAGGCCGTCTCAGGCCTGGATCTTCAAAACTGCCGATTGCAGGCAGGGGTTGATCTAAAAGAGATCGCTATCCGGAGCAAGATCAAGATGTCCATGCTGGAGGCCATGGAGGGCGACCGATATGATTTATTGCCGCCCCTTGCGTACTTGAAAGGTTTCTTGAGAATCTATGCCCAGATCATTCATTGTGATCCCGAGAAGATAATCAATGGCTACATAAAACAAATGCAGTCCGTACAGGGAGGTTCGCCTTGACTGAGGATGAAAGGCCAGGAAGAGAGACGGATGTTCCCGAAGGCAACAACAACCTCATCAAGGAGTTGGAAACCCTTTACCATAAGGTTGCCGCTCTCGATGCCCCGGATCTCGACCCCGATAACGTGGTTGATTTCCATGCCGCCTACAGTATTCTCCGGATCGCTCCCGGTGCCTCATGGCAGGAGATCCAAGCGGCCTATGAGAAATTGAACGATGCCTGGCGGGAGGACCGCTACCCGCAAGTCCCTTTCTGGAATGAAAAGGCGGCGTTTAAACGCCGGGAGGTTGAACAGGCCTATGAAAAACTTCGCAAGTTTCATGCCCTGCGTCATAAAGAGGCGCCGCCAATTGCCGAAGCCGCTCCTCCGGTCAGTAATCTTCTTGATAAGCCAGGGGTTTCAGATCAACAGGAGATGGCGTCCACTCCCCATGCCAATGACGTTACCTTGACCGAAAAGTCTGCCGGACGACGATGGAGAATCGGGGTTTTTCTTGTCGTTATTCCGGCGCTGTTAATTGCGGCCTTGGCATTTTTTTGGCCGGAGCTTTATCACTACGACACCCTCACGGTTTCCGAACGTATCTTCCCCCTGCGCGTCCATAGACTTACCGGCGATGTCGCTTATCATGACGGTACAGTTTGGCGCCGGCCTCCGTTGCCTGAAGATAAGACGAAACGGTCGCTTCCAACGCCAGTTGCCGATAATTCACCGGCGCCTCCCCCCCAATCACTGGAAATGAAGATTACCGCCCCTGTTTCGGTAATAACCCCACCCATAACAGATAAAATAGAAATAACCTCCGCAAAGTCATCCCCCCGGCACAAAATTTACCGGATCCAGATTGCCGCCTTTCCCGACCGCGGCAGGGCCGCCGCCGAGGCCGGTCGATTGAAGAATAAATATCGGCAGGTAACTATAGAAGAGGTGCCGATAAAGGGCAAAGGCGTCTGGAGTCGGGTCTTGGTCGGAGAATTTGCCGGCCTTGAAGATGGCAGGCGTTTTTTGCAAACGGAAGGCCTGGATCTCCTCTACCCCGGCAGCTTTGTCAGGAAAGCAGATGGTAATTGAAAGGGGATCATCACCCGCCGCCAGAGCCGGTGCTAACGGTAGGCGTACCGGTAGCGAAGGTTTCTTCTTTTTTACCCGGCCTCCCCCTCCCGTCATCATTCCCGTTGCCATTCCTTTGGTTATGTGATAACGAGCCCTGATTTAGAAAATTCAGAGCCCGAATTGAAAGGTTATGGAACTCATTACCGCTGTCAAAGGTTTTAAGGACATCCTTCCCGAGGAAACAGGGAGATGGCAATATGTGGAAGACCAGGCAAGGAAAGTCTTCACCGCCTTCGGTTGCCGGGAGATCCGCGTACCCATTCTGGAAAAGACCGATCTCTTCGCCCGGGGGATAGGGGAAGCTACGGATATCGTGGAAAAGGAGATGTACACCTTCCGGGATCGGGGCGATGAATGCCTGACGCTCCGGCCGGAAGCCACAGCCTCGATCATCAGGGCCTATCTTGAGCATCATCTCCACGCCTCCGATCCGGTCGCCAAGCTCTACACTATCGGTCCCATGTTCCGGCGCGAACGCCCCCAGAAAGGCAGATACCGCCAGTTCCATCAGATCGACGTCGAAATTCTCGGCCATGAGGATCCCCGCATCGACGCGGAAGTCATCCTCATGCTCCTACATTTTCTCCGATCCGTCGGGCTGGATTCTCCACATCTCGAAGTGAACTCGCTCGGCTGTCCGGGCTGCCGTCCCGCCTATCGTACTTCCGTCCAAAACTTTCTGGCGGGAAAAGAGGGTGATCTATGCGAGGATTGCCGCCGCCGTCTCGACACCAATCCTCTGCGGGTCTTCGACTGCAAAATCGCGTCCTGCCGAGAAATCATCACCCAGGCGCCAAGGATCTCGGATTTTCTCTGCAAGGACTGTACGGATCATTTCGCGCAGTTACTTTCTTCCCTCGCCATTTTCGACATCGCTTACACCATCAATATTCGGATGGTGCGGGGTCTTGACTACTACACCCGAACCGCCTTCGAAATAACCACGGAATTTCTCGGCGCCCAGAATGCCGTCGCCGGCGGCGGCCGATACGACGGCCTCATCCGCGACCTCGGCGGACCGGACATTCCCGGGATCGGCTTTGCCGTCGGTTTCGAGCGTCTCCTCGCCTTGACCGCCGAGGCGCCGGACAACAACCCTACCCGGCCGCCCGACCTCTTTATCGCCGCCCTGGGCGAACCGGCAGAGCAATTAGCCTATCGCCTGTGCAATAATTTGCGTCTCCAGGGAAGGCAGGTGGAAATGGACTACCAGTCCCGGGGCCTGAAAAGCCAGATGAAAAGGGCGGACAAACTGAAATGCCGGCGCGTCCTGATCATCGGCGACCGGGAAATCGAGGCGCAGCACGCGGAGATGAGAGATATGACAACGGGAGGGCAGGTCCGGATCAGCCTCGGCGATTTGTCCTCCTGGGAAAACATGCTCGTTTGAAAACGAAAATTTGAAAAGAAGAGGTTTAAATTGTCCGATTTCATTGTCAAAGACAAACGCAGCCACTATTGCGGGGCGTTGACGGTATCCGAAGCTGGCCAGGAAGTGGTGCTGATGGGCTGGACTCATCGCCGCCGGGACCACGGCGGGGTAATATTCGTGGATTTGAGGGACCGGGAGGGCCTTGTGCAGATAGTTTTCAATCCCGAATACGAAGCCGGCGCCCACCAGGAAGCCCACCGGATCAGAAGCGAGTTCGTCCTCGCCGTGCGGGGGAAGGTCCGCCTGCGTCCACCGGATATGGAAAATCCGGAATTGAAAACGGGAAAGATCGAAGTGATGATCGACAAACTGGAGATCCTGAACGAGTCCCGCACGCCACCCTTTCTCATCGACGCCCCCGCCGCCGAGATATCGGAAAACGTACGCCTGAAATATCGTTATCTTGACCTGCGCCGGAAAGACATCCAGCAGAAACTGATCCTGAGAAGCATAGCCGCCGCCGCCATTCGGGAATATTTCCAGCGGGAGGGATTCATTGAAGTAGAAACCCCGGTGCTCACGAAAAGTACCCCGGAGGGGGCCCGGGACTACCTGGTCCCAAGCCGGGTGAATCCGGGAACTTTTTTCGCCCTGCCCCAATCGCCGCAGATTTTCAAGCAGTTGCTCATGGTATCCGGATTCGACCGCTACTATCAGATCGTCAAGTGCTTCCGGGACGAAGATCTGCGCGCGGACCGGCAGCCGGAATTTACCCAGATCGACATCGAGATGTCCTTCATCGACGAAGATGACCTGATGAAGATAATGGAAGGCTTCATCGCCCATCTTTTCCGCGCCTGCCTCGGCATTGAAATCACCCTGCCGCTCCCACGGTTATCCTATCGCCATGCCATGGAGAGATACGGCCGGGACAACCCCGATACCCGCTTCGGCATGGAAATCAGGGACCTGACGGATATCCTCCGTAATGCGGATTTCAAACTTTTTCTGGAGGTCGCCGCCTCCGGGGGCGCCATCAAGGCCATAAGGGTCGAGGATCAACGCCGGCTCTCCCGAAAGGACATTGACCAGTTGCGGGATTACGTAGCCGATTATGGGGCCGGCGGCCTTGCCTGGGCTCGCATCAATGCCGACGGCTGGACTTCCCCCATCGCCAAATTTCTCAAGCCAGAGGAGATGCGGAACATCGAAACGCGGCTGGAGGCCAAAAGCGAAGACCTCCTCCTGTTTGTCGCCGACACCCCAGGGGTGGTCAATGACGCACTGGGCAATCTCCGGATCCATCTGGCCAGGAAGCTCGATCTCATCGACCCCAAGGCCTTTGCCTTCACCTGGATAACCGAATTCCCCCTCATGGAGTACAGTGATACGGAAAAGAGGTACACCTCCACCCATCATCCCTTCACCGCTCCGGTTTTGGAAGATCTCGGGAATCTGCGGAGCGATCCGGGCCGGGTCCGGGCCCGGGCCTATGATCTCGTCCTGAATGGCTCCGAAATCGGCGGCGGCAGCATCCGCATCCACAAAAAGGATGTCCAGGCCGCCGTCTTTGCGGCTTTGGGACTTGAGCAGGATGAAATACGGAATAAATTCGGATTCCTTTTAGATGCCCTCGAATTTGGAACGCCGCCTCACGGAGGAATCGCCTTTGGTTTAGACCGCTTGATCATGCTCATGACCGGGGCCGATTCCATCCGGGATGTCATTGCCTTCCCGAAGACCCAGAAGGCATCCTGCCTCCTCACGGACGCCCCTTCCCGGGTAAGCGTCGAACAGCTCATGGAGCTGTCCTTGAAAATCGTTCAATAGCGGATATTTTTTATTGACAAACGCCGGTCATGTTTATAGATGTTAGCCGTTGGCTGAAAATTCATATTTTTCAATAAGGAGGTTTTAAAATGCAATACAAAAGGCACTGGATGTTCCTATGCGGTATTGTGGCGGCGGCGATGATGGCCCTTTCCTTTGCCGGTTGCGCAAAAAAGGCGGTAACCAACGGACCAACCGCGGCTCCCGGCAATCAGCAGGTGGTTTCCGAAACGAAAACACCGGCCGCAGCGCCGGCGAAGACAGAGGCCAAACCTGAGGCAAAGGGCACCGGTCTGGTTACGGAATATGTGGTTAAGAAGGGCGAGAGCCTCTGGTGGATCTCCAAATACAAGGACATTTACGACGATCCTTACCTTTGGCCGATTATTTACCAGGCCAACAAAGACCAGATCAAAAAAGCAAACCTCATTTATCCGGGCCAGAAGCTGAAGATCCCCCGCTCCGGGTTCACCATGGAAGATTTAGAAAAGGCGCGTAAACAGGCCGGGGCAAAAAAACCATACAAGCCGTCGAAAGACAGCAAGCCCCCGGTGAATTAAAAAAGCATTATCATAGTTTATCTGAGAGGGCGCGTGAAATCTCAGGCGCCCTCTCTTGTTTTCAGGAGCATTCCCGACATGGCTAAATGGAACAAGAACAAGAAGGTCCTGGACCACGAGCACAGCAAATTCTGGCGCTATGAACTGAAAGATATCGCCGAACCGAACCTGCAAAAAGATGTTTTCCCCTACGAGCAGGTCAGCAGGATCGATTTCGATCATAAACTCATGGCCATCACACCGCCGGATGAAATCTTCATCACCGACACCACCTTCCGGGATGGTCAGCAGGCCCGTCCTCCTTACACGGTAAAGCAGATCTTCGATCTTTTCGTCCTCATGAGCCGCCTGGGCGGTGAGAACGGGGTGATCCGTCAGACGGAATTCTTCCTCTACAGCAATAAGGACCGGGAAGCAGTGGATAAGTGCCTTTCCCTTGGACTGCGCTATCCGGAGGTGACGGGCTGGATCCGGGCCGCCAAAGAAGACGTGCGCCTGGTCAAGGAAGCCGGTCTCAGGGAAACGGGGATACTCACCTCCGTCTCCGATTATCACATCTTCCTCAAGCTCAACAAAACCAGAAGGCAGGCCCTGGACGACTATCTCAATATCGTCCGTTCCATCCTGTCGGAGGGCATCATCCCCCGCTGTCACTTCGAGGATATTACCCGGGCCGACATCTACGGCTTCTGCATCCCCTTTGCCATCGAATTGATGAAACTCCGCGAGGAGAGCAAGATTGACATCAAGATCAGGCTTTGCGACACCATGGGTTACGGCGTCACTTATCCCGGGGCGTCACTCCCCAGAAGTGTGGACAAGCTTGTCCGGGCGTTCATAGACGACGCCGGTGTCCCCGGACACCTTCTGGAATGGCACGGCCATAACGATTTTCACAAGGCACTGATCAACGCCACCACCTCCTGGCTTTATGGATGCAGCGCCGCCAACGCCACCCTCCTGGGGCTGGGGGAGCGGACCGGCAATCCCCCCATCGAGGCATTGATCATCGAATATGTCGGCCTGACGGGAAATGAAAACGGCATCGACACCACGGTGATCACCGACATCGCCCAGTATTTCGAGAAGGAAATAGGCCACAAGATCCCGGCCAATTATCCCTTTGTGGGCGCCGATTTCAACGTCACCCGGGCGGGCGTTCATGTGGACGGTCTGATCAAATGCGAAGAAATATACAATATCTTCGACACCACCAAACTTTTGAAGCGCCCCATCGTGCCCATGATCACCGACAAGTCGGGAAAGGCGGGAATCGCCTTCTGGATAAATTCCCATTTCGGCCTTCATGACGAGGCGGAGATCGACAAGCGCCATCCCGGAATCTCCAAGATTCACAAGTGGATCAATGAAGAGTACGAATCCGGGCGGGTCACCAGCATCTCCAATGAAGAGATGGAAAAGCGGGTCCGAAAGTACATCCCCGAGCTCTTCATGTCGGAGCTGGACAAGATCAAGTACCGGGCGGCCCAGGCCGCCGTGGCGGTGGTGAAGCAGATCATCGAGCATCCCGCCATCAAGACGATGAAACCGGAGGAACAGGAACCGGTGATGCAGCAATGCATCGAGGAGAACCCCTCCATCCAGTTCGCCTACGTAGTGGACATGAACGGCAGGAAGATGACAAAAAACATCACCAATATCCAGGACCGGGCCAAATATGAAAACTACGGCGTCGGTACGGACCAGTCCGATCGGGAATGGTTTATCCGACCCCTGCAGACGGGAAAGATCCACGTCACCAATTTCTACATCTCCAAGATGACCGGCGCCCTGTGCATCACCGTCTCGGCGCCGATTATGGACGATCGGGATGAAATGATCGGGATATTCGGGGTGGATATAAAGTTCGAGGACTGGGTAAAACGTGTGGAGGACATCGCCGAGGCCACCCAGATCGCTCTGCGGGCGGAGTACGAAGAGAAGCAGAAAACAGACCGCTGGCTGTAGCGGCGATCAATCCTCCTCCACCAGCCAGCGCTCGTAAGGCCGCCCCCGACGGGACGCGGTGACGGTCGGCGTCAGCTCACTGATAAACCGTGAACTCTTCACGGAGAGATATCCCATCCCCCTCCGGTATTCCACGGCGGGGTAACATAGGTAAAGCTGATCCTTGGCCCGGGTGACCGCCACATAGAAGAGCCGCCGCTCCTCCTCTTCCCCCTCGGGATCCGCAAGGGCACGGCCGAGGGGAATCATCCCCTCGGCGCACCAGGGGATGAACACTACGGACCATTCCAGTCCCTTCGCCTGGTGAATGGTGCTCATGATTACCCTTCCCTCCCCGGCTTCCGCAATCCCCTCCCCTTCTTCACCGACGCCGGTAAGGAGCGCCATCTCCCGCAAAAAATCTCCGGAAGAGGAAAAACGTGCAGCGAAAACGGCCATTTGACTGAGATCGTCCAAACGCTGGACTGCATCCGGATATGCCGCCTGTAGGTACGCCTCATACCCCCGCTTCAAGATCGTCTCGATGATCGTCCCCATATCGCCGTTCTCCAGATTTCGGAGCGCCGCCAGTAGTTCCTGAAGCCCCTCCAGACCGGGCCGGGCCGCAGCACCGACCTTGACCCGGGCCGCTTCACCCAAAAATGTCGTCAAGGGGTCCCCGTATCCCGCCAGCCATTTCCAGATCTTGTCCGCCGTCTGCCTGCCGATCCGGTGGCAGAGTCCGAGGACCCGCCGCCAGGCCATCTCGTCGCCGGGATTCACGACGATGCGCATATACGCCGTCACATCCTTTATGTGGGCCTGCTCGAAAAATCGGATACCGGAACGGATAGTGAATGGGATGCCACGGCGGGTTAGCTCCATCTGCAGATCCATGGAGTGAAAATGGGCCCGGTAGAGGATCGCGATCTCGCCCGGAGAATATCCCTCACCGATCAGTTCGATGATCCGCTGGGCAACGAAATCGGCCTGCATCTGGACATTGCGAAGCGAAGCCAAAACCGGCATGACCCCCCGGGGGCGGACGGCCCGGAGTGACTTTTCGAACTGCCGCTCGTTGTTCCGGATGCTTAGGTTGGCCATGTGGAGGATCTCCGGGGTACTGCGGTAATTCACCTCCAGTTTGAAGATCTTGCAGTCCCGGTATTTATCGGGGAATTTCATTATGTTGGCATAATTTGCACCCCGGAAGGCATAGATGCTTTGGGCATCGTCGCCAACTACCATGATGTTCCGGTGCCGGGAGGCCAAAAGGTCCGTGATGTCCGCTTGGATAATGTTCGTATCCTGATATTCGTCCACCAGGACATGCCGGAAACGTTCTCCGTAGTCGGTCCGGACGTCCTCATGATCCACAAGCAGGAGGCGCCAGTTGATGATCAGGTCGTCGAAATCCATGACGTTGAGACGCTTCTTCTCGCCGGCATAATGATTCGCCACGGCCATGATGGCCTCCAGATAGCTGTTTAGATAAGGGAAGCGATCCGTAATCACCTCCTCGAGGCGCCGGTCGGTATTGCGGGCGAAGCTGATGATGTCCCGAAGGACATCGCCGCGGGGGAATTTGGGACCGACATTATTTACCTTCTCGGCCAGGCAGCGGTTGACGAGCTGTTTCGCGTCATCGGCATCGATGATGACGAAATTGTTTTCGTAACCGAGCCTGCGGGCATGGGCGCGGAGAGACCGGTGACCCAGATGATGGAAGGTGCCGCCCCACAGGCGGCTGACGTCCGCCGACATCAGATCGGCGACCCGGCTCATCATGGACCGCGCCGCCTTGTTGGTGAAAGTGGCCAGCACGATCCGTCCTGGCGGGCATCCGGACTCGATCAGACGGGCTACACGGTAGGTCAGGGTCCGGGTCTTGCCGCTGCCGGCGCCGGCAATTACCAGCAGCGGCCCTCCGGGCTCCAGAACCACCTGCCGCTGTTCGGCATTGAGTTCTCCGTCGTAATCGATCATTTCCCCAGTTGCTGCTTGACGGCCGCGACGGTTTCCACGCTGCTCACCGACGGAAATTGTCTGAGAAGCCCTTCGGTGCGGTAAAACTCGATCAACGGGGAGGTCTTTTTCTCATAGGTTTCCAAGCGGTATTGAATCGCCGCCTCGGTTTCGTCATCCCGCTGAATGGTGGGGTTGCCGCATTTTTTACACCTTCCGTCCGGAAGGGGAGGATTGCTCTTGATATTGTATATCTCCTGGCAATCAGGATTGGAGCAGGTGCGCCGGGTGGTCAAACGATCCAGGATGACCTCCCGGGGAACCTCCAGACTGACCACGAAGTCCAGGGCGATCTGCAATTCCCGCAACAGTACCTTCAGTGCGGCCGCCTGGGGGATGGTCCGGGGAAAACCGTCGAGGATGAATCCCTGGCGGCAGTCCGGTGCCGCGAGCCTCTCCCTCATGAGCGCCATGATCAGCTCGTCGGGAACGAGGTCGCCGGCATCCATGTATGCCTTAGCCTTCTTACCCAGTTCCGTGCCCGCCTTGACGGCGCCGCGGAGTATATCTCCCGTGGATATCTGTACCGAACCATCGTATTCCGAAAGCAGTTTCGCCACGGTGCCCTTGCCGGCTCCGGGGGCTCCTAAAAGAATGATCTTCATCTGTCTAATACCTCCCGTTGATGGATAGTCCGCTGTGTAAAGATCCTCAGCGCGGGGCGGACTATAGGAGATATTCCCGGCGGGGTCAAGCAAATACCCGGCTCGTGCAGCCGGGCTTGGCCTTTCGTTCCGTGTTGCCGGCGCCTCAACTTGAGCAAGGGCCGTCAATTGCATGTATTCGGCCCTGACCGTTGGAGCATGTTCAGGTGCGGCCGGATTATCCTTGACAGACCCCGCAGCTCCGCCTATATTCTCCAACATCATGGGTTGCGAGGAAATACATTTCGGACCGGTTTGGTTCATTCCCGGCGTCAACCGTGGGCGCTATCCCTACTGTCATTCCCTTTATATCCAGGGACCGGGAATAATAATCGATCCGGCCTCCGACGAAAAGCGCCTCCTGGATATCCGCGACCGAGAAGGGGTGAACGAGGTGTGGCTGAGCCATTGGCATGAAGACCACATAACCTATCTGGACCTTTTCCCGGGAGCTGCCGTGAGGATTTCCCACCGGGACGAACCGCCTCTGGGAGACCTGGAAGTCCTTCTTGATTGGTACAACCTGTCCGAACCCCATCGCGACCACTGGCGGCAGGTACTCACGGAAACCTTCCGCTATCGCCCTCGCCGGGCCGACGCCTACCTGACCGAAGGAGACGTCTATTCCTTCGCCTCCACAACCGTTCAGGTGATCGGCGCCCCCGGCCATACCCCGGGTCATCTCGCCTTCTACTTCCCGGAACAGGAGGTCCTATTTTTAGGGGATTACGATATGACTTCCTTCGGCCCCTGGTATGGCGACCGCTATTCGAGTATCGAAGCCACCATCTCCTCCCTACAGCTGCTCCGGGAGATTCCGGCCCGGAGGTGGATCACCGGCCATGACACCGGCGTATTCACCGACAACGCCGATGAGCGTTGGCGCCGATACGAGGAAATCATCCATCATCGCGAAGCAAACCTCTTGAATTTCCTTGCCCGTCCCCATGATATTCAGGAAATCGTCGCCGCTTGGCTCATCTATAAGAAGCCTCGGGAACCTCTGGCCTTTTTTGAATTCGGTGAGCGGGTGCTTAGCGTCAAGCATCTGGAGAGGCTGATGGAAAAGGGCCTGGTGGTCGAACGGAACGGCAGCTACGTCCAGGCCTGAGGTGATATTGTGGTCATAAAAATGCAATCTTCATCACGCCGTCTTTCTTGATCTCGATCAGGGCGCCGGCACCCTTCCGGCCCATGCTGCAATTGACCACCGTTGTCCCTTCCACCGCGGCGGCGCCCCGGTCCTCGTGAATATGCCCGCAGATCAGGAGCCGCGGGTGCCTTCGTTCCAAAACCTCCCGGAGCCATTTCGAGCCGCCGTGCAGGGAGGCGAATCCCCGGTCCAGGATCCCCCAGGGCGGGGTATGAGTGACCAGAATGTCCTTGTCCCCCAGTTCCTCCACCCGGGTATCAAGACCGCTGTTGTCTTTAGGCCGGAGTTTTTCCAGAAAGGGTACGCTCAGTGTCCCGCCCAATCCGATGAAGGACACCCCATCGATTACCTCTTTACGGAGCTGAATAGAGAGTATATTTTGGTATTTTGCAAATTCTTTTTCAAGATTGGCGTTGTCCGTATTGCCGGCAACGGCCAGGATCGGAATCGATAGGCTGTCAAGGCCGGCAAAGAGATCGTCCTGATTGCCGAACCCGGTGATGTCGCCGGCCATGACCACCAGATCTGGACTGGTTGCGGCCACCGCCGACCGCATTCGTTCCAGTCGTGATTTCCGGCCATGGATGTCGGCGACGGCGTAGATCTTCACTTCCGTTCAGGACTGTTCCTTGACGAGAAATTCCACGACCTTGCCGTCGCCGCACTCCCCGGAGGAATTCCCCGCCCCTTCCATCCGGACGTTCCCGTTGAATACCCCGCCGGCGGCAATAACCAGGATCCTCGTCTCGATGTCCCCGGCGACCCGGCCGGTGGCCTTGATCTCGACCTTTTCCGTGCCGTCGAGACGTCCCGTAACCGTGCCGCCAATGATGATCGTCCCGGCTTTGATGTCCCCATCCACGCAGCCGTGCTCACCGAGGATTACCTTGGCCCCCTCCACATTGCCCCGAATGGCGCCATCGATAAAGACCGCCCCGGTTGATTCCACATTGCCGGTGATCCTGGCGTTTTCCCCCAGGACCATTTTCAACCTGTCCGCTTTTCTATGGAACACGCGCCACCTCCAGACTCTGCCGTGGGTTGATCACCCGGCCTTCCTGCCAGATCTCGTAATGGAGATGATTGCCCGTGGCATTTCCCGTCGCCCCCACGTAACCCAGGGCATCCCCCCGCTTGACCCTCTGTCCTACCCGTACGACATTGGCGCGGTTGTGGGCGTAACAGGTGGAGAAGCCGTGACCGTGTTCGACGACCACTGTATTTCCCCCGCCCCGGTTCCACCCGGCAAAGCTTACCACTCCGTCGGCGGTTGCCTGAACCGGCGTCCCCGCCGGTGCGGCGATGTCGATGCCCCGGTGCAGTTCCACCCGTCCGGTAATGGGATTGGCGCGGCTGCCGAACAGGGAGGTAATCTTTCCGGTTACGGGAAATCCCCGGGGAGTTGCCATATACAAATCCTTCTGGTTTCTAAGGTAGTCTCTGATACCAGCCACGGTTTCCATTGATATTTCGATTTGTTTCTGAATCTGATACATATCCACCGTACCCATGTCGGCGGATTCGTAACTCTCCAGGATCTTTCCCTTGGAACCCTGGGACATCAGCGCTTTGAGTTCACCCTCCATTTGCTTGACGGCACTTAAGGCGGCATTGAATTCACCGACCTTGGCGGTGTAGTCACGCATCTGATGCTCCATCACCTGATACCGGACCAGGTCTCCAATCATCGAACCGGCGTAAATAATACCCAGTATGGTAAGGATGGAGATCAAGGGTATGAATAAAAATGGGATGTTCAGGTTGAAGGAATGTTTAGCGTGGTGATGGGGGATGAACATGATGGTGACCGGAGCGACCACCCGCTTGATTACATGGCGGATTTGTTCCTTTTTCCACATAATTGCTCCTTTATCGGCAAACGTAAAGATCTAACTGCTTTTCCGGTTCCGGTATGCCGCATTGATCGCACCTCGGGGCAGGCACGGATCTCCTTTTCTGTGCCCTCGACCGGCGGTTTAATGCAGCGACATACGCGAAAAGTGTAAACCAGAACTCCGGTCACGGATTGCGTGACTCCGGCCCCAGAGAACTGTCTCTATATGCGAAAGGAAAAGGAAATTGCAAGCGATATTATTTATTTCAGAATTATTACAATATGTTGACTTTATTGTTTAAAGTAAATGCTCAATATTTGTCAGGTTTTTAATCCCGGTTGCGACGGTCCTTTTGGGCTCTCCGCAGTTAAATTTCCGGAGACCTGCCGTGAGAATGTCAAAAACGCCCTTGTTTTCTTGGAAGGTTGTGCTATGAGGCGGATGTAGAGGCAAACCACAGTCGGTAGGACCGGCTGATGAAATTTTGAGGAGAGCATATATCATGGATGCCGCAACGGATCAAAAACCGGAAAAGGTACGCATTAACCAGAACAATCTCTATCGGGAGGAAATCTTCACCGATATGACCGTCGGCTCCCTGCATCAACTAACACCGGTCAAGGCCAACGGGGAAGCGGACAAACAGCGCAAGGTCCTGTACATCGGCAATACCCAGTTGATAACCAAGCAGGGTCCCCTGCCCATCCGCTTCCCCATCGAAGCGAAAAACCTCCAACAGGCAGCGGAAAAATTCCCGGAGGCCATGGAGAGCTTTGTTGGCATGATGATCGCCCAGGCCAAAGAGATGCAACGCCAGGAAGAGTCCCGCATCATCGTTCCGGGGTCCGGGAACATAAAATTGGCCTGATATTCCAGAGCAAAGCTCATAAAATAAATGAGGGGTAAAAAAGGGGTTGACCGTCCATGATGAAAATGACCTTTCTTCGGCTTTGGCCCACGGCTAAAAAAACATCATGGGTCCCACGGATTCTCAAAGTAAGTCAAGGCATGATGATCAACGGCGTATGGCCTTCATAAACCAGATCGTTGATGAGGAATTTTCTGGCTATCTGGTCCATGAACATCCTTGATCCTCTTTGAACCACGATGAATTCGTTTTGTTTCTGTTTTATGATCTTCTTGAGGTCCCGCCATGATTTCTCCCCAAGATACAGCTCATAAGCGGTCTCTTTATTGTCGGAATATAATTGCGACAGCTACTTGAGATACCTCTCCGTGGCCTCCCGGTCGTCTTCTGGCGTTACGACGGAAAAAAAGACGATTTTCGATCCTTCCTCTCCATTGAGACGAATAATTTTGTTCAATTCGATGAGATTCAGGGGATAGCTTTG
>CAZNDG010000011.1:47221-70465 GCA_964571695.1 uncultured Syntrophus sp.
GGAGCGCAGCAGCGGGCATACTGAGGCATGGCTACGATCAGATTGTCTATTCCGTCTATAATATTCACGGCCTGGCTGCCGATGAAGATCTTCTTCAGAAGTCCCGTACCCTTGATGCCAAAAAAAACCAAATGGTTGAAAGTCTTTTTGAGTAATTCACGCAAAACGGAGACCATATTTTCCTCGGATACGAGATGCTGAATCGGAGTCGCTGGCGGCAGAACATTTTCCGGAATAAACAAAATTATCCTTAAATCCAGCCGTTTTCTGTTATTAGGACAGATCGTCCCGGCATATCACCCGCTTGTCAACAGGTGCAGACATAACGTAAGGAAAAGACATGGTTGAAGGCAATGTGTTCTATGAAGTGGCCCTGATCCTGGGGATGGCAACCCTCTTCGGCGTCATCGGCCAAAGGCTGCGACAGCCCCTGATCATCATGTTTCTTGCGGCCGGCATTGCCGCGGGTCCTTCCGCCCTCGGCATTATCTCCAGCTACGACCAGATCGAGCTGCTGGCCCATATCGGCATTTCCCTGCTGCTGTTCATTGTCGGGCTCAAACTGGATCTGGGCCTTATCCGCACCATGGGTCCGGTAGCTATGGCCACGGGACTGGGACAGATCATCTTTACCTCCATCTTCGGGTTTGCCATTGCCCTGGCTCTAAGCTATTCCTTCATCAGCTCCGTCTATATCGCTGTAACCCTTACATTTTCCAGCACCATCATCATTGTGAAGCTCCTTTCCGATAAAAAGGAGATTGATTCTCTGCATGGTCAGATCGCCCTGGGATTCCTGATTGTTCAAGACATCGCGGCCATCCTGGCCCTGGTGGGCCTCACCTTTTTCCGTGCGGGCCCCGAAGGGGAACAATCCATGGCCCTCACGCTCCTGTGGATTACCCTCAAGGGGCTGGGGTTTGTGGGGGTGGTGGGCCTCCTGATGTGGCGCGTCCTGCCCTGGCTCACCCAGCGTTTGGCCTATTCCCAGGAAATATTGACTTTATTTTCCATCTCCTGGACCGTCATTCTCAGCATGGTCAGCGATTATCTCGGCTTCAGCAAGGAGGTGGGGGCCTTTCTGGCGGGCGTCTCCCTGGCGTCCACCGAATACCGTGACGCCATCGGCGGCCGCCTTGCCAGTCTGCGGGATTTCCTGCTCCTCTTTTTCTTTATCGATCTCGGGGCGCGTCTCGATTGGACCGCCGTCGGATCCCAGATCGGTCCCGCGATCATCTTTTCCCTTTTCGTCCTCATCGGCAACCCCCTCATTGTCCTCGTCATTATGGGTGTCATGGGCTACCGCCGCCGGACGAGCTTCCTGGCCGGCCTGACCGTAGCCCAGATCAGCGAGTTTTCCCTCATCGTTGCCGCCCTTGGTTTCAGCCTTGGCCACATCACCGCCCCCGTCGTGGGCCTAATCACCCTTGTCGGCGTGGTGACGATCCTGGCCTCGACCTATATGATCCTCTATTCGGGCCCCCTCTACCAACTATTATCCAAACCGCTGAAAATATTTGAAAAAAAGAATCCGCAACGGGAGGCGGCGGAGTGCTGCCTTTACGATGCAGCGGAGACGGATGCGATCCTCGTCGGTTTGGGATCCTATGGCGGCGCCCTGGCCGAACACCTCCTGCGGCGGCGCAAAAGGATAATCGCCGTGGACTTCGATCCCGCGGTCCTGAAAAAATGGCGGCAACAGGGGGTCAGCGTCCTGTACGGGGATATCGGCGACCCGGAAATCCACGAACAACTCCCCCTCGACAAGACCCGCTGGATAGTGAGTACCGTGCGGATCCGCGAGCTGAACCTTTCCCTCCTGCAAATGCTGAAGAATCGCGGCTACCAGGGAAACCTGGCTCTTACGGCCGCGGCCCCCCAGGATGCGACGGCATACGAGCGTGCCGGGGTGCCGGTGATCTTCCGTCCTTACCTGGATTTAGGGGAGCAGGCCGCCGACACACTGACCCACGCCATGGATGTCCTGCAGGGAATGGCCGATTGGAAGATCCAGTTCCGGGAGGTGCGCTTGCCCTCGGGATCCATCTATTCGGGACAGTACGTGCAGGACATTCCGCTGCGCTCCCAGACCGGTGTTTCCATTCTGGCAGTGACCAGGGCCGGTCGCCATTACTACGATCCGGAACCGAATTTCCGGATTTATCCGGGTGACCGCCTGATACTGACGGGCGCCCTGGATGATCTCTTGGAAGCGGAGAGGCTGCTCCGGGAGACGGATATTCATGCTGAAACCGAGGCCGGCGACAACATTCGCCTTGAGGAGGTCAAGTTGGGAGCCGCTTCCGTTGTCACGGGGCGTACCCTGGGGGAGACGGCCTTCCGGAAGCGTTACGGCATCAGTGTGATCGGCATATTGCGGGAAGAAAAACTTTTGAAAGCCCCGGGTCCTGATGAGCGACTCCACGCCGGCGACAGGCTCCTCGTGCTGGGCGACGCCGACTCCATCACAGCTTTCCGGGCACATTCGTAGGAAGGGTAAGGCGGTGACGTCCCCCCGATGGGATTGCACCCCAGTTAGGTTTCCGCTAAGGGCTGATAAGTTGCGAACCCCTTGTCAAGCTGCAGGCTTGGGCGGGTATTAGTAATTTAAGGCGATCAGGGGTAATCGACAAATATCAATTTTCCGGTGTCAAAACCTGAATTGGCCGCTTTAGCCGTGAGGATAGCTAATGTATCCCTGCTCATTTCCGGGGCTCTGGCCAGAATCCACAAATATGATTTATCCGGGCCGCATATGAGGGCATATTGGTAATCCTAATGGTCGAGTTCAAATACGATATACGAGCCCAAAGAGGGACTAAAAAAAAGAGGCTTTCAGGTATCCTTGATCCGAACCCTTAACGAAATAGGCCTTCCCTTCGGCTTCCTTCCAGGCCTTGTCGTTAAGAGAATAACCGCGATTTAGAACTCTGACCCCGCCGTTGGCCAGCAAACTGTAGTCCGCGGTCACCCGGGTCAAACCGCGCTCAAAAGAATGATCCAGCCTGGCGATTTCGTACCAATGCCATAGATATTTCTCCAACTTGAAATTATCTACGGGTTTTACATTTTCAGGGATTCCGACACACCCCATCAAAATAAACGCCAATATTATCGATATTATTTTCATTTTTTCCTGAAACTTTCGAGCCGTAGGGTCCTCTGTGTCAGGCGGTCCCGGACAACGATTCTTCGCACCGTTTTTGTCTCTTGTGCGGGGCCATTGCTACGCATCTGCCTGAGACGACAACCGGAATAATATTTACCCGTTCTTGGCTGCCTGATTCATGCCGAGAGAGCTTTGCATAACCGTGGAAAAACGGTTCGCACGCAACGAATCAAATGTTTTTCGCCATGGCGTGATTGAACTTAACACCTTGTAATAAATAATATTTATACGTTAACCATTCAGAAGCGAAAAAGATTTCTGAGCCGCGGCGAAGCCATTTTTCAAAGGTCACGCCGAAGATATCGCTTACAGCGGTGCCCGTTACTCTGAAATGTACCGTAAATCGACTGGTTGCCCTAAAGTTGATCGAATATAGGCAGATCGAATATATCTGTCAACAGGATATTTTCCTTCTGAAAGCCAATGTTTATCCGTGGAGCAAATCGGAATCGGTAAAAATGTGTGAGAGTTAATCCAGAGCAAACAAAAAGGGGCTACAGAATAACTCTGTAACCCCTTGATTTTCATGGTCGGGGCGAGAGGATTTGAACCTCCGACCCTCTGAACCCCATTCAGATACGCTACCAAGCTGCGCCACGCCCCGACCGATGGCTAACATCAGGCTGCACCTTTATCATCGAGCACCAGGCCTGTCAAGCGCAATCAATTCTTCCGGCTATGAAAATATCTTGCATTTCCACTCTAAAATTTCGTAATATGCCGCAATGGTTTCCTTGAGGAAAATAATCGCCGTCCAAGCCGCCGCCGGTTTCTCCGGGCTGGCCATACTGTCACTTCTCGGCGCCGCTCCCGCGTGTGCCGATATCTATAAATATGTGGACAAGCACGGCACTATCCATCTGACCAACGTACCCACCGGTCCCCATGTCAATTACGTCCTGGTGTATCGGGAGAAACGGGTCCTTTTCAAAATCACGGCGGCGGATGTTACCAAATACGATCAGATGATCACTCAGACGGCGAAGAAGTATGATATCGATCCGGCCCTGATCAAAGCGGTGATCAAGACTGAATCAAATTTCAACCATCGGGCCGTATCTCCAAAAGGGGCACGGGGCTTGATGCAACTTATGCCATCCACCGCCTATGCCCTGCAGGTCCCCGATTCCTTTCATCCGGAAAGCAATGTCGAGGGGGGCGTCAAGTATCTCCGTTATCTGATGGAGCTGTTCAGAAACGACCTTTCGCTAGCCCTGGCCGCCTACAATGCCGGAGAAAACGCCGTCATCAAACACCGGGGCATTCCTCCCTACCGGGAGACCCAAAACTACGTCCAGCGTGTCCTCAGTCACTACCACCAATTCCGTAACCAGTGACAATGTTGATGTTGATAGTTTATCTAACGCGATGGGCCCGTGCGACCTCTGAGGCGCCACAGGGAACTCCGAAGCACTCAAATCAATTTCGTTTGTTTTCTTGGGTAATTTGACTCAGGTCGGGAGATTCGTTATCAAGCCGGTCCGTCCGGTTAAATGACGATCGCCATCAAACCGGCCCCTCGACAAATAAATATCTCCGCAGTTTTTCCAAGCGTCTTGCCTTGATACCCTTTATCGCCACCAGGTCTTCCATCTTACGAATGCCTCCGGGTGTAGAGCGGCGTAATTCCAGAATACCCTGGGCCGTTTTTTCACCGAGGCCTGGGATCATGATCAATTCCTCTCTGGTGGCGGTATTGATGTTTACGGGCATTCCCAGGGCCAGACGGGTTGTCCCCTCCATCCGTCCTAAATGCAGGCGGCGGTCGCTGTCGATCCGCACCGAGTCGCCGTTTCTCAACAGCCGCCCGAGATCGGGAGCGGGCGCCGCCGCACTCATATCGATCGATGCGATCCGAGTCAGCAGTTCTGAAAGGGTGGTATTTTCTTGAAGATGATAGATCCCCGCGGCCTGGATTTCCCCGGCGATCTCCACCGCCACCGGACCGTTCTGGGCACCACCGGCGGGGATGGAGAATGGTTTGCGCTGATCCCATTCATACGCCGACATACCGGCATAAATGAATGCGGCAACGGCAAGGATTACCAGCAATCCCTGCCGTTGCCGGTCATTGAGGTTAACTCCGCAACGGTTATTTTTCCAATTCGAAGGCGTCATGAAGAACCATCACCGCCAATTCCGTGTATTTGGCTTTGACGACGCAGGAGATCTTTATTTCAGATGTGCTGATCATCTCGATATTGATGCCTTCTTTGGCCAAAATGGTGAACATTTTCGCCGCCACGCCGGAATGGCTCACCATCCCGACGCCTATAATGGATACCTTGGCAACGCTGTCGTCTATCTCCACCCGCGCCGCGCCGATGTCATTGGCCGCCTCCCGCACGAGCACCGCGGCCTGTTTCACATCCTTGCGGGAGACCGTGAAGGTCAGGTCCGTGAAGCCATCGACACTGGCATTCTGGATGATCATATCCACCATGATATTATGTTCCGCCAATGGCGTGAACAGCCGCGCCGCGATCCCGGGACGATCCGGAACGTTGATTACGGTAATCTTTGCCTGGTCGCGATCATAGGTCACGCCGGATACCACTTCCTTTTCCATCTCCTTGTCCTCCTTGGTCACCAAAGTTCCCCCTTCGTCTGAAAAAGAAGATTTGACATAAATGGGAACTTCATATTTTTTCGCCATTTCCACCGACCGGGGTTGCAGGACCTTGGCTCCCGCCCGGGCCATTTCGAGCATTTCGTCGTAAGAAATCCGTTCCAGACGCCGTGCCTTATCGTATATATTCGGATCCGTCGTATATACCCCATCAACGTCGGTGTATATTTCACAGAGATCCGCCTTAAGTGCCGCCGCCAACGCCACCGCGCTCGTATCGGACCCGCCGCGGCCCAGAGTGGTGATGTCGTTTTCCTCATCGACCCCCTGGAAACCCGCCACGACCAGCACTAATCCCTTCTTCAGCTCCTCCCGCATCTTTCGGGTATCCACCTTGGTGATCCGGGCCTTTTGATGCGCCCGGTCGGTATTGATCTTTATCTGAAAGCCGAGAAACGAACGGGCCTTGTAGCCCAGCCTGTTGAGCACCATGGCCAGCAGGGTCACCGTTACCTGCTCCCCGGTGGCGATCAGGGCGTCGTATTCCCGGGAATCGGGATCCGCCGCCGCCTGATTAGCCAGATTTATCAACCGGTCCGTTTCCCCGGCCATGGCGGATAGAACCACTATTACGTCGTTGCCCGCTTGTTTTGCCTTGATCACCCTTTGGGCGACATTTTCGATGCGTTCCATATTCGCCACCGACGTGCCGCCGTATTTTTGCACCACAAGTGCCATTGCTCAGCAACCTCCCTCTTTCCAAAGGTTATTTATCTTCCCGATCAGTTCATTGTTTCCCCTCAGGATCAATTCCCGATCATTTTCTCCCCGATAAGCGAGATATACAAAAAGTGTCCCGGCCGGCAGCAGGGGCAGGATCCTTTCCGCCCATTCTATGACCGTCACTCCCTCTCCGTAGAAGTAATCTTCGTAGCCCATATCTTCCAGATCCTTCACCCCTTCGAGGCGGTAGATGTCGAAATGGTAAAGGGCCAGCCTGCCCTGATATTCATTGATCAGGGTAAAGGTGGGGCTGGTAATGGGATATGCCTCTGGTACGGCCAGTCCACGGGCGATCCCCTGGGTAAGGCAGGTCTTCCCCGTACCCAGTTCACCGACCAGGGCGACGACCTCCCCGGATGATGCTGTCTTCCCGATGATCCTGCCGATCCTCAGTGTCTCTTCAGAACTCTTCGAGATGATCACGCTTTTCATTTTCAGGCTTGCGTCTCCAAAATGACCATCGCCAGCGCCGATTCACGGGTGTGGGTCAGGCTAAGATGCGTCCGGCAAATCGCCCTTTCCCAGACCATCCTGAGGCCACGTTCGGAAAAGGTCAGCCGGGGGTTGCCGACATCGCCCCGAGCCACTCCCACTTCCCGCAGGTCCAGACCCATACCCAAGCCGAGGCCCAGGGCCTTCAGCACCGCCTCCTTAGCGGCAAACCGGGCGGCATAATGTATTGCCGGCATAGCTTTTCCTTGGCAATAGGCTATTTCCTCCGGGGTGTAAACCCTAACCGTGAACCTGTCCCCCCACCGCTGCAGAATCTTTTGCATCCGTGGGACCTCCACCATGTCGATGCCAATACCGGCGATCACGGTCTTCCCTCTCTTATCGCATCGGCTACGGCCGCGGCCTTTTTCGCCGCCCGCACGTCGTGGACCCTTACCATCCGGGCGCCGTTGAGGATGCACGCCGTTACCGCCGCCACGGTCTCATCCCTCAGGCTCTCCGTAGTTTCCCCGGTGATCCGGCCCAGAAAAGATTTGCGGGAAGGACCCATGAGGATCGGCCGGCCGAGGACACGGCATTCCTTAAGCTCCCGGATCAACCTCAGATTGTCCGTGGCGGTTTTTCCGAATCCCAAGCCGGGATCAATGACGATCCGTTCCTCCGTGATGCCCCTTTCCCGGGCATCCTCGATCCGCTCGGCAAGAAATCTGACGATCTCCCCCCACAGGGACCGGTAGGAAAGATCACCGGTCTGCATGTCCCGAGGCGTCCTCCGCATGTGCATGAGGATGACGGCGGCGCCGCTGTCGATAGCAACCGCAGGCATCTGTTCGTCAAACCTCATCGCACTGATATCATTGATTATCTCCGCTCCTGCAGCGATCGCTTTCCCGGCCACATCCGCCTTGGTCGTGTCGATGGATATCGGAATATCGGTCCGTCCCGCGACGGCGGCAATCACTGGGAGCACCCGTTTCATTTCCTCCTCCGGCGATACCGGCATGGCGCCGGGACGCGACGATTCCCCACCGATGTCGATCACATCGGCGCCTTCCGCCACCAGACGGAGTGCATGGTCCACCGCGCGATTATGGTCAAGGTACCTTCCCCCGTCGGAGAAGGAGTCGGGCGTCACATTAACTATACCCATGACCAGTGTCTTTTCCCCCAGGGTGATTACCCGTCGGGGAGTGATCAACTTCCAGGATTCGCAATCGATTTTTTCGATCAGTCCCGTTAATCTTTCTGCAAGTACCGACAGCCCGAATGGTTGACCGGCGATCTTCACGGCGAACTTGCCCAGTTGTTTCCTCGTGCCCATGAGGACCACATCCGTATCGGGAAGTCGGCAGGACACCGCACCCCGGGCCACGGCGGCATCCCCGCCCACAGCGAGCATTTCCTGCTTGATAATGTTGGCCGCGGGGCAGAAAACCCCCTCCAGGTGTATGTTGAGGTGCTGCATCTTCGGCTGCATGGCCGCGATGCCGTGGGGGTCAACGCCGGCATCTTGAAGGAGGGCAGCGGTCTCGCCGGATTGGTTAACCTGCAAGTCTCTTAAAAACCACATAAGAAAATCATTCAGACTTCTGTATTTTCCGGGTCGGTCTCCCGCATGGGAATGCCGATGACGGCATCGATCTCCGTGGCGTTAAGGACCTCTTTTTCCAACAGTTCCGCTGCCAGGCGATTGAGGGCGACCAGATTCTCCGTCAGGAGTTTTTTGGCCTCCTCGTAGCGATCCGAAACGATGCGGGCGACCTCGGTGTCGATCTTCTGGGCGGTCTCTTCACTGTAATCCTTGTGGGTGGCAAACTCCCTGCCGAGGAAGATGGCCTCTTCTTTTTTTCCGTAACTCAAGGGACCCATAGTTTCGCTCATTCCCCATTCGCAGACCATTTTCCGCGCCAGCGCCGTCGCCCGTTCGATGTCGTTGCCCGCTCCGGTCGTGAAATCGTTCAGCACCAGTTCTTCCGCCGCCCGTCCCCCAAGAAGGATGGCGATGCTGTTCAGGAGGTATTGACGGCGATAGGTATGCTTTTCATCAATAGGCAACTGCTGTGTCAAACCGAGGGCCCTGCCGCGAGGGATGATCGTCACCTTGTGGATGGGATCCGTTCCCGGCAGCAGCCTGGCAATCAGGGCATGACCGGCTTCATGATAGGCCGTATTGCGCTTCTCCTCATCGCTGATCACCATGCTCCGCCGCTCCGTGCCCATGAGGATCTTGTCCTTGGCGAATTCGAAATCCGCCATGTTCACCTTCTCCTTGTTGGTCCTGGCGGCGTAGAGGGCCGCTTCATTAATGATATTTTCGATGTCGGCGCCGGAAAAGCCCGGCGTCCCCCGGGCGATGACCTGGAAGTCCACATCGGTGTCTATAGGCACCTTGCGGGCGTGGACGGCGAGGATCTTTTCCCTTCCCTTCACGTCCGGCAGGGGAACGACGACCTGGCGGTCGAAACGTCCCGGCCTCAACAGCGCCGGATCCAGAACATCGGGTCGGTTCGTCGCCGAGACGAGTATCACCCCCTCATTGGATTCAAAACCGTCCATCTCCACGAGGAGTTGATTGAGGGTCTGTTCCCGCTCATCGTGGCCGCCGCCGAGACCGGCGCCCCGCTGCCGGCCCACGGCGTCTATTTCATCGATAAAGATGATACAGGGGGCATGCTTTTTCGCCTGGTTGAAGAGGTCCCGGACCCGGGAGGCCCCGACGCCGACGAACATCTCTACGAAATCGGAGCCGCTGATGGACAGGAACGGCACATCCGCCTCGCCGGCAATGGCCCTGGCCAGAAGGGTCTTTCCAGTTCCCGGCGATCCGACCAGCAGGAGGCCCTTGGGGATGCGGCCCCCCAAACGGGAAAACTTTTTCGGATCCCGCAGAAATTCGATAACCTCCTGCAGTTCCGCCTTGGCCTCGTCGATCCCCGCCACGTCTTCGAAGGTCACCTTGTTCGTTTTGTCCGTCATGAGCCGGGCGCGGCTTTTTCCGAAGGCCATGGCCTTCCCTCCCCCGCCCTGCATCTGGCGCATGAAGAATATCCAGACGCCGATAAGAAGCAGCATGGGAAACCAGGAGATGAGTATCGTCATGTACCACGGGGAATCCTCGGCGGGTTTCGCGGCAATGCGCACATTGGCGGCCTTGAGCTTATCGACGATCGTGGCGTCCTTGGGCATGAAAGTCTTGAAATTTTTCCCATCCGTAAGCTTGCCGGTGATATTGTCTCCCTGGATGGTAACTTCCCGTACCTGTCCCCGTTCCACATAGGCGACGAAATCACTGTAAACAATACTTTCCTGTTGTCCCTTGGGCTGGGTAAAAAGGTGATACAGCAAGACGAATACCAGACTGATCACAAGCCACAGGGCGATATTTTTCTGTAATTGATTCAAAAGGATCACTCCCGATACTTGAATTCGCCGCTGAGGCGATGAACCTCCCTTACAATAACCTTGACCTCATTTCAATGGATTTCTATGCCGGCCGCCGGTAATCGATCCGCAAGATCCTTTTTGTTTCCGAAGTAATTTTCAGTTCTTCGTGAATGTATAACCCGGGTATCCAGGCGATCCGCCCGTCGGCCACAATAAGGGGCAACCGCTTGCGCTCCGACCTGCCGATCTTTCCGTCCACGAAGATGTCCTGCAGTTTTTTTTCGCCCGCCATCCCCAGGGGGCGCATTCGATCCCCGGCGCAAAAGTTTCGCACCATGACCGGCATTCCGGTCCGGTCGCCGTCGAGACAGGCCGTGGCCGTAACCTGGACGGCGGTTTCCGGGCGGGAATCGCCGCAATTCGTCCGGGCTTTCGCGCCCGGAAGGGGCCATATCCGCTCCCGGCAACCCTGACGATCCCCCGCCCCTTCCCAGCGCCGGAAATCAAAATCCCCGCTGATCCGGAATGTCAGGATGTCCCCCGTCTCCCGAATCGTCAGTTCGCCGGGTATGGTCACCGTATAAGCAAAGGCGAAGTCGTGGCCACCGGCCGCCGGACGGGCCAGGATCAGCCGCCCGTAGTCCCGCTTTGCTTCCAGGCCATGGGGAAGGTGGAGACATCCAGACGGCCGCGGTGCGAAGGCCAGTTCAAGAACCGCTTGGACATGGTGGAAATAAATCCCCTGCTCCGCGTCAGCTAAGCGCTCCAGCAGATGTTTCACGAGCCGGCGGGAAAGGGCGATCGGCTGGGCCCGGATTTTCTCCACTTCCAGGCTGAAACCTTCCGGGGCGACGGCGATGTTCCAAGCCGTCAGGATCCGATTCACCCGACTCTGGAAGAATTCGTCTTCATCCTTCAGGACGGCGGCGGTCCTGGCCAGGGCCAGGTCGATGTTCCGGTTGTAATCGCGCCGAATCATCGGCAGCAGATCATGGCGGATTCGGTTTCGCAAGTAACGGCGGTCGTCGTTGGAGCGATCCATGACGTAATCCAGTCCCTCCTGCGTGAGAAATACAATGATTTCATGGCGTTCAATGTGTAGAAAAGGGCGGATATAACGTCCGGCCCGCATTGGGGTCATCCCCTTGAGCCCCTCGGAACCGCTCCCTCGGAAGAGATTCATCAGGACCGTCTCCGCCTGGTCCTGGAGATGATGCCCCAGGGCAATTCGATGCGCACCCATTTTTGCCGCCGCCCGTTCCAGAAATTCGTAGCGTACCGCCCGGGCCATATCCTCCGTCGATCTTCCCGCCGCCTTTTTCCACGCCGGTATATCCGCCCGCTCCACCGTCAGCGGCACCATCCGGCGTGAGCAAAGCTCCCTGACAAAACATTCATCCAGCTCCGCTTCCCCACGGAGGCCGTGATTGAGATGCGCGGCGGCCACGGATACTCCGTAATCCTCAGCCAGCATCTGCAGCGCCGCAAGGAGGGCCACGGAATCCGGCCCCCCGGACAGGGCCACGAGCACCGTATCACCGTCACTGAGGAGGGCGAATTCTTCGATGGCCTTCCGGACCTTATTCAACATGGTGAAACAAACTCCGAAAATCCCGTCTCAGCAAAATACATCTTTCAGTTCCGCCAGGTTTTCGCAGGTTACATCGGGCCGGAGGGCGAGGAGCCGTCGCCGCTCCCCCAAGCCGTTGAGAAAGGCGCAACTTATAATCCCCGCATTTTTCGCCAGGAGGATGTCGTTGTGACCATCGCCGACGATCGCCGTTTTTTCCCGGGCGATATGGTAACGATCGAGGTAATGATCGACAAGGCGGGCATCGGGTTTGAGGTAGGGCCGGAAATCGCCGCCGATGATGTCATCGAAATAATGGGCAATGCCGAGACTTTTCACTATTTTGACGGTAAACTCGTGTTTCTTGTTGCTGATCACCACTTTTTTCTTCCCCGCGAAATGGGAGAGACATTCCTCCACTCCGGGATACAGAGCCGTTTTGTCCAACATATGCTCGCCGTAATAGGCCCTAAAGATGTTCAGCGCCTCCGCCAGGGCGAAATGATGATTCGTCCCCAGGGATCTACGGATGAGTTCCTGCACCCCGTCGCCGACATAGCTCATGATCAGCTTATGCTCGAGCGGGGCCATCTCCAGCTTCTCCAGGGTATGATTGACGGCGGCGGCAATATCCTGACCGGTATCCGCCAGCGTGCCGTCGAGATCAAAAACAAATAAATCAATTTTTATCATACGTTACTCTATTCATGCAAAATTGTCCTTGACTGTATATAAAACTCGGGTTTGAATGGCAAGCAAATCGAGGAATAATATTTTTTCAAGGAGCATGGATATGGAAAAACGACCCTGGATCAAATATGGGGCCTTCTTGGTCATCGCCCTGTTCATGGCCGTATTCGTTCTGGAACTTGACGCCTATGCCCGGGTGGGCGGCGGCCGTTCCTTCGGCAGCCGCGGCTCGCGATCTTCCTTCAGCACATCCAAACCGTCCCCAAGCCAACCTTCGAGTCCCTCTCGCGGCATGACCAGCCCGTCGTCGGCGGCGCCGCAGTCACCCCAGCAGGGGGGATTTTTACGTACAATGGGCGCGGGACTGGCAGGAGGACTTCTGGGCGGCTTGCTCTTCAGCAGCCTCGGCTTCGGTCACGGCGGCGGTTTTGGCGGCGGCATCGGCCTTTTCGATATCATCCTCATAGGCGGAATCTTGTACGGAATCTACTGGTTCCTTAAACGGCGCCGGCAGCAAGTAGCAACTGCCACCTCACCGGCGTCCTTTTACCAGGCTTCCGGACCGCAAACCCCGGTTTTACCCGGTTACGCCCAACCGGCCGGCGAATCATCCCGGGACGACCATGGCGACGACGGCAGGCAAGGTCTCAGCCACATCCGGCAGATGGACCCACAATTCAACGAAGATAATTTTCAGAACCTCTGCATGGATATCTTCTTCAAGATTCAGGGCGCATGGGCAAATCGGGACATGGCGGCCGCCCGGTCACTTCTCACCGACGAGATGTTCCGGACCCTCCAGAATGAAGCGGAGCAGATGCAACGGGACAAAAAGTTCAACAAGCTGGAAAACATTGCCGTCCGCAGCGTGGAGATCACCGAGGCCTGGCAGGAGGAAGGCCGGGATTACATCACGGTCCGTTTTCTGGCCAACCTTCTTGATTACACTGTCTCGGAACGGGGAGAGTTGCTGGCCGGCAGCAAGACAGACCCGGTCAAGTTCGAGGAATACTGGACCTTTGTCCGCCCCTTGGGCAACAACCCCTGGCAGTTGTCCGGCATCGATCAGGGCAGTTAAGTGAAACAGAAAGATAGGATAGCCATTGTCGGGCTGGGCAAGGTGGGAACCGCGATGGGATACCTGTTGAAAAAGGCCGGTTATCCCATCGCCGCAATAGCCGACCGTAATCCCGAGGCATTGGCGAAGGCCCACCCCTATACCGGCGGACGCATTTGCCCAACCATCGCTACCGCGCCCCGGGACGCCGATGCCGTGCTCATCACCACCACCGACGACGCCATAGCCTCCGCCTGCCGGGAGCTCGCCGGCGCCCTCCTCCCCGGCCAGAAGGTTATTCATTGCAGCGGCGCCGGTTCCCTCGATCTTTTGATCTCCGCCCGAGAATCAGGCGCCTTCATCGCCAGTATCCATCCCATCCAGTCCTTCGCCCACGTGGAGGGGGCCATCGACAACATCCCCGGAAGCACCTTCGGGATCACCGCCGGCGAGGAAATCAGGGAGTGGGCCGTGGATTTCGTCCTCGCTCTGGACGGGGCGCCCTTTTTCGTTCCCGACACTGACAAACCCCTTTACCACGCCGCGGCCTGCATCGCCTCCAACTATCTGACCACCCTGCTCTATATGGTCGAAGAAATATATCTGCATCTCGGGCTGAACCGCGAGGAGGCCATTCGCGCCTTCTGGCCGCTGGTCCGGGGAACCTTAAGGAATATCGAATCCCGGGGAACCGTAGAGGCATTGACGGGACCCATTGCCAGGGGAGATATCGGGACGGTGGAAAAGCACCTGCTTGCTTTTCAGGATAAACTGCCTGAATTTCTCCCCTCCTACCGGGCGCTGGGCATAACCGCCACGGATCTGGGACTTAAAAAGCGGAGTTTGACGGAAGAAAAGTCAAACATGATCAAACAACTACTTCAGGGAGGAAAAACATGAGCACACAGGTTCAAATCACCAGGGTGACTACGGCCAAGATTCGGGACATGAAGAAAAAAGGTGAAAAGATCACCATGCTTACCGCCTACGACTATCCCACGGCGGTGGCAATGGATTCCGCTGGCGTGGATATTTTTCTGGTCGGGGATTCACTGGGCATGGTCGTACTTGGCTACGACAGCACGCTGCCCGTCACCATGGAGGACATGCTCCACCACACTAAAGCGGTCTGCCGGGGAACCCAGCGGGCCATGGTGATCGGAGACATGCCATTCATGTCTTATCAGACATCCGTCGCCGAGGGTGTCCGCAATGCCGGCAGGTTTCTCCAGGAAGCGGGAGCACAGGCGGTAAAGTTAGAAGGTGGACGGGAAGTGGCGGAGGTCACGAGCCGCATCGCCGCCGCCGGGATTCCAGTCATGGCCCATATCGGTCTGACCCCCCAGTCGGTCCACCAACTGGGGGGCTACAAGGTCCAGGGCAAGGGAGACAAGGCGGCCCGGCGCCTTTTGGAAGACGCCAAGATCCTGGAAGAGGCGGGGGCCTTTTCCATCGTCCTCGAATGCGTCCCCAAGGGTTTGGCCAAGGAAATCACCGCCGCCCTTGAAATTCCTACCATCGGCATCGGCGCCGGGGTGGATTGCGACGGCCAGGTCCTGGTCGTCCACGACATGCTTGGTCTCTTCGAACGGTTCACGCCGAAATTCGTGAAACAATACGCCCGCATCAACGATCATATCCGGGAAGCGGTGGAGAAATACTGCACGGAGGTGAAGAGCGGCGCCTTCCCCGACGACGCCCACTCGTTTATGTAGCAGCCGGCCAAAGGCATGATGCAGGTCGATGATTTGCGTCAGCCACGGTCACAAATGATCCGTAATCCGACGTTCACACCGCCCCGCAGCATTTTTGCGGGGCGGTTTTTCATGATCGGCCCCGCATTAAGCTGCGGGGTATCCAAAACGGCAAGGAAAGAAGTGCGCTTCAGGCAATATAACCCTGAAATATTCAATCTTTTCCCGCGGTGCTTAATCACGGCTGTCGTGGCTTTTTTCCCATTCCGACCGCGATCTGTTTGGCCCTGCCGAACGATGTGGTATTCACGATCATCTTTCCCGCCGGGGTCGTAGCGGCCAGTTCGTGCATCTGTTGCACCCTTTCCTCGCTGGGCGGATGGGTGCTCATGGCATCGGAGAGACTCTTGGAAATCCCGCCACCCCCTTTGGAGGCGCTTTTTTCCATCGCCAGAAGTTTTTCGTAAAATTTCCCTACGTGGTCCTTGTCGTATCCCGCCCCCACGGCGTATTTAAATCCAAGGCGGTCGGCCTCCATCTCGTCCTCCCGGGAATTTACCAGGAAGGTGTACTTCTGGGCCAGCATTCCTCCGCCTGCTCCTACCGCTCCTCCCAGGAGTGCCGCTTTGGCATGGCAGGCCGTGTCGTCGGGACCGCAGATCATCCTGCCCAGACCGTAGCCTACGGCGGCGCCCAAGACTGCCCCGCCGGCGGCGTACATCCAGGTCTTTTTACCTTCTTTTTCCATGGCGTACATCCGCTCGGCGGAATGGCGGGCGACAACGTGACCGATCTCGTGGGAGATCACCCCGGCAAGTTCCGCCTCATTAGACGCCGCGGCAATGAGCGGTGCCGTAACGAAGATCTTTCCAGCCGGCATGGCAAAGGCGTTGACGTCCGTTACATCCACCACGGTGAAGTCATAGTGATAGGGATTGCCCTCCAGGTTGTTCGCCTTGACGATCTTCATCCCTAAATCGGACACATATTTCTGCAGTTCCTTGTTCTGTGCCGGAGGATAGTCCTTCAACATCTTCGGGAGGGCTTCCTCGGTGAGGCGCCGTTCATCCGCCACGGTCATGCCGGTTTCCTGACCTACATTGCTTCCTTCCCGATAACGGGAACTCTGGGTGGAGGCGCAGGAGACAAGCGCCGCCACCAATAGAATCAATATGCAAACCAATCTTCTTTTCATCGCCATTTCACCTCATAAAATTCGTCCCGATCATTCATGCCCGAAGACCGCCATGAATAATTCCGACATCGGCTATTTCTCCCTGCCACGGAATGGCTGCTCTCGCCACTAAAAAAGTGCATCATTCTTTGGCAGCCTCGGATAAAACAAATAGTCTCAATCAACTGGCCCGGCCGCCGTTCTTCATACCCGGACCGTGATCCCCCGGTCCCGAAGATATTCCTTGACCTGGCGGATGCTGAAGGTCCGGAAATGAAAGACCGACGCCGCCAGCAGGATGGAGGCGCCCCCCTTGACCACGGCGTCGCAAAAATGCTCCAGTTTTCCCGCCCCTCCGGAAGCCACTACCGGCACCGTCACAACGTCGGCGATGGCCCGGATGAATTCCAGGTCATAGCCCGTGAGGGCCCCATCGCCGTCCATGCTTGTGGGCAGGATCACCCCCGCCCCCAGTTCCTGACATTGTCCGGCCCAGGCAATGGCATCCTTCCCCACCGGCCTGGTCCCCCCCGCCACTACCAGTTCGAACCCCGACGGCAGGGCTGGGTTGCGCCGGGCGTCGATGGCCACGGTGATCTTTTCCAAACCGAACTTCTTCGCCGCCTCCCGGACCAACTCGGGATTCCGGACCGCGGCGCTGTTCATGGAAACGGCGCTCGCCCCGGCGGCCAGGACCATTTCTATATCGTCCAGGCTGTCGATGCCGCCGCCCACCGTGAGGGGGATGGTAATGACGGCGGCCACGCTCTTGACCCATTCGAGCCTGGTCTTGCGGTTCTCCACCGTCGCGGCTATGTCCAGCATGGCCAGTTCATCCGCCCCCTCTCGTTCGTAGAAGGCGGCGTTCTCCACGGGATCTCCGGCATCGCGGATATCCACGAAGTGCACCCCCTTGACCACCCGTCCCTCTTTCATGTCCAGACAGGGCATGATTTTTATTTCTTTCATCTACTCGTCCTTTCTTGATGGCTGTTTTTCCCGACATAGCAGATTGGGCAGGACCTTTCAACGGACATCACGGCAGGCTGTCACGGAAGACGGCTATACACGCCCAAGGCCGCCCATCACCCCAGTCCTGTCTCATTTTTCCGCCACGACTTTTTTCAACGGTTTGACCATTTCCTTTTCCAGCACCTTGAGAAATTTCTTCCGAAACGGGGGAATCTTCGTCAGGAAGGTCATCATCATATTTGTTCGACGGGTCTTGAAATCCTTCTGGGGAAAATCATAATACCCGTGGCGCTTATAGTAACGATGATCCGCCTGAAAGACAAAACGGAGCCTCCCCCAGACCTCGTCACGGAAGATCTTCATGCCCCCCACGCCAAGATAATCCCGAGGCTGCACATAGCCCTGCTCCGCCAGGTGCACGACCCTCCGGGCCAGTTCCCGAAGCAGAGCGTCGATCCGTGGCGAATCCCCCATCTCATCGTTTACCATCCCGACCGTATTGGCCCCGTTAAACTGGGCATAGGCCGACAGTATCTCCGTCAGATTGGGAAGCTGCCCCAGGGGACCGGAGATAATCCAGGCAATTTGCTTGTCTTTCAGAGTCGGGGTGTGGGTGTTGAAAAAGGACCGGTCAAAGAACTGCTTCCATCGCGCCGACAGGTAACGGTCCCTGATTTCTCCTGCCATGATTATGATGTCAGCCTTTTTAACCTTTTCGTTGTAGAAATGGATATAGCCGTCCCGGCCCTCGTACTGGCATACATTGTCGATGCCGCACCGGCAGCAGCCCAGGCACCCCCCCTTGATGTCGATGTCCGCCAAGGAGATCACCTCCACCCCCCCGGAGTAATTTCCCACGCAGGCCCGGATCATTTTCTGCAAATTGGCGCCTTCACGGGCTTCGTCACAAAGCGCCAGGATCTTCCTGCCGCCGGGATCAATGTCCTGGAGCGGCGGAACCGGTTCATATACGAAGGAACTACGGCGCAGAGGCGGGAAGTGTGGCGCCGTCGGGATCCCGCCGGCCACCGCGGCGAGGAAGTTCTCTCCGCAATGGAGGAAACGCGCCCGTTCCCTGCTCCGGACCAGATCATACATCTCCGCTGAATAATGTCCGAAATAATTCATTCCCAGATCGTCACATATCCCATGTATGTAATTGTGGGCCGTATGGTCGAAAAAATGCACGGAAGTGGAAAGGGCCAGGGCATATTTACCCCGGAAGGCATCCTGCCGGCCGCTGGCAAATATCAATTCGATGAAACGTTTGTACTGGGAGCAGACCAAACAGTAATAGAGGGGAAAGGACCAGATGACCGCCTCGGCGGCGGCGACTTGGTTCATGATGCCGCCGAAGGCCCGTTCATCCCGCTCCAGTTTTCCGATCTGCCTGGCCACGGGGAAGATCCGGTAGTCATGCTCCGGATGGATCTTTTGCAAATAGCGCACATACTGGAGGGTAACGCTGTCCTCCCCTTTGGGGCTTCCGTTCAACACCGCTATGATCACGTTGATTCACCTCATTTTTCCCGGAGCAATTGCCGTTGCCCGCCATTAAACGCAACGAGCAAATTCCGCTTTCATGTTCAATGTATAAATATGATATTATTAACAAATCTCTTCATCGCCGCCGCCACCTCGTCCCGTGCCTGGTGGTGGGGAATATGTCCGCACCGGGGGATGAGGAAACCCTCCACTGAACCGGAGACCCGGCGGACAATGGATTGCACCTGATCCGGTGTCCCGTAGGGATCTTCTTCCCCCTGAATGGCCAACACCGGACAGCTAATGCGGGGCAACAGCTCTTCGATATTCCATTCCCGGAAGGCGGGCGCCAGCCATGTTTCGGACCACCGGCGGAAAACCTGATCGGTTCGATCGCCGTGATACCGCGCCAGCCGCGCGGGGAGATCCGTCTCCTCATAGGCGGTGACGGCGGTGCGGATCCCCGCCAGGGTGACCTCCTCCACAAACACATGGGCGGCCTCGGTAATGATACCCGCCGTCCGTTCCGGGGACATCGCTCCAAAGATGAGGGCGATGGATCCCCCATCGCTATGGCCGATGAAGATCGCCCGGTCGATGCCAAAGTGTTTCAGGACTTGTGGGAGAGATTCCCGGGCCTCTTGATGGAGATAACCTCCATTGCCTTTTTCCTCGCAGGCCTCGGAGTTTCCGTAACCCCAGCGATCGTAAACGAGGCCCGGCAGGCCGGTTTCTCCGCAGATCGCCGCCGGAAAATCACGCCATTGTCCCACGCTCCCCAGTCCTTCATGGAGAAAGACAAGCCATGGCCGCCCTTGATTACTGCCGCCGGCCCAACAGCTGGCTAAGACATGGTCGTTTGGTTCTGTTTTTTCCTCCGCTTCCATTTCCTCTTGGTCAACGCCTTTCCGTCGCCCCATGCACGCTTCTCCAATTTCGCCTGTTCCCCGCGGCAGACGGGGATGCTTATCCTCTTTACCATCTCCCTCGTTGTACCGGAGGGGGCGGATGACCTCCCCGGCCAGACGCCGGCCTGCAGCCCGGAAAAAGACCTGCTCCCGGTGAAGACCCCCGGCAGTTAAGATCAGGCATTGCCGGCTGTCGGTGGATTCTTTCATGTTGAAACTGCTCTCCTTCATCATTCTCCCTAATGTGCCGCTCTTAAGTAACTTGAATAGCAGCACTACACGACAAGGCGCCATAGTGGGAGTGGATCGTTACAGAATCTCAATAATCCGACGCTTCAGGGGATTCGCCTGTGAACCGTTCCGTGTTTGATATTTCTAACATTTAAGCCTTATGTCTTCAACCGGAATTTGCCCATGTTCTGGTTTTATAAAGAGGAAAAGACCTTGCGGGGAAAACATAAATTTGTCATAATGGGGTCGTTTTCAAAATTATCAAAGGAAATGACCATGAATACAATTTTTCGTAAAATTGTCGTGATCGCATTTCTTTTTGTCTTCGTTCCACTCTTTGTCTCCACCCTCATGGCGTTCCAGCCGGCGGCAAAACCCCGGATCATGGTCCTGGCCACCGGCGGCACCATCGCGGGGGCAGCGCCGACGGCCACCCAGACCGTTGGTTACCAGGCCGCCGTGCTGCCGGTGGGCGAAGTCCTGGCCTCCGTGCCGGACCTGGTTGGGATCGCCGACATCCAGGGGGAACAGGTAGTGCAAATCGCCAGTGAAAACATGAACCCCGACATCTGGATGAGGATCGCCCGCCGGTGTGAGGAACTGCTCGGCCGGGACAACGCGGATGGGATCGTCATCACCCACGGGACCGATACTCTGGAGGAAACGGCCTATTTCCTCAATCTGACGCTGAAGAGCCGCAAACCCGTGGTGCTGGTGGGAGCCATGCGGCCCGCCACCGCCCTGAGCGCCGATGGGTCATTGAACCTGTACAATGCCGTGGCCACGGCGGCGAGCCCTATTGCCCGGGGCCAGGGTGTCCTCGTGGTCATGAACGACACGATCAATGCCGCCCGGGAAGTCACCAAAACCAGCACCTTCAGCGTCGAGACCTTCCGATCGCCGGATTTGGGGGCTCTCGGATACGTCCAGAGCGGCCGGGTGCATCTTTACCGTGGCCCCTCCCGTAGGCATACCACTGACACACCATTCTACCTCAGGAACATAGACAAGCTACCGAAAGTCGAGATCCTGTATGGATACGCCGGCAGCGGAACCGCGGCCGTGGAGGCCGCCGTCAAGGCCGGCGCCGCCGGTATCGTTTATGCCGGTACGGGGAACGGCTCCCTTCCCGAGGCGGCAAAAGCCGCGTTGGCAGCGGCCAGAAAGAAAGGAGTATTCGTTGTCCGGAGTTCCCGGACCGGCAGCGGCATGGTGTCTCGTAACGGCGGGGTCAACGATGATGATCTGGGTTTCATCGCCGCCGACAATCTTAACCCCCAGAAGTCAAGGATATTGTTGATGCTCGCCCTTACCGCAACCCGGGACGCCAAGGTCATTCAACAGTTCTTCGACGGCTATTGATGAACACGCTGATTCGTCGGCAATTATTACCCTTCTGACAAACATGTTTTATAAGGTACGATGATGAAACTTGATCTCCTCTCCAGCCCCCTGCTGACCGACCTTTATCAGTTGACCATGCTCCAGGGTTATCTTGATAAGGGCATGACCGGGGAGGCGGTATTCGAATTTTTCGTCCGCGACCTGCCACGGGAAAGGGGCTTTCTTGTCGCCTGTGGATTGGAAACCCTGCTGGCATGTCTCGAATCGATGCGGTTCCGGGAAGACGAAATAGATTACCTGATCGGAACCGGCCGGTTTTCCGGCCGGCTCATCGATTATCTCCGGGGATTTCGTTTTTCCGGAGATGTTTACGCCCTGCCGGAAGGAACGGTCTTCTTCGCCCGTGAACCAGTGGTGCGCATCGTCGCCCCGCTGCCGATGGCACAATTCATCGAGACGCGGCTGATCAATATCCTCCAATACGAAATTCTCATTGCCAGCAAGGCGGCCCGCTGCTTCCTCGCCGCCGGCGATCGGGCCATACTCGTAGATTTCGGTCTCCGTCGGGCTCACGGCGCCGAGGCCGGTCTTCTGGCCGCCCGGGCATCCTATATCGCTGGCTTCAGGGGTACATCGACAGTCATCGCCGAGCCGCTGCTGGGCATCCCCGGCTACGGAACCATGGCCCACTCCTTCATCCAGGCCCACCATAGTGAGCTTGACGCCTTCATTGATTTCTGCCGGAGCAACCCCGGCAATACCACCCTGCTCATCGACACCTACGACACCCTCACCGGCGCCGCCAGGGCCGTAAGCGCCGCATCCCTCCTGACCCGGGAGGGAATCCAGGTAAACGCCGTCCGGCTGGACAGCGGCGATATCTTTACCCTGTCAAAAGCGGTCCGGAACATTTTGGACCGAGGGGGCTTCCCCGGAATCAAGATCTTTGTCAGCGGCAATATGGACGAGTTCAGCATCCAGGATCTGCTTACCCAGGGGGCGCCCATCGACGGTTTTGGTGTGGGCACGAAGCTTGACACTTCCGCCGATGTCCCTTATCTGGAATGCGCCTACAAACTCATGGCCTATGAAGGCAGGCCCCGATTGAAGAAATCGCCGGGCAAGGTCACTCTGCCCGGGGCCAAACAGATCTATCGCCGGATGGAAAACGGAATCATGAAGGGTGATATACTTACCGTCGCCGTGGACTCCGCCCCCGGTACCGCACTGCTGAAGCAGGTCATGGCCTCGGGAAGGCGTATCGAAGACCCTCTAAATCTGAACGCCATCGCGGCCGCTGCACGATACCAATTCGAAACCCTGCCCCCTCATTTTCGTCAACTGGCCACGGCGCCGCCATATCCCGTCGTCATCGCACCCGCCCTTGTCACTTTGGCCAGGGAAACCGAAGCCGCGGTCGCCTCCGGCTGAACGCTGGGGGTTCCTGATGTCTCTTTTCTGAATCCCCGGGCATATTGTCCGTCATTAATTGCCATATTAGGTGATTTTGGTTCAAATGCAATTTATTGGATGAGAGCTTTGCATAAATGCGGAAAAATGGTTCGCAAGCGGCGAATCAAATGTTTTTCGCCGTTTCGTAATTGAACTTAACGCTTGGTAATGAATAAGGTTTATACGTTACCCATTCAGAGGCGAAAAAGATTTCTGGGCCGCGGCGAAGCCATTTTTCAAAGGTCTCTGGATATGATAAACACCTTTTCAGACGGTTCAAAAAGGTTCATGGGAACGGATGACATCAGG
>CAZNDG010000012.1:0-66390 GCA_964571695.1 uncultured Syntrophus sp.
GGTAATGAATAAGGTTTATACGTTACCCATTCAGAGGCGAAAAAGATTTCTGAGCTGCGGCGAAGCCATTTTTCAAAGGTCTCAGGTTATAAATAGCGCTCTCCGGGGGTGGCGCCGCAATAGCGATTGCGGGCGGATTATTTGCGGTTATGGTTGTTTCCCACCCTTTGCGGATAGATGTGACACTCATGTCGGACCTTGTCAAGACGAAAACGGCATAAATTATATTGACATCCATGAAAAACAATTATCGAAATGATCGTACCCGCTACGGGTGCAATTGTACCCATAGTGGGTATATGGAGGCAAAAATGGGTACGTTGAACATAACAGAACTTCTGATCAGCAACCTTCCAAAAATTACAGGCAACGATCCGGAAAGTACTGGCTATTCTTCACTTTGCCTTTCATCCGTTTGACGAAGTCGTTCCTCTGCCGATTCGTGCGTATCCGACCCGGGGGATGGCGAACTTTCGCTGATTGCCCTGAGCTGTTTGGCCAGGGTGGCGGCATCGCCCTCCCGGACCGGCGCCAGCAGCGCTTCAAGATTATTTATGGCTGATATAATTAACTTTTTTCCATAGGGATTGCCGGCGATTAGGTGGGCGTAAAGATCGGGCTGGCTGAAGAGGCGGTGGAGATGATCCAGACGTTCCCGAAAGACCGGCGTGGAAAAATGCCGCAATTCCTCCGGCTCGATGCCGGCGGTGGCTACGGATAGGCCCAGCACCGCGGTGAGGAAATGGTTGAGGGCCTGGATGACGGCCATCAGTTCGTCGTGCCGTGCCGGGGTGGTTTCCATCAGGCGCGCCCCGTTTTTCTCCAGGATATCCTTAAGCCAGGGCAGCCAGGAGTTTCCCCGGGCCGGGCAGACGGCGATGTTCTGGCCGGACAGGGAAGAGACGCCGGGGCCGAAGAGGGGATGGAGGCCGATGACCTCCGCGACGGAGGCGGCCAGCATGGCCCGCACCGGCCCTTCCTTGAGAGATGTCAAGTCCAGGAGCAGGGACTCCTTGGGCAGGCAGGGACCGATCTTCCTGATGACATCTTCCGTGACGGCTATGGGCACGCTGACGATAACCACCGGACAGGCCGCCGCCAGGGACGCATAATCGGGACCCCGGGTCCGGCCGGTCGCCACCACCGGATAGCCGGCCCGCCGGAAGAACTTGGAGAACCACTTGCCCATGCCCCCGGTGCCGCCGATGATCCCGATGGAAAATATCCCCGTCTTCATGCCTCCTCCTTGGTCATCGCTCCATATCGGTCCACGGCGGCCGCTCCATGCCGCTAATCCGTAAAAAGGTTGTCATTTCAAAGCCCTCTTCCGCCCCGGTGGGATTCTCGATCACAAAGCGTCGAAGGAGTGCCTAATGAAGCCCCGTTGTCGATTGTCCTCGACAGTTCCTCCGGCCCGCAGCCCCGCAGCCGCGTAATCCCCAGCGCCTCCTGGCGGAGGAGATGATCCGCCAAGACCAGGCAGACCATGGCCTCGCAGACCGGGAGGATCCGGGGGATGACGGAGACGTCGTGGCGGCCCCGGACGGTTAGGCGAACCGGGTTGCCGTCCCGGTCGATAGTCGTCTGTTCCCGGCCCAGGGACGGGATGGGCTTGCAGGCCGCCCGGATCACCAGGTCCTGGCCCGTGGAGATCCCCGCCAGGATCCCGCCGGCGTTGTTGGTGGCAAACCCCCCCGGAACGAGGCAATCGTTGTTTTCCGAGCCCGTCATGGCGGCGGCGGCGAAACCGGCGCCGATTTCCACTCCCTTGACCGTGCCGATCCCCATGATAGCCCCGGCCAGGTCGGCGTCGAGCTTGGCGAAGACCGGCTCGCCCAGACCGGCGGGGCATCCCCGGACGATGATCTCCACCTTTCCGCCCAGGCTGTCTCCCTGGCGGCGCGCCGCGTCCAGCGCCGCCTCCATCTTCCGGGCCGCCTCCGGATCGGGGCAGTGGAGGCGGTTGCCGGCGGCCGCGGCGGGATTGCCGGCGGCCGCCGTGATGCCGCCCAGGGCGACGGTGTAGGCCGTGACGGTTATCCCCTGAATGGTCAGCAGCTTCCGGGCCACCGCCCCGGCGGCTACCCGGGCGGCGGTTTCCCGCCCCGAGGCCCGGCCGCCGCCCCGGTGATCCCGGAGGCCGTATTTCCGCTCGTAGGTAAAATCTCCGTGTCCCGGCCGATACACATTGCGGAGTTCTTCATAGTCGCCGCTCCGGGCGTCGCGGTTCCGGATGACGAGGGAGATGGGCGTGCCCATAGTCTGACCCTCAAAAACACCGGAGAGGATCTCGACCTGATCCGTCTCCTGCCGGGGCGACGCGCCCGGGGCCTGTCCGGGTTTGCGCCGTTCCAGATCCGCCTGGATGTCCGCCGCCGTCAGCTCCAAACGCGGCGGGCAGCCGTCTATGACGACACCGATGGCGGGGCCGTGGGACTCTCCCCAGGTGGTGACCCGAAAAAGGACGCCGGTAGTGTTACCTGACATCGCTATTCATCTCCTTTGATTTGATTTTCTTCATTTTTGCCACTAAACCCATGATCTCCGCGGCGACCTCCGCGACGGTCAACCGGCTGGTGTCCACCACTCCGTCGGCGACCCGGCGGTAGGCCGGTTCCCGTTCCCGGAGGAGCGATTTGATTTCCGCGCCCGCATCGCCGCCGGACAGGGGCGGTCGCTGGTCTCCGCTCTCCGGGGCCTGCCCCAGGCGCTTCCTGATCGTGGCCACATCGGCGGTCAGCCAAAAAAACACCCCCCGGATCTTCAGATCCGCCACGTTGCGGCGATCGAGAACGGCGCCGCCGCCCAGGGAGATGACCAGACCGTCCCGGTGGGCGATTTCCCGGATGCAGGCCCGCTCCGCGCTGCGAAAGGCGGGCCACCCGCCGTCGGCGACGAGCGCGCGGATCGATTTCCCCGTCCGCTCCTGGACCAGGGCGTCCGTGTCGAGAAACGGCCGCCGCATCTTTTCCGCCACCACCCGGCCCGCGGAGGTCTTGCCGCAGGCCCGGTAGCCGATCAACACTATGTTCATCATATTTTGCAATTAGACCTGCCTTTGATCATATAATTTATCCAGCTCCCGCCAGAAGCCCGGAAAGGACTTGTCCACGCAGCGGGGATTCCGGATCTTCACCCCCGGGACGACCAGACCCAACACGGCGAAACTCATGGCGATCCGGTGGTCGTTGTAGGTTTCGATTTCTGAGCCGTGGGGATTGCCGCCGTCGATGACGAGGCCGTCCGGTTTCTCTTCCACCGGGACGCCCATCTTCCTCAGCTCCTCCGCCAGAGCCGCCAGCCGGTCGCTCTCCTTAATCCGGAGCTGGGCCACATTGGCGATCACCGTTCGCCCCGGCCGCACCGCGGCCAGGACTGCCAGGGTGGGGACCATGTCGGGCATGTCCTGGAGATCGAAGCGCCGCATCCCGGCCCGGAGCGGCCCGCCGGCAACCGCCGCTCCGTTTCCCCTGAGGGAGATGTCGCAGCCCAGTTCCTCCAGGAGCTTCAGGAAGCCGATGTCGCCCTGCCGGGTCCGGAGGGGGACGTTCTCGACCGCCACGCTGCCCCCGGTGAGGGCCGCGGCCAGGAAGAAGTAAGCGGCGCTGGAGGCGTCGCCCTCGATCCGGCAGTCCGTCCCCCGGTAGCTCTGGCCGCCCCGGATAATGTAACGGTCGGGAGTTTCCGTCCGGACCTCCACGCCGAATTCCCTCATGGCCTCGACGGTGACGGCGATGTAGGGCCGGGAGGGGATCAGTCCGGCCAAGTCTATCCGCATATCCCCCGCCGCGTAGGGGGCGGCGATGAGGAGGGCGGAGACGTACTGGCTGCTGTCGAGGTCCCGCAGGGTAACACTGCCGCCCGGCAATCCCGAAGTGCGAATCGAAACGGGGGGATAGCCTTCGCGGCTAAGTCCCCGGGCCGTGATGCCGAGGCTGTTCAGGGCCGCCAGCAGCGGGGCGAGGGGTCGTTCCTGAAGCCGTTCGTCGCCGGTGAGGAGGAACTCCCCCCGGCCGATGGCGGTCACCCCGGTGAGGATCCGCATGGCTGTACCGTTGTTACCCAGGTAGATCTCCCGGCCCGGATTTTCCAGGCGGCCGCCGGTGCCGCCCACGACGAGGTCGTCCTGCCGGGGGGTGATGACGGCCCCCAGGGCCCGGAGGGCGGCGGTGAGGTGCGTGGTGTCCTCCGCCACGAGGGGGCGACGCAGCAGAGACTCCCCCCGGGCGAGGGCGGCAAGGATCAACGCCCGCTGGGTGTAGCTCTTGGAACCGGGCACGGCCACGGCGGCGTTCAGTGGATGGAACAGCGGTCTGATGTCAACGGTTTCCATAATATCATTCTCGATGGATCGGTATAAAGTCTCACCCAACCCTCCCCTTCAAGGGGAGGGTTGGGGTGGGGATGGGTTTAATCCCCTCCTGCCATTACCGGTAATAACCCCATCTCCCTCCTTGCCTCCCCCTTGCAGGGGTAGGAACAAACCACGAAGGGGATGGGGAAAACACTTTTTGCGAAGTCATTGCAAAGGCAGCGCCGCCAGGTCATAACTCCGGCAGCGCCGCCAGGACAACCCGTTGCATGACCGCCGCCGGCGCCTCCCGGCCGGTCCAGATCCGGATCTGCTCCGCCCCCTGGCGGACGAAGAGGCCGATGCCGCTTATGGGGGTGCAACCGGCCGCCTCGGCTTCCCGGAGCAGCTTCGTCTTGCGGGGATTATAAACAGCGTCCATGACGAAGCGGAAATTGGGCAACGACTCCGGGGCCACCGGTGATTGTTCCGTATACGGATGCATGCCCACGGGGGTTGTATTGATCAGCACATCGGCCCGGAAGTCCGCTACGGCGGCCAGGGGTCGGACCGGACAATGAAAGTCCCGGACCAGCGCCGCTCCCCGTTCGGGGGTCCGGTTGAAGATCACCGGCATGCCCCCTTGGCGGAGGATGCCGAAAATCGCCGCCCTGGCCATGCCGCCCGCCCCGAGGACGGCAAAGGTGTTTCCCCGGATCGGGACGTGCTCTTGCAGTTCCCGGACAAGACCGAGCCAGTCCGTGTTGTCCCCGACAAAACAATCCGCCTGCCTGACAACGGTATTGACGGCACCGATCATCCGGGCGTTCGCCGTGACTTCATCAAGATGGGCGGCGATCCCCTCCTTGTGGGGAATGGTGACGCTGGCGCCGTCCAGACTAAGGGATCTCATCCGGGGGATGATTTCCCCCGCGTCAGCCAACCGGTATGCCTTGTAGGAGGCCTTAAGTCCCATGGAAGCATAGGCGGCCCGGTGCATAGCCGGGGAAAGGCTGTGCCCTATGGGGTCGCCGAAGAGGGCAAAGCGCATACCGCATCCTTCTAACGATTCCCGCTCGGGCCTGTTATCGCCATTGCTGTGCAAGCCGGCAGCCGAGTTTTTAGTATGAAAATACATCCGTTGGTCTCCCTTAAACATTTTTCATCGTTCGTGGGTGTTGGATAAAATTAAATTCTTTCGCGGATGTGTTCCCATATATTCGATTTCATTCATGTCCGGCTTCATTAATTCCTGGATTTGGTCACCAATAATTTTCCTCTCCTTTAAGGGAAGGCTCAAGGTGGGGATGGGTATTCCATTATATGAACATTAGGCTTCGCTTTCGTCCCTATTCACGACGGGATGCCGTTATGGGTGTTGCATGTTCTTCCCCGGAGGAATCAATAAAGCCAGCGCCTTTTGCATCTCTTTGCAGGTGAACTGCCCCGGCGCCGTTTCCCGGCCCCTGGCAGCCGTGGCGTAGGTAAGGTGGGCGCCGAGCAGCAGCGACATGACCCGGCTGATCTTTCCCTGTTCGCCCATGGCGAAGGCGATGATCTCCTGCCCCCGCTGCTTGGAATAGGGGATCAAGGACAAGATACGGAGATTGTCCTCCGGAAGCCGGGCCAGGGTAACCACCTTGACGATGTCGCCCCCCTTTTCCCGACAGGCGCGCCAATGCCGCCGCAGGGAACCCACTCCCGGCGTGCCCCGCCAGTCGTGGCAGGAGATGATGATCCGGGGGCGCGGGCCGCTTTTTCCCGCCGCCGCTGCCGCGGTGAACAGTCTTTCCGCCAGCCGGTCATCGGTCGCCGCTTCCAGGTCGAGATAATCGGCGCCGTTGACCGCGGCCCGGCAGAGTAAGTCGAGCCGCTGTTCCTCCGTACCGGCGAAGCTGCCTCCTTCCTTCCGGCGGCGGTTGGTAACGATAACGGGCCGGGTTTTCGCCCGGAGCAGCACCGCCAGATCGAGGTCGGCGATCAGGTCGAGACGCAGCTCGATGAGCGTGGCGGTGGGAGGGCAGGCGGCCATTTTTTTCAGGACCTCCGCCATGCTGTCCCCGCCCAGGGAGAGGCAGATCACTGTCCCTCCTCTCCCCGGGCGTAGGAACCGAGGACCTTGATGAAAGTCGTGGTGTTTGCCATCTCCTGAAGGCATCCGGCCACCGGTTCGTCTTCCCGGTGCCCGGCCAGATCGGCGAAGAAGAAATATTCCCACTTCCGGTCCCGGAGGGGGTGGGACTCGATGCGCAGGAGGTTGATCCTTTCCCGGGCAATGGGAGCCAGGGCCTGGTGCAGGGCCCCCGGAACATGGGGAGTTCCGAAGAGGATGGATGTCTTGTCCCTGCCGGTCAGCTCCCCTTCCCCGCGGCCGAGGACGAGGAAGCGGGTGGTGTTGCCCGGATTGTCCTCTATGTCCGCCGCCAGGATCGCCAGGCCGTTGATCTCCCCGGTGAGCCGGCTTCCCACCGCCGCCCCGGCGGGATCGACCAGGGCCTGTCTGCCCGCGGCGGATGTGCTGGCCGTCTCGCACTGCTCGACCCGGGGAAGGTTCTCGGCGAGCCAGCGCCGGCACTGGGCCAGGGCCTGGGGGTGGGAGTAAACACGTTCGATTTCCTCCCGCCGGGCATGGTTTGTGAGGAGGCACAGGGAAACCGGCAGGAAGATTTCCGCCCTGATTGATAGGGGAGTCGCGATGAGTCGGCGCAGGGTATGGCCCACGGAGCCCTCGGTGGAGTTTTCCACGGGGACGATGCCCAGGAAGTTCCGATCCCGTTCCGCCCGGTCGAAGACATGGTCGATGGTGGCGGCGGGCCACAGTTCCGCGCCGTGGCCGAAATGGGCCCGGGCGGCCAGGTGGCTGAAGGAGCCTTTCGGACCGAGATAGGCGACGGTCAGCGGCGCCTGGAGCGCCCGGGAGGAGGAAAAAATCTCCCGGAAGATCTCCGCGACTGCCTGGTCTGGCAATGGCCCCGCATTGTGCCGTTTCAGGAAGGCCAGGATCCGGGCCTCCTGGTCGGGACGGTAAACGTCGGCGTCGGCTTCTTTCTTGACCTTGCCGATGGCGACGGACCGCGACGCCCGTTCGTTCAAAAGGCGCAGCAATTCCGTGTCGATGTCCCGCACCTCCCGACGAAGTGTTTCCAGTGATTTTTTCATCTTTCCTCTTCCGGCGTCACTTGCCGCCTGTCTTAACCCGGCGCTGTACCTTCCGTTCCGGTGCCGCCGCCGGTAGGATCTCCCTGATCCTCTCGACCGGGATTCCCCCGTTGACGAATGGCATCCCCGGCCTCTTCAGGAGGACGAAATGGATCATGCCGCCTGTCTTCTTCTTGTCATGTTCCATCCGGGCCATGATGGCCTCACGGTCCAGGGCGGCGGGCAGCCGGACAGGCAGCCCCAGCTTCTGGAGGAGCGCGACGATCCGCTCGCCGTCAGCTTCGGGGAGGTGGCCGAGGCGCTGGGAAAGGGCCAGTGCCCCCGCCATGCCGATCGAAACCGCCTCGCCGTGGGGAAGGGCGTAGGCGGACGCCGCTTCGACGGCGTGACCGAGGGTGTGGCCGAAATTGAGGATACGCCGCAGCCCATGCTCCTTTTCGTCTATCTCGACGATCTTCTTCTTGATTTCTCCCGCCCTCGTCACTATGGGCAGGAGGGTGTCCAGGTCGTCGCCCCGCCGCAGGATTGCCGCCCGGTCCTCCAGGATTTCCAACAGACCGGGATCGTCGATGACGGCGCATTTGACGATCTCCGCCAGACCGTTGCCCATTTCCCGCGCCGGCAGGGTCCGGAGGAATTCCAGGTCCGCGAAGACCGCCTTGGGCTGGTGAAAGGTCCCCAGGATGTTCTTGGCGGCAGGGAGATCAACGCCGGTCTTGCCGCCGATGCTGCTGTCCACCTGGGCCAGGAGGGTGGTGGGGAATTGGAGGCAGGGGATCCCCCGCATGTAGATGGAGGCGACGAACCCCGTCAAATCGCCCACCACGCCGCCGCCCAGGGCGATAAGTCCCGTGGCGCGGTCCGCCCCCCGGCGGAGTAGTTCCTCGGCAACGGCGACGGCGGTAGCCATGGTCTTGGCCTCCTCGCCGGCGGGAATGGTGATGGACTCCAGCGACAACCCCGCCTTCCGCAGGGTTTCCGCCACCCGCTCTCCGTGGAGGGCGGCGACTTTGGCGTCGGTGATGAGGAAATACCGCTGCGCCCAGTTTCCCTTGGCGATGAGCAGGGCCGCCCGATCCAGGATATCCCGGCCGATGAAAACTTCATGGGACCGGGATGTCTTCTTCTCGAGACTGATCTTGAAGCGGTTCATTGGCGCACCTCGATCCGGTTCTTCATGACCTCTGAAAGGATCCGCATCTCTTCCATAAGCTCGTAGAACTTTTCCGGTTTCAGGGACTGTGCCCCGTCGGAAATGGCCTTGGCGGGTTCGGGATGGACCTCGATGATCAGGCCGTCCGCCCCGGCTACGATGGCCGTCCGGGCCAGGGGCTTGACGTATTGCCAGTGACCGGCGGCGTGACTGGGATCGACGATGACGGGGAGATGGGTAAGCTCCTTGAGGACCGGCACGGCGCTGATGTCCAGGGTGTTGCGGGTGGCCGTCTCGAAGGTGCGGATCCCCCGTTCGCAGAGGATGACGTTGTCGTTGCCCGCGGCAAGGATGTATTCTGCCGCCATGAGGAGTTCCTCGATGGTGCACATCATTCCCCGCTTCAGGAGGACGGGTTTTCTCGCCTGTCCCACCTTCTTCAGGAGGGCGAAGTTCTGGACGTTTCGCGCCCCGATCTGGAGGATGTCGGCATACTGTTCCACCAGATCCACGTCGGTGGTGTTCATCACTTCCGTCACGACGGGGAGACCCGTCTTCTCCCGGGCCTTCTTGAGGATCTTGAGGCCCTCCTCTTCCATGCCCTGGAAGCTGTACGGCGACGTGCGGGGTTTGTAGGCCCCGCCCCGGAGTACCTGGGCGCCCCCTTTCCGGGCGATGTAGGCGCTTTCGAGAAGCTGCGCCTCACTTTCGATGGAGCAGGGTCCGGCCATAACAACGAAATCCGGACCGCCGATCTCCAGATCGCCCACCCGGACGATCGTGTCGCCGTCCCGGGACTCGCGGCTGGCCAGCTTGTAGGGCTTGAGGATGGGCATGACCTTTTCCACCCCCGGCAGGTGCTCCGTGGCCTTCAGTTGCGCCTTGCCCCGGTCGTCGCCCACGATGCCGATGATCGTCCTCTCCACCCCCTGGGAGGGGTGGGCCTGGTAGCCCACCGACTCGATCCAACCGATGACGTGGTCCACCTGCTTTTCCGTGGCGTTTTTCTTCATGATTATAACCATTTTTTAGACCTCCAAAAGGAAAGGCCATGGGAACCGCCGCCGCCCCATGGCCTTTCAGAAACAAAAAAGCCACGGGGGAACTGCCGCTCCGCCCATGGCTCATTTTTTATTTTCTCGGGGGGTTACCCCTCCCTGAGCGACAGGCGGACCGGCGCGCCGTAAAAATAATACCAGTAATAAAAGCTGGAAAGCGCGCTGTGGTTACCCATCGTGTCGGTTGATAGACTCCTTGCCTAAATTCGTGGCATGAGAATTACTCACAGTTTTTTCCCCATGTCAACAAAAAAATCGTCAGACAAGGAAAAACCCGGCGCTATTGATAGCCATGCCCATAACGGGCATAACAAAAAATTATAAAATCCATTTGGTTGAGGGCTTTTCCATATAAATTTTCATATATGCCATGTCCGTCCGCCGTGGGTGGTTCCCGATATTGGGAGTTTTGCAGAACCGCGGGAAAATGGTTCGCAAGCGGCGAATCAAATGTTTTTCTCCGTTTTTCGTGATTGAACTTAACGCCTGGTTATGAATAAGATTTATACGTTACCCATTTCAGAAGTGAATAAGATTTCTGAGCCGCGGCGAAGCCATTTTTCAAAGTCTCGATATTATGGACGGTCACGCCGGAACCGCTCTCCCCTCTCCATATACCAGCATGCGATAGGTCTTCTCGATGCGGTCCCAGTTTTCCTCCCGGTCCATGGACCAGAAACGGCCGATGACGGAAACTATCTGTCCCAAACCCAGGGAGGCGCATTTTTTTTCCACTTCCTGGATATAGCGGGCGCCGCTTTCCGGCTGCTCCCCGCGGCGGCCCAGCATGGCGTGGATGTAAACCTCCGGCACGGATTGCCGTCGTGCCATCTCCAGGAGGGCGAAGAGATGGGGGAGGGAGCCGTGGGAGCTGAAGAAGGAGACGATGCCCATGAGGTGCAGGGCGGTTTTCCTTTCTTTGGCGGCATTCATGACCTTCAGGAAGGCCTTGTTCCGGAAGAAGGCGCCGTCGGCGATGGCCCGGTCGATGCGGACCCGGTCGGAATAGATCCGTCGGCCGGCGCCGATGTGGAGATGTCCGGCCTCGGAGTTGCCCACGGTGCCCGGGGGCAGGCCCACGGCTTCACCGGCGGCCGCCAGGACGGCAAAGGGGTGGTCGGACAGCAGCCGGTCCATGACGGGCGTCCGGGCGGAAGCGAGGAGGTTGCCGTAGGCGTCTTCCCGGTAGCCCCAACCGTCGAGGAGGAGATATAGGACCCGAGTTCTGACTTTTTCATCTCCATTGCCAGGATTCCTTTCGATCAGGGATCGGCCCGTCATCAGCGGGGAGGAGGAGAGCCCCAGGAGATCCAGGACCGTCGGCGCCGCGTCGGCAAGCTCCCCCTGCTTTCGAATAGTTATCCCTCCTTCCGGGGAGATGAGGACTAAGGGGACGGGACTGTCCGTGTGCCCGGTGTCCACGGCGCCGTCGGGGTAAAGCCATTTCTCCACCGTGCCGTGGTCGGCGGAGACGACGACCGTCATCCCCGCTTCGGCGGCGGCGGCGATGGCGGCGCCCGCCTGGCGGTCCACTGCTTCGATGGCCTGGATGATGGCCTCCCGGTTTTCAATGTGTCCCACCACATCCACATTGGGAAAGTTGGCAAAGATAAAGGAATAGCGCTGGTCCCGGATCGCGTCCGCGACCGCCGCCCCGATCTTTCCGATGGACATCTCCGGGGCGGCATCGAAAAGGGCGACGTCCTTGCGGGTCGGCACCACGATCCGGTCTTCACCGGGGAAGGGCTCCTGCCGCTTGCCGTTGAGGAAATAGCTCACATGGACCGCCTTTTCCGCCTCGGTGATCTTCACCTGCCTCAGACCGGCCCGGGCGATCAGGGCGCTCAGGGTATCCTCCAGGGTTTCTTCGGGGGGAAAGGCCACCTCCACGGGAAGGTCCCGCCGGTACTCGATCATGGTGGCGTAGGCCAGCCCCAGGTCCGGCGTGGTGGGAAATTCGGCGAAACCCTTTTCTGTGAGGCTTCTGGTCAGTTCTATTTCCCGTTCTCCCCGGATGTTGTAAAAGATTACGGCGTCGCCCTTGCCGATCCTGCCGAACGGCGCGCCGTTCCTTCCTCTGGCGACCAATGGCTGCAGTGTCTCGTCTTCCTCGCCGGCCCGGTATGACTTGCGGACCGCCTCGGACAGCGAATAATTCCCGGTTGGCTCCATAATGTCGATCTCCCCGTTTGGATGTCGCGGCCGTCCGTACCTTCCTGCCGGGATGTCCGGCGGTCCGCTGTTTTTCGGCTTGTTGGCCGGGACGCGCTAAGGGTACCGCCCGCGCGTGACTTGTATAGAAAAGCACCGGGCCTGTAAAGAAAAAATCAGAACAATGTCGGCTATTCCCCGGTTCGGGTCGTGCTTTTTAATTGATCGTCAACAACTTAAGTGATAGAATACCTTACATGAATTAACATCGGGAAGGCATCGGCGGCAAGATGAAGGAAAAAACGGTTGATGATGTCCTTCGGGAGGAATTCCTCAAAGAGCGGGCCGTGGTCCTGGGGCGGACCGGGGAGAGCGTGGCCCGGGCCATTGCCAAGCTCCAGCGTCTGGCGCAGATTATAGAAAATCGTCATCAGGAGCTCCGGCGCCTGGACCGGGAGCCAGACGGCGACGCGGAATGCCATGGACTCAGGACGGCGAAAGAAAGGGCCGTCAACGATATCAACAGCAAGATCGCCCAGTACAACCGACTCTGGGACCACGCCCAGTTGCGCTACTATTATCTCATCGTCACCAGGGAGGCCATGGGGTTGCGAAGCCATCATCGCGTGGAGGAGATATATCGCATTCCCCCGAAGAAAAAAAAGCTTTCAGGAGGATAATGGACCGATTCCAGAAGCTGCGGATTAAGATGGTGGAGAACCAGATCAGGGCCCGGGGAGTGACCGACGAAAGGGTCCTGTCCGTGATGGCCAAAATACCCCGCCATCTTTTTGTCGACGAAGCCCTCATCGAACAGGCGTACAACGACAACCCCCTGCCTATTGGAAAGAGCCAGACGATCTCGCAGCCTTACATTGTTGCCCTGATGACGGCGGCACTGAAGCTGACGGGAAGGGAAAAGGTGCTGGAGATCGGTACGGGGTCAGGTTATCAGACCGCGATCCTGGCGGAACTGGCGGAACAGGTCTTTTCCATCGAACGTATTGCCCAGTTGGCGGCGGGGGCGAGGAAGCAACTGGACGCCCTCAACTGCTTCAATGTGGCCATGCGGGTCGGGGACGGCACCTACGGCTGGCGGGAGGAGTCTCCTTTTGACGGCATCATGGTCACGGCGGGGGCGCCGAAGGTTCCGGCAATCCTTATGGAACAGCTTGCCGTCGGCGGCCGTCTCGTCATACCAACGGGAGGACGGATAAGCCAGGAGTTGCTCAGGGTTACCCGCATGTCCGCCGATCTGAATGAGGTCAAGACGGAGGTCCTGTGTGGATGCCGTTTTGTCGATCTCATTGGCGAGCATGGTTGGAATAATTGAGCATGCCTCCCGGTGCCGCCGTTTTGAAGAAACTCGCCATGAGATGTCTTGCCGTATTAATGGCTCTTCTGAGCCTCTTCCTTTTCGCCTGCGCCGGTCAAAAGAATGTCGTCCGTCCGGGAAAGGGGGTGTATCATCCGGTAAAAAAAGGGGAAACCCTCTCGCAGATAGCCCTGGCCTATGAGGTTAGTCAACGGAAGCTGGCGGACGTAAACAATATCCGGCGTCCCGATCACCTGGAAGCGGGAAGTGCGGTCTTTGTACCCGATGCTGTCCGGGTGCTCGATGTGGACAAGGTTTTGCAGGCGAAGGCGGCCGTTGATAAAGCGGAAAAGGGACCGGCAAAGAAGGGAAGAGAGAAAAAACCGTCCGCCGCAGCAGGGGTGAAGGAGCGTAAACAGGCGGAGCTTTCCCGGGAGGACACGCCAAAACCAGGGGTTGATCATCGGAAAGGGGGGGCTGTAAAACCGGATAAGGAAAAAAACCGGGACGCCAGTCCCACCGCCGCTCCGCCTCCTCCTCTGCCGGGGACTTCGGTGAGTATGACCCCGGGCAAGGGTTCGTTTGCCTGGCCCGTGCGGGGTCGCGTAACGTCCCGCTTCGGGAGGCAGCCCAACGGAATGGTCTTCAATCATATCCGGATTACAACCCGGGATCACGCCCAGATTGTTGCTGCCGCCTCGGGGACGGTGATCTTCTCCGCTCCCCTCCGGGATTTCGGAGAGACGGTCATCATCAAGCATGACGATGATTTCGCCACGGTTTACACCCATTTGGGCAGCAGGTCCGTCCGGGCGGACAGCCGCATCAAGAAGGGGGAGATTGTCGGTCAGACGGGAAAATCGGACAAGAAGGGGGAGGGATACATGAATTTTGAAATCCGCCGACACAACAAGGCACTGGACCCGCTTTTATTTCTGCCTTGAATATGAATGCCCCGATGCATATATTTCTCACTGAGCGCCAGGAGATACTGCGGGATGAAGAAGGAGGAGGTGCCGATATTTCTTTTCCTCCCCGGCGCCCGGCACATGCTCATACAACGATGGATACTAATGGTGGTTCGGGAAGGTTCCGGGACATGTTCATGCCTTACCTCCCCGGTCGCCGAGGACGAGAAGAATGAAGGAAAGACAGACATATTATGGAATTGTCGTTTGAACAGGGGCCCATCCGACCGCCCAGCGAGGCTAAAAGCCTGCTGATTCGGGCCACGAGAAATTGCCCGTGGAATAAGTGCGCATTTTGCCGCACCTATCAGCGGAAGAAATTCGAACTCCGGAGCATCGAGGAAGTCAAAGACGATATCCGGAATGCCCGGATGATCGCCGATGAGATCCGGGCCCTGTCCTGGAAACTCGGCGGCGGAGGTCGGGTGACCGATGCGGTGGTCCGGCTCGTTTACAAAGGCGGCAACGGTTACAACGACGCTTTTCGCTCCGTTTGTGCCTGGTTGTACTGGGGAGGGGAGTCGGTTTTTCTTCAGGATGCCAACTCCCTGATTCTGAAGACCGATGAGCTTGTGGAGATCCTCTCCTTTATCAAGGAGCAGTTTCCCGGCGTTAACAGGATTACCTCCTACTGCCGCTCCAAGACGGCGGCCAGAAAAAGCGTGGCGGAGCTGGAGAGGATTCGCGAGGCGGGCCTGTCGCGGATTCATGTGGGCATGGAGAGCGGCTGCGATCCGCTCCTTGAATTCATTCGGAAGGGCGCCACGGCCGCCGACCATGTCGAAGGGGGGAAAAGGATCGTCGCGGCGGGCATTTCCCTCTGCGAATACATAATTCCCGGCCTGGGCGGCGAGAGCTGGTCTCGGGAGCACGCCGTCGCCACCGCCGCGGCCGTCAACGCCATCAATCCCGACTTCGTGCGGTTGCGGTCCCTTCAGGTCGTCAAGGGAACGGGCCTTTATGAGCGGATGCAAAACGGTGAATTCACCCCTCAGGGGGACGAGGAGACGGTGCGGGAGATCCGCCTGTTCATCGAAAACCTGACGGGGGTGCGGACAACCATCGTCAGCGATCATATCCTCAACCTCCTGGAAGAGGTGGAGGGAAAGCTTCCCGAAGACCGGGACAGGATTCTCGCCGTCATCGATATGTATCTGTCCCTGCCGGAACAGGACCGGATGATTTTCCGCCTGGGGCGGAGGCAGGGGATATACCGGCGTCTAACCGACCTGAACGATCCGCTCATGTATGGACGGCTGAAGGCCGTTACGGATGAATACGTCCCGGATGACGCCGGGCGGTTCGAGGCCGACCTGAAGGAGTTGATGCATCATTATATATGATGACGTATTGACTATGGTTTAAAAATATGTTAACTTGCGAAATTCAAAATATATTTGGTGGTGGCAAGATGTTTAAGATTGGTGACATGGCAGTATATCCCGCGCAGGGCGTCGGGGTCATTGAAAACATTGAAAACCGCGAAATCATGGGGACCAAGCAGACCTTTTACATCCTCAAGATCATGGGCAACGGCATGAAGATTATGATCCCCACTAAGAGTGCAAAATCCGTAGGACTCCGGGAGGTCATCTCCGAGAAGGAGATTTCCAAGGTGTACGATATCCTGAAAAATAAAGAAGTTACGATCGACAAGCAGACGTGGAACAAACGTTATCGGGAATACCTGGAGAAGATCAAGACCGGCTCCGTATATGAAATCGCCCGGGTCCTCCGGGACCTTCTCATCCTGAAAAATGACAAGAACCTCTCCTTCGGGGAGCGGAAGATGATGGATACGGCCAAGAACCTGCTTGTCAAGGAGATATCCGTAGCGACGAAATCCGATGAAACCAAGATCGAGGAGGACCTGAAGACGATCTTCACGATCCAGTAAGCCGGATCACCGCGGAAAAAGAAGAATGTTCGGAGGGGGGGCCGGTCCTGATGAAGGTGCCGGCCCCGCCCGACTCGCCCCGGAGACGAAAATAATCGTCCATAAGGCGGGTATTTCATATAAATTTAAAAAGAAAGGAGGTGAAAAAGGAATGATTGTCAGAATTTTACTTATCGCCGCCTGTTCCATTAGCGGTTTCTTCATCGCCTATCTCACGTATCCCCCCAGCCAGTGGTGGACCTGGCCGATAGGGTTCATCATCGGGCTGGTCATTGCGTTCTTCGTCATCAAGGTGGAACAGGACATTCGTAAGTTTTCCCTCCGGATCATCCTGGGGGGAGTGGTGGGCATGATCGTTGGTCTTATCATAGCGTTTCTTCTTGCCTATGGCCTAAATTTCGTAAGTAATATCAAACAGAATCAGGAGGTCGTACCGTGGATATACGCCCTCTTGACGGGAATCATGGGATACCTCGGATTGGTTCTCGGATCGAAAAAAACGGAGGAATTGAATATATTCGGTTTCGGACAAACCAAGGAGCCGGATGAAGCCAGAATCCTGGATACCAGCGTCATCATCGACGGCCGGATTGCCGACGTCTGTGAGACGGGCTTTATCGAAGGCACCCTCATGGTGCCGAGATTCGTTCTCGACGAGTTGCAGTACATCGCCGACTCTTCCGACACACTGAAGCGTTCCCGGGGCCGGCGCGGGCTCGATATCCTGAACCGGATGCAGAAGATGGCCGGGATCACCGTGGAAGTGGGCGACCAGGATTTTCCCAAAGTCAAGGGCGTGGACGCCAAACTGGTGGCGTTGGCGCGGAAGATCAATGCCAAGATAATCACCAACGATTTCAATCTCAATAAGGTGGCGGAACTGCAGGGCATCAAGATCCTCAACGTCAATGAACTCGCCAACGCCCTGAAGCCGGTTGTGCTGCCGGGCGAAACCATGACGGTGAAGATCATCAAGGAAGGCAAGGAGCCCGGACAGGGGGTGGCCTATTTGGATGACGGCACCATGATCATTGTCGATAATGCCCAGAAATTTCAGGGCGCCGTTGTAGATGTGACGGTGACCAGCGTCCTCCAGACCACGGCGGGGCGTATGATCTTTTCGGAGATGAAGGCCCTGGCCGGGGACAAGAAACCCTTTTCCCTGTCGACGAAGTCATGATCGTTTCCCAGGCCCGGAGGACCTTGACCTCCGGGCTTTTTTATGTCTGATGCATGTGTACGCTCCCCGCGGCGGGGTCTCCGGGCGCACGACTATTTCGGACTTTCGTTTTACCTGATTCGGGCATGGGGGGCTTAGGAAGGTGCAGGCCACGGCCATCATCCCCGCCGGCGGGAGCGGCCGGCGCATGGGCGGCACGGAAGCGAAGCAGTACCTGCTGCTTCAGGGGATTCCCCTGCTGGTCCATACCCTCCAGATGTTTCAGGAGGCGGCGGCGATCGGGGAGATAATCCTCGCCGTACCCGCCGCCGATGTGGATAGAATCCGGAGGGAAATACTGGAACCCTTCCGATTGACCAAAGTCCGGCGCGTGGTGGCGGGCGGGCGGCAAAGGCAGGATTCGGTCCATAACGGCATAGCGTCCTTGGCCGATGATTGCGAACTGGTCGTCATTCATGATGCCGCCCGGCCTTTTGTCACGCCGGACTTGATTGCCCGGGCCGTGGAAGGCGCGGCACGATTCGGCGCCGTCGCCGCGGGCATCCCGGCCAGGGATACCATCAAGTGTTGCGACGACGCGGGCCGGGTTGTCCGTACCCTGCCCCGGGAGCGGATCTGGATCGTGCAGACGCCCCAGGCCTTCCGCCGGGAGACTATTGTCGCCGCTCACCGGCAGGCCTGCCGGGACAATTTCACCGGGACCGACGACGCAGCCCTGGTGGAGCGTCTGGGCGTTGCGGTGCGGATGATCGTGGGCGCGTTCGAAAATATAAAGATTACCACCCCCGAAGATCTGGTCTGGGCGGAACATATCTTGTCGGCGCGGCGATGATTGGCTGTGGTAAGGATCTGGACGCCGCCGTGCCCCGGAGGTGGGGGGCGGCCAGCCGGCATAGAGTTTTGCCGGGGTTGGGATAACCTCCGCCCGTAAGCGATGGGACCGCCGTTGAAGAACCCGGAGGAAAGTGAAAATGACAGGCAGCGGTGAACGGGGAATAAAAACGGCCCGCGTGGGCATCGGTTATGACAGCCACCGCTGGTGCGACGGCCGTCCCCTTGTCCTGGGCGGGGTGGTGATTCCCCATTCCTGGGGACTCTCCGGCCACTCCGACGCCGACGCCTTGATCCATGCCATCTGCGATGCCGTCCTTGGGGCTGTGGGCGCCGGGGATATCGGCGCCCATTTTCCAGATACCGATCCTGCTTACCGGGGGATCTCCAGCCTCGTCCTCCTGACCCGGGTAAGGGAGATTGCGACCGCCCGGGGATGCCGGGTGGTGAATGTGGATGCCACGGTGATCATGGAGCGGCCGAAATTGCGCGCCCATATCGACGGAATGATCGCCAATATTGCCGCCGCCCTGGCCATGGATGACGCCGCGGTGAGCATCAAGGCCAAGACCAACGAGGGGATGGGCTTCGTAGGCCGGGGGGAAGGGGTCGCCGTTATGGCCGTGGCCCTGGTGGAGCCGGCCGTAGTGACCTGAGGAGGGCGGCGGTGGAGAATCTTCCCTTCATTATTGACGAGTATGACTATATGATTACGTGGATGGAAAAGACAAATTCACCCGAATCAGCCGCGGGCGCCGCTTCATGAAGGATCTCCCTCCCCGCGTCCGCTTTGCCCCTTCCCCCACCGGGGATCTCCATGTGGGCAACGCCCGCACCGCCCTGTTCAACTGGCTTTTCGCCCGCCGTTACGGGGGGGTCCTGGTCCTGCGCATCGAGGATACGGATCAGGTCCGGACCACCCGGGCATTCGAGGAGCATCTCCTTGCCGACCTAACCTGGCTGGGCATCGACTGGGACGAGGGCCCGGGGCGCGGGGGGGACTGCGGACCCTACCATCAGAGTGAGCGGCTGCCCCTTTATCGGGAAAGCCTGGAAGGACTCATCGCCGCCGGTATGGTTTATCCCTGTTTCTGTACCGACGAGGAGCTGGAGGCAGAGCGCCTGAGTCTTCTTTCGCGGAAACTGGCCCCGCGCTATTCGGGAAAGTGCCGGAGGCTCGACGATGATCAACGGCGGCGGTTGGCGGAGTCGGGACGGGCGGCGGCCTGGCGTTTCCATATCCCGCCGGGAAGCGTAGCCTTCCGCGACCTGATCCGGGGGGATATGCGCTTTGCCGGCGAGGCCCTGGGGGATTTCATCATCGTCCGCTCCAACGGCATCCCCGCCTATAATTTTGCCGTTGTGGTCGATGATCACCTCATGGGGATCACCCATGTGATCCGGGGGGAGGACCATCTTTCCAACACGGCCCTGCAGCTCCTTCTCTACCGGGCTCTGGGTTTCGAGCCGCCGCAATTCGCCCATCACGCCCTGATTCTCGGACGGGACCGGGCCAAGCTCGGGAAACGCCACGGCGCCACCGCCGTCCGGGAATTCCGGGAACATGGGGTGCTGCCGGAGGCCCTGGTCAATTATCTGGCCCTCCTGGGGTCCTCCTTCGAGGCGGGGCGGGAGTTTTGCCGGGTGGAGGAGACCATTGCCTCCTTTTCCCTGGACCGGGCCGGCAAGAGCGGCGCCGTCTTCGATGAAGACAAGCTGCGGTGGCTCAACAGCCTGTATATCAGGCAGGAAGCGCCGGAGATTCTCGTCCGGCGCCTGCGACCCTTCGTCGCGGCGGCTGGTTACGGGGAGATCGGTGCCTCTCGCCTCCACGGGATCATCGAAGCGGTCCGGGACAACCTCCATGACCTGACGGAAATAGGAGATTATTTGCGAATCTTCGACGATGGGGCCTACGATCTATCCCCGGAGGCCCGGGCGATCATTGCCGGCCCGGAGGCCCGGGAGGTGATCGCGTCCCTCCTGGCCCTCCTTACTGAACCCATTGCCGGCGATCGGGTCGAACCGGTTGCAAATGCCCGGAACAGCGACGACCAGGCATTTGCAACCGGTTCCGGGGAAGGCGCCCGGATCGCCGGAGCTAACGATGAGGTGACGTCAAGTCTTTATCGAACCCTTATGGTGCTCCTGGCCGAGCGCACGGGCCGGCGGGGGAAAAAACTGTTCCTGCCCCTACGCGCCGCCCTCACGGGCCGGACCAGGGGGCCGGAGTTGGATCGCTGTTTCGCCGTCCTGGGCCGTGCATCGATGCGCCGCCGCCTGGAAAGTGCCCTGGCCGTCTGATCCGGGCGGGGACCGGTATTGGCCCGTTTCGGGTGCCAGGCGGGGAAATCAGTACGGCGCCGGAGCGGTTTACCGCTCCGGCGCCGGCTTTGCCCGCGCCGCGGAGAAAAGGAGGGGCCAATAAAGCCGGGCCGCTGCAAGATGGGATGAAACTGAGGATTATTGAAGAATCGGTGCTGTTTGTCAGCATCCTGAAATGGATTGTGCTTGCGGCCGGGATCGGATTCGTCGTCGGCGTCTCCACCACGGCGTTTCTCAAAATCCTGGCTGCCGCCATCGCCTTCGCCCAGGATTTCCCCCATTATTACCTTGCCCTGCCCCTGGGGCTCTTCGCCAGTGTCCTGATCGTCAAGTACATTGCCCGGGAAGCCCAGGGCTACGGCACGGAAAAGGTGATCGAGGCAGTCCATAAAAACGGCGGGGCCATGCGTGCCGTGGTCATTCCCGCGAAGCTCTGCGCCACGGTGGTGACCATCGCAGCCGGTGGTTCCGCCGGACAGGTGGGTCCCTGCGCCCAGATCGGTGGCGGGCTGGCCGCCGCCTTTGCCAACGCCTTTCGCCTGGATGCCAACGACCGGAAAAAACTCGTGATCTGCGGCATCAGCGCCGGTTTCGCCGCCGTCCTCGGGGCGCCGGTGGCCGGCGCCGTCTTCGGACTGGAGGTCCTCTTCGTCGGGTCGCTTCTCTATGAAGTCCTCCTTCCCTCCTTCATCGCCGGGATCATCTCCTATCACACCGCCGCCGTCCTGGGGATCGATTATTTCCACTATCCCGTCCATTTGCAGCCGGTTTTCACCGAGGTCTTCTTTCTCGAGATCATCGGCGCCGGCATCTTTTTCGGCCTCTGCGCCATCCTGGCCATCGAGTCTCTGCGGCTGACGCGACGACTCTTCGACAGGATTCCCGTCTGGCCGCCTCTCAAGGCAGTTATCGGCGGGGTTCTCCTCATCATGCTCGCCTTCCTGACGTCCTTCCGTTATCTCGGTCTGGGTATGGAAATCATCGCCGACTCCCTCCAGGGGGTAAAGGTGGCGGCCTCCGCCTTCGTCATGAAAACCCTGTTCACCGCCGTGACCTTCGCCTCCGGGGGCAGCGGCGGGATCATCGCCCCCCTGATGGTCATCGGAGCCGCCGCCGGGGCCTTCTTTGCCGCTCTGACGGGTCTGGATGCGGCCACCTTTGCCGCGGTGGGGCTGGTGAGCGTTTTGGCCGGGGCGGCCAACACGCCCATCGCCATGAGCATACTGGCCATAGAACTATTCGGCAAGGACATCGGCGCCTACGCGGCTATCGCCTGCGTCATCAGTTTTCTCATCACCGGGCATCGCAGCATCTTTCCCACCCAGGTCATGGCGATGAAGAAATCTTCGTCCGTGGAAGTGGAACTCGGTCAGGAACTGGACAAGGTGCAGGCGCGCTACAAGTTTCGTGAAAAGAGCGTTATCGGTACGGGAATAAAGATGACGAAAAGGATCAGGAAACCGGGAAACGGCCGGAAGGATTGATGCCCCGGTAATAAGACAATGGGGATGATCCATTCCCGTGTCCGGATCAGGGAAGTTCCCAGGCGGATCGGAGCTGCCGATAGGCGGTTTCCGGAAGTTGGATCAGGACGGGGTTGGCGGCCGGATCGAGCCAGCGGAGGATCTTTTCCAGATTTTCCGGGGACATGGTCGTGCATCCCGCCGTGCCGCTTTCCGGATTCTTCCAGATATGGATGAAGATGCAGGAACCACGACCCGGTATCGCGGGGGCGGGATTGTGTTCCACGACGATGCCCCGGCGGTATTGTTCATCCGCGCGGCGCATGTCCTCGCAGCTCGACCAGTCCGCGGCAACGCTTCCGGCATCCACCAGGCGGTTGTAGTGGCGGGAACGGGGGTCGTCTATGCACTTCAGTGCCCCATAAGCTTCGTAATACGGCATTTTCAGCCACGGATACGCACCCGGCGGGGCGTAGCCGAAAACAGCGCTCAATTTGAAAATGCCCGCCGGAGCCCGTCCGTCTCCCTCTCGTTTTTCCGTCCCATACCCGTTTTGATTATGGAGACCCACGCCCCAACCCATTCCGTTGCGGCCTACAACCACCGGGAAAGTCGGCCCTGCGGACCGCCAGGGGGCCGTCCCGGATGACCGCTCGTAACGCTGAAGTAATCCCTGAGACGACGTCCAGGAAGTGGTTTTGACCACCAAGGCCTGGCGTGACATCCCGATGGGGGATGATACGGAGGCAAGGGCGATCGATAGGATCAATAATGGTAACATCATTCTTTGTGTTCCTCTTCGGCCGTGACGATCGGGGTGCGGTGGTTGAATATCCCGGCCGTTGTTTCCCGTAAAGAAAGGAAGAAATTCTGATTTAACTATTCAAGGCGACGCTTCCTCATTCCTCGCCCACTTGTGGTACCGGATCAGCAACAGCAGGCCGGGGGCCGCCAGGGCGGTGCAGATGACGAAGAACCAGACCCAGCCCACGGCAACGACGAGGAAACCCGTCGGCGCCCCGGTGACATAACGGCTGACGGCCATGAGACTGCTCAGGAGGGCGTACTGGGTGGCCGTGAAGCGGGTGTTGCAGAGCCCCATGAGCAGCGCCGTGTAAGCCGCCGTCCCCATGCCCCCGCAGATGTTCTCGATCCCGATGACCGTGCTCAGGGCCCAGATCTGGCGGCCCGTGAACTCGAGCAGCACGAAAGAGATGGTGGAGACGCCCTGGAGGACGCCGAAGACCAGCAGCGACCGCCGCAGATCCCATTTCGTCATCAGCGCCCCGCCCACGATGCCGCCCAGGATGGTGGCGGCCATGCCGAAGCCCTTGAAGATCGTTCCCAATTCCGTCCGGGAAAATCCGATATGTTGGAGGATGTAGGGAGTGGTCATCTGGGCGGCGGCAACGTCGCCGAGCTTGTAGAGGATGACGAACAGCAGGATCTCCACCGCCCCCGGCCGCTTGAAAAACTCCACGAAGGGCTGCAAGACCGCCTCCCGGAGACTCTGGGGCGGCGCCGCGTCGTGCCGGAGGGGCCTCCCCGCCTCGGGGTCGGGACAGAGGAAGGTGGCGGCAACGCCGACCAGCATGACCAAGCCCATGATGACATAGACGCTCCGCCAGGAGATATGATCCGACATGATCAAAGCCAGGGCGCCGCTGACCAGAATGGCGAGCCGGTAGCCCATGATCCAGATCCCGGCGCCGGCGCCCCGTTCTTCCGGGGCGAGGTATTCCGTCCGGTAGGCGTCCAGGACGATGTCCTGGCTGGCGCTGAAGAAGGCCAGCGCGACGGCCCAGAAGGCGACGATCAAGGGCTGGGAGGCGGGACTGAAAAAACCCAGCGTGGCGATGGTGGCGATGAGGGCCCCCTGGGTGATGAGCATCCATCCCCGTCGCCGGCCCAGAAAGGGGGGAAGGAAGCGATCCAGCAGCGGCGACCAGAGAAATTTGAACGCGTAGGGGAGACCGACGAGAGAAAAGATCCCGATCGTCTTGATGTCCACGCCCTCCGTAACCATCCAGGCGGCGAGGGTGGAGCTGGTCAGGGCCAGGGGCATCCCCGAGGCAAAGCCCAGAACCAGCATGAGAATCATCTTTTTGGTGAAATAGATCCGGAAAATATCGAAAATATTTGTCTTCACGCCGACCGCCGCCTTCCGGACCCGACCGCCGCCCGGACAAGGGACCGAAACAGTAGCCGGTGGGGCTCCTCGTCCGGCAACCGCTCGGGATGCCACTGGACGCCCAGGACAAAGCGTCCGGTGGCCGCCCAGGACGAACCGGGGGTTGCTTCAATGGCCTCGATGACCCCGTCGGAGCTCCAGGCCGAGGCGGCGAGACCGTTTCCCACCCGCTCCGGATGGACGGCCTGGTGATGGAAGGAGTTGGCGGCAAACTCTTCCCCCGGCGGCGTGCCGGTGGCGTGGGCGGCGAGGCTTTGCGGGGCGAGTCTCAGGAGGTGCCGGTATTCTTCCTCCAGTGCGGAACGGGCGTTCGCGTTTTTCTCCCCCGTCGCCGGGTCCGGTTTCCCACCCGATTGGATTGTCGGCTTCGCCGCCGTTCCTTCCCTCCGTCCCGTTTTCCCCTCCGGCGTCACACCGGACGCAACGGCGGTGGAACGGCTTTCGAGAGCGTGCTCCCGGCCCTTGGCGCTGTGGGGCAGGGGCGGACCGCCTCCCGGCGGCCGCCATTCCGTTCCGATGTCCTGAATCAACGCGCCGCCCCGGACGATGGACAGGAGCTGGCAGCCCCCGCAGATCCCCAGGACCGGGAGATCCGTTTCTTCCAGGATCGTTTTCGCCAATGTGATGTCGAAACGATCCCGCCGTGGATGGACCAGCTCCTCCGCCGGCTGGGGATGGCCCCCGTAATGTGCGGGGTGGTAATCGGCCCCGCCGATGAAGAGAAAGCCCTGAAGCCGGGCGATGATTTCCCGGATTGTCGCCAAATCACCGCCGGGGGGGATGCAGACGGGGGCGCCGCCGGCCCCGGCGACCGCGGCAACATAGTCCGGGGGGACGAACAGGCGCTCGACTCCGGAGGCGGCCGTGCTCTCTATGGACATGTTCAAACCGATCAGCGGCGGCATGGCCGTTTCAATTTCCGAAGCGGCGATTGTAGAGGTCGGCAAACCCGTCCTTGCCCGTGGCCATAAGCAGGGTCAAAGGCATGGCCTTCTCCGCCGCCGCCAGCATCGCCGCCGTGAGGTTCCGGATGTCCCACTGGGCGTGGCGGTCCGCCCGGAGGCGGGCGATATGGTAAAGCTCCCGGGCGTTGACCTTCAGGGCGACGCGCCTCCGGTGGGCGTTGGTCAGGATGTAGGAGGCGGCCTCGGCGCCCGCCGTATCCCGGAGCTGTTCGTACAGCTTGCCGGTGATGTCCATGAGTTTCCGGAAAGATTCATCCATTCCGATAGCGGCAATCGACGGTGGTATGGTGACGCCCAGACCGGGGTCGTATCCCTGGGCGGTGAGAGTGGCCATGCGGTGGCGTTTCAACTGGGCGAAACAGCCGGCGCTGACGGTGAGTTCGAAGATAAGGTCCACGTATTCGAATTCTCTCAGGACGGAATCATAAGCACGGAGGTGACGCAGGGCGGTCTTGACGAGGTTAAGTCGCTGCCCGGCATCCAGTAACCGGGCCCGGGCAAGACAGGAAGACAGGGGCCGCCAGGACGAGGAATGGAGGAGGGCCGCCAGGAGCCGGAGATCGGCGTCAGGCGTGACATAGGACAAAAATACGTCATCCCGAGGCACTTCCGGCAATGCCGTCACCGGGGCGATGGCGTCGCCCCTTTGCCCTGGGGACGGCTGAGCCGCCTGGCCCGCCTCGGGCCCGCCGCCGGCGCATGTCGCCTGCCGATCCCGGTCATCCGTGGAGCCTTCCTTGAACAGTGCGGCCGCTGCCTCCCGGAGTTCCCGCCGCGTCAGCAGATCATAGTCCGTCGCCTCGGTATAGCGCACCAGGGAGGGGGCGATGGACTTGGTGGCCTTATAGAGTGCGGCGCTCAAATCCCGGGCCTCCTTCAAGGGGTGAGCGGCGAGGCGGCGGAGCATGAGTTCCAGATTCCTGGCGTTGAGGGTCATCCCCAGTTGGGTTTCCGTGGCCAGGGCTATGGCATAGCGGGCGTCTTCCTTGGCCCAGCCTTCGAGGAGGGAGCGGTTGGCGGTCTCCCCCGCCAGCTCCGGGTGCCGGGCGAAGACATGGGGGCGGAGCTGTTCGTAGCATTCCCGGTAAAAGGCGTTCTGACGTCCGACGACCTCGGTGAACGGCCCTGCCAACCCCGCATTTTTTATCTCCTCCGGGATCACGAAGTCGTCCTTGAACAGGACGTAGCGCTGAGACTTTTCCGTATAGGAACAGAGGCGAAACTTTTCAATGTCCTCCACCAAAAGCCGGGATACCCCCAGGATGTCAAGGTTGAAAACCGCATGTTCGGCGATGGAACTGTGGCCCATCTCGAAGACGATATTCCGGTTGGACTGGCGGGCCTTGTCCACCTCTCCCCGGGCGGCCGCCCGCAGTTCGTGCACCGGCCGGGGGGAACGGCTGATCCGGGCATAGGCGGCGGCGATGGTTTCTGGCGTCAGTTCTTCGAGGTCCTCGCAGCGGTCCTCGATGTCCATGATCGTTTCGTAATCGATGTTGTAACCGGCAAGAATGACTTTCATATCCCGATCAACGAAATTGGAAGTTTTTTTCTTTCAGCAGCCTCAGACAGGCAGCCACGACGTCGGCGTCGTAGCGGACGCCCCGCTGGCCGCTTATTTCCTCGATGGCCTTGTGGATTCCCAGGGACGGCCGGTACGGGCGGTGTGAAGCCATGGATTCCACCACGTCTGCCACGCTGATTATCCTCGATGCCAATAGTATATCCTGACCTTTCAGATGCCGGGGATAGCCCGAGCCGTCCATCCGCTCATGATGTTCCATGATCATCCGGGCTATCGGCCAGGGAAAATCGATGCCCTGGAGGATGTCGTGGCCGATCTGGGCATGGAACTTGATGAGGTTGTATTCGATATCCGTCAACCGCGTCGGTTTGCTCAGAATTTCCGCCGGGATGGACAATTTGCCCAAATCGTGGATCGCCCCGGCCACCCGGATGCCGTCCGCCTGCTCCGGCGACAGGCCCATTTCCAGGGCAATCGCCCGGGCGAGTTCGGCCACTCGCTTTTGGTGGCCCGCCGTATAAGGGTCCCGGGCTTCGATGGTGGCGGATATGACCTGGATGATCGCCTCAATGGATTTCTCCAGCCGGGCGATAGTCTGCCCGATGCGATCTTCCGCTTCCCTGCGGGCGGTGATGTCGGTAAGAAAATTCAGCGTCGCCCCCCGCCCCTCCCAGGTAAAGGAGACGGCGTTGATCTCCACCCAGATGACCTTCCCCGTTTTTGTCACGCAGCGGAAGGGATAGATCTCCGGATAAGCGGATCCGCCTGCCACCCTTTCTTGGAAACGTTCCTTTACCATCTCCCGGTCCGCAGGATGGATGAAGTCCGTGAACGGGCGGGAAAGGAGCTCTTCCGCGGAATATTCGGTCATTTCTATCGTCTTGGGGTTGGCGAACCTGAGGACCCCGAACTGGGCGACGACGATCGCCTCGTTGGCATTGTTGATGAGGAGGCGGTATTGCGCTTCGTTTTTCCGGATGGCTTCTTCAGCCAGGACGCGGTCCGTTATATCGATGGCCGTTCCCAGCATGGCGGGACGCCCTTCGTATTCCAGATTGGTGGCGGCAAAATCTATCCACCGCTCCTCCCCGTTCTTGGTGACGATCTTAAACTCATAACGTGACGGAACCGCTTCCCCCCGCTGCCGGGCCAGACCCTGGGCCTTGATGAGTTCCCGATAATCGCCATGCGCCAGTTCCCAATAATCAATTCGCTGCAATTCCGAGAGGTTGTAACCGGTGATTCGTTCAAAGGCGGGATTGACATAGCGGACTTTCGTGTCCTGGATGATGAAGATCGCCGAGGGGGTCGTCTCGGCAATGGCGCGGAATTTTTCTTCGCTCGCCTTCAGGGCGGAGGCGACCTGGCGCTTATCCGTCACGTCCCTTATGTAGCCACCGATGCCGTACTCGTCCTTGCCGATTCTTACCCGGAATTTTCTGGTCTCGTAGATACGGTCGCCCACGGGCTCTTCGTCGGTGTGGATAATATCGGTCTCCAATGCCTCCGTATCGGACATCCGGCACCTTCTCGCCGCCTTTTCCGGCATGAGTTCGAAGTCGGTCCTGCCGATCACCTCGGATTCCCGTTTGCCGAAGAATCTCAGGAGCGGCTCGTTGGCGATGATGTGGCGAAACGATTCATCCTTCAGGTAGGCCATATCGGACATGGAATCAAGGAAAGTGCGGTAGAATTCCGTTAGTTCGCCGGCTTCTCCGGTGAAAATATCGCTTCCGGCTTCTCTCGGAACGCGGTTGCTCCGGCGCTCTGACGACGGTGTGGCCGGGCTTGCGGGAGGTTCTCGGTGCTGCGGCATGTTTTCCCCGGAGTTGAAGTAGTCTGAGTGGTTTCTATATGAACCGGCGATGTATTTCAAGAAAATAAAGTTTTACCCGGCAATAAGTCCTCTCCGGCGTCACCGGACGAATCGCTCCGCTTCCCGCCGCTGGCCCTTCAGCAAAGCCCGGCACGGTTATTTCTTGACATCGAGCGGCAAAAAAACGAAAAGAGGCAAAATGACCGGCGCACAAAAAATTCTCATGCCCCGCGGCGCGCCGGGAAGCGCTATACTCGGATTTGATTTTTAGCGGTGGCTCTGGGGACTCACTATTTAGCATTTAGATCTGAAAGCGCCGTCCAAGTTCATGAGGACTCCATTTTGCCGGGTCGTCAAGTCCGGGTCGGCCGGGCAGGAGAAGGAACGTAAATGTACCGGATGAAAATCACTATTGGCGGCGATTATCGCCGGACCCCGGCGGTGTGGTCATGAGACCGGTAATTGCCGTCATCGGCCGGCCCAATGTGGGCAAATCCACCCTCTTCAACCGCCTGGCCGGCCGGGGCAAGGCGATCGTCATCAATGAGCCGGGGGCGACGCGGGACCGGAATTATGCCGACGGCGACTGGCAGGGACGCCCGTTTGTCCTTATCGACACCGGCGGTTTCGAGCCGGCGGCTACCGACGGCATCCTGGCCCAGATGCGGGAACAGACCACCCTCGCCATGGAAGAGGCGGACATCATTGTGTTTCTCATGGACGGGCGCGACGGGCTGACGCCGGCGGACCGGGAAATAGCCGCCATGCTCCGGGAAATCGATAAACCGGTCTTCCATGTCGTCAACAAGATCGACGGCCCAAAACACGAGCAACTCGCCTATGATTTTTACGGTCTGGGAGTAGAAGAAATCTTTACCCTTTCCGCCCAGCACGGCCAGGGCGTTTTCGAGCTTATGGATGCGATGGTGCATCTCCTTCCCGAGAAGGTCGAGGCGCCGCGGGATGAGGAGCGGCTCCGCATCGCCGTCATCGGCAAGCCAAACGTGGGGAAATCATCCCTGATCAACCGGCTCCTGGGTTATGAGCGGACCATTGCCAACCCCATGCCGGGGACAACCCGGGACGCCATCGACACCCCCTTCGAGCGGCAGGGGAGAAAGTATCTCCTCGTCGATACGGCGGGGATCCGCCGCAAGAGCCGCGTCAGCCTTACCCTGGAGAAGTACAGTATCGTTCAGGCCCTCAAGACCATCGACCGGTGCGACATTGCACTGATCCTAATCGATGCCGCCGAGGGCATTACGGAGCAGGACGTCAAGATCGCCGGCCTGGCCCACGAACGGGGCACCGCCTGCATCCTGGCGGTCAACAAGTGGGATCTGGTGGTCAAGGACAACGAAACGATCGGCGTTTACGTAAAGGATATCAAGGACAAAGCCAAGTTCCTCGATTTTGCGCCGATCATTTTCATCTCCGCCCTTTCGGGGCAGCGAGTGACGAAGATCTTCGACCTGATCGAAAAGGTTTACGAACAATACACCCGGCGGATTTCCACCGGCGACCTCAATCGGGCGGTACGGGAATTTACGGACCGGAATCCGCCGTCCCGGTCCGGCGGCCGCCCCAACGCCTTTGCCTATGTCACCCAAGTCGCCGTCAAACCACCGACTTTCATCTTCTTTGTGCGCGATCCCCGGGCGGTCCATTTCTCCTACGAGCGCTATCTGGCCAATCAGCTCCGGGAGGCCTTCGGTTTCGACACCGTGCCGTTGCGGATCTTCTTCAAGAAAAAGAGCAAATCCCCGCTTTCATCTTGACGAGGTAGGGATGTTTACAGTATGGACGGGCTTCTAACCCAGACAACAGGAAAAGGAGGTTATATGGTCGTGAAATCATCTGCGCGTATCTTTGTGTCCTGGTTTATTGGCATTGGCTTGGCGTTCCTGCTTACCGGTTCCGCCGCGGCGGCGGACACCATCAGGCTGGGTGTCGCCGGGGCCCACAGCGGCGATCTTGCTTCTTACGGACTGCCCACTAAACGGGCCGCCGAACTGGTGGTCAAAGAGTTCAATGCCAAGGGCGGCGTCCTGGGGAAGAAAGTCGAGATTTTGGCTGAGGACGACGTCTGCAAACCGGAAGTGGCGACGAACACCGCCACCAAGCTTGTGTCCGGCGGCGTCCATGTGGTGTTGGGACATATCTGCAGCGGGGCTACGAAAACGGCCTTGGGCATTTATAAAGATGCGGGCATCGTCACCATGTCTTCCTCCGCCACCAATCCCGATCTGACCCAGAGCGGCAAGTACCCGAATTTCTTCCGCACCATCGCCTCCGATGACGCCCAGGCCCGCCTGGATGCCGAGTTTGCCATGGATGTCCTGAAGGTGAAAAAGATCGCCGTGCTCCACGACAAGGGAGATTACGGGAAAGGCCTGGCGGAATTTGCCCGGTCCTTCATCGATGCCTCCAAGAAGGCCAAGGTGGTCCTCTTCGAGGGGATCACCCCCGGCGCCGTCGATTATTCCGCGGTGGTGAACAAGATCAAACAATCCGGGGCAGAGGCTGTTATTTATGGGGGGTATCATCCCGAGGCCTCCTCAATCGTCATCCAGATGCGCAAGAAAAGGATGAACACCTACTTCATCTCCGATGACGGGGTGAAGGACGACACCTTCATCAAGGTGGCCGGCAAGGCGGCGGAAGGTGTCTATGCCTCGGGCCCCAAGGACACCACCAAAAATCCCCTGGCCATCGCCGCCATCGCCGCGCACAAGACGACCTATAATGCCGATCCGGGCGCCTTCTTCCTGAATGGTTACGCCGCGGCCCAGGCCCTCCTGACGGCAATCCAGAAGGCCAAATCCACCAAATACGCCGCCGTGGCCAAGGCGTTGCGTACCTACCCGGTGGATACCCCCCTGGGAAAGATCAAGTTCGACAAGAACGGCGACGCCATTGGCGTGGGCTTTTCCATGTATCAGGTGAAAAACGGGGTCTATGTCGAGGTGCCCACAGCGGCAGCAGCCGCACCGGCGCCGAAGAAGAAGAGATAAGTGGATTATTTCCTTGAGCTTTTTTTTGGAGGACTGACGCGGGGCAGCATCTACGCCCTCATTGCCCTGGGATACACGATGGTGTACGGCATCATCGAGCTGATCAATTTCGCCCACGGGGAGATTTACATGATCGGGGCCTTCACGGCCCTGATCGTGTCTTCCGTCCTGGCCTTCGCGGGGCTCTCGGGACTTTCGGTCCTCTTTCTGGCGGCGGCGGTAGCGATCATCTACTCCGCCGCTTATGGCTTTACCGTGGAGAAAATAGCCTACAAGCCCCTGCGCCAGGCCTCCCGGCTTTCGCCCCTCATCAGCGCCATCGGCATGTCCATCTTCCTCCAGAATTACGTCATGCTGGCCCAGACATCGGATTTCCTTCCCTTTCCCAGCCTCCTTCCCGAATTGCCGTTCTTGGAGGGACTGGGGTTCAGTATCGGTTCCACGGAGTTGATCATCCTGATGACGACGGCGGTCTCCATGGTGCTGCTGACCCTCCTCATCAAGTTCACGAAGATGGGGAAGGCCATGCGGGCCACGGCCCAGGACCGCAAAATGGCCATGCTGGTGGGGGTCGACGTCAACCGGACGATTTCCTATACCTTTATCATCGGTTCGGTGCTGGCCGCCATCGGTGGGGTCCTCATCGCCTCCCACATCGGCCGGATCAATTTCTACATCGGCTTCATCGCCGGCATCAAGGCCTTTACGGCGGCGGTCCTCGGCGGGATCGGCTCCATCCCCGGGGCGGTGCTGGGGGCCCTGGTCCTGGGCTGGACGGAGAGCTTCGCCACTGGATACGTTTCCAGTGATTACGAGGACGTATTTGCCTTCCTCCTCCTCGTGATCATTTTGATCATGCGTCCTTCCGGTCTGCTGGGCCGTTCGACGGTGCAGAAAGTATAAGAGGAGCCGCTCCCTTGCCCGCCATTGTCCAGATCCGCCAATCCCTGATCATCGCCCTCTGGTTCATGTTCCTGACCTTTCCCGTTTTGGTGATCCGCGTCAATACCATCGAAAACATCATCGAATGGCGTTGGGTGAACATGTTGTATGTGGGAGCGGGAAGCTTTCTGGGGTCCTTCGCCTGGCGATATTTCTTGGTACGCCAGGCACGGGGGGCAAGAAGAGATAAGCCTCCCGTCCGGACCGCGCGGCAAAGTGAGTTGACGGCGGGAACGGGAAAGGAAGGGATGACGGCGCCGTCGGATCGGCCGGGAGAACTCCGCGCCACCGCGGCGACCGGCAGTGCCCAGCGGGGAGGGGTGGCGATTCCGGAAGGGGAAATCGGCTCTTTGGCACCGGATGATGTTCATAAAGCGACAGTCGCTTCCGCCCCGCCGGCCAAACCCTCGCTGCGCCGGTTAACGGACGACCCGAAACTCCGCCGCCCCCTGCTGCTGATCCTGGCCGCCGCCGGGACGATCTTCCCTTTTCTTCCCTTCGCCTCGACCTATCAGATCAATATCGTCACCAACGCCCTCCTCTACGTGATGCTGGGATTGGGGCTCAACATCGTCGTCGGCCTGGCGGGACTCCTCCATCTGGGTTACGTGGCGTTCTATGCCGTGGGCGCCTATAGTTACGCCCTCCTCTATCACCATTTCGGCATCGGCTTCTGGACCGCCCTGCCCCTGGGCGCCCTCCTGGCGACCCTGTTCGGCATTGTACTGGGGTTTCCCGTCCTGCGTCTCCGGGGTGATTATCTGGCCATCGTCACCCTTGGCTTTGCCGAGATAACCCGCCTCGTCCTGGAAAACTGGAACGAGTTTTCCTTCGGTCCGAGCGGGATCGCCGGGATTCCCCGGCCGAGTCTCTTCGGTTGGGAAATGGATCTCCACGGGGCCACGATCTACATCTATTTCCTTATGATCTTTCTGTGCCTCCTGACGATCTTTGTGGTCAACCGCCTCCAGAACTCCCGGATCGGCCGGGCCTGGGTGGCCCTCCGGGAGGACGAAACGGCTTGTGAGGCCATGGGCGTCAATCCCACCGCGGCAAAACTCACGGCCTTCGCCCTGGGTTCCACCTGGGCGGGGCTCGCCGGCGTGGTCTTCGCCGCCAAGACGACCTTCGTCAATCCGGCGAGTTTCACCTTCCTCGAATCGGCCATGATTCTCTCCATCGTCGTCCTGGGCGGCATGGGTTCCATCCTGGGCGTGATCATCGGCGCCTTCGTTCTGATCCTAACACCGGAATATCTCCGGGCCTTCAGCGAATACCGGATGCTGCTGTTCGGCCTGATCATGGTGATGATGATGATCTTCCGGCCCCAGGGCATCGTCAGCGGCGTCCGCCGGATCTATGAATTCCATCGGGGATCGGAGAAGCAGAGATGAACGCCGTGACGGAACCCCTCCTCAATGTCCAGGCACTGACCATGAATTTCGGCGGGCTCCGGGCCCTGGACCAGGTAAGCCTCCAGGTTCAGCCCGGGGAGGTAGTGGCCCTGATCGGCCCCAACGGCGCGGGGAAAACCACCTTCTTCAATTGTGTTACCGGCATCTACCGGCCCTCGGGCGGGGATGTCTTCGTGACGCCGCCGGGGAAGAAACGGCGGCGCCTCAACGGTCTGAAGACCCACCAGGTCACGGCCTCGGGGTTGGCCCGGACCTTCCAGAACATCCGCCTCTTCCAGGAGATGACCGTTCTGGAGAACGTCATGATCGGCCGCCACTGCCGGACCCGGGCGGGGGTCCTCGGGGCGGTACTCCGGGATCCCCAGACCCGCCGGGAGGAAAGGGATATCGTGGAGCGCAGTTACGCCATCCTGGAAAAGATAGGCCTTGCCGGCGAGGTAAACGAGCTGGCCAAGAACCTTCCCTACGGCGATCAGCGCCGCCTGGAGATCGCCCGGGCCATGGCAACGGAGCCCTTCCTTCTCCTCCTCGACGAGCCCGCGGCGGGGATGAACCCCCGGGAGACCGACGCCCTCGAGGTGTTGATCCGCCGGATCTGCGATGAGGAAAAAATAGCCGTCCTGATGATCGAGCACGACATGCGGATCGTCATGAGCATCTCCAACCGCATCTATGTCCTCGACTACGGCAAGGGGATCGCCGCCGGGACCGCCGCGGAGATCTGGGAGAATCCCGTGGTGATCAAGGCCTACCTGGGCGAGGAAACGGAGGAATAAAATGGGGACGGTTCTCTTTTTCGGCGACAGCCCTGATCCGGTGACAAAAAAAAGGAAAAAGTGGGGACGGTTCCCATTTTCAAGTAAGCATGTCGAACTAATCGAAATGGGGGCGGTTCTCGCTTTCCGCGGAGATCTTCACCCGGTGGCGGAGAACCCCTCCGCCATACGGGACATACCGGAGGGGCGATGAGCGACCTGCTCGAATTGATAGACGTCCAGACTTATTATGGCAACATCCAGGCCCTGAAGGATATTACGCTCAGCGTAGGGGAGGGGGAGATCATCACCCTCATCGGGGCCAACGGGGCGGGCAAATCCACGACCCTGATGTCCATCTCGGGCATTGTCCCGCCGCGTGCCGGCGACATCCTGTTCATGGGTCGAAGTCTTGGTGGGGTCAGCCCCAACGAGATCGTTGCGTTGGGGATTTCCCAGGTGCCGGAAGGGCGCCGGATCTTCCCCTATCTCACGGTGACGGAAAATCTCGACATGGGGGCTTTTCTCCGCAAGGACAAGGCCGGTGTCAAAAAGGACATGGAGCATATCTTCGAACTCTTCCCCATCCTTGCGGAGCGGCGGAACCAGCCGGGGGGCACCCTCTCCGGCGGCGAGCAGCAGATGCTGGCCATTTCCCGGGCCCTTATGGCCCGCCCCCGCTTACTTCTCCTCGACGAGCCTTCTCTCGGCCTGGCCCCCATCTATGTCCGCCTCATTTTCGACATCATCCGCCGGATCAACCGGGAGAACGGGACGACGATCTTTCTGGTGGAACAGAACGCCAATATGGCCCTGAAGGTGGCCCACCGGGGGTATGTCATGGAGACGGGCCGGATCGTCATGGCGGATACAGCGGAAAACCTCCGCAACGACGAAGGGGTGAAGCGGGCCTACCTGGGGGCGTGAGGCTGGATCAGGATCAGGAGACCGTTATGTCACGCAAACTGTCGCCAGATTGGACGGAGTCGATAATTTCCGGCGGCGAGGCACATTTTTCGTTGCCGGGTACGGACAGGGGGGGTCCTGACCTCCCGGCGCCGAAGGGGCGCCGGCACATGGTTAACATCGCTATGGATGCCGATATCAATGCCTGAAGCTGGAACTTTCGCTGACAAAATCTTGATCGAATCCCTGCCGGTCGGCGGTCCCGATGAGGTGGAGCGGCGGATCTTTTCCGAGAAGGGCGAGATGGCCCAGATCATCAACCGCCCGGATGCCACCATCCGTCAGATCGTTTACTGGGACATCGATTCCGCCCGGACCGGCGTGGATCGGGGGCACCATTATCACCGGAAGAAGACGGACCGGATGTACGTGATCTCCGGCGAGGTGGAACTGCTTCTCGAAGATCCACGGACCGGCGTGCAGGGCAAAGTCATCCTCAAGGCGGGAGAGCGGGTGCGGATCCTGCCCGGCATCGCCCATGCCGTCCGCTCCCGGGTCAAATCCCAGGTCCTCGAGTACAGCCCCGACCCCTACGACCCCGCCGACACCTATCCCTATCGCCTTGCTGCCGCACCGCCGATGCATGATTGAGATAACATCCGCCTTCCACACGCAAATGCCAAGCAAGTTTCCTGTTGTCAAGAAATGGCAAATTTTTATGGAATGTCTTGACAGCACAGGTTCCTTCTTTTAGTCTCGTCTCCCATGAATGCCCCTTCCCACCCCACCGCCGTCAAAGGAAGGCCTTATCTGGCCCTCGTTTTTCTGAGCCTGATCTGGGGATACAACTGGGTGGTGATGAAGGAGGGGCTCCGCTTCTGCGATCCCTTCGTCTTTGCCGCCCTCCGCGTGGCCCTGGCAGCCGCCTTCCTTTTACCGCTCCTGATGTGGTCAGGAAAACCGTTACGGCCCCGGCAGATCAAAGGGACGATGCTGCTGGGTCTGTTTTCCACCACCCTGGGCCTTGGCCTCCCCATGTATGCCCTGGTGAGCGGCGGGGCGGGGAAAACGGCCATTCTTCTTTACACCATGCCGTTCTGGGTCATCCTCCTGGCCTGGCCGATCCTGGGGGAGCGGATCCGGGGGATGGAATGGCTGGCGGTGATCCTGGCCTTTGCCGGTTTGGGGCTCATGGTGGACTTCCAGGCGGTGGGGGCCAAGCTCTGGTCAAGCGTCATCGCCGTACTGGCGGGCATCTCCTGGGCGGGGAGCGCAATCGTCACCCGGATCATGAGGAGGAGTCCGGAATTCGAGCTCCTCTCCGTCACGACCTGGCAGATGATCTACGGCGCCATCCCTCTCATCCTGCTGGCCCTTCTGCTGCCGGCGCCGCCCATCCGCTGGACAGCCGTGTTCATTGCCGCCCTGGCGTACAACGTCATCTTCACGAGCGTCATCGCCTATCTGCTCTGGTTTTACATCCTGGAGCGTCTCCCGGCAGGGATGGCCACCATCGGCACCCTGGCCACGCCGGTGATCGCCGTCACCGCCGCCGCCGTGCAACTCGGGGAGATCCCTTCGCTCCAGGAGGCCGCCGGCATTGTCCTGATCCTCTCCGGGATCGCCTTCCTCAGTGCTGTGGCCATCGTCAGGACCCGCCGCCTGACGAGGATGTCTTCTCCCGCCGAATAGTCGCCGTTCCGGGGTTATGTCCGTGTCTTGCAGGCAAGGTTGCCTAACGATAAGGATTTGCGAAGTGGCGCCGGGGACGGCGTAGTTATCCGGATGACGCCGCTGCGCCAAGCTGGCAAAAGTGGTTGACAAACGGATGCTTGTTTCTGCTTGCGGGTAGCCTCGTTGAGAGATTTCCGCCCTCTTCAACATAGGCAGGTGGCTGGCTTATCCTGACATCTGCGTCAGTAATTGGCGCAAAGTGATGATGAAATCGCCGGGCTTCAAGGCTTTGATTTCTTCATGATCCGGATGATAATGACGGATATTGAAGGTTATCAGGAATGAACACCCTTCCTGAATGGCCGCGACCAGTAGCGGCATATCGCTTGCGTCCGCCATGTTCTCATAATTAGACAAAGTCGCCGGCTGTGGGTCGGAAATGACTCGCAGACAGCGACTTACCAACAGGCGGAACTCGGGCAATTTAAAAGGAAGCTTTTCCTGGAGATTCCGTTCAACTTCCGTTACCGCCTGCTCGGAGGTTACACAATCCAGAATCGTCAGTTCCCCCATTCGCAGGATGACATGGCTGGCGCTCTGTTCCGAGGGCGCCGCCGCGCCAGCAAAAATCACGTCGGCATCGAGGAAAATCTTCAGCTTATTTGCCATCGGCGCCGTATCTTTCGGCGGTGTAGCGTTCCCGCTGGCGACGCAGATCAGCCAGCATCTCCTCTACGGTGAGGCCGGCTTCCAGACGCGCCTTTTCTATCTCTCTGGCCAACTCCGGCGCCAGGGGGGCCAAGGGTGACAAGATCAGCACCCCGTCGAAATCCACCAGGTTGAAGGTGTCGCCGGATTTGATCTTATAACGCTCCCGCACCTTGGCGGGCAAGGTCAAAGCGCCTCGCTGTCTCACTTGTACGGTATCGCCCATAATCGACCTCTTCTGAAAATCTGTCTTTTCTGATATTCAGATATATCGCCTTGGCTCTTGTCTGTCAATATGAATGCTTACAATGACACAGTAATGTCCGGTTAAGTAATTGCATATGAAGATTCTGAGCCAGGCGGCTGATATAACCATATGCCGGTATTGTTGACAATATCAGCGAGGCTCATTTCGTTACGGATTTTGATGCATATTTTCCTGAGCCGCTTGACGGAGACATGTTCCTTATATTCATCATGGCAATAAATGGCCAAGAGGATATAGGTGATCAATCCGGCCAGCATCTACATCATCAGGCCATATTTGCTCCTTGAAATCAGGTGGTAAACCTTCAGATGACGTTTCCACCAACCGAAGAAAATCTGTCGGGTAAAGGACTGGCGCGGTTCCTGGGCATATTCCCGGCCCGTTTCCAGCCCCTCCCCATAGGAACTGCTCGTGAGGTTTTCCCTCAAGCAGCTCGCCCAGCAGTCTTCTCCGAAAGGGTTATGAGTCCTGGTGATGTCAGCGGCCACTTTCACGAATAGGCCTCCACGTTTTGCAGGGGGTGGATTTTCCAATCCCAAAACAGCCCCAACACGCCATAGAGATACTCGTTACTCCACCGCCGCCAACCCACGCTTCGTTTCTGCCTGCGCTTTCGCCGTGTCAGCAGTGTCCTGACCTTCATTTCCAGATAGTCCCGGACTTCGCTGAATGCCCGACTTGAATTGCCAACCCGGAAGTACTCAACCCATCCGGCCAAGCTGGCATTGATCCTCTTGATCAAGTCTTCAGCAGGGGTGGCTCCCCCGAGTTGAATGATCTCTCGAATCTTTGCCTTGATGGCCTTGCGGGCTTTCTTCTTCGGTGTCAGCAAAATGTAGTGCCGGGTCTTTTCACGGTTCAATATACGCCGGAAATCAAACCCGAGGAATCCAAAGGTACCACCATCAAGCATGTTCACCACCTTCGTCTTCTCCATGTTCAGCTTCACACCTAACGGCTCTATCTGTTCACAGAGGCGTTGCAGGGCTCTTTCCGCCCAGCCTCGCTTGGTATGGTGCCCGCTTACGGTTATCACAATATCATCAGCAAACCGATGATAGTTCACAGCCTCGTATTCCCCCTTCTGCTGTCTTGCGCCGTATCCCATCAAAGTACCAGTCCACGTCGTTCAGGTAGATATTGGCCGCCAATGGGCTCAATGGCCCTCCTTGCGGAACGCCTATTTTCCCTGTTGTCTTCAATATCACCTTCACGAGGTGCAGCACTTGGGGGTCTTGGACCCGTCGCGCTATTTTCTCCAACAGGATGTCGTGCCTGATCGTGTCGAAGTATTTGGATAGATCGACGTCAATCACCAAGATCATCCGTCGGAGGATACTTCTTCGGACTTCCGCAAGGGCGCGGTGCGGCGATCGCTTCGGTCGAAAACCGTATGAGTTCGGACAGAAATCCGCCTCGAAGATAGCTTCGAGAACCCACTTCAGCGCCCCTTGCACCACGCGATCACGGATACTCGGAATCTGAAGGGTGCGGGTCTTGCCGTCCCCTTTTGGTATTTCTACAAAACGATTCGCTTGTGGTTGGTAATTTCCTGCCATAAGGTCATCTCGAATGGACTGGAGGAATGTCTCCACTCCCATTGCATCGACGTCTTCGAAGCTCTGTCCGTCGATACCCGGGGCGCCGCCATTCCTCTTTGCCAAACGGTATGCCTCCGCAAGTACTTCGATCTTCGTCACATGCACGAAGATCCCCCAAAAACGATCTCTTTCTCAGGCTTCGCCTTTCGGTAAATCCGTCGGCGCAACTCCTTCAAACTGATGGGTGCCTTTGTCATTTCACCCTTGCCTCGTTTTGCCAAAACGGAATATCTGCCGGTCCGGGTCCATCCCTCCCCGTGCGTTTTACTGCGCACAGATCATAAGTACTACGACCCGATCCGCCACCCTGACGCCATTCCCGCCACTTCCCACTCAAGGTTATAGGCCGGAACTCCTCATCGAGGTTTCTTCGACGGGTGTCGAGGGCTTCTCCAGTTTCCGCATAATCCTTCGTACCATGTCGCCGCTGATACCCCGCCGGTGAGAGATAGCGTACATGACTCATCACCGCCATCTCTTGCTGCCTTCGCGCGTTATCGACCGTCTCGGCCACCGGAATGCGTGTAACGAGGCTACATCTGCGTTTACTGTACGTTACAACCTGGTACGTTGCGCATCCTCCTTTCAAATAATGTTGTCGAAGGGCTTTACCGTCTTGCTTTCGCGCCACGGCACCTTCCAAGCTACAAGGCCCTGAGTCTTTTAGCCTCGGTCGGACTTTCACCGACTGGATTATGCGTCCTTGTCTGGACACACCCACCTGCCAGCGGCAGCGATAGAGATCGGCAATCGTTAGAGCGGGCAGGGTAAAATTGTTGGTCAGGAACACAAGAGTTTTCTTGTTCTTTGAATATAAGTACCGAATGCGGCGGAGTTTTTACGGATAATCCTTTTTGGCGTAGTAGCCCTTGAGGATAACAATCTGATCGCATTGGACCCCGGTGGATTTGTCGACGGGTATGGAGTAGAGGCGTTTTCGGCTGAAGTTTTTCTTTGCCCTGGTGACAAAAAATGCCGAGGTTTGATGGATTTTGTGGAGGCGTGCAAAATCGAGATAGCCGCGATCCATAACGTAGATGGCGCCGGTTTCGATGATCAGGTTGTCGAGGATATTGACGTCGTGAACCTTTCCTGTTGTGATGATGATCACAGAAGGAATGTTTCCGTGCAGATCCAGGAGGGTATGGAGTTTTACGGCACCTTTCCGTTTTCGAAATTCCGCACATGGGAAAAGGGCCAGACAGAGATCGATGGTAGTCGGGTCCAAGGCGTAAACTGCTTGATCCAGTTCGACCCCAAAGGAATCTTCGACATAAAGTTTTCTGGCCCTGGCAATGAGTATTTGAGCGAAATCGGCATAAATTCGCCAATCTCTGGTCTGATTGGCATGGGCAAGGGTATTGCGAGACACCTTCCCCCGGATGCCCAAATGATAAAGCCGGGACGGGGTTACCCGCAGGCAGGCCTGAATATCTCTCAGGCTTTCCCAGTAGGTGAGCTGAGCAAACGCCATGCAAAGATATTGGTCCCAGCAGGAAAAGCTGATCACTTTGTGATTGCCGTTGTATCGATCGACGCATTTTCGGAACTCGTATGCGGGGACAAAGTCCATTAACTGGGCAAAGATCGTTTTCCCGGAATTCATTCGCCATCTCCTTTTTCAGTGATGGCGGAGATTGGCATATCCGAGAAAAATTTTTCAAATCGATAAATGAGATTTTACGCTATAAACGAAGAGATTTTATGATGTTACGGTGTCATCAAAAATCAACGTTGGGACACCAGTGATAACATGCAAGACAAATCTCCACTTAAAATCCTCTGGCGAAAAAAAAGGGCATGGAATTGCTAAGGCTTACAGAAAGCCTTCCGGCCCTTGCGGGTGACGGATTCCGTGACCAATTTTGATTTTTTGGCATAAAACAAGACATCTGTCGGGCGTCCTTCCGTATTCGAGTTTTAGCGCCATCAGAATACCAGCTTTGTTTTAATGTAAAGAAAATTTTGCAACTAAAAACAGGTTTGCAATCTGGCGCCACTTGTGCCATAAAGATTTAAATGAACGCGAAGAACAAGAAAACCCTGGCCCTGATCTTTGAAACGCCCACAAGGGCTGACATTTCCTGGACTGCGGCTGTATCCCTGATTGTGAGTATCGGAGCATCCATGAAAGCGGGTCGCGGGTCGCGGGTGCGGTTTAAGTATCAAGGTCACAGTCTCCATATTCATGCTCCGCATCCGGGAAAGGTGGCTTCCAAAAGCACCGTTGAAAGCATAAGGGATTTTTTGACGATCACAGGGGTTAGGCCATGAAAAACTCTATGCAATATAAGGGGTTTACGGGTAACGTGCAGTTTGACGCCGATGAGATGCTTTTTTATGGCCGTGTCCTTGGCCTGAAAAAAGCGATTATCGCCTATGAGGGAAAGACCGTCGATGAACTGGTGAAGGATTTCCAGACTGGCGTTGACGATTACCTTGATATGTGCGCTGAGGAAGGCATCGAACCGGAAAAGCCTTTCAAGGGAACTTTCAACATCCGTATAGAACCGGCGCTTCATGAGAGGCTTGTCGTCAATGCGATGAATGAAGGCGTGACGCTTAACGCCTATATCAAATCGGCATTGGAAAAGGCCGTTGATTCCCATAGTCGTTCTTCTTCCTGAAAAATCATTCGTCTTTGATTGCCGATTCAGTTTTATTCGAAATGCGCCACATTTGTCGCACCCTGTCCAGGTCCGCGCTCTCAACCGGCCCGCCTTAGCAATCTTTGATTTCCGCCGTCACTCGCTGTTCGTAGGGTGCGGCATTGAAAAGATCGTTCTCCAAGACATCCCGTGCCTTAACGAGCAAGAGGGCAGCCCGACCAATTTTTTCCATCGCCTTAAGGTCTTTCAATCCCTGATGGTCGAAAATAAGACAGAAAAGGCAATTCATCATGCACAAACATTCCCGCATGGCACCTGCTGCATCCTGATGCTCGCCAACTGTTAATCCCTTTTTCAATTTTTCCTTCAAAAGGTCGGGTGATCTTATGCTTTCAATGGGCATCGCTGCTACCCCGGGGAAGATGTTTTGCTCTAAGGAGGATGTTGCAAGACGAGAAAGTACAGCATGAGACAAACGGCAATAAAAAACCCGATGATTTTCATCGGGTTTAATACGTCCTCGGACATCCTCGGACTATGTCTTGGTGGAGATGAGGGGGCTCGAACCCCTGACCTCGGCATTGCGAACGCCGCGCTCTCCCAGTTGAGCTACATCCCCTTGTTGTCACGGTAGGCGGGGCGCCGTTGCCGCCGCCGCTTTTCTGAACTGCCTCCATATATGATTTCCCGTGTCGCTGTCAAGGGGGCAAATCCACGGTAAAGTTGTTCTGGACTAAACAGGCTGAAAACAGCGGATTTTTTGTCGCCCAAGTAATATCAACTACTTGTGCGGAGAACAAATTTAACCTGGGGACAAATCATTGGGGACGTAATCGGGCTTCCCCCTCGCCGAGAGGTCAATTTTATTTGAATCTTGACAAGCCCTGTCCATTTTCCTATACTCCCTCGAAACTAACGGGAGGGTTACCATGGCAAAAATCGACGCCTTTTTCCAGTTGATGAACGAACAGGGGGCCTCGGACCTCCATCTCGTCACGGGGCAGCAGCCGGCGATCCGCATCCGGGGGGAAATCGAGCGGATCAAATACGACCTGCTGGACAACGACGGTCTCAAGGCCATGCTTTACGAAATAGCCCCGGAGCACAAAATCAAGCAGTTCGAAGAGACGGGAGACGTCGATTTCGCCTATGAAATTCCAGGCCTGGCCCGCTACCGCGCCAATTTCTTCATGCAGAAGTGGGGCTGCGCCGCCGTCTTCAGAGAGATCCCCAGCAACATCCTCACCTCCGAGCAGTTAGGGCTCCCCGCGGTGGTCTCCAAACTGGCCTCCCTGCCCCGGGGGCTGGTTCTCGTCACCGGCCCCACCGGCAGCGGCAAATCCACCACCCTGGCGGCCATCATCGATCAGGCCAACCGGACCCGGAAGGACCACATCATCACCGTGGAAGACCCCATCGAATTCGTCCACAAGAGCCAGCAGTGCATCGTGAATCACCGGGAGGTCGGGGTCCACACCAAGAGCTTCTCCTCCGCCCTCCGCGGCGCCCTCCGCGAGGACCCGGACATCATCCTCGTCGGCGAAATGCGGGACCTGGAAACCATCCGCCTGGCCGTGGAAGCGGCCTCCACGGGTCACCTCGTCTTCGGCACTCTCCATACCACCTCCGCCGCCAAGACGGTGGACCGGGTCATCGAGGTCTTCCCCGCCAGCGAACAGGCCCAGATCCGCTCCACCCTCGCCGACGGTCTCCGCGCCGTGGTCGCCCAAGTCCTCTTCAAACGCATTGATAAGAAGGGCCGTTGCGCCGCCCTCGAAATCCTCATCGCCACCTCCGCCGTCCGGAACCTGATCCGGGAGGCCAAAACCTTCCAGATCGCCTCCATGATCCAGACGGGAAAGAAGTATGGGATGCAGCTTCTTGACGACGCCATTTACGAGTTGGTCAACAAGGGCTGGATCGACCCCGATGAGGCTTACGCCAAGGCCAATGACAAGACTAAATTCCGTCCGCTGCTGAAAAAGCCCCCGGCGGATTTCACCGACGCGTAAAGACGGGCAGCGCCGGAAGCATTTACCGGCAGCGCTCACGGGAAGGATTTGATTCCCGATGCCGAGGCAACCCCGATAAGGCAAGCCGAGGTAACTATAGAACTTTATAGCCATCCACCAATAATAGCGATCAGGGAGGAAAGCTTGAGATGAGAAAACAGGAAATCGACTTCATTTTAGGAAAAATGCTCGACTCCCACGGCAATGTATCGGATCTGAACATCACTGTGGGCAAGCCTTTTCAGGTCGAGGCTTCCGGACAGTTGACCGGGGTGGAACTCGATCCGCCCCTTAATAAACTGACGCCCTTCCAATCGGAAATATTCGCCATGAACCTGATCAATCAGGACCGCCGCCTCACGGAAACCCTCATTGCCGAAGGCTCCTGCGACTCGTCCTACGAACTGCCCGGCAAGGCCCGTTTCCGCGTCAACATCTTCTCCCAGCGAGGAAATTACTCCATCGTCCTTCGTAAGCTGGAGACCCGGATTCCCACCTGTGAGGATCTGAATCTCCCCGGGGCCTTCTACAAGATGGCGGAGGAAAAGAACGGGATCATCCTGGTAACCGGGGCCACGGGAAGCGGGAAATCCACCTCCCTGGCCGCCGTCCTGGACAAGATCAACGACACCAAGTCCGTTCACATCGTCACCCTGGAGGACCCCGTGGAATTTTCCCATCCCCACAAGAAGGCGACCTTCAACCAGCGGGAAATGGGAAATGATTTCGACACCTTCGCCAGTGGTCTCCGGGCGGCGCTCCGCCAGGCCCCGAAGGTCATTCTCGTCGGGGAAATGCGGGACCGGGAGACGGTGGAAATCGGCCTGTCCGCCGCCGAAACGGGCCATCTGGTCGTCAGCACCCTCCATACCGTGGACGCCGGTCAGACCATCAACCGCATCCTCGGCATGTTTTCCACGGAGGAGGAAACCCAGATTCGCATCCGCCTCGCCGATACGGTCCGCTGGATCGTCTGCCAACGCCTCCTGCCCAAGGTCGGCGGCGGCCGGGTGGCGGCCTTCGAGATCATGGGCTCCAATCTCCGGATCAAGGATACCATCCTTCACGGCGAATCGGAGGGAAAAACCTTCTATGAAATCATCCAGGCCAGCAAGGCCTTCGGGATGATCACCTTCGACGACTACATAGTGGAGCTTTACGAGAAAGGCCTGATCACCGAAGAAACCGCCCGGGCCTATGCCTCCAACAAGGGCATCGTCGGCCGGGGCATCGATTCCGTGAAGAGCACCAAAGGCGAGGCGACCACGGAACTTGGCAAGCTTGCCATCGACAAGGACTACGGAAAGCAGAAACCTAAATGGCCGTAATCACGACGCAGCGCATATCGCCGGCGAACAACCAGGACAAGATCCTGGCAGGCGGGGGCATTTATCTAAACTCTCGATATTTTCTTAAGGGGGACGGACGAAACCAATGGAAGAGCAGAAGACTTTGGCCAAAGACGTAGCAGCGGCGGATTACAACGCCTCGGATATGCCCTTCGACTTCGTCGAGGAGGGGGCGCAAACCGCTCTGATCTGTGAAGCCGACGGGTCGGTGCGGGAAAAGATCGTTGCCGACATGAAGGCGGCGGGATACCAGACCAGCGAGGCGGCAAACGCCCGGGACGCCTTGAAAAAGACCCGGTTTCACGTTTACGACGTCGTGGTCGTAAATGAACGCTTCGACGCGGACAACCCCGACGCCAACGACATTCTCGTGTATTACGAGGCCCTGCCCATGACTACGAGGCGCCGGTCCTTCCTGGTCCTGCTCACGGATAGATACCGCTCCTCGGACAACATGGCGGCCTTCAACAAAAGCGTCAATCTCGTGGTCAATTTAAAGAACATCGACGATTTCACGGCGATTTTCAAACGGGCTTTCGCCGACAACACCGCCTTTTACCACGTCTTCCGGGAAACCCTGAAAAAGATGGGTAAAGCTTGAGGATTTTTTTGCTCAGGTGGAGGAATCCTTCCGGGCGTTATCTTTCTCCTCCAGGGCCCGCTGGGCATCGGCAAGGTAGAGGAGATAAAAAGGATTTTGCGGTTCCGCCGTGACGGCCCTCTGAAAGGCCGCCACGGCTTTTTCGTGGTGTCCGGCCCCGGCCAGGGCATTGCCGAGGCGGTTGCAATACGCGGCGGTGAATTCCGGCCGGAGCGACATGGCCGTTTCATAGGCAGCCACCGCCGCCTCGATGTCGCCCCGGGCAAGGAGCAAATCGCCGGCAAGCAGGTGGTGGGCCGGTTCGGCGGCGTCTTCCCGGATGCACAGCGCCGCCATCCGGATCGCCGGCTCGATATGACCCGCATCGCGGTAAACCACCGCCAAACGACCATAATAGGCGGCAGATGAAAGCGGTTCGATCTCTCCGGCCCGCCGATAGGCCGCTTCTGCGGCGTCGAATTCCTCTCCCGCCGCCAGGGCGTTTCCCAGCCGGCAGCAGGCCATGGCGTCGTCGGGCTCCAGCTCCGTCATCCGGCGAAAGACCGCCACGGCCTTGGCAACTTCCCCGGTCTTCAGATAGGCATCTCCCAGGTCCCCCATCAGGGCGTAGTCTTCCGGCTGGGCAGCCATGGCGTGTTCGCAGATTGCCACGAGACGATCATAGCGTCCTTCCCGCTTGAAGATCCGCACCAGTTCGTCGAAGGCGAATCCCGTAAAAATCTTGCGCTGGAGTTCCTTTTTTAGAAGCGCTTCAAAGCAGGCCACCGCCTCATCGAGAAAACCGCCGTCGTGATAGGCCCAAGCCAACTTCAGGACGAAGGAGTCCTCGCCGGGATGGCGGGCCACCAGCCGCCGTAAGATTTCGATCGCGTCGCCGCAGCGACCCGCCTCCAGACAATCTTCAACAAGGATCTGAAGTTCCTCGGAATTCAGATCCTCCCACCGAGGGTTGCCGTCCCTATCATCTATCTTCATCGGTTCGCAACCCGTAAATATGCGGATTTCAGGCCGGGAATTATCACTCTTCTTTCTCGTCGCACCGGAGGCGATGGTGAAAAGAACCCTGCCATCCTTCCTACGGAAAAAGGCCCCGGCTTGTAGCCGAGGCCTGTGTTTATAACTGTTTCAGCAATCACCACCCCGGCTTAGCAGGCGGAGCAGGAACCACAGCCACCGCCGCTGCCCGCCGCCAGATTGGAGGTCAGTTTGAACCCCGACCCCATGGCACCGGTAATGAAATCTACGGTGATCGGCCGGACCTCTTCGTAAAGGGACTTGTCGATCAGGAAGGTCAGGCCGTTATCCTGGACCACTTCGTCGGTTTCTTTTGGCTCATCCAGAGCCATCCCCAGATTGGGGCCGCCTCAACCGGCCGTCATAATGATCCGGATCGTCTGGATAGCCTTGTTCTGCAGGAATTCCTTGATGACTTCCGTTGCTTTTTCGGTTACTTGAAACATTTTGATCCTCCTTGTCAAATCTTATCGGACCGCTAACCTATATACGGGACCAGCGTTTGTCAATCATAAACTCCGGAAAATATTTTCTGCCGGTCCGGTTATCCGTAGCCTAACCTCCGGCAGGCGAGATATTGCGCCCTCGAACGCTCAGGACGCCAACTGGAAGCCCTTTTCCCTGAACAGCCGCAGGCAGGCATCCACGACCTCGGGATCGTAAAGGAGGTCCCGGTTCTCTTCGATCTCCGCCAGCCCCTCCTCCAGGGCCCGCGCCGGGCGGTAGGGACGGTAAGAGATCATGGACTCCACCACGTCGGCCACCATCAGGATCTTCGCCTCGATAAGCAGTTCGTCGTCCCTGAGCCCCCGGGGGTAGCCCGAACCGTCCAGTCGCTCATGATGCTGCCGGATGATCTCGGCAATAGGCCAGGGGAAATCGATGTCCTTGAGGATCTCGAAGCCGGACTCCGCGTGGTTCTTCACGAGGCTGAACTCGATGTCCGACAGCTTCCGCGGCATGCTGAGGATCTCCGCCGGCACGGATATCTTGCCGAGATCGTGAATGACGCTGGCCAGCCGGACGGAGTTTTTCTGTTCGCAGCTCAGCTCCATTTCCTCGGCGATGGCGCCGGCCAATTCGGCAACGCGGCGCTGATGGCCGGCAGTATATGGGTCCCGCGTTTCCACCGTCACAGCCATCGCCCGCACCGTCGCTTCAAGGGATTTGATGATACGCTCCATGCTCAGTTTGCGATCGGTGATATCCTGGCTCATGCCTTCGTAATAGCGGATGTTGCCCTGCTCGTCCCGAACCGCCTGGAAGGTCAGGGAGACCCAGATGGGGGTGCCGTCCTTGCAACGTTGCTGGACCTCAAAATCCTTTACGTAACCCTGCCTGTCGATGAGGTGGAGGATCTTCTCCCGGTCCTTGGGATCAACATAGAGTTGGTAGGCAACGTCCGTCATCGTGGCGATGAGTTCCTCGGAAGAGGCATAACCCAGCATCCGGGCCATGGCCGGATTGGCCATCAAGAAGGCGCCTTCCGGCGTGGAACGGAAGATCCCCTCCTGAACGCCCTCGAAGATTGTCCGGTACTGCGCTTCGGCCCGGCGCAGGTCCTCCTCCGCCTGCATGCGTTGGGTAATGTCTTCATTGGTCCCTTCATAATAAATGATTCTGCCCTCTTCATCTTTTACCGCATGGGCATTGATGGAAATCCAGAATTTGCTCCCGTCCCGTCGATAGAGTTGCGCGACGAAATCATTGACCAGGCCCTTTTCCGTCAGGATTCGCTTCAGCCGCTCCCGGTCCTCGGGATAGACGTAAAGCTGTTGCCCGATATTGGTGACGGCGTTGATCATCTCCTCCTGGGAATCGTAGCCGAACATCCGGTAAAAGGCCGGGTTCATGCTCAGATAGCGTCCTTCGGGCGTGGTCTGGTATATCCCCTCGACGGCGTTTTCATAAATCTGACGATACTTCTCTTCACTGGCGATCCATCTCTTTTCGGCCGCCTTAAGCTCGGTGACGTCTTCCGATATCCCCAGAAGATAAAGGGCTTCCCCCTCTTCATTCAGGATGGGGATCTTCTTCGTATGGAGGATCCGCGTTCCCAGATCCCGGGTTTCGATGGACTCTTCGCGAATGTCCACCAGTGTCTTCCCGGCGAGGGTCTCCCGGTCCTTGGCGGTAAAGAAATCCGCCTGCCCTTTGGGGAAAAAATCGTAATCGTTTTTGCCGATCAAATCCTCCCGGCGCATACCGAGCAGTTTTTCCCCGGCCCGGTTGAACCGGACAAAGTTCAGGGCTTTTGCGTCCTTGACAAAGATCATGTCGGGAATGTTCTCGATGACGCTGGCCAGGAACTCCTGCTCCTTCCGCAGCGTCTCCTCCTTGGTCCGCAGTTGCTCATACACGGCTTCGAGATCCAGAATCTTCTTCTCCAGTTTGCGGCACAGGGCTTCGTTGTGCCGGCGGAGGAATTCCATCTCCTCCTCCAGGGATGCCAGCGCCGGTGATTCCGCCCGGCGCTTTTTGTTCAACAATTCCTGGAAGATGCCCATCAGCACATCCGGATCCTGGGGCTTGAGGAGGAAGCGATCGGCACCAAGGTCCAAGCCGAGCGACTGATCCTCCTGTTGGGTATAGGTAGCCGTGTAAAATACAAAGGGAACGCGATGCAGGCGATCATCCGTCTTGCAGCGGCGGCAGAGGGCATAACCGTCCATAACGGGCATGAGGATGTCGCTGACGATGAGATCCGGCGGCGATTGGCGGGCGATCTCCAGGGCGTCGGCGCCGTTTTCCGCTTTCATGACCTCAAAGCCGTGTGTTTTCAGCAATATTTCGAGCAAATAGAGATTTTCCGCATTGTCGTCGACGATCAGCACCCGGTCCATAAGTTGGTCACTTCCCTTCCCCGCCGTCCGCCCTTAGGCATAGCTGTTGTTCGACCTGTTGCATAAAGGTGTCGGGATTGATCGGTTTCTCGATATAGCCGTTGCATCCCGCCGCGATAGTCTTCTCCCGATCCCCGGCCATCGCATACGAGGTGACCGCCACAATCGGGACCGTTGCCAGGTCCGGCTTGGTCCTGAGCGTCCGGGCCACGGCATAGCCGTCCATGACGGGAAGCTGGATGTCCAGAAGGATCAGATCCGGCTTTATCTTTTCGGCCATTTCAATCCCTTCCCGGCCGTCCCGGGCCTCGCACACCTCGTAGCCATTCTTTTCCAGAATAAACTTGACGAGATAGAGGTTCTGTTCGTTGTCCTCGATTACCAGGATTCTGCTTTTCATGTCTGACTCCCTTTCGCCGGTATGGATACCGTAAACGTAGTCCCCCGCTGCCATTCGCTTTCCACCCGGATGTCGCCGCCCATCAGTTCCAGGAGCTTCTTGCAGATGGACAGCCCCAGTCCCGTCCCTTCATACATGCGGTTGATTCCGGTGTCTATCTGACGAAACGGTTTGAACATCTCGTCGATATTCTCTTTTTTCACGCCGATGCCGGTATCGGCCACGCGGATGATATAATTTCCATCCGCCGCCACGCAAGAAATATTGATGCTTCCCGCATCCGTAAATTTTACGGCATTGCTCAACAGGTTTAAAATTATCTGTTCCACCCGGCGGGCATCGCTGTACAGCTCCCCCACCTCCGGGGCGATGGCGACCTCGAGGCGCAGGCCCTTCTTTTCCGTCAGGGGCCGGCATGTCTGCACGATCTTGTCGATGGCCGCCCGCAGATCGAAGTTCTCCCGGGAGATCTGGAGTTTGCCCGCCTCGATCTCCGAGATGTCCAGGATATCGCTGATGAGCGCCAGGAGGTGGTTGGCGCTGGTGCGCACCATTTGGAGCTGCTTGCGCTGTTCATCGTTGAGCGGTCCCACCAGGCCCTGGAGAAGGATGCCGGTAAAGCCGATGATGGAATTCAGGGGCGTCCGCAACTCATGGGACATGGTGGCCAGAAACGCTGATTTCATCTGGTCCGCCGCTTCGGCGTGTTCCTTGGCCTGCATCATCTCCATATTGCTCATCCGCAACTGCTGCGTCCGTTCCTCCACGAGGGCCTCCAGGTGGTCGCGATGCTTCTGGAGCTCCTGTTCCTTGACCATGAGGACCCGCTCGGTGCGGCGCCGCCGGACGAGATTGAAGAACAATGCCGCGATGAGGGCCGCCTGGGCGGCAAAGATCAGCAGCGCCATGAGCACGATCCCACGGTTTTCCTCCCAAAATGATTTCTCCCGGTTGATCAGGATGCTTGCGGCGGGGACCAGGTCGGGGGAAACCCCCAGCGCTCGAGCTGCCGCCAGTCGTACATATTCCGTATCTCCGCCTCGATTTTGAGGGGGTATTTAACCTCCCGGTCGGAGATCATTTTGACGGCGGCGGCGGCGGCGGCATTACCGTAGGCTTCCGCGCTGGTGAGATGGCCGCCGAGGATGCCTAGGCCGAGGACGGTGTCGTAGAAGCCGAAGATCGGGGCATTCGCCCGGGGAGCGAGTTCCTTCATCACCTGGACGGTAGTGCAGGGATTGCCGTCCCGATCCCGGACATAGGTGAGGATCAGGATGGCGGAGTTTACCGGGGTGAGGGAAAGACGGTCGGCCAATTCCCGGGGGGGCACGCCGTCGAGGTAGGAGACATCCCGGGGCCAGCGGATTCGTTCCACGGCCCGGCGGGTCCTCTCCCGGTAGGTTAGGTCGTCCTCGCCCTGGCCGGACACCACGAAGAGACGTTCCGTCCGGGGGAAAAAGAGCCTGATCCGCTCGATGGTGCCGGCAATGTCGGAAGTGCTTTCAACCAGACCCGTTTTTTCCCCGGCCAGGATCCCCGGAATCTGGTCCTTGCCGGGAAGGAGGTATAATTTCGGGACGCCGGGAAAGAGCTCTTCGCCATGAGACAACAGAAAACCGCTGCCGGCCGGCATGACACCGATGACAAGATCGATGCCCAAATAACGGTACTTCGCCCGGAGCAAATCCCGAAAGATGATGAGAAACTCCGGATCGGCCAGTTTCCTGCCGTCCATATACTCGTAGCTCATCTTGGCCGGCGGGGAAAGAACCTTATGGATGCTGTCGCTGAAGGCATGATCGAGGGAGTTGAACCACTGGGTGACGTAGGGCTGGGAGGTAATGATCAGGATATGCGCGCCGTCCTCCTTTTTGCCGGCCGGCGGTTTCCCTTCGGAAGCCGGCGCCGGACTCCCCAAACCGAGGAGAATCAGGAGAGGCATGAGGAACAAAACAGCTCGTATTTGTTGCTTATATTGCATGCTGGGTAATCAATTTATGAAAAAGGTAATCTCGACCTGTTTTAAAATTCCCAGTTCAAATTTACCAATACATCTATCATCTCCCTAAATCTACTTATTATTTCTAATTGAACCTTGGCATCTGGCGATTATTCTCGCCAAAATAACGGCTCAGCGAATCCAAGAGATAATGTAACATTCCGGTTGGCATGACACACAGCAGGAGATTTATAAAGTAATTATGATGACTTTTTACGAGTTCATCAATTATATCAGATGGGAAACGCTTCGGGAACGACTAATTCCTTCCCCGGCGGCGGGGAAGATCGAAACAGTTGAAAAATCCGCGTATTCATTCTATAGGCATCTGCCCGGCAGGAAAAAGGAAAGGAAACCGACATGGAACCCGATCGCAAAGACAACTATCTGCTGCGCGTTATCAGCGATGACGGCGGCATTCTGGGGCTGGCCTGCGACACGACGGCCCTGGTGGAGGAGGCCCGGCGGTTGCACGGCACCTCGGAAACGGCGGCGGCAGCCCTGGGCAGGACCCTGACGGGAGGGGCGCTCATGGCCGCCCTCCTGAAGCGGGACCAGCGGCTGGCCATCAAGATCGAAGGCAACGGACCGCTGCGGAAGATCATCGTCGAAGCGGACAGCGACGGCACGCTCAGGGGATTTGTAGGCGACCCCACCGTCGCCCTGCCGCCCCGGGGGGAAAAGATCGACGTCGCTGGGGCCGTGGGGAAGGAAGGGCTTCTCACCGTCATGAAGGACCTGGGGGCCAAGGAACCATACAGTGGCATCGTCCGGCTCCGGACCGGGGAGATCGCCACGGATCTGGCCCATTATTTTGCCGAGTCGGAGCAGATTCCCACGGCCATGGCCTTGGGCGTCCATGTCGATCCATCCGGAGCCGTCAGCGCCGCCGGGGGATTTCTGATCCAGACCCTCCCCCCGCCCGACGCGGCGCGGGTGGATCGCCTTGCCGACCGGATCGGCGGGCTGGACCCCGTCACCCGGATGCTCCGAAACGGCTGTACGCCTGAGACGATCCTGGCAACCATCTACGGTGATATCCCCTATCGACTCCTGGAGAAAAAGGCCCTCATCCTCCGATGCACATGCAGCCGAGACCGGATCGAGCGGGTCCTCATCTCTCTGGGGCCGCAGGAGATTTCCGCCCTCATCGCCGATCCCGGAGAAGCCTCCGTAACCTGCGAATTCTGCCGGGCCGCCTATCATTTCCGGCGTCAGGATCTGGAACAGCTCCGGGCGGAGATGCAAGCCTGAAATAAGCCCCTTTATCAGCAATCTATTCCTGCGTTGCCCGCCGCAAATCAAACGAAGTCACTCCCGGCACATTTTTTCCACCCCCGGAGAGGCAATTCGATCGGCACGGTCCGGAACAGTGCCTTCCTGCTTATGGCCGCGAAAAGGATGCGGTATCCTTTGGAAGGCTATGCGATTCGGGAAGGAGGCGCCGTTCGGAGACAACGAGTTTTTGACTTTGGCTTTACTCCCGTGATAGGTAGATTTCTAAAGTGCCGGTGGATGCGGCGCGGGCGGCGGAAAATAAAATGATAACAAAAACGATACGTAAGACAAGTTAACTGCATCTGCCGATATTGCGGGAGAAGGGACGATGGCGAAGCTGACTCTGGCGGAATGGCTGGCGCGGCTGGAGAAGAACAAACGGTTTTTGGACAACGTCCGGGCGCTCAAGAAGATCCCGCCCCGGGAGGGCCAGTACGCGGATTTCCCCGCCTGGCTCCACCCCCGCCTCCGGGAGGTCTTAGCCGCCCGGGGAATCGGGCGGCTTTACAGCCACCAGGGCGAGGCCGTGGAACTGGTAAGATCCGGCCGGGACGTCGTCCTGGTTACACCCACGGCAAGCGGCAAGACGCTCTGCTACAACCTCCCGGTATTGCAGCGTATTATCGAAGAGCCGGAAACCCGGGCCCTCTATATTTTTCCCACCAAGGCCCTGGCCCAGGATCAGATGCACGAGGTCCACGGCCTCATCGGCGATCTCAAAGCAGACATCAAGACTTACACCTACGACGGCGACACCCCGGACGACGCCCGGCAGGCCATCCGCCGCCAGGGCCACGTGGTGGTCACCAACCCCGACATGCTCCACGCCGGAATCCTCCCCCACCATACCAAGTGGCAGAAATTATTCGCTAATCTGAAATACATCGTCATCGACGAACTCCACGTCTATCGAGGGGTCTTCGGCTCCCACCTGGCCAACGTGATCCGGCGGCTGGTGCGGATCTGCCGGTTCTACGGCCGGGACCCCGTTTTCATCTGCTGCTCCGCCACCGTGGCCAATCCCCGGGAGCATGCCGAGGCGATCCTGGAGCGACCGGTGGCCCTGATCGCGGACAGCGGCGCCCCAACGGCAGGCAAGACATTCATCCTCTACAATCCGCCCATCGTCAACCGGGAGCTGGGGATCCGCCAGTCGGCCCTGACGCCGACCCGGATCTTGGCGGCAGAACTGATTGAAAACGCGATCCAGACCATCGTCTTTGCCACGAGCCGCCTGAACGTCGAGGTCCTGACGAAATATCTCAAGGATCTCTTCGCCAAGGGGAAACCCGTGGATCCCCGGTCCGTCGCCGGCTACCGGGGCGGCTATCTCCCCAACCTCCGCCGGGAGATCGAGGCGGGACTCCGCAAAGGGGACATCCTCGGAGTGGTGACCACCAACGCCCTGGAGCTGGGCATCGACATCGGCGACCTGGAAGCCTGTGTGATGTGCGGCTATCCCGGCTCCATCGCCAGCGCCTGGCAGCAGGCCGGACGGGCGGGGCGGCGGCAGGGCCAGAGCCTGGCGCTGCTCATCGCCCGGAGCAGCCCCATGGACCAGTTTCTCGTCGAACATCCCGAATACTTCTTTTCCCGCTCCCCGGAGCACTGCCGGATCAATCCGGACAACCTCCTCATCCTCCTCCATCACCTGAAAAGCGCCGCCTTCGAGCTGCCCTTCGAGCGGGGGGAACGCTTCGGGAAGGAGAATCTGGAGGAGCTGCTGGGCTATCTGGAGGAAAAGGGCGTCCTCCACCAGGTCGAGGGGCGGTGGCACTGGATGGCGGAGAGTTATCCCGCCGACGAGGTGAGCCTCCGGAGCATCAATCCGGAAAACGTCGTGGTCGTCGATGCCACCGACGCCGGCAAGCCCCGGGTCATCGCCGAGGTGGACTGGGACAGCGCCTTCACCACCGTCCACGACGACGCGATCTATATGGTGGAATCCCAGCAATATCATGTGGATAAGCTCGATCTGGAACGGAAGACCGCCTATGTCCGCAAGGTCGATGTGGACTACTACACCGACGCCATGACCTACACCAATGTCCGGGTCATCGACTCATTCGCCGGGCGCCGTCCCGGACCGGCGATCGTGGAGCACGGGGAGGTCCAGGTGGTCCGCAAGGTCGTGGGCTTCAAGAAGATCAAGTTCTACACGGCGGAGAATCTCGGCTACGGCGACGTCGCCCTGCCGGAGAAGGACATGCACACGACGAGTTACTGGTTCACCATCCCCAAGGATGTCCTCCTGGCCCTGCCCTACAACCAGGCGGAGATCATCGACGGCCTGGGGGGCCTAACTTACGGCCTCCATCACCTGGCCGCCATGCGCCTTATGGCGGATCTCCACGACCTCGACCGGGCCATCGGCGACAAGAGCGGGGAGTGGTTCGTGAAAAAAGGCAAGGAGTTGCGGGCGATTACGAATTTCGCGGGTGCGGCCCCGGCAGGAAAAGGCGCGGGGGGGGTGATAGCCGCCAATAGCGCCGCGGCGGCCGGGATAGATGCTACCTCCGTAGGTGTCGCCGGGAGAGGCGCTACGGAAGACGGGACGCGGGATAACCGGACCGCTTCAGGAGGCGGGTTCGGAGCGGTCTCCGGAAACGACAAAACGGGGATTTCCGGGGGCGCCGGCGGCGAAGCGGCGCGCCTCGACGCCTACGACCCGACGATCTTCATCTTCGACGCCTACCCAGGAGGCATCGGCTTCTCCGAGCTACTCTATGCCCAGCACGAAGACCTGCTCGCCGCCGTCCACCGCCTCCTCCGGAGTTGCCCCTGCTCCCACGGCTGTCCCTCCTGCGTCGGCCCGACCCTGGAGGTGGGACCTACCGCCAAGGAGGTGGCCCTGGCCATCCTGGAGCGTTTGTAGAGAGCCGTCCCCATTTTTTATCCTTTTTTAAGCGAGGATGAAGTCCAGATAGTTATCCCGGCGGGGAAATATCTTGACGAATTATTTATGACACGGCAATCTCCACAAAAAGAAGTGGCAAGTTGTTGATTAACCTTATGATAATGCGTCTTTCCCATGTTTATTAAAGAAGACAGGAAATCATGTCCGAATATTCTCCCCGGAAAAAAGGTGCGGTAGCCATCGCCATCAGTGGCGGGGTTGATTCCTCCACGGCCGCCCTGCTGCTTAAGGAAGCCGGACATGACGTAGTCGGCGTCACCATGTCTCTGGGCATCACCGCGGCGGATGAAGTACCAGCCCAGCGCCGCGATTCCAGGGAGAGCGAAGATGCCCGCCGGGTCTGCCGGAAACTGGGCATTCCCCATGATGTTCTTGATTTTGACGGCGAGCTTGATGCCATGGTAATCTGGCCTTTCGTCTCCGAATATCTCCGGGGGCGAACCCCGAACCCCTGCGTGAAGTGCAACCGGGCCATCAAATTCGGAAGTCTCCTCCGCAAAGTGCGCGCCATGGGTTGCGAGTACCTGGCCACGGGGCATTATGCGCGGGTGGATCATGACCGTGCTCTGTCCCGCTTGTCCATTCCCCGCGATGCCGGAAAGGATCAGACCTATTTCCTGTACGCCATAAACAAAGGAGATCTGCACCATGTCCTGTTTCCCCTGGCCGATTATCGTAAGGAGGAAGTGAGAAGGCTGGCGGCGGCCGCCCGACTTCCCACTTCGGAGAAACCGGACAGCCAGGACATCTGCTTTGTCTCCAAGGAAAGAATGGATTCTTTTATCAGGCAGCATGCCGGGAAAAAGATCCTTCCGGGAGAGATTGTAAACCGGGCGGGGAAGGTTCTCGGTCGCCACCGCGGGCTGCCCTTTTACACCATCGGACAGCGGAGCGGCCTCGGTGTCAGCAACACGGTTCCCCTTTACGTCCTGGCCCTGGATGTGGCCGGCAACCGCCTGGTCGGCGGCGAGAAGTGCGAGGTGCGGGCGACGGGGCTTATTGCCGACCGGATCAACCTGCTGGTGAATGATCCTCCGGAACGGGCAACGGCCAAGATACGCTACGCGCACCGGGCGGCGCCATGTTCCGTAACCTGGGCGGGGGAAAATGCCACGATCGTCTTTGACAAGCCACAGGAGGCGATTTCCCCGGGCCAATCGGTCGTGGTCTATGACAGCAGTCTCGTCGTCGGCGGGGGCATCATCCGGGAGGCAATCAGATGAATTGATAATTTCTTTCATGGAAGAGACTTAAACAGGCATCGACGACAGCGGCGTCATAAAGACGGCTCCTGTTCCTGCTTATTTCCTCCAAAGCGGCCTTAAGTCCCAAACCCGGTCGATAAGGGCGATGGGAAGCCATGGCTTCCACCACGTCGGCCACGGCCATGATGCGTGCCTCAAGAATAATTTCATCACCTTTGCGCCCCTCAGGATACCCGGAGCCGTCGAGGCGCTCATGGTGCTGCAGCACTATCTGGGCCAGCGGCCACGGAGATTCCACGTCCCGCAACAACTCATATCCTCTCCGGGGATGTTCTTTGATCAGCGCATATTCGATGTCCGTCAATTTTGTCGGTTTGGACAATATTTCCGCGGGTACCGATAATTTTCCGATGTCATGAATCGACCCCGCCATGCGGATGCCTTCTACTTGCTCACCGGAGAGTTTCAGCTCCATGGCAATGCTCCGGGCAAGATCTGCCGTCCGGACCTGATGCCCGGCCGTATAAGGATCTCTGGTCTCAACGGCGGATACGAGAACCTGAATGATTGTCCCCAGAGCTTTCCTGAGATTTTTGAGGGTCTTTTTGAGCTCGACTTCTGCCTTTTTGCGATCGTTGATGTCCTGGAAAGCCCCTTCCACGGCGATGATCGCACCGGCGGCATCACGAACCGCTTCTCCCAAAGTTCTAATCCAGATGCAATTGCCTCTGGCGGTGACGATCTCCAGCTCTTCGTCATACGGCACGCCGTTCTGGGCGCAATCGCCGAAAACCTTAATGATTATTTCCCGTGATCCCTGGGCATAAAAGTTGATGCAGTCTTCCAGCGTGGGAGAAAAACCCGGCGGCACCTCATGGATGTCAGCTACCTGATCCGACCACACCACCTTGTTGTCAATGGTTCTCATGCTCCATCCCCCGAAGCGGACCATGCGCCCGGCCCTGTCGAGCAATGCCTTGTATTGCAACAGGGCCAATGCTTCCCGTTTCCGGTGCAGCGCCTCCACAAAGGCTACGGATAGCGCTTCAATCGCCTCCTGATCGTGGGACGTATAGCCGCCGGTCTTGTTGCCCAGGGCAACCATGCCGATGCTTCGCCCACCCACAAGAAGCGGTACCCCCAAAAATGCGGTAAGCGGCGGGTGCCCCTGTGGAAGCCCGACCCTTTCCGGATGATTACCGGGATCATTTGTGAGCAAAGACTCGGCATTCTTGAGGGCATGCCCGAAGATCCCCCTGAGTTCCATGTCTTTGATTGCCTGGCCGGACTCATGAATCCCGCAGGACTTCCAGCCCGGGTCGCTCAGGGCCAGGGTGTCCATCTTCCCGGCGGGATTGATTTCCCCGACCCAGCCGAAAGGACTGCCCGTCAGTGCTTCGGCCTCGCGGAGACAGATGAGCGCCACGTCTACATCGGTCCCGGCCTTCAGCGCGCTTTGGAGAATGCGATTGATGGCGGCGGTAACGGCGGCCCGTCGCTCGCTTTCTTCCTGAACGGTCTTCAGATCGGTGATGTCCGTTATGAATCCATGCCAGATGATGCTGCCGTCGGCCATTTTTTCCGGCGTCGATTGACCGATCATCCATCTAACCGTCCTGCCGGGAACCTGAACGCGATACTCACACTGCCACGGCGTCATATGCGCGGCGGAATATTCGATCGAGGCTATTATGTTTTCGACATCCTCAGGCCATAATGCCCTGGCGATGGGAGTAAAATCTTCACGAACATCCTCAGGTGAACAGCCATAGACATCCTCGATGGCCGCGGTGGTAAAAGGCACGCAATAACTTCCATCGGGCCGCTTCATGAACTGATAGATCATGCCGGAGACATGGGAAGACAGCTTGTTGAAGCGGACGTCGCTCGCCCGCAGCGCGTCCTCCGCCTGTTTTCGCTCCGCGATGTCGCGAACGGACGCGATTATTTCCAACTCGCCGGTTTGATTGCTCAAAAATGTCTTGCCGCTCATCTCGACCCATTTACATGATCCGTCACGGCAGATCGCCCGGTATTCCACTTTAGAAACGGCGCCGGGCTCAATCGCGGCGATTTTTTTCAGCGCTTCCCGGACATGCGGCCCATCGTCGGGGTGTATGCGGTCAAATCCCGAGGTGCCGATTACCTCGGCAGGGTCGTAACCGAGCATGGAGCGCATTGCCTCGGAGGCAAAGAGCAATTCGCCTCTCATGTTGTAATGCGCCACATAATCCGTCGTATTGCTGAGCAATAATTGATTTCTTTCCTCGTTATCCCGGCGTCCCTTTTCCGCCCGTTCAAGTGCGGCGGCAAGGGATTCCAGTTCCTGGATTCGCCGCTTTAACGACGAATTCTCCTGGATCAACTCTTGATGTGTTTTGCTGGCATCATCATGCATCAGTCGGCCCCCGCTGAATCAGCGACGCTCGTTGGAAATAAAGCATACGTATGGACAATATCCGAATTGTTTATAAAGTATCGGATAATCACCAAGATGTCAAAAAGAAAGTATATATTCAGATAACATGCCGATTGTCCACCGTCATGGTAATGCCGGTTTAAGACCTTTGAAAAATGGCTTCGCCGCGGCTCAGAAATCTTTTTCGCTTCTGGATTGGTAACGTATATTTCTTTTTTACCTTTTGGAGCGGGATTCTTCCTTGTGAGGCGCCGGCGTATCGTATAGCACGCGTCGGATGGTTTCGCGATGGTCCGCCGCCAGGTTGCAGGCCATTTCATCGCCTGCCGTCACCACTTCCGCCAGGGCGACGCCGACTTCAGCTTCTCCGGCGGCGACTACCGTTGCGCCCGCTTTGCGAAGCGCGTCTGCGTCCCGCAGGTGGGCGCAACGCACCAGAATCTGCAAATCCGGATTCATCTGGCGGGCGTGTTTGACCACTTCCGGGGCATCATCGATATCGGTGCTCAAAATCAGACTGGCGGCTGAGGCGATGCCTGCGTCTTCGAGCGTTCCCGAACGCAGAACGTCACCATACAGGGCATCATGGCCTTCGGCGCGCAAGCGGCGAATGGTGTCCAGATTTAGATCGATGACCGTGATTTCCGCGCCACGTTCCAGAAGAAGCCTGTGCACGATCTTTCCGACCGGGCCGTAACCGACGAGGATGCATAAGTTGGGATTGAGGGGCTGACGGGGGCTATCTCCAATCGGCGCCGTTTTGGCCTTTTTGGGTGACGAAAAGCGGCGCGCCCAATCATAAACATAAGGATTAAAACCGATGGAAATTATGGAAGCGGCCACCAGGGCGTTCCATCCGGCTTCATTAATGAGCCCCAGACCAAGGGCGACGGTCCCCAGAATGAAACTGAATTCGCCGACCTGGGAAAAAGCCGCGCCAATGGGAACCGCCGTGGCCGTGGGCTGGCCTAACATTCTGACTGTGAGCGCCGCGGCCACGGGTTTGACGATGACGACCACAAAGAGGACGGCGGCGATAATCTGAGGAATCTGGATCAGGCTTTTCGGATCAAACAGCATGCCGACGGAAATAAAGAAGAGCACGGCAAAAGCGTCCCGCATCGGCAAAGCGTCGTTAGCCGCCCTGGCGGCGAATTCGGAACGACTGACGGCCAGGCCGGCGAGAAATGCGCCCAGCTCCATGGAAACCCCGAATATCTTGGCGGAGCCCACGGCGATGCCCACCGCCAGAACCAGCACCGCCAGCGTGAAAAGCTCCCGTGACCGGGTTTTCGCAATGCCTTCCAGCGCCCAGGGGATCACCCATTTTCCCAGCACGACCACCAGGCCGACGAGCCCCAGAATTTTTAATCCCGCCAGCCCCAGAATCCAGCCGATGTTCAATTCAACATTTGGGCTTTGCGAAAAAAGGAGGGGCAAAAGGAGCAGCAGGGCCACCGTGAGAATATCTTCCACAACCGTCCAGCCGATGGCAACGTGTCCGATTGTGGCGTGCAGATCATGCCATTTGGCCAGCACCAACGCCATGACAACGGTGCTCGCCACAGAAATGGCCATGCCCAGAATCAAACCGGACGTCCAGTTCCAGCCCATCAGATGCAATATGGATGCGAGGGCAAGCGTGGAGAGGGTGCTCTGAATCAGCGCTCCCGGAACGGCCAGACGCCAGACCGCAAAGAGCTCCTTCAAATTAAACCGCAACCCTATTCCAAAGAGGAGCAAAATCACGCCGATTTCAGCAAACTGCTCGGCAATTGACCGGTTGACCACTACGCCGGGAGTGAAAGGTCCGACCATAACGCCTGCGATCAGGTACCCGATGATGGGAGATAATTTAAGACGCGTGGCGATATAGCCGAAAAAAAGCGCTCCGGCCAGTCCGACGGCGAAGGTCATGAGAATGCTCAACTCATCCATATTGTGTGAACCCTTTTCAATTCCGAAAATCTATCTTGGACAGATGTGGCTTGACTTCTACATTGATGAACCGGTAATATATTTAAAAAGCATATAGAGATCAACTCTTTTTAAAAGAGTTCCTGCCTGGAAGCCTCTTTTGACCGAAGCGAAAAATTTTTTTACGGAGGAAAAGGCCATGAAAAACAGGTTCATTGTACTGATTGATTTCTCGCCTCATTCCGAACAACTGCTGCGGTTTGCCTATGACTGGAGCAAGAGGGCGGATGCCGTGTTGCTCACGTTCCATAATACCATGGCCCTGTCGCCGTTGATGACGCCATATGAGACAAAAACGATATTGACCGAACGGGCCAATTACCAGGCATGGGAACAACTTAGGGCCTTTACGGAAACTGTTCTGCCGGGAGCGACTTCGATTCAGCACCTCGTATCCGAGAAAAACCTGGTGGTCGCCTTGCGTGAATTGCTCAAAAAGCCTTTCCATCATCTGGTATTCCTCGGCATCAAGGGGACGGGCCTGTTGAAGAAAATCTTCATCGGCAGCCAGGCCGTGAACGTTATCGACGGGATCGACAGCCTCATCGTAGCCATGCCTCAGCATGCCCCCTGTTGCGCTCCCGACGCGATCCATGTCGCCGTGCAGAAAACCTATCCCCTTAATCTCATCGAATTGAATAAGATTATCCGCCTCAATGGCGCTGTGGGCTCGAAAATCATCTTTTTTTCCGTCGTAACACCCGAGGACGACCGGGAGGCCACGGAAAGGTATCTAAAAGAGCTGTCGGCATTGTATTCCGACAAGAAGGAGGCCGCTTATGAGCTGTATTCTGGGGACGAGAGCTGGCGGGACCTCAAGAAGATCATCAAGGGGAAGCAAAACGAATTCATCGTGGTTCAAAGAGGATCGAGGATGTTCCTGGACCAGATAGCCAGGAAATTCCTCATCAACGATCTTGTCTATGAAGGCCATACGCCGTTGATCATCATGCCCTGACGAGCTGCCGGGCGTAGGTTGCGGACCAGCGACGATAGGAGACCTTTGAAAAATGGCTTCGCCGCGGCTCAGAAATCTTTTTCGCTTCTCAATGGGTAACGTATAAATCTTATTCAATACCGGGTGTTAAGCTCAACTCCGCAATGGCAAAAACTTTTGATTCGCCGCTTGCGGACCATTTTCTCGCAGTTATGCAAAGGTATCTTTCTTCTTCCTTGACTTCCCCCGGCAATCGCCCTAACATACATATTATCAATCCCCGGTGATGAAAAAGTAAGAATACGTGGCGATGAACGCCATCGCGACAGCAGCAGGCGGCACCGAACTCCATCCGGAGCGGCGGGGACCGCAAGCTGGTTAAAAGGCAGGTGCAGGGCATGACGGTCAGGACATCATTTCCGGCGCCCGGCGGGAATCGTTTGCCGGGAGATTCCACCCCGGACGGCGGCGCCGGGCCGCCCGGGCGCCGGGAAAAGATCCCTTTCCCCGTCAGTCCGGTCATCCACTCCGCCCTGCGGGCCATTTACGCCGGCGGCCCGAAGCTGAAATGGCAGGCGGACCGCAATGGCCGCCCCTTCTATTCCTATGTCACCAAAGCGGGGGACATCACCTTCTTCTGTGAGCCGCCGCCCGATTATTCCCGCCGTTTTCATCCGACCATCGCCCTGTACTATACCCCGCGCCTCGGCTTCATCTATGCCGGCAGCCTGCGGGACAAGGTGCGGAACCTCTCCGTGGAGACCGCCGACGTGTTTCTCATCCTCATGTCTTACGTCGCCCGGCTCGCGGATCCCCAAACCGGGATCGCCCGGATCACCCTGGAGGAAATGGCGGCAATGCGGGATGTTCGCCTCCGCCGGGGCCGGTCGCAGAACCTCTACGACGATCTCAAGGCAGAAGTGCTGCGCATCGCCGATCTGCGGTTGTCCATGACCTGGAAGGATTACAAAACCGGGGGAGTCGTCGCCTTCGGCAAGGAAAGACCGGACCGGCTGCTGGACATCCTCGATGTGGAATACCGGCAGGGCGGAACCCCCGGCACGGCTTTCCGGTTCCGCTGCGGCCAGGCGCTGTCGCATTTCCTCAACGCGGAGGGATTGTTCTGGATCGGCTATTACAGCAAATCCCTTCTACATCTAAGTCCTTACCATGAAGCATTCACCAAGAAAGCGGGCACTTACTGGACCCTCATCGGGACTATCGCCGGGAAAAAAGGAGGTCTGCCTCGGGCCGCTCCCCGGACCATCCTCGATTTCTGCGGCGACAATGTGCACTGGCGCAATCCCGGATATACCGTCGATGCCTTTTTCAAGGCCCACGAACGCCTTCGGGAATTAGGGATTTTCGCCGACGATGACCTGCGGGAACCCGTCAGTCGTACCCGGGGATATTTTAAGGAGTGGCTGGAACAACCCATTACTGTTCGACTTTCCGAGCGACTTTGGAAAACGGTGGCAAGATCCGGCCGGCAGTTGCCTGAAACCCGCGGGGAAATCCCGCCCCGGCAAAGAGCAGGCGCGGGCGGCGAGGCTCCTCCCCGGGACGTTGCCACCCTGATGGCCAATCCGGCAATCTTGAAAAAACTCCGTTCCCGTTTCTATCTGCGCCAGGAAGATCTCGCCGGGTTCATCGGCATCACCCGACAAACCCTGTCGCGTTATGAACGGGGAATAATCGGGATTCCCCCCGCGTGCGCAGAAAAGATATTGATTTTGCTTCATAAAAAAGCAAGAGGCGACGAAGGGCGTTAACCTGTCATGCTACCCATCCCCTGTTTAGGGGACACCCATTCCCTAAGAATGCACAGACGAAAATGCCTTTCCGCAACCACCTGTAGGCGTTTCTTACCCTTTAACTTCACTAATAAAAGTTAACCGTCGGCGGTGATATAGCGGCGCTATGCTATCATGGCCCCAAAAATCACTAGCCTCTTCTCAAAAGAAGGGAGGAGATCATTATGGAAGAAAGGACCAGAATAAAGGACCTGCAAAAGCAGCTCGCCGCCCAGGGATGGGGAGGCGCCCTGATTGCCTATTCCCGCAATATCCTTTACTATACCGGCACCGCCCAGCCCGCCTGGCTCGTCGTCCTGCCGGACGATTACATGCTTTATGTCCGGAGCGGCATGGATTTCGCCTGCCGGGAGGTGTTCATCCCGCCGGAAAAGGTGCAGGAGGAGAGACGTCTCGAGAAGATCGCGGCCTCCCTGCAAGCGAAACTGCCGCCCGGCGGCGGAAGGATCGGCATCGAGACGGACATTCTCAACGCGGCGCAATACCTGGCCATCGGCGAGCTTTTCCGCGGCTATACCTTCGCCAACGTCTCGCCGTTGCTCCTCGCCCAGCGCCAGATCAAAGACGTCGAGGAAGTGGCGCTGCTCCGGGAGGCCTGCCGGACCATCCACGCCGGCCATGAGGCGGTCCTGGCGACCCTGCGGGCCGGCGTCACGGAACTGGAACTTGCTGCCGCCGTGGAAAACGCCCACCGCCTGGCAGGACACGAAGGCGTTTTCTTCATCCGCCAGCCGGATTTCTTCATGAGCCGCGGCCCCATCGGCTCCGGACCCAACCTGCTCCGCAACAGCGGCGTCGTTTACACCATCACCGGCGTGGGCTTGAGTCCTGCCGTCCCGGCGGGTCCTTCACAACGGAAAATCAACGCCGGCGACATCGTCATGGTGGACATCCCCGTCCTGGTCAACGGTTATCACGCCGACCAGACCCGGACCTATTGCGTGGGAAAGGCGAAGGAAGAGATTCATTCCCTTTACGACGATTTGCAGGCCATCGCCGATCATCTCATCGCCCGCATCCGGCCCGGCATCTCCTGCCGGGACATCTATCGCCTCGCGGTGGAAAAAGCCGTCTCCCTGGGAAGGCAGAAAGAATTTCAGCACTTCGGCGGCGGCCGTCACTCCCGGCTGATCGGCCATGGGATCGGCCTGGAGCTGAACGAACCCCCCATCCCCTCCGAATACGACCCCTCCCCGGTGGGGGAAGGCTATGTCATCGCCCTGGACCTGCATATGCTGGATGAAAAGCTGGGGGTGGTCAAGCTGGAGGACATGATCCTGGTCGGGGAGGGGGGCAACGAAATCCTGACGATCAGCCCCCGAAAACTCTTTGAGGTGTGAAAAAGGAGGTGTTTTTATGTACTTTGCAGCGGAAGTGCTGGAGAAATCCCGCACGATGAGGCAGAAGTGGGAGGACGAGGTCCGCAAGGTCATCGCCAAGAATCC
>CAZNDG010000013.1:0-57966 GCA_964571695.1 uncultured Syntrophus sp.
GAGCGCCGGACTCCAAATCCGGATGCTGGGGGTTCAAGTCCCTCCTGGCCTGCCATTTATTTTTGAACGGTTTACTTGATGGATAAGATCAAGGTTTGGATTGATAAAATAAAGGTGTTTCTTTCCGAGGCTAAGGTCGAACTGAAGAAGGTGACCTGGCCGACGCCGAAGCAGACCCTGGCCTCGACCGCGGTCGTCATCGTCGTTACGGCCATTGTCTCCGCCTTTCTCGGTATCGTCGATTTCGGCTTGACCAAACTCATTAAATTACTGCTGGGATAAGAACATGGCTCAGAAATGGTATGTCGTCCACACCTATTCGGGTTATGAAAACCGGGTCAAGCTGTCTCTCCAGGAGCGTATCGAAGCGGCGGGGAAGCAGGAACTCTTTTCCGATGTCCTGATCCCCGAGGAGGATATCGTCGAATTGGTCTCCGGGGAGAAAAAGACATCAAAGCGCAAGTTCTTTCCCGGTTACATCCTGGTCCGGATGGAACTGAATGACGATACCTGGCATATCGTGAAAGACACCCCAAAGGTGACGGGTTTCATTGGCGGCAAGGAAAAACCCTTTCCCATTCCGGACAAGGATGTGGAGTCGTTGCGCACGCGGATCGACGAAGGAACTCTGAAGCCGAAACCCAAGTTCAAATTCGAGGTCGGAGACCACGTCCGCATCATCGACGGCCCCTTTACCAACTTCGACGGGGTCATCGACGAGGTAAAACCGGAGAAGGGGAAGTTGCGAGTCATTGTAAGTATTTTCGGCAGATCCACGCCGGTGGAGCTGGATTTCATCCAGGTAGTCCAAAACTAAATCAGCGAAGATAAGGTGGAGCGCTATGGCTAAAAAGGTAATTGCCAACATAAAATTGCAGATCAAGGCGGGTAAGGCCACGCCTTCCCCGCCGATCGGGCCGGCCCTCGGTCAGCATGGGGTGAACATTATGGAATTCTGTAAGGCCTACAATGCCATGACCCAGAGCCAGGAGGGTACGGTTATCCCCGTCGTGATTACCGTTTATGCCGACCGGTCCTTTACTTTCGTCACCAAAACACCCCCGGCCGCCGTGCTCCTCAAACAGGCGGCGAAGATCGCCAAGGGATCCGGCACCCCCAACAAGGAAAAGGTCGGGACGGTGACCGCCAAACAGATCAAGGAGATCGCGGAATTGAAGTTCAACGATCTCAACGCGGTAGATATTGAAGGCGCCATCAGCGTCATCACGGGTACGGCGCGCTCCATGGGAATTACAATCGAGGGTTGACCCCCGATCTTTGAGGTTTGATCATGACAACAAGAGGGAAAACATTTATCGAGGCAAAGAAGCAGGTGGCACCAGGGAAACGCTATGCCCTCAAGGAAGCGGTGGAACTCGTCATTGCCACAAAACGGGCCAAGTTCGACGAGACGGTGGAGATCGCCATGCGGTTGGGCGTCAATCCCCAGCATGCCGATCAGATGGTCCGTGGCAGCGTCGTGCTGCCCAACGGTCTGGGAAAAACGGTCCGGGTCCTGGCTTTCGTCAAGGGCGACAAGGAACGGGAGGCCCGGGAGGCCGGTGCGGATTATGCCGGCGCCGATGACCTGATCGAGAAGATCAAGGGCGGCTGGCTGGATTTCGACCGGGTGGTGGCTACTCCGGACATGATGGGCAGCGTGGGCAAACTGGGCAAGATCCTGGGGCCCCGAGGGCTCATGCCCAATCCCAAGGTGGGCACGGTGACCTTCGATGTGGCCAGGGCCATTGGCGAATTGAAGGCGGGCAAAGTGGAATTCCGGGTGGAAAGGGCCGGAATAGTACATACCCCGGTAGGGAAAGTCTCCTTTGGTGCCGACAAACTCATGGAAAACATCGCCGCCGTCATCGAAACCATCGTCAAGTTGAAGCCGGCGGCCAGCAAGGGAACCTATCTCAAGAGCATCTCCCTTTCCTCTACGATGGGACCCGGGGTCAAGGTGGACCCCCTTGATGTGAGAAACATATAACGTCCGCTTAAGGCAGTAATATCAACACGTGATTGATTGAGTCTGAGACAGCAGGTACGGGAGTTTAAACGGTAATTGCAGGCCTGCCGAGACGAGAGAAAAACCATGATCCTGAAAGCGAAGCTTATTGTTCCGAAAGCGGAGCTTAATGTTCATAATTGGTTGTCATCGTCTTTTTTCCTGTTACCTGCCATTTTGGAACTTTCGATTGCGTAGCGCCCGGAAGGCCGCCCCAGGCCGCCCCGGAGGAATAAGATTGAAAGGAGGTTGAAGATTGGATCGAAAGGAAAAAGAGCAGGTTGTCGCCGAACTTCACGAAAAGTTGAAGGGATTTAAGCTTGCCGTCCTCACGGGCTATTCGGGCATGGATGTGGCCCGGATCACGGCCCTGCGGGTAGCCCTGCGGAAATCCGGCACCGATATGCGGATCGTCAAAAACACCCTGCTACGCATTGCCTCGCAGGGAACTGATTTCAGCGCCATGAACGATCATATCAAGGGTCCCCTGGCGCTCGTCCTCACCGACAAGGACGTGGTAGAGACGGTCAAGGTGCTGGTGGAATTCGCGAAAAAGAACTCCGAAATGGAGATCAAAGCCGCCATGCTGGAGGGAAAGCTGTTGAGTCGGGAGCAGGTCAATGCCGTGGCATTGCTGCCAAGTCGTGAGATCCTCATCGGCAGGTTGCTGTCCGTGTTGATTGGTGTTCCCACCGGACTGGTGAGGGTGCTGAGCGCCGTCCCCAGGGGGATGGTCCAGGTTCTCGACGCATACCGGGCGAAAAAAGAATCACTACAATAATAAATAATACAGGAAGGAAGGAAGAAGGAAAGATGGCAAGTCAGATTACCAAGGAAGATGTCGTAAAGTTTATCGAAGGCATGACCGTTCTGGAACTGTCCGAACTGGTCAAGGAATTGGAACAGCGCTTTGGCGTCTCCGCCGCCGCCCCCGTAGCCGTTGCCGCTGCGGTCCCGGCAGGTGAAGCGGCCGCCCCGGCGGAGGAGAAGACGGAATTCGACGCCATCCTCACCGGATTCGGCGATCAGAAGATTCAGGTCATCAAAGTGGTCAGGGCAATTACCGGACTGGGGCTCAAAGAGGCCAAGGATCTGGTGGACGGCGTGCCGAAACCCATCAAGGAGGCCGTTTCCAAAGATGAGGCGGCGGATATAAAGAAAAAGATCGAAGAGGTCGGCGGTACCGTAGAGATTAAATAGTTATTGATCTACGGCTTATCGGATCTCCAAACCGAAAGGATCATATGGGCGAGTTTCGTAAAAATTTCGGAAGGATAAAGAAGATTGTGGATATTCCCAATCTCATCGATATCCAGGTAAAATCCTACGAAAAGTTTCTTCAGAAGGATACGGCCCCCGACCAGCGGGGCAACTACGGCCTCCAGGGGGCCTTTAAAAGCGTCTTCCCCATTTCCGACTATAGTAAGAAATGCTCACTAGAATTCGTCAGTTATAAAATTGGAGATGTGCGCTACGATGTCAAGGAGTGCATTCAAAAGGGAATGAGCTATGCCGCGCCGCTGAAGATCGTCGTCCGGCTGCTGATTTTCGACGTCGATCCGTCCACGAACCAGAAACAGATCAGCAACATCAAGGAGCAGGAGATCTATTTTGGCGAGATTCCCCTCATGACGGAGAACGGGACGTTTATCGTCAACGGTACGGAGCGGGTGATTGTCAGCCAGCTCCACCGATCTCCGGGAATCTTCTTCGATCATGACAAGGGAAAAACCCTGGCCAGCGGCAAGCTGATCTATTCGGCCCGGGTGATCCCCATTCGCGGTTCCTGGCTGGATCTGGAATTTGATTCCAAGGATCTCCTCTATGTCCGGATCGACCGCCGGCGCAAGATGCCGGTGACGATTCTCCTCAAGGCAATGGGGAATTCCACGGAATTTATCCTGAATTACTTTTACAATATCGAAACGGTCTTCCTGGATGGAGATGAGTTTTTCATGGCCGTGGATAATTCCCTCCTGGGTGAAAAGGCCCCGGAAGACATCCGGGATGCGTCTGGAGAGGTGATTGTCAAAAAGGGCAGGAAGATCAACAAGATCCAGCTGAAAAAGATGTCCGAGGCTTCGATTACGCGCATTGCGGCAAGCGAAGCCGACGTGGTCGGCAAGATCCTCTCAACAGACATCATGGATCCGGAAACGGGCGAGGTCCTGCTGCGCTGCAACGATGAACTCTCCCTGGAGGGATTGAAACTCCTCCAGGATAAGAACATCAAAGAGGTCCGCTTCATCCACCTCGATGAAGAAATGGGCAATGTGTCGATCCGCGAGACCCTGCTGGCGGACCGGATCGAGACCATGAACGATGCCATCATCGAGATTTACCGCCGGCTCCGTCCCAGCAATCCCCCCACCCCGGAAACGGCCCAGGCCTTTTTCCGGAGTCTCTTCTTCGAGCCGGAGACCTACGATCTCTCCGACGTGGGACGGGCCAAGATGAATTACAAGCTCCGCCTCGACGTCCCCACGGATGTCACGGTACTTAGAAATGAAGATATCTTGGCGGCGGTCAAATATCTCATCGACCTGAAAAACGGGGTCGGGGAATGTACGGTGGATGATATCGATCATCTGGGCAACCGGCGGGTGCGCTCCGTCGGCGAATTGATCGAAAACCAATACCGAATCGGGCTTGTGCGCATGGAACGGGCCATCAAGGAGAAGATGAGCCTTCAGGACATCGAAACCATGATGCCTCATGACCTGGTAAATGCCAAACCCGTTTCGGCGGTGGTCAACGAGTTCTTCGGGAGCAGCCAGTTGTCCCAGTTCATGGACCAGACCAATCCCCTTTCGGAGATCACCCATAAACGGCGACTATCCGCCCTGGGACCCGGTGGTCTTACCCGGGAAAGGGCGGGGTTCGAGGTTCGGGACGTCCATCCCACCCATTACGGGCGGATCTGTCCGGTGGAGACACCGGAAGGACCCAATATCGGCCTCATCGTTTCACTTTCCACCTATGCCCGGGTCAACGAGTTCGGATTTATCGAAACCCCCTATCGCCTGGTGAAAGATGGTCGGGTCCTCGACGAGGTCCGCTATATGACCGCCATCGAGGAGGAGAATTTCATCATCGCCCAGGCGGATCGTCCCCTGGACAAGGACGGCCGGTTCATCGGGGAGATGATCTCCGCCCGCAAGGGCGGTGATTTCATTACCGTCGAACCGGCAGAGATCAACTACATGGATGTCTCCCCCAATCAGCTCGTCAGCGTCGCCGCCACGCTCATTCCCTTCCTGGAACATGACGATGCCAACCGGGCCCTCATGGGCTCCAACATGCAGCGCCAGGCCGTGCCGTTGATGAGACCCGCCGTCCCGGTAGTAGGAACCGGCATGGAGGCGGTAGTGGCCAGGGATTCCGGGGCCGTAGTGGCCGCCCGGCGGGACGGGGTGGTGGAAAGCGTGGATGCGGCCCGCATTGTCGTCAAATGCGACGGCACCGGCGACGACAACCTGGACATAGGCGTGGATATCTACAACCTGGTCAAATATCAACGTTCCAACCAGGACACATGTTTCAATCAGAAGCCCATCGTCGTCAAAGGTGACCGTGTGCGTCGCGGGGACATCATCGCCGACGGTCCCGCCACGGACAACGGTGAACTGGCCTTGGGAAGAAACGTCATGGTGGCCTTCATGTCCTGGGGAGGGTACAATTACGAGGATTCGATCCTGGTGAGCGAGCGGGTCGTCAAGGAGGACATCTACACCTCCATTCATATCGAAGAGTTCGAGACCATGTCCCGGGACACGAAACTGGGCAAGGAGGAGATAACCAGAGACATCCCCAACGTAGGGGAAGAGGCCCTGAAGAACCTGGACGAAAGCGGCATCGTCCGCATGGGCGTATCCGTGAAGCCCGGAGACATCCTGGTCGGCAAGATCACCCCCAAGGGGGAGACGCAACTGTCCTCGGAGGAGAAGCTGCTCCGGGCCATTTTCGGCGAGAAGGCCAGCGACGTGCGCGACACTTCCCTCCGGGTTCCGCCGGGGGTGGAAGGCACGGTAATCGATGCCAAGATCTTTACCCGCAAAGGGGTGGAAAAGGACAGCCGCTCCCAGGAGATCGAGGACGAAGCCCTGCGCTCCATAGAGAAGGATCGCAATGACGAGCTGCGCATCGTCATCGATTCGGTGCGGGCCAGGATCGTGGAGATGCTGGTCGGCAAGACCGCCGCCGCCAAGCTCGCGGACGGAAAAAAGAAAAAGATCTACCTCAAAAAAGGTGATGTGATCGACGGAGAAATCCTGGTGAAGATCCCCTTCGAACTCTGGAAGGACATTGCCCTGGCCGGTGATGAACAGACGGAAGATCAGGTTCGGATGCTATGTGACAATCTGACCCGGAAGAAGGAGCGGATTGACGCCTACTTCGAGGAAAAGATCGAAAAGCTCCGGGCCGGCGATGAACTGCCCCCGGGAGTCATCAAGATGGTAAAGGTCTATGTGGCCATCAAAAGGAAACTGTCCGTGGGCGACAAGATGGCCGGCCGCCATGGGAACAAGGGAGTCCTCTCCCGGATCCTGCCGGAAGAAGATATGCCCTATTTTGCGGACGGCACCCCGGTGGATATTGTCCTCAACCCCCTGGGGGTTCCCTCCCGGATGAACGTCGGGCAGATTTTGGAGACCCATCTTGGTTGGGCGGCCAAAGGCTTGGGCGAAAAGATCAACGAACTAATGAAGACACAGCAGAATCTGGAGCAGATCAAAAAGGAAATCAAGGCCATTTATGCCTCTCAGGAGGCGAATGTTTTTATCGACAAGGCATCGGAAGGTGATGTCAAAAGGTTTGTTTCCCGTCTGCAAAGCGGGATCTCCTTCTCCACCCCGGTCTTCGACAGTGCCGATGAAAACGAGATCCGGCAGATGTTGAAACTTGCCGACCTTCCCGAGAAAGGCCAGACGGTCCTTTTCGACGGGAGGACGGGTGAACCCTTTGACCAGGAGATTACCGTCGGCATGATCTACATGCTGAAGCTCCATCATCTGGTGGACAACAAGATCCATGCCCGCTCCATCGGTCCCTATTCCTTGGTCACCCAGCAGCCCCTGGGGGGCAAGGCCCAGTTCGGCGGCCAGCGGCTGGGCGAGATGGAGGTCTGGGCCATGGAGGCTTACGGCGCCGCCTATTCCCTCCAGGAATTTCTCACGGTTAAATCAGACGACGTGGCGGGGAGAACAAGGATGTACGAGACCATCGTGAAAGGGGAACACACCCTGGAACCGGGTCTGCCGGAGTCGTTCAACGTCCTGGTCAAGGAGCTCCAGAGCCTCTGTCTGGACGTCGAATTAATTGAGGAAGAAAGTTAAGGAGCAGATGCGTGGAAGACGTATTCACCTACTTTGAAAAGCCGAAGGATCCCATCAGGTTCAATGCCATAAAAATATCCATTGCCTCCCCGGAAAAGATCCTTTCCTGGTCGGCCCGGCCGAACACCAACGGGGAGGTCAAGAAACCGGAAACGATCAACTATCGTACCTTCAAGCCCGAAAGGGACGGCCTGTTCTGTGCGAAGATCTTCGGCCCGGTAAAGGATTACGAATGCCTCTGCGGTCGCTACAAGCGGATGAAGCACCGCGGCGTCATCTGCGAGAAATGCGGGGTGGAAGTTATCCAATCCAAGGTACGCCGGGAAAGAATGGGCCATATCAAGCTGGCAACGCCGGTGGCCCATATCTGGTTTTTGAAGAGTCTGCCGAGCAGAATCGGCAATGTTCTCGATCTCACCCTCAAGGAGTTGGAAAAGGTCCTCTATTTTGAGGCCTGGATCGTCATGGATCCCAAGACCACTTCCCTGCGAAAAAAGGAACTGCTTTCCGAGGAAGAGGTGCATGAACTAAGGGAGCAATACGGTGAGGAAGCCTTCGAGGTGGGCATCGGCGCGGAAGCGGTCCGCAAGCTCCTGGAAGAGGTGAACCTGGACCAGATGGACGGCGAACTCCGGGAGGAACTTAAAACAGCCGTTTCGGATACGAAAAAGAAAAAACTGGTCAAGCGCCTCAAGGTGGTTGAGGCCCTGAAGAAATCCGGCAACAAACCGGAATGGATGGTCCTCACCGTGCTCCCAGTCATTCCCCCGGACCTTCGTCCCCTGGTGCCTCTGGATGGGGGCCGTTTTGCCACCTCGGATCTCAACGATCTCTACCGGCGGGTGATCAATCGTAACAACCGGCTAAAACGCCTTATGGAGCTCAATGCCCCGGAAATAATCATCCGTAACGAAAAGCGCATGCTCCAGGAAGCAGTGGACGTCCTGTTCGACAACGGACGCCGGGGCCGGGCCATTACCGGCACCAACAAGCGTCCCCTCCGGTCCCTTTCCGACATGCTCAAGGGCAAACAGGGGCGTTTCCGTCAGAATCTCCTCGGTAAGCGGGTCGATTATTCGGGCCGTTCGGTCATCACCGTGGGTCCGGATCTGCGGCTCCATCAGTGCGGTCTTCCCAAGCAGATGGCTTTGGAGCTTTTCAAGCCTTTTGTTTACAACCGCCTTATGGACAAGGGGTATGTGGCCACGGTAAAAAGCGCCAAGAAGATGGTGGAACGGGAGTCTTCCGAGGTATGGGACGCCCTGGACGAGGTGGTGAGGGAATACCCCATCATGCTCAACCGTGCCCCTACCCTGCATCGGTTAGGGGTTCAGGCCTTCGAACCGGTCCTCATCGAGGGCAAGGCGATCCAACTCCATCCCCTGGTCTGCACCGCCTTCAACGCCGACTTCGACGGCGATCAAATGGCCGTGCATGTGCCGCTTTCCATAGAGGCCCAGACCGAGGCCCGGGTGTTGATGATGTCCACCAACAACATCCTTTCCCCGGCCCACGGCAAGCCGATCATCATCCCCAGCCAGGATATCGTCCTCGGGATCTATTACCTGACACGCGCCAAGGCGGACGTACTGGGCGAAGGAATGGTGTTTTCCGGAACCGAGGAAGTGCGAAGCGCCTACGACGCCGCCAGCGTCGATCTTCATGCCCGGATCACCGTCCGTATCGACGGTGAGAGGAAAGAAACGACCGTAGGCCGGATCATGCTCTACGAAGTCATCCCCGAGGGCATCGCCTTCGATCTCGTTAACAAGGTGATGAACAAGAAGGAGCTCGCCAGCCTCATCGATTTCACTTATCGGACCTGCGGCGCCAAGACGACGGTCCTGTTGGCCGACCGCCTGAAGGATCTGGGCTTCAAGTACGCCACCAGTTCCGGGGCTTCCATCGCCATTAACAACATGGCCGTGCCCGCCAACAAAAAAGAAATCGTAAGCCGGGCCGACCGGGACGTCTTGAAGATACAGAAACAGTATATGGACGGTCTTATTACCGACGGCGAACGCTACAACAAGGTCATCGACATCTGGGCCCAGGCCACGGAAAAGATCGCCGGGGAGATGATGGGCGGCATCGCATCCACGGAGGTGACCATGGTTTCCGGAGAAAAGAAGCGCACCGACAGCTTCAACCCCATCTTCATGATGGCCGATTCCGGCGCCCGGGGTTCGGCGGCCCAGATTCGTCAGTTGGCCGGTATGCGGGGCCTCATGGCCAAGCCTTCGGGGGAGATCATCGAGACGCCAATTACCGCTAACTTCCGTGAAGGTCTTACGGTTTTGCAGTACTTCATTTCCACCCACGGCGCCCGGAAGGGATTGGCCGATACGGCGCTTAAAACAGCCAATTCAGGTTATCTCACCCGCCGGCTCGTGGATGTGGCCCAGGACTGCATCATTACCGAAGAGGATTGTGGGACCATCGACGGCATCTACGTCTCGGCGCTCATGGAAGGCGGAGAAATTATCGAGACGGCCGGGGAGCGCGTCCTGGGCCGGGTCGCCCTGGAGGAGATCGTAGATCCCTTCACCGGGGAGACTCTGGTGGAATCCAATCAGGAGATAGACGAGGTCCTGGCGGAGCGGATCGACAAGGCGGGCATTGAGCGGGTGAGCATCCGTTCGGTCCTTACCTGCAAGTCCAAACACGGCGTCTGCACCATGTGTTACGGACGCGATCTGGCCCACGGCCATCTGGTCAACATCGGCGAAGCGGTGGGTATCATCGCGGCGCAGTCCATCGGGGAGCCGGGGACCCAGTTGACGATGAGAACCTTCCACATCGGCGGCACCGCCAAGTTCGAGGAGCATTCGACCCTCCAGGCCCGCCATGACGGCGTCGTCAAGTTCGTAAATCTTTCCACCGTCAAGATACAGGCCGGCGGCATGGTCGATCTGGTCGTCATGAACCGCAACGGCGAGATCCACGTCCTGGATGAGCAGGGGCGCAACCGGGGCAAATACCCGGTGCCCTACGGCGCCCATCTGAAGGTAAATGAAGGGGATACCGTGTACGGTCCGGGAAAGGACCCCAAAACGGGGCAGGAACGACAGGCCACGCTCATCGCGGAATGGGACCCCTTCTCGATTCCCATCCTGGCCGAAGTGGATGGAACGATCAAGTACGGGGACATCATCGAGGGCAAGACCATGCAGGAACAGGTTGACGAGGTCACCGGCCTTTCCCGCAAGGTTGTCGTCGAATCCAAGGGTACGGATGTACGGCCCCGGGTTTCCATCAAGGACAAGAAGGGCCGTACGGCAAAGGTCCCTGGCACGAACATGGTGGCCCGGCACCTGCTGCCCGTGGGGGCGAACATTGTGGTCTCGGAAGGCGATCAGGTCAGTGCCGGCGACATCATCGCGAAGATCCCCCGGGAAACCACCAAGACGAAGGATATCACGGGCGGTCTGCCCAGGGTCGCCGAACTTTTCGAGGCCAGGAAACCCAAGGAATACGCCGTTATCAGTGAAATCAAGGGGGTCGTTTCCTATGGCAAGGACGCCAAGGGGAAGCGCAAGGTCGTCATTACGCCCGACAGCGGTGATGAGAAGGAATACCTGATCCCCAAGGGAAAACATGTAAGCGTTCAGGAAGGGGACCGGGTTCAGGAAGGGGAACCACTCATGGACGGGGTCCACAACCCCCATGACCTTCTGTCCATCAAGGGCGAGAAGGAACTGGCCCGTTATCTCGTGGATGAGGTACAGGAGGTCTATCGCCTCCAGGGGGTGAAGATCAACGATAAGCACATGGAAGTCATCGTCCGCCAGATGCTGCGGCGGGTCAAGATTGTCGATCCCGGCGATACGATATTCATCGCCGATGAGCAGGTGGAGCGCCACCGTTTTCAGGAGGAGAACGACCGGGTGGCCGCAGAAGGCGGGAGACCGGCGGTAGGCAAACCAATCCTCCTGGGCATTACCAAGGCCTCCCTGTCCACCCAGAGTTTCATCTCCGCCGCCTCTTTCCAGGAGACCACCCGAGTCCTCACCGAGGCGAGTCTGGCGGGGAAAACGGATTATCTCCGGGGCTTGAAAGAGAACGTTATCATGGGACGCCTGATTCCCGCCGGTACCGGTCTGCCCATGTACCGGAAGCTCGGTATCAAGACCCTGGCCGACGAGGTGGCCGACCATGTGGAAGAGCAGGAAACACAAGAGCTGGAGGGAATTTCGGATGAGAAAATACTTGACATGTAATCTCATTATTGGTAGTAAGCCAAACTTTGCCGTACCTGTCCGTGCGGACGGGAAGAGCTTTCGGGAGGAGACATGCCGACGATAAACCAGTTGGTCCGCAAAGGTAGGACTAAAGTAGAAGGAAAAACCAAGGCTCCGGCACTGGTCGGCTCGCCGCAACGGCGCGGAGTGTGTGTCCGTGTATATACATCGACCCCCAAGAAACCCAACTCGGCGTTGCGCAAGGTCGCCCGGGTCCGCCTGACCAGCGGGTACGAAGTGACGTCCTATATCCCCGGGGTGGGGCACAATCTTCAGGAGCATTCCGTAGTTCTGGTGCGGGGCGGGAGAGTGAAGGATCTGCCGGGGGTGCGTTATCATATCGTGCGGGGCACCCTCGATGCCGTGGGCGTTCAGGGAAGAAAACAGGGCCGATCGAAATACGGGGCCAAGAAACCGAATTAGGCGGGGATAGATCATCATGCCAAGAAGACGAGAGGTAACAAAAAGGGAGATTATACCGGATCCCAAGTACAACAATAAAATGGTGGCCCAGTTCGTCAACAATCTTTTGAAGCAGGGAAAGAAAAGCACCGCCGAATCGATCCTCTACGGGGCATTTGACATCATAGAAAAACGGATCAAGGAGCCACCAGTGGATGTATTCGAAAAGGCCCTCAGCAATGTGAAACCGGTGATCGAGGTCAAATCGCGCCGCGTCGGCGGTTCCACCTACCAGGTGCCTACGGAGGTCCAGCCGTCACGGCGGATGGCCCTGGCGATCCGCTGGCTGATAACCAACGCCAAGGAACGGGCGGAGAAGACGATGAAGGAAAAACTCGCGGCGGAGCTCATCGACGCCGCCAACAATAGGGGCGCGGCGATCAAAAAGCGGGAAGCCGTGCATAAGATGGCGGAGGCCAACAAGGCCTTTGCCCACTATCGGTTCTAAGGAATTCAAGACAGGTAATTGCAGGAGCAAAGGGTCACAAACATATAAGAGATTTTTTCAAAAGACAAAGGAGGTAAGTAGAGATGGCTAAGAAAAAATTTGAAAGGACAAAGCCGCATCTGAACATCGGTACCATTGGTCACGTGGATCACGGAAAGACGACCTTGACGGCAGCGATTACCAAGCACTTGTCCAAGAAAGGCTTCGCCGAGTTCAGGCCCTTTGACTCCATCGATAATGCCCCGGAGGAAAAGGAAAGAGGTGTCACCATCAACATCTGCCATGTGGAGTACGAGACCAACAAACGGCACTACGCCCATGTTGATTGTCCCGGTCACGCCGACTATATCAAGAACATGATTTCCGGCGCGGCCCACATGGACGGCACGATCCTCGTCGTGGCGGCTTCCGACGGTCCCATGCCCCAGACTCGAGAGCACATCCTGCTTGCCAGACAGGTCCAGGTTCCTTATGTGGTTGTCTATATGAATAAAGTAGATCTCGTTGATGATCCGGAGCTTCTTGACCTCGTTGAACTTGAGCTCAGAGAGCTCCTCAAGGAATACCAGTTCCCCGGCGACGATATTCCCATCATCCGCGGTTCCGCTCTGAAAGCCCTAGAAACGGACGATTCCGATTCTGAAGACGCCAAATCGGTCTGGGAGCTCATGGAAGCCGTTGACAATTATATCCCTGAACCCGAGCGCGTTCTGGACAAGCCCTTTTTGATGCCCGTCGGAGATGTCTTCAGCATTTCCGGTCGCGGAACTGTCGTTACGGGCAGGGTTGATCGCGGCATCATCAAGACCGGCGAGGAAGTGGAAATTATCGGTATCCGTCCTACCTTCAAGACCGTCTGCACCGGCGTCGAGATGTTCCGCAAGACCTTGGACGAAGGCCGGGCCGGCGACGACATCGGCGTGCTCCTCAGGGGCACCAAACGGGAAGAGGTGGAAAGAGGACAGGTGGTAGCCAAGCCCGGTTCCATTACCCCCCATACCAAATTCAAGGCTCAGGTCTATGTCCTTACCAAGGAGGAAGGGGGACGGCATACACCCTTCTTTACCGGTTATCGGCCCCAGTTCTACTTCCGCACCACCGACGTTACCGGAGTGGCCCTGCTGCCCGAGGGGGTGGAGATGGTGATGCCGGGAGACAATGTGGAAATGGAAATTCAGCTCATTACCCCCATCGCCATGGAGGAGCAGCTCCGTTTTGCCATCCGTGAGGGTGGTCGGACGGTCGGGGCTGGTGTTGTCAGCAAGGTAATGGAATAAGAAAGAGGAAACCGGCGCGACCATGAAAGACCAGAGAATAAGGATTCGTCTCAAAGCCTACGACTACAAGCTGCTGGACAGGTCGGTGGAGGATATCGTCGAAACGGCCAAACGCACAGGAGCCCGTGTTGCCGGGCCCATTCCCCTGCCTACGGAGATCAATCGATTTTGTGTCAACAGGTCGCCCCATGTAGACAAGAAATCACGGGAACAGCTTGAGATCAGGACGCACAAGCGTTTGATCGACATCATTGAACCCACCCAGTCCACGGTTGACGCACTGATGAAGCTGGACCTGTCGGCCGGGGTGGACGTGGAGATCAAGCTATAGGTTGTATATGACAGGGGATGGAACAGAGTAAGATTTTCCATCTCCTGATTTTTTTCGATTAGAGAACCGACATGACAAAGGGACTGATAGGCAGAAAACTGGGAATGACCCAGATCTTTATGGAAGATGGCGGCGCCGTGCCGGCGACGGTCATTGAGGTCGAGCCTTCGGTGGTCGTTCAGAGGAAGACCACGGAAAAGGATGGTTACGAAGCCGTGCAGTTGGGATATGGCCGGATCAAACAGAAACACGTGACAAAGCCCCTCCAGGGTCATTTCCGCAAGGCGGACAAAGGATTCTTCCGGACGCTCCGGGAATTTCGCCTGGAGTCCGACGGCTATGAGCCAGGAGAGGAACTGCGGGCCGATATCTTCAAGGCGGGAGATTATGTAGATATTACCGGCACTTCCAAGGGCAAGGGTTTTGCCGGCGGGGTGAAGAGGCATGGTTTCGGCGGCGGTCGGGCTACCCACGGCTCAATGTTTCACCGGGCCCCCGGTTCGATCGGAGCAAGCGCCGAACCTTCCCGGGTCTTCAAGGGAAAGAAGCTTCCCGGACGAATGGGGGGTGAACGGAACACCGTCCAGAACATCAAGGTACTCCTGGTGCGGCCGGAAGACAACGCCCTGCTGGTGAAGGGGGCCGTCCCCGGAGGCAAGCAGGGGATCGTGCTGATCAGGCCGGCCGTCAAGAAAGCAACGGTTGAGAAATAGCGATACAGGGTGGACAAGATGCCAGTAGCGGCTGTATACGATATAGAAAACAATAAGGTAGCGGAGATCGAACTGAGCGATCAGGTGTTTGGCGCCGCCGTGAACGAGGCTGTGATGTACGAGGTGGTAAGGATGCAACTCGTGGCGCGGCGCCTGGGCACGGCGGCAACGAAGACGCGGCGGGATATAAGCGGCGGCGGAAAAAAACCCTGGCGTCAGAAAGGAACGGGGCGGGCCAGAGCGGGAACCACGCGGTCGCCTATCTGGAGAGGGGGAGGAACGGTATTCGGACCCCATCCCCGGGAATATGCCTTCAAGGTGCCAAGAAAGGTTCGTAAGCTCGCACTGGTATCGGCGCTCAGCCAGAAATTAAAAGAAGAGCGGATGATCATCCTCAGTGACTTCCCCCTGGACGAAGTCAAGACCAAGAAGTTCAAGGAGGTAGTCGATCGTTTCGGCTGGAAAAAGGCCTTGGTGGTCATCGACAAATCCAATCCCATTTTGGAAAAATCTTCGCGAAACCTCCAGGAAATAAAAATGATTCGCTCGGAAGGCATCAACGTTTACGATCTCTTGAATCATGAGCATGTGGTTTTGCTGGCGCCGTCCGTGAAAAACATCGAGGGAGCGTTGCGATCATAATGGAATTATACAAGATTATAAAAAAAGCCCTGATTACGGAGAAAACCACCATCGCCAAGGACGAGGCGAACAAGTACTTCTTTGCCGTTGATCGCCGGGCCAACAAGATCGAAATCGGCGCCGCCGTGGAGAAGCTCTTCAAGGTAAAAGTTCTGGATGTGGCGGTGATGAATGTGCCGGGAAAGAAAAAGCGGATCGGCCGGATTGTCGGTGAGAAGCCGTCCTGGAAGAAGGCGGTGGTGACCCTGGCGCCGGGAAGCCGCATCGAAATATTCGAAGGTGTTTAATTGGTGTGTGATTAAGGTTTAAGGAAACGGATTATGGCAATCAAGACATATAAACCCACATCGCCCGGAAGAAGGTTTCAGACCTGTTCCGATTTTGAAGAGATTACCGCTTCCGTCCCGGAAAAGAGTCTGTTGCGGCCCCTGCGCAAAACCGGCGGGCGGAACGCCAACGGACGGATGACCAGCCGGCATATCGGCGGCGGTCACAAGCGGCGGTACCGCATCATCGACTTTCGCCGGGACAAGCTCAACATCCCCGCCCGAGTGGCATCCATCGAATACGATCCCAACCGTTCGGCCCGGATCGCCCTATTGAACTATGTAGATGGAGAGAAACGCTATATCCTCGCCCCGGACAAGATCACCGTCGGCGACGTCGTTATCAGCGGCGAACGGGCGGATATCAAACCGGGAAACTCCATTCCCCTGAAAAACATCCCCCTGGGCACCCTGATCCACAACGTGGAGTTAAAAGTAGGCCGGGGCGGCCAGATCATCCGCAGTGCCGGGTCCTACGGTCAGTTGATGGCCAAGGAAGGGGGATATGCCCAGGTTCGTCTTCCCTCCGGAGAGGTTAGAAAGATCTTTCTCGACTGCCGGGCCACCATCGGCCAGATCGGCAATATCGAGCATGAAAATATCAGTATCGGCAAGGCGGGGAGGACCCGCTGGCTCGGCAGGCGTCCCAAGGTGCGGGGAGTGGCCATGAACCCGATCGATCATCCCATGGGGGGAGGCGAAGGAAAATCGTCCGGTGGCCGGCATCCGTGTACCCCCTGGGGAATCCCGACCAAGGGACACAAGACGCGTACGAATAAGAGCACAGACAAATACATCGTAAAGAGAAGAGGTTAGAAGGTGGCAAGGTCGGTTAGCAAGGGTCCATTTATCGAGCCGAGACTGCTGGACAAGGTGAGAAAGGCAGAGGCGGCGGGGAGCAAGGCGGTCATCAAAACATGGTCACGGCGGTCGACAATCACCCCGGATCTCATCGGTCACACCTTCGCCGTTCACAACGGTAAGAAGTTCATTCCCGTTTTTGTGACCGAAAACATGGTGGGACACAAACTCGGTGAATTCGCTCCGACCCGGACATTTTTCAGCCATGCCGGGGATAGAAAATCGAAAGTGAGAAGATAATACCGGCCGCCTCAGGGGCGGCGGGCGTGGGGTAAGTTTATGGAAGCAAGGGCTGTTGCCAAGTATATTCGCATATCGCCGCAGAAGGCGCGTCTCGTGGCGGACCTCATCCGCGGAAAGAAGGCTGGGGAAGCGGAAAAGATCCTGTCCTACACCACCAAGTACGGGGCGTTTCTGTTGAGCAAGGTGTTACATTCCGCCTTGGCCAATGCCAAGCAGAATCCCAATATCGATGAAAACATCCTTTTCGTGAAGGGTGTGTACGTTGACCAGGGGCCGGCGCTGAAGCGCTGGCGGGCCAGGGCACAGGGCCGTGCGGCGGCGATCAAGAAAAGGATGAGTCATATTACCGTTGTGTTGGACGAGGCATAGCGACATCGCGAGGAGGTGAAAGGTTGGGGCAGAAGGTAAATCCGATCGGCTTGAGGCTTGGCGGGGTTAAAACATGGAAGTCGCTTTGGTTTTCTGAGAAGAACTACAGCGATCTCCTCCACGAGGATCTCCGCATCCGCCGGTATCTCAAGCAGAAACTCTATCATGCCGGTATTTCGAGAATTGAGATCGAAAGAGCCGCCAATAAAGCGAAGGTGAACATCTATGCCGCCCGTCCGGGAATCATCATCGGCAAGAAGGGTTCCGAAATCGAGAAGCTGAAGAAGGATCTTGAAAAGGTAAGCAGCAGCGAGCTGATCATCAATATTCTCGAAGTGCGGAAACCGGAAATCGACGCCCAGCTTGTGGCCGAAAACGTTGCCCTGCAATTGGAACGGCGGATTGCATTCCGTCGGGCGATGAGGAAGGGCGTAACTTCAGCCATCAAGTTCGGGGCGAAGGGGATTCGCGTCAACTGCTCAGGCCGGCTCGGCGGCGCCGAAATGGCCAGGGCGGAGTGGTACCGGGAGGGACGCGTGCCCCTGCATACGCTCCGCGCCGATATCGACTGGGGTTTTGCCGAGGCGCGGACCGCATACGGGAAAATCGGGGTGAAGGTGTTGATCTTCCTGGGAGAAATCCTGGGGACAAAAAGAGAGCGCGAACGATAGCAGCAGTTTGCAGAAGCTATATAGGGGTTTTTGAACCATGTTGATGCCGAAGAGGGTAAAATACAGAAAACCGCAGCGGGGACGTATGACCGGGCAGGCCATGCGGGGCAACGCCATCAACTTTGGCGAGTTCGGTCTGCAGGCCACGGAGTGCGGATGGGTGACGGCCCGGCAGATAGAATCCGCCCGTGTGGCGATGACCAGACATGTAAAGCGGGGCGGAAAGATCTGGATCCGGGTGTTCCCCCACAAGTCCGTAACGAAAAAACCGGCGGAAACGCGGATGGGAAAGGGAAAAGGAGCCCCGGAAGAGTGGGTGGCCGTCGTCAAACCAGGCATGGTCCTGTATGAGATGCGCGGCGTATCCCCGGATGTTGCCAAAGAGGCCTTCCGCCTGGCGTCTCACAAACTTCCCATCGCCGTGAAATTTCTGACCAGGGAGGCGGCCGATGAAAACTAAGGAGTTGAGGGATTTGCAGAGCGACGAATTGAAACAGAAAAAGGCGGAACTGGATGAAGAGCTGTTCCGTTTGAAGATTCGTCATTCTTCCCGTCAGTTGGATTCCACCGCGGCACTGGGGAAGGTGAAAAAAGACATTGCCCGCATCAATACGGTCCTGAGGCAGAAGGAGGGTCGATAATCATGGAGGTCCGCGGAAACCGGAGAACGATCAGCGGCGTCGTGGTGAGCAACAAGATGGACAAGACCATCGTGGTCCGTGTGGAGCGCCTGGTCAAACATTCGGTGTTGCACAAATATATTCGACAATTCGTTAAATACAAGGCCCACGACGAAGCCAACGAGTGCCGGGTGGGCGACCGGGTGGCCATCGTCGAATCCCGTCCCTTGAGCAAAGATAAGCGCTGGCGGATGCGATCCATCCTGGAACGGGCAAAATAGCATAGGCAAATTAGTGAAGGCGGTACGGTAAGATGATTCAGATGCAGACCATACTTAGTGTTGCGGACAACTCGGGAGCCAAGAAGGTTGCCTGCATCAAGGTGCTGGGGGGTTCGAAGCGGCGCTATGCCAGCATAGGAGACGTTATTGTTGTATCTGTGAAGGAAGCCATCCCCAATTCTAAAGTGAAGAAGGGCGATGTTATGAAGGCCGTCATTGTCCGCACGGTCAAAGAGGTGCGCCGGCAGGACGGTTCCTATCTCAAGTTTGACGATAATTCCGCCGTCCTGATCACCAATCAGATGGAGCCCATCGGGACGCGAATCTTTGGCCCGGTGGCGAGAGAACTGCGGGCGAAACAGTTTATGAAAATAATTTCTCTCGCCCCTGAAGTCCTCTAAACAGGCCGCGGGACATCGAAACAAGGATCAAGACGATGCATGGAAAACAGTTAAAAAAAGGAGATACGGTACAGGTTACCGCCGGTAGGGAAAAGGGTAAAACCGGCAAGGTAATCAGGATCATGAGGGACAAAGACCGGGTGATCGTGGAAAAGCTCAACTTCGTGAAGCGGCACCAGAAGCCTGATGCCAAGGGCAAGGGCGGCATCGTGGAGAAGGAGGGCCCCATTCACATCACCAATGTCGCCTACTTCTGCAGCAAGTGCGAAAAGGGGGTCCGGCTCGGGCACAAAATCCTCGAGGAAGGAAAGAAGGTCCGTATCTGTAAGAAATGTCAGGAGATAATAGACGCATAAGGCGATCGATATGGCAAGACTCAAAGATTATTACCAAAAAGAAGTAGTCCCCGCGTTGATAGGCAAGTTCGGTTACAAGAATCGCATGGAAGTGCCGAAGCTTGTAAAGATCGTACTCAACATGGGCCTGGGCGAGGCCATCCAGAACGCCAAGATCCTGGATACGGCCGCCGCGGAGATAGCGGCGATTACCGGGCAGAAACCGGTGATCACCAGGGCGAGAAAATCCATCGCCACCTTCAAGCTGCGCCAGGGGATGTCGATTGGGTGCCGGGTCACCCTCCGGAGGGAGCGGATGTATGAATTCCTGGATCGCCTGGTCAATATAAACCTTCCCCGGGTAAGGGACTTCCGCGGTATTGCCCCCAAATCCTTTGACGGCCGGGGAAATTTCGCCCTGGGGCTGAAGGAGCAGATCATCTTTCCCGAGATCGAGTACGACAAGATCGACAAGATCAGAGGGATGAACGTGGTCATAGTCACCACGGCGAAGACGGACGATGAGGCGAGGGAATTGTTAAAGCTGATGGGCATGCCTTTCAGGAATTAAGCCGGGCAACGGCGGGAGGAAGATATAAGTGGCAAAGAAATCCCTGATCGCAAAAGCAAAAAGAGAGATGAAATTTTCGGTCCGGCAGTACAACCGCTGTCCGCTGTGCGGCCGTCCTCGGGCTTATTATCGCAAGTTCGATATGTGCAGGATCTGCCTGAGGAATCTTGCCGCCAAAGGGGAGATACCCGGGGTGATCAAAGCGAGTTGGTAGATCAAGATAAGGAGTTTTATTCATGGGAATGACCGATCCAATTGCCGATATGTTGACCAGAATCCGGAACGCCAACCGCATGCACTTCAAGACGGTGGATGTCCTGGCTTCCCGGATGAACAGGAATATCGCCGAGGTTCTGAAGAAGGCCGGATACATCTCCGGATGCGAACTGAAAAAGGAAAAAGATAAACGTGAGGTCTTGCGGATCGAGCTGGTTTATCCCGATTCCAGAAACTATGTCCTTACGGACATTCAGCGGGTCAGCCGGCCCGGGCGGAGGGTTTATGCCCACAGCGCGGACATTCCCAAGGTGTTGAACGGCTACGGGATTGCCATCATGTCAACTTCCAAGGGCCTGATGACGGACCGCGAAGCCCGGGATCTCAATGTGGGCGGGGAAATCATCTGTCAGGTGTGGTAAGCGTTCCCAGGGCGTGTTTGAATTAGGGTCGGGAGATAGAAATATGTCGAGAATCGGGAAAAAGACCATCGAGCTTCCTGCTGGCGTCAAGGTGGCCCAGGAAGGCAGGCTGGTTAAGGTTACCGGTCCGAAGGGGGAACTGTCCGCGGTATTACCCCTGGGGATCGAATTCACGCATGGGGAAAATGCCGTTTCCGTCCAGCGTCTGGAGGAGAACCGGCTGGGAAGATCGGCTCATGGCCTGGCGAGGACCCTGGTGAACAATATGGTAACCGGGGTAAGCAAGGGTTTTGAAAAGGGACTGGAAATATCCGGGGTCGGCTATCGAGCGGAACTGAACAACAATGTCCTGAAGCTTGTCGTCGGTTATTCCACCCCCCGGGAATACGAAGTTCCGCAAGGTGTCTCCGTCAAGATCGAAAAGCAGGTCAATATCCACGTCTCCGGTATCGACAAGTACCTGGTGGGCAAGGTGGCATCGGAGATACGAGACCTGAGGAAACCGGAACCTTACAAGGGTAAAGGCATCAGATACGCCGGCGAACAGGTGCGCCGGAAAGTGGGTAAATCCGTAGGGACGAAATAAACGGCAGCGGTTGCCGCACATTCTTAATTTTAAGGGGTAGGCGAATTGGCAGCGAAGGTTGAGAAGATCAGAGAGAAGAGAAAAGCCCGGGTGCGGGGAAAGGTATCCGGTACCCAGATCCGTCCCCGTCTGGCGGTGTTCAGAACGGCGCGGCACATCTATGTTCAGGCCATCGCCGATGACCTGGGCCGGACCATTGCCGAGGCTTCGACCCTGAGCCCGGAGCTGCGGGGAGAACTCGGCGGCAAGAAAAAATCGGAAGCGGCCAGAGATGTGGGTAAACTGGTGGCCAGGCGATTGATATCCGCCGGGATCGAAGAAGCCGTTTTCGATCGAGGTCCATTCCTTTATCACGGCCGGATCAAGGCCCTTGCCGACGCGGCCCGGGAAGGCGGTTTGAAGTTTTGATGACCAAAACAAGAGGGGCGATGAGATAAATTATGATGGAAGAGCTTGAACTGATAGACAGGGTCATTACGATCAACAGGACCGCCAAGGTCGTCAAAGGGGGCCGGAGATTCCGTTTCAGCGCCATCGTGGTGGTGGGAGACGGACAGGGTTCCGTGGGCGCCGGGCTGGGCAAGGCCCATGAAGTCCCCGAAGCGATCCGTAAGGGGATGGAGCAGGCGAAAAAAAACATGAGGAAGGTCGCCATTGCCAACCGCACCATTCCCTATGAGGTGATCGGCAGCTACGGAGCGGGCCGGGTTCTGTTGAAACCCGCCTCGGAAGGTACGGGACTGATTGCCGGCGGGGCCGTGCGCGCCGTATTGGAAGCGGCGGGGGTGCACAACATTCTGACGAAGTGTCTGGGCTCCCACAATCCCCACAACCTTGTCAAAGCGACCATCGAAGGTCTGTCCCGGCTGAAGGAACCGGCGGAGATCGCCCGGCTCCGCGGACAGACGTCTTTGGCACAGTAAACTATTAATGAGGTCAAGTCTCGTGGGACGCAAATTGAAAATCACTTTGATCCGGAGTTATATCGGCAGACCTGAAAAGCATCGCCAGGTCCTTCGGGGCCTGGGGCTCATGAAGATGAACAGGACGGTCATCCTGGCCGATACGCCGGAGATTCGCGGCATGGTCAACAAGGTATGTCATCTGGTTTCCATGGAAGAAATGGAGGCATAGCGATATATGGATTTACAGACACTGAAGGCGCCGGCTGGCTCCAGGAAGAAGCGCAAACGGATCGGGCGCGGCGGCGCCCACGGCGGAACGGCCGGCAAGGGTCACAAAGGCCAGAAAGCCCGCTCCGGCGGCGGCGCCAAGCCGGGTTTTGAAGGCGGACAGATGCCCATGGCCCGGCGGCTGCCCAAGCGGGGTTTCCGAAACCCCTTCCGAAGGGAAATAATTACGATCAACCTGGGACAGCTCAATGTTTTCCCGGAGCGCAGCGTGGTGGATGCCGATGCCTTGATGGCCAGGGGATTGATCAAGAAACGTGGTGATGGAGTCAAACTGTTGGGCAAAGGGGAAATTCAATACCCGCTGTCCGTGAAACTGGATGCGTTGAGCAAGGGGGCAAGAACAAAGATAGAAGCCGCCGGCGGTTCCGTTGTAGAGGTTGTCTGAATTGATCGGTGGACTTGGCAACATATCCAAAATCCCGGAACTGCAGAAAAGGATCTTCTTCACTTTCGGGTTATTGATCGTCTATCGCATCGGCGCCCATGTGCCGACGCCGGGCATCGATGCGGCGGCCCTGGCGGCCTATTTCGAGCAGGCCAAGGGATCGCTGCTGGGGCTCTTTGACATGTTTGCCGGGGGCGCCCTGAGCAATCTATCCGTATTCGCTCTGGGGATCATGCCCTACATCAGTGCGTCGATCATCCTGCAATTGCTCACGATTGCCATTCCGCACCTGGAAAAGCTTTCCAAAGAGGGGGAGGCGGGGCGGAGGAAAATCACCCAGTACACCCGCTATGGTACGGTAGTCCTGAGCATTATCCAGGGCTTTGGCATCGCCATCGGGCTGGAAAACATGGCGGGACCCACGGGGGCATCCATCGTCATGGAAACGGGTTGGGGATTCCGTTTGATGACCATGATCACCCTGACGGCCGGCACAGCCTTCATTATGTGGCTGGGAGAACAGATAACGGAGAAGGGGATCGGCAACGGGATCTCCCTGATCATCTTTGCCGGGATCGTCTGCCGCGGTCCCGAGGCCATCATCAGCACTTTCCAACTGCTTTCAGCAGGGGAAATGGGGATCTTTTTCATCATCATCCTCATCGTCATGATGGTCGCCGTGGTGGGTACGATCGTCTATGTAGAAAGCGCCCAGCGCCGGATTCCGGTGCAGTATGCCAAACGGGTCGTCGGTCGGAAGGTGTATGGCGGCCAGTCCACGCATTTGCCGTTAAAGGTCAATACCGCGGGCGTCATCCCGCCGATTTTCGCATCGTCCATCATCATGTTCCCGGCGACCATCGCCAATTTCATCCCTCATCCGTGGATGAAGCAGGTAGCGGACATGCTGGTCCCCGGGCGGATGGTTTACGAGATGCTCTACGTGGCGTTCATCGTCTTCTTTTGCTATTTTTATACCGCCGTTACCTTCAACCCCGTGGATGTGGCGGACAATATGAAGAAGTACGGGGGGTATGTACCGGGAATAAGACCGGGGAAAAAGACGGCTGATTACATCGATGACGTCCTGACGCGCCTAACCTTCAGCGGCGCCATCTATGTGTCGGCGGTATGTGTATTGCCGAGTATTTTAATTTCGTATTTCAACGTACCTTTTTATTTTGGGGGTACGGCGCTCCTCATCGTGGTGGGTGTGGCGCTCGATACGGCCGGCCAGATCGAAACCCATCTGCTGACTAGGCAGTACGAGGGCTTTATGAAGAAGGGAAAGATCGCCAAACGGCGTTGAAAAGGCCATCACGGCAAGTGGGTGAGCTCTTTTTCATGATCATTCTAAAGCAGCGAAGCGAGATAGACAAGATCAGAGCCAGCAACATTATCGTTGCGGAAGTGCTGGCGGCGTTGAAGGAAAAGGTAAAAGAAGGAATCACCACCCGTCAGTTGGATCGGCTCTCCGAGGAACTGGTACTGAAAAAAGGGGCCAAGCCCGCCTTCAAGGGCTATCGTGGTTATCCCTTTTCCCTGTGCGCCTCGGTCAATGACGAGATCATCCACGGCCTTCCTTCGGAAAGGGTGCTGGTGGACGGCGATATTATCGGCCTCGATTTCGGCGCCTGTTACAAGGGATATTTCGGCGATGCCGCCTTAACGGTTTCCGTGGGAGCGATCTCCCCTGAGGTGGAGCGGCTTCTCCAGGCGACGGAAGAATCTTTGGCCCTGGCCATTCGGGAGGCGCGGGTCGGTAACCGGCTGGGGGATATCTCCGCGGCGGTCCAGGGCCACGTCGAGGCGGCCGGCTTCTCGGTGGTAAGGGATTTTGTAGGGCACGGAATCGGGCGGAGCCTTCACGAGGAACCACAGATCCCCAATTACGGCGTGCAGGGAAGGGGAATAAAACTGAAGGCGGGGATGGTCCTGGCTATCGAGCCCATGGTCAACGCCGGATCGTACAAGATAAAGATGCGACCCGACGGCTGGACGGCGGTGACGGCGGACGGCAGGCTTTCGGCCCACTTTGAGCATACCATCGCCATTACGGAGAACGGTCCGGAAATCTTGAGCCGGCTCCAGTGATCGAAAAGGTCAAAGACCTAATTATGAACATTAATCAGTTCCGCTGAGTTCAGGAATCACTTTTATGGTGAAAGAAGAGGCAATCGAGGTTGAAGGAAAGGTGATCGAGCCCCTGCCCAACGCCATGTTCCGGGTGGAGCTGGAAAACGGCCACCGGGTTCTGGCCCACATCTCAGGGAAGATGAGGATGCACTTCATCAAGATCCTCCCCGGAGACAAGGTGACCGTGGAGTTGTCTCCCTATGATTTGACCCGGGGGCGGATCATCTACCGGACGAAATAGACGGCAGGCGGCGAACCGCGTGACCGGACGAGACAGGAGTGAAGATCGTGAAAGTAAGGGCTTCCGTTAAAAAGATCTGCGACAAGTGCAAGATCGTCAAGAGAAAGGGCATTCTTCGGGTGATCTGTGAGAATCCCAAACACAAGCAGCGACAGGGCTGAAAACCGTCGATAAGGTCAGGAGGACAGGCGCGTGGCAAGAATTGCAGGAGTGGATTTACCGAAGAACAAAAGGATGGAAATAGCCTTGACTTATATTTACGGCATCGGCAGAACGGCCGCACAGAAGATTCTCCAGAAGGCGGGTGTGGATGCAAACGTGAAGACGGATAATCTTGCCGATGCGGAGATCACGTCCATACGTAATATCATCGACAAGGACCACAAGGTGGAAGGCGATCTGCGGCGGGAAGTGTCCATGGACTTGAAGCGATTGATGGATCTGGGTACCTACCGGGGACTGCGGCACCGTAAGGGGCTTCCCGTCCGGGGACAGAGGAGCCACACCAACGCCCGGACACGGAAGGGCCCGAGGCGGGCGATAGCAGGAAAGAAGAAGTAACGGGGAGGAACAATGGCGAGGCCGGCGAGAAAAACAGGCAAGAAAAAGGAAAAAAAGAATATTCCCGAGGGGATTGCCCACATCCAGTCCACATTCAACAATACCATCGTGACCATTACGGATCTCAGCGGTAATGTTGTCTCCTGGTCGTCTTCGGGCATTCAGGGATTCAAGGGCTCCCGCAAAAGCACACCCTTCGCCGCCCAGATGGCGGCGGAAGATGCGGTGAAGAAGGCGAAAGAGCACGGGATGAGAAGCGTTCAGGTTTATGTCAAGGGACCCGGGTCGGGTCGGGAATCGGCCCTGCGGGCCTTACAGGTTGCCGGAATCAACATCACGCTGATCCGTGACGTTACTCCGATTCCTCATAATGGATGCCGGCCCCCGAAACGGAGAAGGGTATAGGATTTGTTTTTGTATTTATTGCAGAATATGATTTGACAGGGAGGAACTTTGGCAAGGTATAGAGAATCCGTATGCAGGTTATGCCGCCGGGAAGGCCTGAAGTTGTTTTTGAAGGGTGATCGCTGCTACAGTGAAAAATGCGCCTTCGAACGCCGGGAATACGCCCCGGGAGACCACGGCCAGATGAGAAGAAAGCCCACCGATTATTGCGTTCAGTTGCGGGCCAAGCAGAAATTGCGCAGGATGTACGGCCTGCTGGAAAAGCAGTTCCACGGTTATTTTGAAAAGGCCGACCGGATCAAGGGGATTACGGGAACCAATCTGCTTATTCTTCTGGAGCGGAGACTGGACAACATGGTCTTCCGCATGGGTTTCGCCAATTCCCGTACCGAAGCCCGTCAGTTGGTCCGACATAACCATTTTTCCGTCAACGGCAAAAAGGTCAATATTCCCTCCTACCTGGTCAAGGTGGGGGATGAGATCGAAGTCCGGGAGGGAAGCAGAAAGATCGCCCGGATAGTAGATGCCCTGGAGTCGGTTGCCCGGCGCGGAGTGCCGCAGTGGCTGGCCTTGGACAAGGACGGTTTCAAGGGCGCCGTAAAGATGCTTCCCACCCGCGAAGAGTTGACGATGCCGGTTCAGGAACAGCTGGTTGTAGAGCTTTATTCAAAATGAACATAACCTTCCGGCGCCGTAACCGGGGCCGGGGACAATAAGGACTAAGACAATGCAGCGAAACTGGCGCGGCTTAATACGACCAAAGCGGATAGAAATCGACGAGACTACCCATACACGATATTATGGCGAGTTCACCTGTCAACCCCTGGAAAGGGGCATGGGTGTCACGCTGGGCAATGCCCTGCGGAGGACCCTGCTGTCTTCCATCCAGGGAGCGGCCATCGTATCGATACGTTTTGACGGCGTTCTGCATGAATTTTCCACCATCCCCGGGGTAAAGGAGGATGTTACGGATATCATCCTCAACCTCAAGGGCGTTCGGGTGATGCTCCATCAGGATAGCCACCGGATGCTTAATCTGGATATCTCCCGGGAGGGAATCGTCACGGCCGGCGACATTGCCCATGACAGCACCGTCGAGATCCTCAATCCCGAACACTATCTGGCCACCTTTTCCGGAAAGGCGAATCTTAAGGCGGAAATGGTCGTCAAACTGGGGCGCGGGTATGTGCAGGCGAAAAAGGAGAAAGATTACGATCAGCCCGAAGGGACCATCAATATCGACGCCGTATTTTCACCCATCAAGAAGGTGAATTACACCGTCACCCATGCCCGGGTGGGCCAGATCGCCGATTACGACCGCCTCGTTCTTGAGGTCTGGACGGACGGGAGCGTTCTGCCCGAGGACGCCGTGGCGTTTGCCTCGAAGATCCTCAAGGAACAGTTGGATATCTTCATCAATTTCAGCGAACAGGAAGAGGAGTCCGAGCAGCCCGAGATTGAGGAAAAGGACAACCTCAACGAGCAGCTTCTCCGCCACGTGGACGATCTGGAATTGTCGGTGCGCTCGGCGAACTGTCTGAAAAACGCCGGGATCAACCTGATCGGCGAACTGGTACAGAAAACGGAAGCGGAAATGTTGAAAACCAAGAACTTTGGAAGAAAATCACTCAATGAAATCAAAGAGATTCTTGCCGAACAGGGACTGGGTTTCGGCATGAAGCTGGATTTTCACCCCTGGAACTCTAAGGAGGATAACCGGGAATGACGTTGCCCCGGGCAGGCAGGGCGGCTCGGGGAGAGCAAATAGAGAGGACAAGGAACTATGCGTCACGGAAAGGCGGACTGTAAACTCGGAAGAACGACCAGCCACAGAAAGGCCATGTTGAGGAACATGGTCACATCCTTTATCGATCATGAATCGATACAGACCACGGATGCCAAGGCAAAGGAGCTGAAAAGGGTGGCGGAAAAGATGGTGACCCTGGGCAAGAGGGGCAGCCTGCATGCCCGCCGGCAGGCCCTGGGATATGTTCGCAGTGCGAAGACGGTGAAGAAGCTCTTCGATGAATTGTCGGTGCGGTACCGGGAACGGGCGGGGGGTTATACCCGCATCGTCAAGCTTGGTTTCCGGACCGGTGATAACGCCCCGGTTTCCCTGGTGGAATTCGTTAAAGACGCGGACAGGGAGAAAGGCAAGAAAAAGGCGGGCGCGGCCAAAAAGGCCTGAGAAGCAGCGACTGTATCACGGTGAACCCAAAGGGCCGGTTTAATACCGGCCTTTTTTATTTATCCTTGTCTTTTTCTGGAAAAAAGGATAGAATCCCGCCGTTATTAATCCTCGAATTATACGAAGAAAGGAGGCCTGATTATGGCGGAAGAAAAAATCGGCGAGGTGGTGAAGTTTTTTGCCAAACCCTCAGTGGCGGCGGTAAAGATCGTCAGCGGCGAACTCAAGATCGGCGATACGATAAAGATTACAGGTCATACCACAGACATCACCGATACCATAGAGTCTATGGAGGTCAATAATCAGAAAGTGGAAAAGGCCGTTCCCGGAGACTATATCGGTGTTAAGGTTCCCGACCGAGTCCGGCCCGGAGACGAGGTTTTCCGCGTTCTCCCGGATTAATCGGCGCCGAAGTCACCTCGTATCAGGTGATTAATGTTCACAACAGCGGGCTGCGATTGAAGCCATGGATTGACTTTGACTTGTTTTTCCATGGCTTTTCCTTTACTTTTCCATGAAGTCCTTCCTCGATCCCCATTCCTATCTGCAACGTCTGACCGCGCTGGGCATCCGCATGGATCTTGGCGCCGTTAAGGAGGCCCTGAAGGCCCTGGACCATCCGGAATCATTCTATCCGGCGCTCCTCATCGCCGGCACCAACGGCAAGGGTTCAGTGGCGGCAATGGCGGCCGCAATTTTTGCGGCGGCCGGATATTCCGTCGGTCTTTACACCTCCCCGCACCTGGTGGATGTCCGGGAAAGGATCCGGGTCAACGGCAAGATGATCACCCAGCGGGAGCTGGCGGCGGCTATCGATGAGCTTGACCGCCGGCTTGACGAACCCCTGACCTATTTTGAATTTCTCACGGTTTTGGCGGGTTTTCATTTCCGCAGGAAAAAGATCGACATCGCCGTGGTCGAGGTGGGCATGGGGGGCCGACTGGATGCGACGCGAGTTTTCAAGGCGCCGGTGGCGGTCATCACCAATGTGGCTCGGGATCATCAGGAGTATCTGGGAAAGCGCCTTCGCGATATCGCCACCGAAAAAGCGGCGATTATTCCTGCCGGCGGCATCTGCGTGACCGCTGTCCGGCCTTCCGGCGCCCGGCAGGCAATCGAAGACATGGCAAGGGAGCGGGGGGCGGCCCTGTGGCGACTGGGCCGGGAAATCAAGATTCGCCGCCGCCGGGACGGAACATTTTCATATCTCTGTGAGACCCGGCATCGGCACGACCTGCCCTGCGGTTTGATAGGCGGGCATCAGCGTCAAAATGCCGCCCTGGCCGTGGCGGCGGTGGAGGCCGTGGCGGACCGGGGAATCATTGTGCCGGACGAAGCCATCCGCCGGGGGTTGGCGGGGGTGAACTGGGAGGGGCGTCTCGAGGTCCTGCACCGCGATCCGGTTCTTCTTGTTGACGGCGCCCATAACCCGGAGGGGATACGAACCCTCTGCCGTGCCCTGCGGGAGGATTTTTCTTTCCGTCGCCTTATTGTGGTGTTCGGCGTCCTCCGGGACAAGCATTACCGCGAGATGGCGGAAAGAATGGCTGCATGCGCGTCCGTGATGATTCTTACCCGTCCCGGCAGCGAACGTTCCCTGCCGCCGGCGGAGCTCCTCGCCTGTACCGGGGGCCCATCCCGGAAGGTCGAGACGATCGCATCGCCCCCCGCGGCCCTACGGCATGCCTTTGCCGTTGCCCATCCCGAGGACCTCATCTTGGTGACCGGTTCCCTGTATCTGGTGGGGGAGATAAAAAAAACTTTCCCTTCCCTGCGAACCATGATAGCTCCCAGAGGCAAATGATCCCCGTCTTGCATAGGATAATGATAATAACGCTACGGCTTCCGGCCGGGATCGAGAAGGCGGGCTACCGCCGGTTCTTCCTGGCGGCATTGCTGTTGTTTGTTTTGTTGTTTCCCGGTCCGGCCCGCGGCGGGGATACGTCCGTCTTGCCGGGATTGGTGCGTGATGAAGGGGGAAATCCCGTTTCCGGCGCCCTTGTGGAGACCCGGGAAGATCCCCATGGAGGGGTGGCGACCGGTTCTGACGGGACGTTTTCCCTGGCGGTTCCCGACGGGAAGCGCCGGTTTTTCCTGACCGTGAACCGGGATGGTTACTTTCCCCATTATGAAGCCTGCGATGCCGATAAGTGGGGCAAAGATGCGCGGGTGATTCTTTTGTCCCCTTTACCTTCCCCATTGTCTCCCGTTTCGTCCCCTCCGGGCGGCAAGGCTCCGGCCGTTCCCGTGGACATCGAAGCCGACACCATGAGTTATTTCCAGGAAAGCGATTCCTACCAGGCCGACGGCAACGTCGTCATCCATTATGAAGAAAATACCCTGAACGCCGCTACCGTTACCCTCAACAGAACGACGGAGGAAGCCTTCGCCCGAGGGAATGTGGTGTTGAAGAGCAAGGATGATGTCCTGGCTGGGGAGCGGGTGAAGATCCACTTTCCCTCCCAAACGGGCGAGGTACAGGAAGGAAAGATGTTCATCGCCCAGACCCATTTATACATCCGCGGCGATCGTATCGAAAAGAAAGGCGAGGCGACATATTCGGTCGAAAACGCCCAGGCGACCACATGCGACGGAGAGAACCCCGACTGGCGTCTGGCGGGCAAGACCCTCGATGTCACCGTCGATGGCTATGGAACGATCACCCACGGCAAGTTCTACGCGGGCAAATTGCCGGTGATTTATACCCCTTACCTGCTTTTTCCCGCCAAGACCACCCGACAGTCGGGATTCCTCTTCCCCCATCGCCTGACTTATTCCCAGGATAAATTGGGCTGGGACATCGGCATCCCCTTTTACTGGGCCATCTCCAAAGATGCGGATGCCACTTTTTATCAGCGCTACATGAGCCAGCGGGGATTTCAGGAGGGCGCGGAACTGCGCTATGCCCTTGGCAGCACCACCACGGGAACCATTTACGGGGACTTCCTCAACGACAGCAAGGAAGTGACGGAAACCAACGGCAACATCAGCAGAAACTGGCAATCGAACCATAAGCGCTGGGCCTTCTACTGGAATCAGGAGACGCGTTTCGACCCCAGTTTCTATTTTCGCGCCGACGTCGCCAAGGTGTCGGACAGTTGGTATTTCAAGGACTTTTCTTCGCATAACTACTTCCTGGACAATTATGCCGCCGACCGGGTGCAACCCTTCAAGAATGTTTCCTTTGTGGGCAACGAGGCGCTTACCTCCCTGGATTCCACGGTGCGCCTCGTCAAGAACTGGAAATTGTTCAATCTTACCGCCCTGGTGAAAAACACCGACGATTATACCGTGGCGACCAATGACGGCACCCTGCAAAAATATCCGGAAGTGACCCTGACCGGCGCCAAGGCCCCGCTCTTCGGCTCCCCGGTCAATTATGAGTTCACCTCGAACTATGATTATTTCTATAGAGATGCCGGTCAGCGGGGACAATATCTGGACTTCAACCCCACCCTCTCCCTGCCGTGGAATGTGGGCGATTATTTCCAGTTAACCCCCTTCGCCGGCGTCCAAGGGACCTTCTGGTGGCGGGACGATAAGCTGGAAGACGGCCTGGCCAAGCGGGGCGACCGGGAGGTTTATAAAATGGGCGCCAACCTGGTTTCGGAAGTGCAGCGGATCTTTCCGGTGGGGTGGCGGACCGTGGATAAAATCCGCCATGCCCTGCGCCCCGAAGTTACCTATACCTATATCCCCAATCCCAATCAGGACGGCCTGCCCAACTATGGCACGGTGGTGAGCGAACAGCACACCGTCACCTACGCCCTGACCAATACCCTCATCAGCCGGATTCTGGAAAAAGGGGGTAAGGCAAGGTATCTGGAATTGCTGCGCTTCAAACTGGCCCAGACCTATGACCTCAAGGCAGCGGCCGCCAGTGGCGTTCCCCCCGGCGCGAGCCGCCAACCCTTCAGCGATGTGGAGATGGAGATCGATTTCAAGCCGTTTTCCTACCTGAACTTCATGGCCCGAAACAAATACAGTGTTTACGATACGAACTGGACCCAGGCGAACTATGATCTCGGTCTCAACGACAAGCGGGGCGACACCGCCACGGTAACCTACCGCTACACCCGGAATTCTCTGGAAGAGGTCAATCTCCTCCTTAAAGCGGTGCTTACGAAGGAACTCAATCTCAACTTCTCCTTCAAGCGGGACCTGCTTACGGAAAAGAACATCGAGCAGACCTACGGGTTCGATTTCCGTCGCCAGTGCTGGAATATCGGTTTCAGTTACGGCGATCGGGACAACGACAAGATTTATGAATTCCGCTTCGGAATCTACGGAATGTAAATTTTGCGGATGTTTTTCCTTGACAAAAAGGGAGAAATTGCGTAGCTTTCCAGCTTCATTTTATGAATTTGGTGACACGGACATGAAAACCTTCAATATCAAAAAGGAAGAAATCAACAAGGACTGGTATGTAGTGGACGGCCAGGGAAAGATCCTGGGCCGGCTGGCCAGCGAGATCGCCCGGCGGCTCCGGGGCAAACACAAGCCCGTTTACACCCCCCATCTCGACACGGGGGATTTCGTCATCGTCGTCAACGCTGCCAAGATCCGCCTGACGGGCAAGAAACTGACCGAAAAGGTTTATTATCGCCACTCGGGGTATCCCGGCGGGTTGAAGCAGATCACGGCGGGAAAACTGCTCGCCGAAAAACCCGAAGAGGTACTGAAAATAGCCGTCCGGGGGATGTTGCCGAAAAACACCCTGGGACGAGCGATGCTGAAAAAACTGAAAATTTACCAAGGGCCCGAACATCCCCACGATGCTCAGTGCCCGCATGTGCTCGATATCTAATAATTACTGGAGGAACGGAAAACAAAGATGGGCGCCACCGACAAGCGTTTTTATGCCACGGGCAAGAGAAAGACGGCTGTAGCCAGGGTTTACATGAAGCCGGGAACGGGAATCATGGTCGTCAACAAACGGAATTTTGACGACTATTTCACTCGGGACAGCCTCAAGATGATCATCCAGCAGCCCCTGGAAATAGTGGGCAAGAAAGACCAGTTCGATTTTTACATCAATGTCCGGGGCGGCGGCAGCTCCGGTCAGGCCGGGGCCATCAAGCACGGCATTTCGAAAGTCCTGACCGAGTACGACTTGGAGTTGCGACCCATGCTTAAAAGGGCCGGATTCCTGACCCGGGACGCCCGCATCAAGGAACGTAAAAAATACGGTCAGCCCGGGGCCAGAAAGAGGTTCCAATTCTCTAAACGCTGATTACTCGGGGGGGCCTCAGGCCTCCCTTTTTTTTGGGGGAGGAAGATGATCAAGATCGGCATTTACGGGGCCAGCGGTTATACGGGCCAGGAACTGCTGCGCCTGCTCCTGCGCCATCCAAAGGCGGATGTCACGGCGGTGACCTCGCGTCGCTACGCCGGCCGCCGCGTCGCGGCCATCTACCCCGCCTTTAAAGGTTTGACGGACCTTGTCTTCATGGACGCCTCGCCGGATGAGATCGCCGAAGGGTGTGAACAGGTCTTTCTGGCCCTGCCTCATGCTGTTTCCATGAGCGTCGCCCCCCTGTTCCTTCGGAAGCCGGGTCTGAAGGTCATCGACCTGAGCGCCGATTTCCGCCTCCGGGACCCGGAGGTATATGCCGCCTGGTACGGCCGCCATACCGCCGTCGATTACCTTGCCGAGGCCGTTTACGGCCTGCCGGAACTGTATCGGGAGGCGATCCGGCCGGCGCGCCTTATTGCCAATCCGGGCTGTTATCCCACCAGCGTCATCCTGGGGCTGGCCCCACTGTTGAAGGCGGGGTGGATTGATCCCGCTTCCATCATCGCCGATTCCAAATCCGGGGTAAGCGGCGCCGGGCGGGAACCGCTGGTCGCCTCTCTGTACTGCGAAGTCGCCGAGGCCTTCAAGGCCTACAAGGTCGCCCAACACCGCCATACCCCGGAGATGGAACAGGAATTGGGCTTCCTGGCCGGACAGGACCTCCGGATCTCCTTTACCCCCCATCTCCTGCCCATCACCCGGGGCATCCTCAGCACCCTTTATGCGGCCCTGACATCGCCCCGGACCGTCAAGGACGTCCATGACCTCTATGAAGACTTCTATGGCCGGGAACATTTCGTCCGGGTTTACGGGCCTGGAGATTATCCCAATGTATCCGCCGTGCGGGGAACCAATTACTGCGATCTCGGAGTTGCCGTGGACGGGCGGACGGGCCGGGTCCTCGTGATCTCCGCCATCGACAATCTGGTCAAAGGGGCGGCGGGACAGGCCATCCAGAACATGAACATCCTGTGGGGATGGAAGGAAGATCTCGGGTTGGAGATGATTTCCCTTTATCCCTGAGGGCCGGATTTCTTTAAGAGGAGCTGCTATGGCACTGAAATTCTACAACACCATGACCCGCAGGAAAGAGGAGTTTCAGCCTCTTGTTACCGGCAAGGTTGGGATCTACGCCTGCGGCATCACGGCCTATGACCTCTGCCACATCGGCCATGCCCGTTCGGCGATCGTCTTCGACGTCATCGTTAGGTATATGCGCTACCGGGGTCTAAATGTAACCTTCGTCAAGAATTTCACCGATGTGGACGACAAGATCATCGAGCGCGCCCGGGTGGAGAAATGCGACATCAATGCCGTGTCCGAAAAGTACATCCGGACCCATGATCGGGATATGGATGCCCTGGGGGTGGAGCGGCCGACCATCGCCCCCCGGGCGACGGAGAATATCGACGGCATGCTCCGCTTGATTGCCGCCCTTTTCGAGCGGGGACTGGCCTATGCCGCCCCGGGCGGCGATGTGTATTTCGCCGTGGAAAAGTTCCCGGGTTACGGGAAACTGTCCGGGCGGAATCTCGAAGACATGCAGGCCGGGGCCCGCGTTGACGTCAACGAAAATAAGCGCCATCCCATGGATTTCGCTCTTTGGAAGGCGAGCAAGGAGGGGGAGCCCTCCTGGGACAGCCCCTGGGGCAAGGGCCGTCCGGGGTGGCACATCGAATGCTCCGTAATGAGCCAGCGCTACCTCGGCGATACCTTCGACATTCACGGCGGGGGAGAAGACCTGATCTTTCCCCATCATGAAAACGAGATTGCCCAGTCCGAGGGGGCTACGGGCAAGACCTTCGCCCGCTACTGGATCCATAACGGTTTCGTCCGGGTGAACAGTGAAAAGATGTCGAAGTCACTGGGAAATTTTGCTACCATTAAGGATATGCTCCAGGCTTGCCATCCCGAAGTGCTGCGCCTGTTCGTCCTCCAGAGCCACTATCGGAGTCCCGTGGACTTTTCGGAGGAATCGTTGCGGGAGGCCCGAACGGGCATGGATCGTTTCTATTCCACTTTGCATCTCCTGGAAGAAACCCTGCATAAATACGGTCACACCGAAACGGAACCACGGGAAGAGGCGCTGCCGGAAAAGGACCGCCTGGTGCTGGAAAATATCCAAACACTACCCGAACGTTTTGTCGAGGCCATGGACGACGATTTCAATACCGCCCGGGCACTGGGACATATGTTTGACGCCGTCCGGGTTCTCAACGGCTATCTGGCCCGGGAACAGCATACACCCGGTGCCGCCGCCGTCCAGGTCCTGACCCGTTCCCGGGAGATCCTGCGGCGGACCGGCGCGGTCCTGGGGCTGCTGAGGGAAGATCCCACGCGGTATTTCGATGCGGACCGGGATCGGGAGGCCCTGAAACTGGGACTGGATGTTGCGGAGATCGAGAACCTGGTGGCGGAGCGCCGCCGGGCTCGGGATCAACAGGAGTGGCAGCGGGCGGATGAAATCCGCAAACTGCTGCTGGCCAAAAAAATCATCCTTAAGGACAGCCCAGACCGGACAACCTGGAAGATTGTTTAGCCCCGACGGTGGATAATTATTAGCCGAATGAAGAACTGATCAGGATAATAAATATCCACATTTTTACGCATCGCAATCGGTCTCCGGGAATGAAAGCAATAGCTAAGCCGATAAGTCTTTTAAATCGTATACTTATAGTTCGTTAACATGTTTGGCGCAATCGTTGCTTCATATTTTCCGCGAGTGCCGGATGATGCGCTACGACCGGCAAAGGGACCGACGCCGCCAATCCCGGCAAGGATGATCGTCATCGATGATGATTGCTGAAGATGAAAAAAACTGATTTGCAACAAAACAGCCTGAGTTCTCAAAAGCGGATTGCACGGCCATGGCACCCCGGCGGATAAGCACCTTATCCATGCCCCGGAACGGTGCTCCCAGCGAACGGAACACTTTTAGAACGATTTCGGGAAAAAAGCTGGCGGTCCTGGGATTTTTACTTGTTTGCCTCCTGCTCTCCCTGCCGGCGTCGGCGCAGGAGGAAATCATTGCCGGGGGGGAGACCCTGGACCTGCCGCGCTGTATCCGGATCGCCCTGGCCCGGCATCCGGCGGTCCTCTCCGCGGCCGGCGCCGTCAAGGTCAACGAAAGTCGCATCGGCCAGGCCCGGGCCAATTACTTTCCCCAGGTGAGCGCCTCATCGAGTTATTCCCGGGTCGATCCATACTCCACGCCCGCCGGCACCGTCGCTCAGCAGGCCGGCAATGTTTACAATCAATACGGCAACAGCGTTTCTCTAAATCAGACCATCTATGATTTCGGGAAAACTTCGGCGCAGGTGGACCTCCAGACCCTCAACGCCGGTTCCGCCCGCCAGGATTTCAGCGATGCCCGCCGCCAGATCGTCTTCGGTGTGAAACAGGCCTATTACAGTTATCTCAAGGCCAAAAGAAACAAGGACGTCGCCGCCGACACGGTCCGGCAGTTCCAGCATCACCTCCTCCAGGCCCAGGGATTTTTCGAAGTCGGGACCAAACCCAAGTTCGACGTCACCAAGGCGGAGGTGGATCTTAGCAACGCCAAGCTCAACATGATCAAAGCGGAAAACGATTTCCGGATCGCCCGGGTAAATCTGAACAATGCCCTTGGTTATCCCGACGCCCCGGATTATGAGGCGGCGGATGTGGAATTCAAACTGGATCGACGGGATCTGGATTTTGCCGCCGCCCTGAAACGGGCCTACGATCAACGGCCGGATCTCAAGTCGGCGGTGACGAAGCGGGAAGCGGCGGAGAAATCCATCGCGGTGGCGAAGAAAGGCTATTATCCCAATCTCACGGGTTCGGCGGGATACGGATGGGGTGGGCAAGAGTTTCCCTGGGACAAGGGCTGGAATGTGGGCGCCACATTAAATGTCCCCATCTTCACCGGTCTTTCCACGAAATATCAGGTCGATGAGGCCCGGGCGAATCTGGAAGTCGTCAAAGCCAACGAAATGACCATTAGGCAGAATATCTATCTGGAATTGAAACAATCCTATTCCAATTTTCAGGAGGTATCCGAGCGGGTCGCCACGGCGGAGATCCAGGTGAAGCAGGCCATGGAGAATCTGGAGCTTGCCGAGGGTCGCTACGCCTCCGGGGTGGGCAACGCCATCGAGGTCACCGACGCCCTCGTATCCCTGAACAACGCCCGGACTTCCCACGCGGCGGCGGTGTATGACTATATGATTGCCGATGCCGGCATCGAGAAGGCGATAGGGGCGCTATGAAGAAAAGATGCCTGCGCGCCTTCTTGGTACTGTTAGCGGTAGTCCTGGCGGCGGCCGGGGCTTACGCCTTCCTGCGCGGCGGCGGCAAGGCTTTGAAATACCGGACGGAAAAGGCCGCCGCCGGCGATATTCGGGCGACCGTAACGGCTACGGGCAAGATCGATGCCGTCACCACCGTCATTGTCGGCGCCCAGACCTCGGGGATGATCAAGGCCATCCATGTGGATTACAACAGCCCGGTGAAAAAGGGGCAGGTGCTCGCCCAGATCGATCCGGCCACCTTTGCAGCCAAGGTCGAGCAGGCCCGGGCCAACCTAATGCTGTCCCGGGCCAATCTCGAGAAGGCGGAGGCGACCCTCCAGGATGCCCAAAGAACCCGGGACAGATATGAAACCCTCTTTGCCCGCAACCTTATCGCCCGGAGCGATCTCGATACGGCGCGCACTAATGTGGAGACGGCTCAGGCCCAGGTAGGCGCCTCCCGGGCCCAGGTCGAGCAGGCCCGCGCCACCCTGAAGCAGACGGAAATAGATCTGGCCTATACGACGATCCGCTCTCCCGTGGACGGCATGGTCATCTCCCGGAACGTCGATATAGGTCAGACCGTGGCGGCGAGCTTCCAGACACCCACCCTGTTCAACATCGCCCAGGATCTTACCAAGATGCAGGTGAAGACCAGCGTGGACGAGGCGGATATCGGCCGCATCCGGCTGGGCCAGCCCGTGGAGTTTACCGTGGATGCCTTTCCGGAACTGGTGTTTCACGGCAATGTTTCGGAGGTGAGAAATTCCCCCACCACGGTCTCGAATGTGGTGACCTACGAGGTTATCGTCCAGGTTGAAAATCCGGAGATGAAACTCAAGCCGGGGATGACGGCCAACGTATCCATAATTATCGACAGCAAGCAGGGGGTCCTGCGGGTTCCCAGCGCGGCCCTGCGTTTCCGTATGCCCGACCAGGGGGCGAAGCGGGAACAGGGAGCAATCAAGGGATCACAACTCTGGGTCCTAGCCGGGGAAAATCCGCGGCGAGTTTCCGTCCAGACGGGGATCACCGACGGCAGTTTTACCGAGATCACCGGCGGCAGCCTGCGTGCCGGTCAGGAGGTGATCGTCGAAACTCTGGAGGCGAACAAGAAGCAACAGAATCCCGGAGCACAGCCGCCGCGCTTCCTACGTTAGCCGCTCCGCCGTCGGTTTGGGCGTGATTTTGGCCGGGATCCTTCTCTGTGGCGGCGCCCCGGGCCATGACATGGTTTTACCTTTACGGACCGGATTGAGGGAAGTCGTGATCGACGTTCAGGAGCTTACCAAGATCTACCAGGTCGGCGATTTAACCGTGCCGGCCCTCACCGGCGTCACCCTGACCATCGACGGCGGGGAGTTTGTGGCCGTCATGGGACCTTCCGGATCGGGAAAATCGACCTTCATGAATATCCTGGGCTGTCTCGATCAGCTTACCACGGGCCGCTATCTGCTGGACGGCATCGATGTCGGACGTTTTTCCGATGATGAATTGGCGGAGATCAGGAATAGGAAAATGGGCTTTGTCTTTCAGGGTTTCAATCTCCTGCCCCGGGCCTCGGCCCAGGAGAACGTCGAACTGCCCATGCTCTACAGCGGCGTTCCCGCCGGGGAACGTCATCGCCGCGCCCGGGAAGCCCTGATAAAGCTTGGGCTGGAAGGACGGGGACACCACCTCCCCAGCCAACTTTCCGGTGGCCAGCAGCAGCGGGTGGCCATCGCCCGGGCCCTGGTCAACGAGGCCCCCCTCCTGTTCGCCGATGAGCCGACGGGGAATCTGGATACAAAAAACAGTATGGAGATTATGGAACTTCTGACCCGCCTCAACCGAGAGGGCGGCATCACCTTGGTTCTGGTGACCCACGAGCCGGATATCGCGGCGTTCAGCCGGCGGGTTATCCGCTTTGTCGACGGCCGCGTCGTGAGTGACCAGCGGCAGGAGGGGGCGTAGGATATGACGAGTCTCCTCGCCACGGCCAGGATCGCCCTCCGGGCCCTCTGGGTCAACAAGATGCGCTCCGCCCTCACGATGCTGGGGATCATCATCGGCGTCGGCGCCGTGATCGCCATGCTGGCCGTCGGGCAGGGGGCGAGTCAGAAGATCTCCGAACAGGTGGCCTCTATGGGGAGCAACCTCCTCATCGTCATGCCCGGCAGCCTGACCTCCGGCGGCCTCCGTATGGGCAGCGGCGCCCAGATGACCCTTACCCTGGACGACGCCTACGCCATCGAGCGGGAGTGTCCCGCCGTGGCCGCCGTGGCCCCCATGGTCAACGGGGTCGCCCAGATCGTTTACGGCAACCAGAACTGGTCCACCGCGATCCAGGGAACCACACCGGGTATCCTCCCGGCCCGGGACCTTGCCCTCGTCTCCGGGCGCCCCTTTACGGACCAGGATGTACGCTCGGCGACCAAGGTCGTTATGCTGGGGCAGACAGTGGTGGAAAATCTCTTCGGGGCCAACGATCCCGTCGGGCAGATCATCCGGATCCAGAAGGTTCCCTTCACCGTGGTCGGCGTCCTGGAAGAAAAGGGGCAATCCCTCATGGGGCACGATCAGGACGACCTGGCCTATATCCCCGTGACAACGGCGCAGAAGCGGATCTTCGGGTCCCATTTCGTCGGGTCCGTCCGTTCCATTCTCGTCAAGGCCGGTTCTGCCGCGGACATGGACCGGGCGGAGCGTCAGATCACGGAACTTCTCAAACAGCGGCACCGGATCAGCCCGAAAGGGGATCTGGATTTCACCATCCGCAATCTCACCCAGATGTTCCAGGCGGCGGAGCAATCCACCCGGGTCATGTCGCTGCTGCTTGGGGCCATCGCCTCCGTTTCCCTCCTGGTGGGCGGCATCGGGATCATGAATATCATGCTCGTCTCCGTTACGGAACGGACGCGGGAAATCGGCATCCGCATGGCCGTCGGCGCCAAGACCTGGGCGATCCGCATGCAGTTTCTCGTGGAGGCCCTTACCCTCTCTCTGAGCGGGGGGGTGATCGGGATCATCCTCGGCGTGGCCAGCTCGGAGATCCTCTCCCGGCTGGCGGGCTGGACCACCATCATCTCGCCCCTTTCGGTCGTGCTGGCCTTCAGCTTTTCCGGTTTCGTCGGTGTTTTTTTCGGCTTCTATCCCGCCTACAAGGCGTCGCTGATGAATCCCATCGAGGCATTGCGATATGAATGATAAGACGGCACCGGAAGGTGAACACTGTATCCTCATAGTTGATGATGCCGAGGAGATGCGGCTCGTGATCGCCCATCAACTCCGCCGGGCGGGATACCGATGTATCAGGGAGGCATCGTCGGCAGGGGAGGCCTTTTCTCTCTTGGCCCTGGACGACCCGGACCTTGCCGAGGCCGCCGTCGATCTCATCCTCATGGATATCCTCATGCCGGAAATAGACGGCATCGAGGCCTGCCGCCTGATCAAGGAGGACGATCGATATGGGGAGATTCCGGTCATCATGGTTACGGCCCTGGCGGACAAGGGGACACTCCAGGCGGCGTTCGATGCCGGGGCGGTGGATTTCATCTCCAAACCCGTGGACAGGCTGGAACTTGTCGCCCGGGTCCGTTCTTCATTGCGTCTCCGGGATGAGATGAGGCGCCGCCGGGAGCGGGAGGCGGAACTGGTAATAATGTCCCGGCGGCTCCGGGCCGCCAACGAGATCCTGTCCCGGTTGAGTCTGCTGGACGGGCTGACCGGAGTCGCCAACCGCCGCCGGTTCGACGAGGTCCTGGCCGAAGAATGGAAGCGGGCCCTGCGGGGCGAGCATCCCCTGGCCATTGTCATGGCGGATATCGATCACTTCAAGCCCTTCAACGACAATTACGGCCATCTGGCGGGCGACAACGGTTTGAGGCAGGTTGCCGAGGCGATGAACGGGGTTTTGAAGCGGCCGGCGGATCTTCTGGCCAGATACGGCGGCGAGGAGTTTGCCGCCATTCTTCCCGAAACCGGCGTTACCGGCGCCCAGGCCATCGGCGAGGCGATGCGCCGGGCGGTGGCGGATCTGTCCATCGCCCACGATTTCTCCTCGGCCGGGAAGGTGGTGACGATAAGCGTGGGCATTGCCGCCGCGGTCCCCCGGCTGGGCATGACGGAGGCCATGCTGATCGCCGCCGCCGACCAGGCCCTCTACAAGGCGAAGGCCGGGGGAAGAAACCGGGCGGTGCTGAGTCGGTTCAGTCGTTCCTGATGCCCAGGATTTTCCGGGCCTCCGCTGGTGTGGCTGGGGGGCGGTTCAGGGAGGCGGCGACTCCAACGGCCCATTCCACCTGCTCGTAGCTTCCCTTCGCCATGTCCCCGTTGGGCATGCGGGTATTGTCCTCCATCCCCACCCGCATATGCCCGCCTAAAAGGCAGGACAGGACATTGGCGGGAAACTGCTCCGGACCGACCGCGCAGGTCGTGAAATTCGCATTCGGGGGCAGGGCGTTTTTCATGGCGATCATGACCTCGGGACGGAATTTCTGCCCGCCCGCCACTCCCCAAACGAAGTTAAAGTTCATGGGCTGGGAGAAAAATCCTTGGCGGCTGATCAGAAGGGCGTTGTCCAGGCCGCCGATGTCGTAGCATTCGATCTCCGGTTTGATCCCGCCGGTTTCCATGTCCTTGCCGAAATCCTGGAGCATCGTGAAGGTGTTTTCAAAGACATAGTCGAAAAAGATCTGCCCGGAATTCCGGTCGATGATGCTGAAGTTCATCGTATTGGTGTTCAGCGAGGCCATCTCCGGACGGACGGCGACGATCTGGGCCAGGCGCTGCTCCGGGGTCTTGAAGGCCCCTACCGCCGAAGACAGGCAGATGATGACGTCCGGACATCTTTCCTTGATGGCGTCATGGACGGCCCGGACCCGGTCGATCTCATGGGTGGAGTCGCCGTCGTCGGTCCGGGCGTGGACGTGTACCATGGCGGCTCCGGCCCGGCGGCATTTCTCCGCTTCGTCGGCGAATTCTTTCAGGGTGTAGGGCACCGAGGGGTTGTTCTGCTTGAAGGTGGCGGCGCCGGTAAGGGCGGCGCAGATGATGACGGGTTCCGACATTGGTGCTGCCTCCTTTATATTGTTGATTTATATGCGTATTTGGGATAGGGAAGGGATCAACTCGCGGCCCTTTTTATGAGACACAGGCCGATGACGACGCCTACGGCCGCGAACAATCCGAACAGGGTGAAGAATTGTTGCACATAGGTGAGGCCGTCGTACCAGCTCAGCACCTGATAGTAGTAGCCAAGGATAAAATCATTAATCGTGTCGATCATTTCTGCCTCCGTATCAAAAGGATTGGCCTGCTTGGTTGCAATTTGTGAACCTTGTTTCCGGGAGCATTCAAATCCTGTGGCCCCCATTTTATCAGGAAAGAAAGGGGATTGCCACAGTAATCTTGTTTTCCCGGCGGACAAAAGTCTTCCGAGTGTCCGGGCGTTTGGCCGGTGCAACGTCCTTTCCGTTCCCTTTTTGCGGCGAATCTCGTTGCAATTAGTGCGGGGATGACATAAGGACAGGCACAGCAGATTTCTGCACGTCGATGACTGATCGATTGGGGAGGAATAAGATGAAGGTAAAATTTATGGGGGCGGCCCGGACGGTGACGGGTTCCTGCTTCATCGTCGAGGCAGGTTCCCATCGTTTCGCCGTTGACTGCGGTATGCATCAGGGCAACAAGGAGATCGAAAAGCGAAACTGGGATACCACCGGCTACGATCCGGCGGGTCTGGAGTTCATCCTGATCACCCATGCCCATATCGACCACGCCGGCCTCCTGCCCCGGATCGTCAAGGACGGCTTTCGGGGTCCCATTTACGCCACCCCACCGACGCTGGAGCTCATGAAGATTCTCCTGCTGGACAGCGCCCATATCCAGGAGATGGAGGCGCAGTGGAAGACACGCAAATGTCTCCGGCACGGGGAGATGAAGGTCGAACCCCTCTACACCCAGCGTGACGCCGAAGAAACGGCACGGTACTTCCGGGAGGTGGGCTACGATCAGGCCATATCCCCCGGCGACGGGGTGACGGTTGCATTCCGGGACGCCGGCCATATCCTCGGCGCCTCCATTCTGGAACTTGCCGTCACGGAAGACGGCAAGGAATCACGGCTGGTCTTTTCCGGCGACGTGGGCCGTCCGGCGCAGCTCATCGTCAACGATCCCACGGTTATCGAAACGGCGGATTATCTCTTCATGGAATCGACCTACGGTAATCGGGATCACAAGGATGAGGATGAAAGCCTGAACGAACTGGCGGAAGCCATCGATTTCAGCTACCGGCAGGGGGAAAAGACGATCATCCCTTCCTTCGCCGTGGAGCGGACCCAGGAGTTGCTTTACTGTCTCCATCTCCTCGACAGAGACGGCCGGCTGCCCAAGGACATGCCGGTTTATGTGGACAGCCCCCTGGCCACCCGGGCTACGGAGATTTTTCGTAAATATACCAAGTATTTCGACGAGGAATCCAAGGCGCTGCTCAAAAGAGGGCAGGACCCGCTGGGCTTCCCCCAACTTCGGTTCACCCGTTCCACCGAGGAGTCGATGAAGATCAACGTCGCAGAGGGTCCCGCCGTCGTCATTTCGGCCAGCGGCATGGCCAATGCCGGGCGGATCCGCCATCATCTGCGCCACAATCTCTGGCGTCCGGGCGCCGCCGTGGTTTTCGTCGGGTTTCAGGCCCAGGGGACGACAGGCCGCCGGATCGTGGACGGGGTGAAAAGCGTGCGGATCTTCAACGAAGACGTGGCGGTCCAGGCCCGGATCTTCACCATCAACGGCTTTTCGGCCCATGCCGGCCAGAGTCAGCTTCTGGAGTGGCTGGGTGGGTTCAGGAATCCGGGCCTGCGGGTGTTTCTCGTCCACGGGGAGTACACCGCCCAGGAAGTGTTGGCCGACAAGATAAAGTCCCGCTTCGGCTATCGGGTGGAGATTCCCGATTATCTGGAACAGGTTACGCTGCTGCCGGGCAAAGAGATCGAGCGGGAGGTGTATCCCGAGCAGGCCAAACCGGCGATCGACTGGGAATTTCTCCTTGGGGACATGGAGCAGCGACTTCGCCAACTGAGGGAACGCCGGCCCCGTCTGGAAGGCAAAGGCTGGGTGGAGCAGACGGATATGCGGGAGCGGCTCCTGGAGTTGAACCGGCGACTCGCCTCCCTGATCTCGGATATCTGACGGTGAACCCCCGCTATGGCTTCAGCCGGTAATGGAAAGAGGCGACGATATGAAGCCGGGCGAGGCGCAACTCCGGCGGAAGATGGTCATAGGGAGCGGCGGCGCGAACCACCGCGAGGGAATGCTCGTCGAGAACGGATGATCCCGAGGAAGTCAGGACGTCCTGTCCGGATAGAACGCCCCGATTTTCGATGGTGAATTTTACCGTGGCGATGCCCTGCTCCCCTTTCTTCAGCGCCGTTTCCGGGTAGGACCACCGGTTTTCGATCCGCTGCCGTACCTTCTGCAGATATGAGCGGTAACGGCGGTCCGGACTTTCCAGATTGACCGTCTGCTCCTCCGGGGCCGCCGTCCGGGCTGCCTTTGCCCCGGCCCCCGACGGTTCTATCGCCGCCGCCGCCTCCCGGACTTCCGGTTCCGGTGGGAGCGGTTCGGCCAGCTCTACGGTCATCGGGCGCTCCGGGCGGGACGGCGGCGGCATGATCCGGTTGCCTATGACGGGCATGGAGAGGACCAGGGCGTGGGAGGCGAAGGAAACCAACAAGGCGATAAGGAACCCCCTCTTCATGGGGATCTTTTCCGGTGGCCGGCGGGTTTTCATGGGGGGATCATAACCGCAAGAACACGAAAAAGCAATAAAGAGGGCAAAGATGAAGCATGAAGATCGGTAATGGCGCTGCTCCGGATGGAGGGGTGATCGGCGCGCATCCGGAAGACGAAGACTTTTTCATGGACCTGGCCCTGGCGGAGGCCGTGGCGGCCGCTGCCGCCGGAGAGGTGCCTGTGGGGGCGGTGATCGTCCTGTCCGGACAGGTCATTGCCCGGGCCGGCAACCGCACCGTCGGCCTGAAAGACCCCACCGCCCACGCCGAGATCCTCGCCATTCGGGAAGCGGCAAGAAAAACAGGTAATTATCGCATTCCGGGGACGACCGTTTACACGACCCTGGAGCCGTGCCCGATGTGTGCCGGCGCCATGATTCATGCCCGGGTGCGAAGGCTTGTCTTCGGGACCCGGGATCCGAAGGGCGGGGCCGTAGTCTCCGCCGCCCGGATGTTCGACCATTATCCCGGCAATCACGTGGTGGAATATCTCGGGGGCGTGCGAGAGGAACGATGCGCCGAAATTTTGAGTAGCTTTTTTATGCAAAAGAGGTTATGATCCCGCCGCTTTTACGCCGGACCATGAGGATCGCGGAGAGATACCGAAGTGGTCGTAACGGGATCGACTCGAAATCGATTTGGGGGCCAAAAGCTCCCACGGGGGTTCGAATCCCCCTCTCTCCGCCAAATATTTGCGGTCTCAGGTGAACATATCCCCAACTGTGCGGATATGTTCACCTGAAAGTGCGTCCCGGTGTTTTTGACTTTATTCGCTAACGATTTTCCTACCCCTCAAGGGAAGGATCAAGCTGGGGATGGTTCCCCTATGTGACGGGATACCGTCATGAGTTTTTTACCACTCGTCGCACCCGGTCCGGGTGTAGTGGTTCTTTGAAACGGCGCCGGCGGCCGTGATTGCTCCATGCAAATGGGAGCAGGGACGGCGGGCGGGGAACGGGCCGCGTGAAGCCGGGGCGAGGGCCTGTGGACAATATATCGGGAGAGATGCCTGAGAGGCCGAAAGGGCACGACTGGAAATCGTGTGTACGCTCAAAAAAGTGTACCGGGGGTTCGAATCCCCCTCTCTCCGCCAGACCGGCAGGCGGGACGGATGGCAATGCCGTTTGTCCCGCTTATTTTTTTGATCAACCATAGCCGGCGGCAGCGCATTCCCCCATGCCGGGTCGCCGGGATCAGCCGTAACCCAGGGCGGCCAGTTCCTCTTCCGTCATACCGAGGAAATGGGCGATCTCGTGGACGACGGTGATTTCGATTTCCTCCTCCAACTCCGTGGTGCTGCGGCAGGCATCTTCCAAGGGCTCCTGGAAGATGAAGATGGTGTCGGGGTACAAAGGCGGGCTGAACTCGGAGCGCTCGGACAGGGACACCCCGGTGTAGATGCCGAAGGGGGGATCATCTGGATCCAGCCCCAGGGTCGTGCTCATCTGTCGGGAGGGGCGGCGCTGCACGGAGATCAGAATATTGTCCAGGCGGTCCATTATCTCCGCCGGGATCCTGCCGATCGCCCGCTCCACCACCCGATCGAATTCCCTGCTGCTGAGTTTCATCGTCACTCCTCCGCTCCTCGGCCCCTTTCTGCTTTTATACACCGTGGTTGACGGGGCCGCAAGGAAGTAATGATCATCACGATCAGGAGCGGCAAGCTGGCGGGAAGGTCGGGGAGGGCGGGTGTTCAAAGCGCCCTTGACTTCTTTGCCGATCTCCTTTAATACCAAGGACCTCGATCGGGAAATTTCAGCAACATGATGAATACTATTGGATTTTGATGCACCACCAAGGCGGGGTAGCTATGTGGCGGAAAAAATCCCACGCCGGCGGTGAGAAGTACAGGGAAACAAACGCTATGACGTCAACAAAAAAATCAACAACCGCGGCGGCCTTTTGGGTAGCCGTAATTATTCTGGCCGCGGCGGCCCTTCCCGGAGAGATATGCTTTGCCGCCGGGGAGGCGGGCGGCCACGACATCGGCCGGGAACTTCCGGTCTGGACGGCGACTCCCTTTGCGGGCATCCTGCTGTCCATTGCCCTCTTTCCCCTCTTGGCCCCCCATTTCTGGCACCGTCACTTCGGCAAGGTGTCCGCCTTCTGGGCCCTAACCTTCGCCCTGCCGTTCTTGTTTTTCTTCCGGGAAACGGCGCTCCACGAGATCCTCCACATCATGCTCATCGATTACATCCCCTTCATCATCCTCCTCTGGGGCCTGTTTACCATCGCCGGCGGCATCGCCGTGAGCGGCTCCCTGCGGGGGACTCCCCCGATGAACTCCCTGCTGCTCCTCATCGGCACGGTCCTGGCCTCCTGGGTGGGGACCACCGGCGCCGCCATGGTCATGATCCGCCCCATCCTCCGGGCCAACAAAGACCGGGTGAAAAAGGCCCACATCATCTGTTTCTTCATCTTTCTGGTGGCCAATATCGGCGGTTCCCTGACGCCCCTGGGGGACCCGCCCCTCTTTCTCGGCTTCCTCCACAATGTCCCCTTTTTCTGGGTGACTACGAGCATCCTGCCCCATATGCTTCTGGCGGCCCTCATCCTCCTCGCGGTGTTCTATGCCTTCGATCTTTACTATTACCGACGGGAGGCGCCGGCGCCGCCGGAAACCGGTGAACGGACGCCGATCCGCATCGAGGGTCTCCACAACCTGCTGCTTCTCGCCGGGGTGATCGGCGTCATCCTCCTGAGCGGCTACTGGCGGCCGGGGCATCTGTCCGTTTTCGGCATCGAGGTCCAGTACCAGAATCTTCTCCGGGACGGGAGCATCGTCACCCTGGGCCTGATTTCCCTGTTCGTCACGCCCCGGCGGCTCCGGGAGGCCAACGACTTCAGTTGGGGTCCCATCCTGGAGGTGGCGAAGCTCTTCGCCGGGATCTTCATCACCATCATTCCCGCCCTGGCCATCCTTAAGGCGGGTTCCCAGGGCGCCCTGGCCTGGCTGGTGGATGCGGTCAAGACTCCGGCCCATTACTTCTGGGCGTCGGGAATCCTGTCGTCGTTTCTGGACAACGCCCCGACCTATCTGACCTTTTTCAACATGGCCCTGGGGCGGCTCGATCTGACGGAGGCCATGATCCCCGCGGCCCTGGCCGCCGGGACGGCGACGGCCAACCCCCAGTTTATCGCCTATCTCCAGGCGATTTCCGCCGGCGCGGTCTTCATGGGGGCCAATACCTATATCGGCAACGCCCCGAACTTCATGGTCAAGTCCATCGCCGAGGAGGCAGGGGTAAACATGCCGAGCTTCTTCGGCTATATGTTCAAGTATTCCATCCCGGTTTTGATCCCGATTTTCATCGCCGTCACTTTCGTATTTTTCTGAACAGGAGGCAGGCCCATGAGCAAAGATTACTATGAAGTGGTTGTCGAGGGTCGTCCGGAGTACGTCAACGGCTTTGTCCACGGTTTGATCGCCGGCCGGGGCGGGGCGGGGGACGCCTTTCTCGGGGAGGAATTCGAGATCGATGAAGAACGCCCGCTGGAGATGCTGAGCCGCCTAATCGGCCTTCGGGAGGAGCATACGGTGCTCGTTGTCGAGAAGACCGTCCTGGGGCTGCTGGAAGAGGTGATAGGCGGCGGCCGGCGGGATGGGATGATGAAACTGGTCTCCACGCGAAAGATCCAGGAGGCGTCATTCGGATATTCCTTCGCGACCTTTTCCCGGGAAACCGGCGCCGTGCTCGACAAGATTCTGGCCTCGATCCCTCCCGGCGTTTTCGTGGAGCCGCCCTACGCCCCGGAACACAGAGAAACGCCCGAGGGTCAGGGGGTGGAGGCCTACGCCCCCCTGCACGACTACGAATTGAAGGCGGCGGGACGCATCCGGGGGGAGTGCGGGGGGGTATGCCGCTGTTACGAACTCCTGAAGCGGCATGAAGTCGTCGAACTTGGGCCGATGGAACTCAGACTGACGGGGGCATAGCGAAGCGTTTATCCGCTGCCATGTGAAGACGGGCGAACATCTGCCGAGGGATCGGTAGCTTATAATGGCCAAGCCGTTGGGGAGTCCCATGAATGGATGTGCCGATCCGTGCCGTGAGGGCTTCCTCTCCCGGTTGCGGGACGAATTCCTGGTAACTCGGGCCGACGCCCGAACGATCGTCGGTAATTTCCATCAGGAGATGCGCCGGGGCCTCGCCGGGCAACCCAGCTCGCTACGCATGCTCCCCACCTTTGCCCGCCGGCCCCGGGGAACGGAACGGGGGCGCTTGCTCGTCCTCGATCTGGGTGGTACGAACGTCCGGGTCGGGGAGGCGGTCCTGGACGGCAACGGCCGGGCCGAACTCACGGCGGTGGACAGATCCGTCCTTCCCCGGGAAATCATGAGCGTCTCAGGTGCGGAACTGTTCGATTTTCTGGCCGGGTGCGTGGATTCTTTCCTCCGGGAACGGGGGCTTGACGACCGGCGGCGCCGCGATCTCGCCTTCACCTTTTCCTTTCCCTTGGAGCAGTCATCCCTCGTTTCCGGACGGCTGGTAAACTGGACCAAAGGTTTTACGGTCCCGGGCGTGGTTGGCAAAGATGTGGCGGCGCTGCTCCGGGCGTCATTGGCGCGCCGGGGCCGGGAGCGGATTCGGGTCGCCGCCCTGGTGAACGATACGGCCGGCACGCTGGCCGCGGGAAGTTATGCCGATCGGGCCTGCGATCTCGGCGTGATTCTCGGCACGGGAACCAACGCCTGCTATTTCGAGCAGGCGGACCGGATCGAAACATGCCGGGCCGGCGGCGCCGCCGAAGAGATGATCGTCAATATGGAATGGGGAAATTTTAACCGGCTCCGGACCAATCCCTGGGATGAACTCCTGGATCGAACGACCTCCAACGCCGGCCGGCAGCGACTGGAGAAGATGATCTCAGGCATGTATCTGGGGGAACTGGTCCGGCTCGTCATCGCGAAGATGATGGCGGCGGGTTTGCTCCCCCGGGGGACGAACCATGCCGTCTTTGCGACCCCTTACGCCTTGACCGCCGAGCGGCTGGCCGCGGCGGTCCGGTCCGCCGATCCCGCCGTCGCCTTGGGGATTGACGGTGCATTCCCGTGGGACGGAGAGGCCGTCGGACGGATATGCAGCCTTGTCGCCGCCCGGGGGGCCCGCCTGGCCGGAGCGGCGATCGCCGCCGTGATTTCCTGGCGGGATGGGGAGCTCGAAACGGGGCATGTCGTGGCGATCGATGGGTCCCTGTTTGAAAAATTTCCCGGCTTCCGGGATAACATGCGGGAGATGTTGCGGGAATTGTTCGGACCCCGGGCGGCGGGGATAACGTTCCGGCTCGTTCCGGACGGCTCGGGCATCGGCGCCGCCGTCGCCGCCGCCGTGGGCCCCCGGACCGGATGGGGAGCGGGACCATGCTGACCAGAAGGGAACTGCTGGCGAACGTTACCCGGGCGGCCGCGGCGGCCGGAATGGCCACTGTAGTCCCACCCACCCTGAACGGCGTCCTGGCGGCCTCCCCCGACGAGGAACTCCTCCGGAAAGCCCCCCGGGCCAAATTCTGGACCTCCGTGGAGTCGGCGGGCGGCGACTGCCGGATCTGCCATCCCGGCCTGACGGGTGTTGGGCAGGCGCACCGCCACGAGGCCCACCTGGTCCGGTGCCTCCTGTGCGCCCAGAACTGCACCATCCGGGAAGGCCAGCGGGGACGGTGCCGCACCCGCATCAACATCCGGGGGGAACTCCGGAGCCTGGTCTATGGCCGTCCCGTTGCCGTCCACGTCGATCCCATCGAGAAGAAGCCCTTCTACCATTTCCTCCCGGGGGCCGCCGCCTATTCCCTGGCCACCGCCGGCTGCCCCCTGAGCTGCAAGTTCTGCCAGAACTGGGAGCTGTCCCAGGCCTGGCCGGAGGACCTCCGGGCCATCTATACGCCTCCCGCCCTCGTCGTCCGGTCCGCCCACGCCCGCCGTGCCCCGGTTATCGCCTTCACCTACAACGAACCGACGGTCTTTGCGGAGTATCTTATCGACATCTCCCGGGAGGCGAAAAAACGCGGCCTCCACCCGGTGGTCGTCAGTTGCGGCTTCATGAACCGGGAACCCCTGATCGAGATGTGCCGGGTCCTGGCGGCGGTGAAGATAGATCTCAAGGGGTTCAGCGCCTCCTTTTACCGGCGGGTATGCGGGGCGGAGCTAACGCCCGTCCTTGCGACCATCAAGGAGGTTGCCCGACGGAAGGTGCACCTGGAGATAGTCAATCTCGTGGTTCCGACGCTGAACGATTCGGATCGGATGTTACGGGAGCTCATCGCCTGGATCGCCGGCGAGGTCGGTTTCGACGTGCCGGTGCACTTTACCCGTTTTCATCCCGATTACCAGCTCCTGAATCTCCCCCCCACCCCCGTGGCCACCCTGGAGCGGGCCCGGGAGACGGCCATGGCCGCGGGGCTCCGCTATGCCTATGTCGGCAATGTTCCCGACCACCCGGGAAATCACACCTATTGCCCGAACTGCAAAAAAGTGGTAATCAGACGAGCAGGTTTTTTCCTTACGGAGATGCATATCAAAGACGGGCGTTGCGCCTTCTGCCGGCAAAAGATCGCCGGCGTCTGGGCATAGAGGCGGCGGGCCATGAAGAAGAGATACCTCTATATTTTTTTGGTGTTTGCGCTTGTCCTGGTCTTTGCCGTGGTCATTCAAGCCAGAAAGGAGCCGGAGATGGATACCGTTCGCCCCGCCGTCGTGGCGGGAAAATTTTATTCAGATGCGCCGGGAATGCTCAAGGCCGCCATTGCCGGATTTCTCGAGGACGCGGAGCCGGTGACGGTGTCCCGGCCTCTGGCCCTCATCCTGCCCCATGCGGGCTACATCTATTCGGGACAGATCGCCGCCGACGGTTACAACCAGGCCCGGGGCCACCGCTATGACACGGTGGTGATTCTGGGCACCAACCATACCACCCCCGGTTTCCACCGCGTCGGCCTTTACCCCGGTGACGGTTTCGCCACCCCCCTGGGGGTCGCCAGAGTGGACAAAAGGGTTGCAGAAGATCTCCTGGCGGCCTCACCGGATTGTGTGCGCAATGCCTCCGTCCATCAGCAGGAGCATTCCGTGGAGGTCCAGGTACCCTTCATCCAGGTGTTATTTCCGGAGGCGAAGATCGTGCCGGTGATCGTGGGCAGCCAGGAGGCCGATCTGTGCCAGCGTTTCGGCCAGGCCCTGGGCGGCGTCCTGAAAGACAGGAAGGCCCTCATCGTAGCCAGCTCCGATCTCTCCCACTATCCCGCCTACGCGGAGGCCCGTGGCGTGGATGTACCCATTCTTGAAGCTATCCCCACCCTGGAAGGGGTACGGGTGCGGCAGGCCGTCCGGGAGGCGATGAGCAGGGGGATCTCCAATCTCCACACCGCCGCCTGCGGGGAAGGCCCCATCCTTGTCGCCATGAGCGCCGCCCGGGTCATGGGCGCCAAAGGCGGGAAGGTAATCAGCTACGCCAATTCCGGCGATGTCGCCATCGGCGACCTCTCCCGGGTGGTGGGTTACGGCGCCGTGGCCCTGACCGCCGATGCCCCGGCCGCAAACGCGGCCCCGTCGCCCGTCGGACCCGCGGGGGAGTTGTCGCCGGCGGATAAAAAGGCCCTCCTCGGCCTGGCCAGAAAGACCATCGCCCGGTATCTCGCCACGGAGACCGTACCGTTGGCCAGGGGGTTCTCCCCGGCCGTCCAGGAATACCGAGGCGTCTTCGTCACTCTGAAGAAACGCGGGCAGCTCCGGGGCTGCATCGGGCGCCTCATTCCCGAGGCCCCGCTTTGCCGCCTCGTCGGGGCCATGGCCATCCAATCCGCCTTCAACGACCATCGTTTCCGCCCGGTAACCGCCGCAGAGTTGAAGGATATCGAAATCGAGCTGTCGGTTCTGACACCGATGAAAAAGGTTTCCCGGGCGGAGGACATCGTGGTGGGCCGGGACGGTGTCCTCCTCCAGAAGGGCCGGGCCGGCGCCGTCTTCCTCCCCCAGGTGGCCCCGGAGCAGGGCTGGAACCGTGAGGAGATGCTCGATCAACTCTGCCTGAAGGCCGGTCTGCCCGTGGGAAGCTGGCGTACCGGTGCGGAGTTCCAGACCTTCCAGGCCGTGGTTTTTCACGAGTCGGATTTCCATTGACGGGCGGGGCGTGGTTACGGAAAACTTCCCGGTAAAGGTACGCAAATCCTTGACGATGATAAGCGCTTGGGCGTATGTTGCCGTGACGAAGGGTGAAACGAGACGCCGGTACCGTCAAACTAACAATCCCTATTCATCGCTGCACGGGCCGCCGTCTGTTTGTTCGTTGGGCAGGAAAGGACATATTAATCGATAATGCATGGCATCCTTCCGGAAATCGGCATCTCTATCCTCGCCGCCACCGCCTTGGGGTTCGTCTTCCAGTTCTTTCGCCAGCCGGTCATCCTGGGCTACCTGGTGGCCGGGGCGCTGATCGGTCCCGGCATCGGCTTCAAGCTCGTCTCGGAGCCCGCCAACATCGAGGTCATTTCAGAAATCGGCTTGATTCTCCTGCTCTTCATCATCGGTCTGGAGCTCAATCCAAGGAAGCTCCTCTCTTCGGGCCGCCAGCTATTCTATGCCGGAATCGGCCAGTTTATCCTCTGTGTCCTCCTCGGCGTGGGGTTTTTCATGCTTCTTGGATACGGGCTGGGGCAGGGCCGCATTGACGCCCTCTATCTCGCCCTGTTCTGCGCGCTGAGCAGCACGGCCATCGTGGTCAAACTACTCTACGACAAATTCGAGCTGGACACCCTTCCCGGGCGGATCACCCTGGGGATACTTATCTTCCAGGACCTATGGGCGATCCTGATTCTGGCCCTCCAACCCCATTTCACCAACCCCCGGGCCCTGCTGGTCGTCATGGCCTTGAGCAAGAGCCTGGTGCTCCTGGCCATCGGTTACCTCCTGAGCAAATACCTCCTCCGCTGGATATTCGAGCAGATCGCGAAGACGCCGGAGATGGTGGTGGCCTTGTCCATCTCCTGGTGTGCCTTGATGGCGGGGATGGGCTCATGGATCGGTCTGTCCATGGAGATGGGGGCGCTGATCGCCGGAGTGGCAATTTCCTCCTTCCCCTACAGCGTCCACGTGACCGCGAAGGTGCTTCCCCTGCGCGACTTTTTTCTTACGCTCTTCTTTCTTTCCATCGGCATGAAAATCCCCGTTCCCGATGCCGCCCTGCTCGTCATGGCCGTCGTGATCGTCCTGTTCGTCATCGTTTCCCGCTTCCTCACTATTTACCCGCTCCTCACCCTGGCGGGCAGCGGCCGGCGCACCGGTTTCATCGCCAGCCTCAACCTGTCCCAGATCAGTGAGTTCTCCCTGGTGGTGGCGGCCCTCGGGGTCGGCTTCGGCCATATCGACCAGCGGATGATGTCCCTGATCATCTATGCCATGGCCATAACCTCGGTGCTCTCCTCTTATTTCATCAAGGGGAATCATGCCGCCTATCTACTTTTTGACCGCTTCATGGAAAAGATCGGTTTTCCGTCCCAGGCCAAGGAAAAGGAGGCGGAAACCGGCGCGGGGCATTATCCCGTGGTCCTCCTGGGATTCCACCGGGGGGCCAGGGCCTTCGTGGACCGGCTGGATGAGATCGCCCCGGAACTGCTGAAAAAGATCCTCGTCATCGATTTCAATCTCGAGGTCCTCAAGGAACTGGGAGATCGGGGCATCAGAGGGATCTTCGGCGACATCAGCAGCCTCGACACCCTGGAGCACGCCCACGTCGCCGAGGCGCAAATCATCCTCTCCACCATCCCGGACATGCTCCTCAAGGGGACGAACAACCGCTCCATGGTTACGACCTGTCGGGCCGTGGCATCCAACGCCGTCATTGTCGCCACCGCCGATTCAGTGGAACAGATAGATGCCCTGAAGAACTGCGGCGCTAACGAAGTGCTCCTGCCGTACACCCTGATCGGGGACCATCTGGCCCGGTTCATCGTCACCAACTGCCGGCCTGAGGAGGCCTGACCGGGTACGGCGGCCGCCGGAGATCACCGCCGCCGGCCAACGCTGTTTGCGGCCCGCCGCCGGCCCTGCCGGTCCGCGGGGGACATGAAAACGGCGCTGTCGCCCCGGTGACATTGCCGCCCCTCAGCCGAGCCGCCGGGAGGGACACCGGACCCACCGGGGCGTAGTTCATGGCGCCATGCAACTGATCCTGTTCAATATCGGCTTGATCTCCCTGCTGGGCCAGGTCATCCTCCTCCGGGAGCTGGCCGTCGCCTCCTATGGAGTGGAGCTGATCTATCTGTATGCCCTGGGCGTCTGGCTCCTGTGCACCGCCGCCGGGGCCCTCCTGGGCCGCCGCCGCTTCGCCGCTGTCGGGACCATCGCGGCGGCGCTGTTCGCGCTGGCGGTCCTCCTGCCCGTCGCCGTGACGTTCGTCCGGGCGAGCCGCCTGCTTTTCTCCGGGGTGCCGGGTGCTTATCTCCCCTTCTCCCGTCAGCTCCTCATCCCCGTCCTGGCCCTCGGCCCGGTCGGGTTGCTGGCCGGTTTCCTCTTCCCCCCCGTGGCGACGCTTTATATCGACGCCCGGACGGGTGCGGCCCGGACCCTGGCCGGGGCCTACGGCATCGAAAGTCTCGGCGCCCTGGCGGGGGGAATCCTCGCCACCCTGTTTTTGAAATTCAACCTCTCCATCGTAGCCGCCACCCTGGTGACCAGTGCCTTTGCCTCCCTGAACGGCCTGGCACTGCCGGGACGGAAAGGATGGAGGAAGTCATGGCCGGCCGGGGCGCTGGCCGCCGCCGCCCTCATTGCCCTTCCGGGAGCGGCCCGGATCGACTCCATGACCGGCGCCTGGAACCATCCCCACCTGTTGGCGACCGGGGATACCGCCTACGGGCGGATCACCGTAACCGGGCGTTCCGGACAGGCGGCGGTCTTCGAAAATGACGTCCTCGCCTTGGAAACCGAGGGGATCGAGGGGGAGACCTTTGCCCATCTCGTCGCCCTCCAGCACCCCCGGCCCCGACGGGTCCTCCTTTTGGGCGGAGGAACGGAGGGGATTGTGACGGCCCTCCGCCGCCATGACCCGGAGCAGATCGACGTAGTGGAACTGAACGAACGGATGGTCGAAATGGTGCTGCCCCATCTCCCCCCGGAGCGCCGACAGGCCCTGGCGACCCCGCCGGTGCGCCTCATCTTTGCCGACCCCCGCGGCTACCTCCGCTCCGGCGACGCCTATGACCTGATCCTGGTGGCCATGCCGGACCCCGCCTCCGGGCAGACCAACCGTTTCTACACCCGGGAGTTCTTCCGGGACTGCGCCGCCCGGCTGCGACCGGGGGGGATCGTCGGGCTCCGCCTCCGGGCGGCGGAAAACATCTGGCCCCTGCCGTTGACCCGCCGCATGGCGGGTATCCACCGGGCGTTGCGGGCGGAGTTCCCCCACGTCCTCTTCCTCCCCGGGGCCACGAACATCATCACCGCCTCCGCCGCTCCCCCGGCGGAAGACGCGGCGCTACTCAGCGCCCGCTGGGATGCCCGGGGGATCGATGCCCGGCTGGTGCGGCCGGCGTATATCGAGTATCTGCTCACCAACGACCGGTTCGGGGAGATCCGGCGGCTCCTGGCGGCGACGGAAACCGCCGCCAACAGTGACCTCCAGCCGGTGTGCTACCGCTACACCCTCCAGATCTGGCTGTCCAAGTTTTTCCCCCGGGCGTCTTTCCCGGATTTCGCCGTCTCCCACCGCGTCCTGCTTATGCCTCTAACCGTTTCCTCCTTCCTGGTCGTTGCCGGCGCTCTGTTCCTCGCCCGGTCCTACCCGGCCGGCCGGCGGATTGCCCTGGCGGCGGTGGCGGGTTTTGCCGGGATGATTCTCCAGAACGTGCTGCTGCTGTACTATCAAGTCAAAAACGGCGCCCTCTACCAGGATATCGGCCTGCTCATGGCGTCCTTCATGGCCGGTCTGGCCCTGGGGGCACTGCTGACGAGCCGGCGGCGCCGTACCGCCGGCAAGCTCCGGCGGGGCGCCGTTCCGGCCGGTTTTTTTGCCCTGGCGGTCCTGATCCATTCTGTCCTGTTCCTCCAACAGAGCGGTCTCGGCCTGCCGTTCATGGCGGGCCTCCTGGCCCTCTCCGGCTTCTTTTCCGGCGCCCTCTTCGCCCAGGCCGCCCAGGGCGGTCCCGACCGCCGCGGCTTGCACGATGACCCCAAT
>CAZNDG010000013.1:58066-61722 GCA_964571695.1 uncultured Syntrophus sp.
CCCCAACGACCCCGAACGCCGCCGGACACTCGCGGCCCCCCTCTATGCCGCCGATCTTCTGGGGGGCGCCGCCGGCGCCGTCTTCGGCGGCCTGCTTCTCATCCCGGCGGCAGGCCTTGCCCTCCCCGTGGCGATCACCGCCGTGTTGATCGTCCTGTCCCTCCTCCTCGTCTGATCGACAGACCAATGAAACTCGCCGAACTGAAGGATTCGGGAATACCGGCTACCTCAAACGACCTGTCGCGGCCATGTTAACGCCGCTGATGGATCGGGGCATGGAAATCGGTGCAAAACTCTTTACCCGGCACTACCACTATTACGATCAGGATATGACGTTTTTCCTTTGCCTGAAAGAGGCGACAGAACCGTTGAAGAAGCCCGATATGGATATCAAATATCGGAAGCGGCTGGTTAAACGGCCGGAAGTCATTATTATGGACGAGACCGATCGCGAGAAGGCTTTGAACAAAGCCAAAGATATCCTTGACGAGGCGGAAACGCTGATAGATGAAAACGTGTAGTGGGTATGCGGGTTGGGTTGTCTATGGAATTTGTCAAAATCGGCCTTCTGTTTGATTTTCATGGAAGTGTTCATACCGGGTTTGCAAAAATCCATTGACATATTGACTCAATTAAATATAATACAGTCAACATGCGGACGGATTTATAATGTATATCAAACAGAAGCAGTTGGATAATCTTGGAAGAGCTCTGGCGCCCGGCAAAGTGGTTGTTATCTACGGCGCTCGCCGCACGGGCAAGACAACTCTGTTGCAGCAATTCCTGCGGGGCGTGGAGGAACCGTATCTTCTGGTAAACGGAGAAGATATCACGGTACAGGGATATCTGGCGAGCCAATCGATCGAAAAGCTTTCCGCCTTTGTAGGATCAAACCGTCTGCTTGTCGTGGATGAGGCGCAGAAAGTGCCAAATATCGGCGCGAACCTCAAACTCATTGTCGATCACATACAAGAGATGCGGGTGATCGCTACCGGTTCGTCATCATTTGATCTTGCCCGCTCCATTGGCGAGCCGCTTACCGGCAGGAAGACCACCTTGAAGCTTTTCCCCTTGGCTCAGTTGGAGATAGGGCAAATCGAGGAGCGTCACCAGACCGACGCCAATCTGGAGAGTCGCCTGATTTACGGGGCCTATCCGGAAGTTGTCCTGACCAATGACAATCGGGCAAGGGAACAGTACCTGCGCGAGATCGTCGCTTCCTATCTATACAAGGATGTTCTGGAAATGGACGGTATTCGTCATGCGGCCAAGATCAGCAGACTCCTGCAAATGATCGCGCTGCAGGTTGGCAAAGAGGTCTCCTATGCAGAACTTGGAGCGGGCCTCGGCATGAGCAAAAATACCATCGAGCGGTATCTCGATCTGCTGGAAAAGGCTTTTGTCATTCAGAAACTATCGGGATTCAGCCGCAACCTGCGCTCTGAAATCACCAAAAACAGCCGCTACTATTTTCTGGACAACGGGATTCGGAACGCCCTTATCAACAACTTCAATCCATTGGATCTTCGCAACGATGTCGGCTCATTGTGGGAAAGCTATCTTGTCATGGAACGACTCAAGCGGCAGGAATACCTGCTAGTGCATGCCAACAACTATTTCTGGCGCACTTACAGTCAAAAAGAGATTGATTTTGTCGAGGAACGGGAAGGAAAATTGTTCGGTTATGAGATGAAATGGGGAGCAGTTAGAGCCAAAGCTCCGAAAGGATGGCTGGAAAACTATCCCAATGCAACATGGCAGGTCATCGACCAACAGAATTATCTGGGGTTGATTACATAGCGATAACAACCATGGAACGGGAATTATCTCATGACGGATGACTTTACGGCCAAGATGTACAAAGCGCCAAACCCGGCATTGAACGATTATGACGATCTCATCGAATACGCCCTGACGATCGATGGTTACGAATACGCCGAAAAGGTCTGGGGCCTCGACGGGCAACGCCGATCATTGGGCGAAGGTTAAATATGTTTTTAATGTTTACCGGCAGGGAGGGCATATGAATTCAGAGCAATTCTTAGCGGAAGCACGGAAGACACTGCACGTCGGCGCCGCGGCCGCCGCCGAGTATGTTGAGGCCAGAGATGCCATGATGGAAGAGGTCAATACACGTATGACCGAACATCCGCAGATTTCCTCACTCATTGGCGGAAATCCGTTGAGCATGATGTACAACAACCACCGAAATCACATCGATTTTCTTGCCACCGTTTTTAAATTTCGCGGTTTTGACATGCTGGCCAAAACGTTGCCCTGGGTTTACCACTCCTACCGGGCACACGGGTTTTCATTTGATTACTTTCCTCTGGAGCTTGAAGCATGGAAAAATGCGGTAAGAAAACACCTGCCACCCGCGGCGGCCTCTGAAATAAATATGGTTTATGACTGGATGCTTCGACACCACCAAACATTGATCGATCTTTCTGCCCTGCCTCCCGAAGAACCGGAGGCCTATCCGGAACTCGCGGATGAGCGCAGAAAATTCATGGCGTTCCTTCTGGCGGCTGACTATGCCGGCGGCATGAGAATTGCGGACGCCGTTCTGGGGCGGGAAAAAGGGCAGGAAACCCTATATATGGGTCTCATCAAACCGGTCATGTATGAAATCGGTAGGCTATGGGAAGATGACAAGATCAGCACAGCGGAAGAACATCTGGCCACATCACTCGTCGGAAGAATTCTCGCCGCCCTTTACGAAAAACTTCCCTTTTCCTTGACTGATAGAGGGAAGGCCATTGTCACATCCGCACCCAACGAATACCATGAACTGGGAGCAAGATTGCTGGCCGATATGCTGGAATCGGATGGATGGGATGTTCTGTTCCTGGGCGCCAATACTCCCGCCGAGGCATTGATCAGCCTGATCCGGAAAAAACGACCGCGATTCGTGGCCATTTCTCTGACCATGCCCTTTTCCATCGACAAGGTTTCCGGCATCATTTCAGCCATCCGGGCCATTCCCGCCCTGAGTTCCGTCAAAATCATGGTGGGGGGCGCGGCTTTCAATACCGCCCCGCGTCTATGGCGGCAAATCGGAGCGGACGCATGGGCAGACACACCGCAAAACGCCATCCGGCAGGTTCAGTCATGGTGAAACAAGCCAAACATATTGCTGCTCTCAGCACTCTGCTGACCGAGAATCCGCAAGTCATTGCCGATTACCTGATGACGCGCGGCAGACTGGCGATCATGCTTCTCGATCAGCAGGGAATGATTCTTGACTGCAACCCTTTTTTTCTGGAAAATTCCGGATTGACGGAAAAGCCCGTCGGCCAATCCATCAATACTTTTCTTGCAGAAAGTCCTTCCGCCCCAGGAAACCGCGAAACTCAGATTTACCGGGAAGTCCGCTTCTCGTTCACCCTGAACCACGCCCGGGAGCAGACCCTATTGGGGCATATGGTGGATATCGGCGACCGGCGCATCATCTTCGCGCAAACGATTCGCCTTACCGAAAACGAAATGGTGGCGAAGATGTCGCGTCTCACGGACGAGTTGACGAACCTGACGCGGGAGCTGAACAAAAAAAACCGGGAACTGGCGTCCGCGAATAAGAGAATAACGCAGTTGATGAACACGGACCCGTTGACGGGATTGGCGAACCGACGTCTGCTCACGGAACTTCTTGACGC
>CAZNDG010000014.1:0-60774 GCA_964571695.1 uncultured Syntrophus sp.
GGTGGAGGTTGTTGATAGGATAGGTGAATGAGATGAAAGTAGGCTCCAGTCGGATGAAACATAAAAAGGATCATTGAATCATAAGCCGATTCTGGCGGGAGCCGGTTTCTTGATGGGGATTGAATATGTGTCGGCGATGGAAAAGTGGTTGCACACCGGCTATTTATCCCCGGTAAAGGGTTTTGCCACGAGAAAGGGTGAGGAGGATTTGTGCCCGCCCTACCTCTTCAGGAGAGACGGTGAAGAGATTCCGGTCGAGGACGACGAGATCGGCGAGCTTACCAGCCTTGAGTGATCCGGTTTCCTTTTCCTGGAAGGCGGCGAAGGCGCCGTGAATAGTGAAACCGTCGATGAGTTCTCGCAGCTTTACCTGTTCGTCGGGGATAAAGGCCCGGCTTTCACTCCCGGAGAGGGATTTCCTCGTCAGGCCGACCTGAATCGCCTCGAGGGGTTTGAAGGTGCTCAAGCCGCCGCTGTAAGGCCAGTCGCTGCTGAGGCAGAACCGGACATTACGGTTCATGAGGGTGCGGAGGCGATAAATCCGCCGAGACCGGTTCCGGCCCAGGGCGGGAAGCATGGCCTCGGAGAAGCTCTCGTCGGCGTAGAACCAGGCCGGTTGCATATTGGCGATGATTTTCAGCCTCCGGAGCCGGTCCATGTCCGGGATCCGCAGGAGATCCAGATGGGCGATCTGATGGCGTCCCTCCGAAGAGATGTTTTCCCGTCTGGTTTTCTGGAGGGCGTCAATGGCCAGGCGAATGGCTCCATCTCCCACGGCGTGGACGTGCACGGAGAAACCGTGGCGATCAAGAGCCGTTACCGTTGCGCGGAAATTATTTTCATCCCACACCGGGGCGCCCTGCTGCGTCGGCTGATCGGCATAGGGGGCGGAAAGGAAGGCGGTGCGGCTTTCGATGACGCCGTCGAGGAATATCTTGGCGGCAAAGGGTTTCAGATGGGACGAGGTGTAGCGCCGCCGAACGGATACGAGGCGTTCAACCTGTTGTTCCGGACCGGCATCCGGTTCGCAAAGGAGGGAGGCGCCGACCTCCAGGGCCAGCGCCCCTGACCGAGAAAGCTCCGCGTAAGTCTCCAACTCCTCGTCCCCGGCGGCGGCATCATGGACCGCGACGATACCGGCCCGGGCGGCCATCTCCATGAAAACCTCCATGGCCCCCAGCAAGTCGCGCCGGGGATGGGGGGGCAAGCGACCGGACACGAGATTCATGGCCGGCCATTCCCGGAGGGTTCCCGTGGGTTCGCCGGTGTTTTGATCCCGTTCGATCTTTCCCCCGCAAGGGTCCGGGGTCCCCCGGCCAACTCCCGCGAGATGGAGGGCGGCGGAATTTACCCAGGCGGAGTGCCCGTCCAGGGCGGTGAGATAGACCGGCCGGTCCGGGACAATGGGATCGAGAAGCGCCCGGTGGGGCCCCTGGGAAGGGAAGAGACCCTGGCGCCAGCCGTTTCCTCTGATGGCCGGTTTCTTCGCATCGGCGGCGGCATAGGCGGCGATCTTCCCGAGATAGCCGTGAACGGAATTCTCTTCCGCCAGGGGGCATTCCACCCAGAGGAGGCTGCCGTGCAGGGGATGGATATGGGTGTCCCGGAAACCCGGGATAACCAGACTGCCGCCGGCATCGATAACCTCCGTTTTTTTGCCGATCCAGACCGATACTTCTTTGTGGGTGCCCACGCAGATCAGATGTTCTCCCCGGACGGCGACGGCCTCCGCGAATGGCGCGGCGGCCTCCGCCGTATAGACCGTACCCCCGGTGATAACCATATCGGCGGGCTGTTTCATGGCCTGGCACTCCGGCGGGGCCTGTTCTTGATCGTCATCGGTTGCCTGGTAAATCCCGGCGCGGGAGAGAAGTTCATGGCAACTTACTGAAGACTGCCGTGGGGATCCATATCCCGGACGTAATCCCGAATCCGCCGGACCTCTTCCGTGTAGAGGGCGAGCTTATCGTAGTCGATCCGGACGTTGTTCAGGTACTGGAGGATCAGGGCTTCGCCCACCAGGGACATCGGCAGGATGCCGGCAAAGAAGAAGCCCATCTTTTCAAATTCCGGGGCGGAAAAATAGGTATGGGGATCACGCAGATCCAGGAAGAGCTGGATGGCGGATATGTTCTTGACGCACAGATCACGCAATATTTTTTTGACTTCGGAAAGGACATCGTCGCCATGTCTGATCACATGGATTTCCGCGCAGTTTTCCGTAGTGAAGACTTCCGTTTCGATCGCCCCTTCCGCGGGGGGCGGCGGGTAACCGTCGATTACCGGTAAGGCGAAGCGATGACGAGGCGCCCCGATATTTTTGTAGAGGCGGCTGATCATCTTCCGGTGCCGTGCCGGTGGGTAGAGGGTGAGGAGGGGCGGCTCGGCAAGGTACCGGAAGCTCAAGGCAACGCTGATCCGCTGATCCTGGGCCTCGATTCCCTTGAAGACCCAGGTTTCCGGGCTGGAGGCAAGGAGCAGCCCGCAATCCCGGATGCCGAACTGGGCCATGCCCCGCTGGGTGAATTCGTGATTGGTGACGGAATAGACATAGATGCCGTCCATGGGGTTCTTCTTCGGGCAGGTAAAGAGATAATCGGCGATTTCCTTCATGCATCCCTGGCCCCGGTATTCCTGATTGACGAAAACAAAGGTGAATTCGGCGATCCGGGCATTCGGGCCGGGATAGACGAGGGCGGAGTGCCCCATAAAGACGTTGTCTTCCGTAACGGCTACGGCGGAGATCATTTCACCCGTTGCGTTGAGCTCCACAATCCGCTCCGGATAGTAGATGTGGTCGTCGAAGAAGGTGTACCCGTGGGATTTATAGGCGCACCGAGCGATTTCCACGGCCTCGGCGGGTTCCATCCTCCGCACCGTGTAACGGATCTTCTCAGGCCGCTTCGCTCCGAGGGGAGGGGCGTCCGCTTCCAACTCCGGCGCCGCCGCTGGAGCTTCCTCCCGTTCCCGGGCGGAAAGGTACGATTCGATGCTTTTCGCGGGGAGATATTTCACCAGGCGCGTTTCCTTACCTTCCATGCCGAGGTTGTGAAAGGAGACCTCGTTCATGAATTTCTTCATGAGAAAAACACCCATACCCGAAGCGGACATCCCTTCGAGATCCTCCGTAGGTCGATAATCGGGGATCTGGCGGGGATCGAAGGGGAGGCCTTTCTCCCGGATGATGATCCTCATTCCCAGGGGCGCCCGTTCGCATATCAGATCGTAGGTTTCTCCTTCACGGTCGGAAAAGGCGTGGATCATGACGTTGCTTACCGCCTCCTCGGCGGCCACTTCTATTTCATACAAATCTTGGCCGGTGAAACCGATTCTTTTGGCCATCTCCCGGATGGCGGTCTGGATCAGCGGCAGATAGGACAGGTCGGGAGGAGTGGATAATCTCAGGACGTCTTTATCTTTCAAGTTTTTTCCTCTCTTCATCCATTGATCATGACCTTGTTCTGTGAAGGCTTAAGATGGGAGCCCTGGGCGTTGATGTTGTTCTGGATGGTACTGAGGTTGTTGAATACCGCCGGCTTGCCCTCGATCATCACCTTGGTGCTTCCCTGTGTGAATTGCGCGGCTTGCATGAAGGTTCCCGACATGATCCCCCCATTGATACCGCGCTCATCTCCGGAGGTCGGTCTGATCTGCGAGGCATTGGTCAGGGCGAAGGCGCGGTTGATCATCACCTTGGTCGAAAAAGGGAAGCCCAACTGGTTACAACCCGTGTTGACATAGTTTTGGGGGACTATGGGCGGCGGCGATCCCGGCATGGGCGTGAGGCAGACATCGCTCGGGGCTATTACCTTTCCATCCTCGATGGTGGCAGCGAACATTACTATTTCTCCTTTATCCTCAATTAACGGCTTTTATCCGAGATGAATCTTCTTCCCGTCCACCGTCACGGCTTCTTCCGCCGTCAGGGCGGCGTTTTTCGCCCCGAGGGAGAAACGCCCCCGGACAATGGTCCTGATCCTCCCCGCCGTGGTCTGCTCGGTGTTTTCGATTCTGCGGTAGCTGTCCCGGATCCTTTCGGTGAGACGACCGACGACGCGGTCCCATACCTCCGCCACGGCGGCGATCTTTCGGATGCGGATGTCGCACCACTGGGAGAGAACGGACAGCCCCTTGAACTGCACTTCTCCGAGGAGGCCGGCGAGAGATACCCGGGGGGCCTTTAGGATCAGAGTTTGCCGGCCGGTAAGGGAGATTTCCCCGCCTTCCAGGTCACAGGCCTCCGGCAGGACGATCCGCGCCCGGTCATCTCCGGCGGTCAGGACACTCAATATAAAGGCCCGGGCGCCGTCATCAATGACCAGCACCTCGTCTCCCGGCGCCGGGGCAAGGAGACAACCACTGGCCCGCAGGGCCGTCAAGGTGATGTCGTTTTCCAGGCGGAGGCGGTAATCTTCACCGTTCGCTTCCTCGATCCGGCCGTAGAGAAGCACCGCCTTCCTATCTGGATTCTGACGCTTGAGGGTGATGATGTTACTCATTGACTGATCTCCTTTTTTTTCTACGCTCCGGGACGGCCCAGGTTTCCGCCGCCCATAGATCGGGATCGGTGACAAAAATAGTAGCCGTGTCCGCTTTGCTCCAGATGGCCTCCCTTCTCCGGACACCGTGAAAGTTGGCGTAAGGCAAGGCCGCCTGGGAAAAATCCGCGTCCGTGACCACACTGCGGGAGAAGTCGGTATAGGGAGCCTCCGCCCGGATAAAGATGCATTTCTCCAGTAAGGCCTCCGTGAAGAGGGATTTCTCGATGCGGGCGTCCCGAAAATTTGCCCCCTTTAGTTTCGCTTTACTGAAGTTGGCCGCGGAAAAATCCGTCGCGGAGAAATCTGCGCCCAAAGCGGTGGCGGCCATGAAGAGGGTGTATTTTCCCCTGGCGCCGGCGAAAAGGGCGGCGGTGACATCCGCGCCGGCAAAGCCCGTCTGGGTGAGATCCAGCCCGGAAAAATCGGCTTCCCGGAGATTGCTGCGATCGAATCTGGTTAGCAGGAGGATGCAGTCGGGGAAACGCTGATTCGCTAATCCACTCTCCGCAAGGAAGGCCTTGGTCAGGTTTGTTTTACTGAATACGACCCCCGAGTAATCGTTGTTGGAAGCCAGCACCCTGGTGAAATCCGCCTCCGTAAGATCCATCGCCCCCAGGCGGCATTTGTGGAAGGATGCGTCGACGAAAGATGCGCCGACACATTTGGCGCTGCTGAAATCGGTATGTTCCGCAACCGTGTGACTGAGGTCTGCCCCGGTGAGATCGGCGCCGGCCAGGGAACAGTTTAACAGGTCAGCTTCGGCCAGGGCGGCCCTTTCCAGTCGTGCTCCCCTCAGTTCGACTTTATCGAGGCGGGCGCCGGTGAGATCCGCTCCGGTCAGGTCAGCGCCGGTGAGATCAACGCGGATCAACGTGCTGCAAATCAGTTTGGCGCCGGCAAGATTCATCCGGCCAAGCTGCGCATCCTCGATGATGATCTCCGTGAGATCCACTCCGGAAAGATCCTGGCCTGTGAGATCCGCCCCGGTGATGCGTCCTTCCGTCTTTATCCAGGTGAACAGTTCCGTGGAGTTCATGATTCCTGTCTGAGTTTCAATAAGGTCTTCTTGATATTTGCCTGGTCCAGGTTCGTCCGCTGCATCTTGGCCCGATAGAAATCCACGCCGTAGAGATTGGAGAGTTTCAGGTCCGTCCGGGTGAGAACGGCCTTTCGCAGGGAGCCCTTAAAAAGGTTGATCCCCGTGAGATTGGCGTTGGTCAGGTCGGCGTTCATGAATTTTGCCTCCTTGGCGGTGGTGAGGACGAGGGACGCCCCCGTCAGATCGCACCGGCTGAAATCGCCGCGGTTTATGACGGCATCGATCAACTGGGCCCGGGGCAGCCGGGCGCCCTCCCAGCACGCATCGCTCAAGTCGGCGTCATAGAAACGGGCGTCGGCAAGGAGGGTGGCTCCGTCGGCCCGGGAGGCGACGAGATGGGACTGGCCGAATTTCGTATGTTCTCCGGAGGCGCCGTTCAGGCGGAGGCCGTGGGCAAGGGTCCTGTTGAAGGCGCAGTGGGTCAACTTGGCGCCGGTAAAGTCGGCGTCGGTCAGCTCCGCCTCCGTCAGGTTGGCGTCATTGAGTATCGCCTTGGCGAACGAAGCCCGGGGCGCCCTGATCCTTGCCGCCGTGGCGCCTTCCATAACGGCCTCCGAAAAATCCGCTCCGGCGGCGTCCGCTCCGGAGAGATCGGCCCCGGTGAAGTTCGTGGCGGTGAAGTCGCCTCCCGAGAGCTTCGCCTCGGTAAGACGACTTCCCTGGAACAGTCCGCTGGAGGCGTCGGCCTGCTCCAGGATCGCCTGATTCAGGTCGGCGTTGCGGAAATCGGTCTCTTTGAGGATGGCGTTTTTGAAGATCGCATTCGTTAACGTTGCGTTTGCGAAGACCGCACCCGCCAGCACGGAGGCGGTGAAATCCGCTCCGGCCAGACGGCGGCCGGTGAAATCAAGGCCCGCAAGGTCCAGGCCGCGCAGCGATTCCCCCCGGTCGTGGCGCGCCATAACCTCTTCAACGGTGAGGACGAGGCCGGCGGGAAGAGGCATTTCTACTTCCGGGGGGGGAGGAGCGGTGCCGACGCCGGCCTCTTTTTTCCCCATCTTGTCAACTACCGCCGCCGCTTCCCTGGACATTGCCTCCGCCTCCCTGATCCGGGCCTCGATCTCCGGTTTATGGAAGCCTCCTTTACGCAAGTTGGCGATGATTTCGTCGGCCGTTGCCGTCGGTGTTTCCGGCTTCGGCGTCATGATCTTTTCCACCGCGGCGGGACTGATGTTGAATTTCTTCATAAATGCCGCGGTCTGCTCTTCGAGGTCCATTACGGCTGCCGACAGTTCACCCAGGCTGGCGGCGGCCGCCCGCTCCCCGGCGGGGAGAAAGCGCTTGACTGCCAGATCCGGATCGAGGCCCGCCTGCTTCAGCATCGCCCGAGACTTCGCTTCCAGCTCTTCCGCATCCTTGAGCAGGGCGGACAGCGCCGGCGGGAGCTCTGCTGTTGCCGACGGCGGCGCCGGGGATGGACCCGGTTCCGTTTCGGGGGGCGGGGCGGCGTTCGCCTCCTCGTCCGGCCGCGGCGGCGTGATCGCTTTCTGGAACATCCGCTCGTATTCCTCACTGGGGCGAGGCTCCTCGGACAGTGACTCCCACTGGCCGTAAAGGTGGATGATGTCTTCGTAATCCTCGTCCTTCACGGGAACGGTTCCCCGGTAGAGGAGGATGCCGGTCTCCCGATCCGGGAAAAGCCAGAGGGTTTCCGCCCGGCAGGCTACCTCTCTAAAGATCTCGCCGTTTTCTCCCCGTTGGCTGACGAAGAGGCGGGGCCGCAGGCCCGGCAGAGACGAGGTGAACAGTGGTTTTTCCGGATGCATGTTGACGATGGAGATTTTTTCGTCGCCGCTGAGAAAACCCTTCAGGCGCTGATCCTCCGGGGCGGTATTGAACAGCTCCCAATTCGTGTCTTTGGGGAAATGGGGCCAGTCTTCCCGGAGCCATTTTTCATCCACCTTGCCCATGTGCCGGAGCCGCTGGGGCCATTCCATGGGAAAAGCGTTGAAACCGGCCGGAGACTGCTTCTCTCCGGGAGATCCGATCAGACGGCGGGGATCTTGGATGTTGGGAAGAGGGATTTTACCCGCGGCATCGGGGACGGTTCCCTTGCCTAAGGGATTATCCGGAAAATCGGGGCCGCCGAAGGCGTTGCCGTATGTGATCTCCATGCGGGTGAATGGCACGGGGTTCTCCATCCCCAGAAGGCCCCAATTCCGGTTTCCGAAGACGGCCAGTATTTTGCCCATGTGGCCGACCTGCACGGATACCTCTATCGCCGGGACGGGTACGGGGGCGAAGGCGCTTCCATAGACGAGATATTCCCCCCGGATCTTGGGGGTCCCGAAATCGAATATTCCTTCCGGTCCCAAGGCCGCATCGAGAAGGGGCCACATCTCCGGCTCTTCCATAAGACGGTTGGGGGCGTTTTCTTCCAGTCTGAAGCAGGCGCAGGCGGCGATACTGAGGCGGGCTTCGCCGGCAATGGCGATTCCTTTGAAGAGCACGCCCATGTTCAAGGGGGTGATGACCCTCATACCCAGGCCTCCAAACCGGTTATGACGTCGCCGCGCATCTGGACGGCCATGCCGCGTAATGACTTATTGGTTGCTGTTTTGAAGACGGTATAACCCTTGGCTCCTGCTTTTGGATAAGCTTTGAAAGCCCCTGATTCCGCCGGCCCGGTTTGTTTTGAAAGTTCCATAAAGTACATTCCGTGAAGGACGCCCCTTCTGATTGATTTCTCTCGAGTTACTTTACGATAATGCGCCGCACGGCGGCGTGGATCGCTATTCATTAGCTGTCTGCCATGGCCGGCAGCCTGCATCAGGGCTTGAAGTCGCTGATTTCCTGGTAGTCGGCACTGAGGATTACTGGCGCCGCACCCCCTTGATCGATGAGGAGCCAGCGCTGGCGGGAGTGAAAGGATCGTGCCTCATCGAGATTGGTTGTGGCTTCCCAGGTTACGTTGAATTCGGCGACGAAGCCGCCCCGCGGGTCGGTCTTTACCCTTACGTCGGTTACCTTGCTTGCATTGGTCCGGGTCCTTTTGACCATCCCGGCGTACCAGTTCTTGAAATCTTCCCGGCTCCGGATCACGGCGCCCGGGACGTGGATGAGCAGGCCCCGGTCGGCCATGAGGGGCAGGTAGCTGTCCATGGGGGCGAGTTTATCCAGATGGGCGTACCAGGTAAAGATGACGCTTTTCACGTCGTTTTCATCGAAGCGCGCCAAGATGGGAGGACCGCGCAGATCATTGCGGGCCGGCGTGAATATCTCGAGATAAGACACCTGGTCGGTAAGGGGGAGGACGGCGTAGTGGACGTTGGAGGGGATGATATAGCACCCTCCCGGACCGATGCTCTGCACGTCCTGATCGATTTTGATCAGAAGATTGCCACTGAGCACATAGCCCGTCAATTCATGGTAATGATACCGGGTGTCTACGTCCTTGCCCGCAGCCGCCCTGGTTCCTTCATAGATGACCATGGTCTGGCGGTCGTTGAAATATACCTTTCTTTTCAGGTTTGCATTGACGATCTGCCAGGACTGATCGGAAGCATAGACGCCTGGTTTTACGGGGATGATTTCTTCGTGTTGGGAGTAATCACGGGGAAGCTGCCGCTTATCGGTCTTGATGACATCCTTCCCGGGTATGCTGCAGCCCCCTATCAAAAGGACTATGAAAAAAAATAGTAATCGTTTCCACATAAGCCTGATAATGCCTTTCGGCGCAAAGATGGGGAAAAGATAAAGAATGGACGGCGAGGTGTCAAGGAAAAAAGGATCATCCCGGTTGTCAAAGGGTCGGGGGGTGTGTTATAAAAAAAGAAAGGATCTAATGGATATGAATGGCAGGGAAAAAGAAACGCTGGGGGCGTATTTACGAAGAGAAAGAGAGGCGCGGCGGGTTGAAAAGGAACTCATGTTCAAGGAGGCGAAGATCGCCTTCCCGCTTCTGACGGCCCTGGAGGAAGACAACTGGGATGCGTTTCCCAGCCGGAAAGAGATTCCCGCCTATCTTAAACGCTATTGCCGTTTTCTCCTTCTCGATGAAGAGGCGGTCCTCCGGCGCTATGCGCTGCAACCTCCCAAAAGGGTGCCGCCGGTTGCGGATACGGCGCCGGCTGTTGCCGATGACGCAGCGCCGCGGGAGGCGGCGATCGCCGACATTCTGCCGGCGACGGACTTCGGGCGGAAAAAACCACCCATGTTTACCTGCTGTTCACCTGCATTTACATGGGCCTTCCTCGTGGCAATGGTAATCGCCTTTTTGGGATTGTATCTTAATTTTTTCCATCCTCTTTACGAACAGGATGCCGCCGAGAAGATTTCCCGCGCTGAATCCGTTGTTGTGCCGCCTCCGGCAACTCCCGCCGTTCCGGCTGCCGCCGGCCGGGCAAAGATCGTTGGAGACCGGGAAACAAAGCGGTATCATTTGCCCGGGATGAGGGAATACGATCTGGTGGCGATCGAGACCCGGGTCGAGTTCGATTCCGAGGATGCGGCCGTCAAGGCCGGTTACCGTAAGTCTTCCCAGTAGATCCCATCTTGATCCTCCCCAGCCGGTTATGATGAGCCCATGAATGGATGTGATCGCGTTGAAGCGCATGGATGGATAAAAAGATCGTCTTTTATGAACAATAAGCTTCGCTTTCCCGCCCTACTGGTCCTGTTGGCCTTCGCCCTAGTCGTACCGGCGGCCTGTGGCGGCCTTCCGAAGGCATCCGCCCCTCTTTTCCTGGCCCATCTCAATGATACCCATTCTCATTTAGAGCCCCTAAGCGTCAATTTAGAGATCGACTCGATCCATACGACGGTGGAGTTGGGAGGGTTCGCCCGGATCAAAACAGTTCTGGACGGGATGCGGGCCGACCGGCCGGATTTGCTGTTGCTCCACGGAGGGGACGCTGTGCAGGGTACGGCATATTTTCCCCGGTTCGAGGGGATGGTGGCATTCGATTTTCTCAACTTCCTGGGCGTTGACGCCATGACCTTCGGCAACCATGAGTTTGACCTCGGTCCAGCGCCCATTCCGAAATGGATCAATCGAAGCCGTTTCCCCTGGCTGGCCGCCAATATCGACTTTTCCGGCGTCCCGGCCATCGCCCCCCTGGTACAGCCCTTTCTGGTCAGGGAAATCGGCGGGGAAAAGGTGGGCATAATCGGCCTGACCACTGAAGACACTCCGCTCATCACCAGAGACGTGGGCCGAACGGTATTTCATGACCCCGTGTCCGCGGCCCGCCGTCAAGTGGAGATCCTCACCGCCCTGGGAGTCAACAGGATCATCGTTTTGTCTCACCTGGGGTACCGTCGCGATCTGGACCTGGCCGCAAAGGTGCCGGGAATCGACATCATCGTCGGCGGCCACAGCCATTCCCTGCTGGTCAACGAGGACCTGATCCGGGACATCGTAGGGCTGGCGCCGGAAGGTCCCTATCCCACGGAGGTAAAGAATCCGGACGGCAAAACCGTCCTGGTCCTCCAGGCCTGGCGGTGGGGGCACGCCATCGGGATGATCCAGGTTGACTTTACCGCCGTCGGGGAGGTGGCGGGCTATCGGGGCGGGATCACGATCCCCTGCGGCGCGTCTTTCAAACGGAAGGGCGTGCCGGTCGCACCGGGAGGCGAAGCCTACCGCCGGATCGTCGGAACCCTGGCCGCCGGCGGCGTGGTCCGTATAACCCGGGAAGATCTACGGATGCGGGAGCGGTTGGAACCCTATGCCCGAAAGATCAGGACCTACCGGGAGACGCCCGTCGCCATGGCGACGGAGCCGGTCGTGCATGGCCTCGACGGCGGTCCCGGTCCCCTGGCGGCGGATTCCATGCTGGCGGCCTTTCCCGAAGCCCGCCTCGCCTTCCTTAACAGCGGCGCCGTGCGCCGGGACTTGAACACCGGGACCGTTTCCGTCGCCGACGTCATGGAGGTCCTCCCCTTCGGCAACACGTTGGTCCTGATCGATTTGACCGGCGAGGAGCTGCAAACGGCCCTTGAGGAGCACATCGCCTTCCTGGCCCGGCGGTATCCGCAACATACGCCGCCGCTTATGCCCTATATAGCCGGGGCGAGGTTTGCCGTCCGTCCCGGCGCCCCGGCGGGGAGCAGGGTGAGGGAACTTTCGGTCCGGGATCCGTCCGGTGTTTACCGGCCCGCGGATCCCGGTAAGGTTTACCGGACCGTGGTCAGCGCCTTCATGGCGGGGGGAGGAGACGGTCTCGCGACGCTGAAAAAGGCGAGCGGATTCCGCGTAGATACAGGAATCATCGATCAGGACGCCTTCCGGGACCATCTACGGAAACTGGGTTCGTTCGGCAACCCCACCGAGCGGCGCATAACCATCCTCCCCTGAGAAGGAATGGCCTTCAGCTCAAGGCATACACGGGGCTGATGTATTTAAAATTCCTTTGACATACCGGAAATTCCTGCCCTATACTCCCCGGCGGAGCGGTTTTTGGCGCTAATATGGAAAAGTCCCATCTTGGCATCAACTTTTACTTGAGGAGGGGAAAAATGTCGAAAGCGAAAAATATATTCATGGTAGCAATGGTGGTCGTTCTGTCGGTCTTGTGCGGATCTTCGCTTTATGCCCAGCCAAAGAAATTCTTTGCCATTGCCACGGGCGGAACCGGCGGAACTTACTATCCCCTGGGCGGGATCCTGGCGCAGGCCCTCTCCCAGCAAGTGCCGGAAGTAGTGGTTACTTCCCAGGCCGGAAACGCCTCCGTGGCGAATTGTAATCTCATTCGCGACCGGCAGGTAGAGTCGGCCTTTGTCCAGAGCAATGTGGCCTACAATGCCTATAACGGGCTGGAACAGTTCAAGGCCAAACCGGCCAAAAACCTCCGGTTCATTGCCTCCCTCTATCCGGAGACGATCCAGATCGTCGCCCGGGCGGATGCGAAGATCCGGACCGTGAAGGATATAAAAGGCAAGCGGCTGGTTCCCGGCGACCGCGGCAGCGGCACGGAAGTTGATACGCTGAATATTCTCGGGGCTTATGGCTATAGCTATAAGGACTTTGCGAACGTGGACTGGCTATCATTTTCCGGGGGCGCCCAGCGTCTTCAGGACAAGCAGGCCGATGTGACCTTTACCACGGCGGGTTGGCCCACCGCGGCGATCACCGAACTGGCAATTGCGACGAATATAGTCCTCGTGCCTGTCGACGAGGCCAAGATCAAAGAACTTACCAGGAAATATCCCTTCTATGCCCGGATCTCGATTCCCAGGGGGACGTACAGGGGTCAGGGCAAGGATGTGGCCACCATCACCACGATGGCCCAGTGGGTTGTGGGCGCCGAAGTTCCCGAGGACGTGGTTTATAAACTGACCAAGGCCCTCTGGGAGAGCGGGGCCGGGAAGATGGCCGCGGCCCATGCCCAGGGGAAGAACGTGCAGCCCCGGACCGCCCTGGCCGGCATGTCAGTGCCCCTCCACCCGGGGGCCGAAAAATATTATCGGGAAGCGGGACTGATCAAGGCGGAGAAGAAGAAACCGACCCTGAAAAAGAAACAATAGCACGGGGAGCCCCCAGATCTTATCCATGCAAGCTGGGCGCCTCTATGGGGCGCCCAGCTTTTTGTCCGAATATTATTATAACTGACTGAATGCCTTCATTTTTCATTGATTATAATCCGGGCATGGAGACAGGATGAGGAAGAAATGGGCCGTCATTTGCCTGCTGCTGACGGCGGCCATTATCCTGGCGGCGGGGTTTATTATTCGCCCGTGGGTCCTCCGTCTGGATGATCAACGGCGTGCAAAGACGGTCCTGCTGGTGCGGGCCGACCCGGGCGATACCTTCGTCCTGTCCTATGTCCATTCGGTGGAACGATCCCCGGTGCGGGATTATTTCCAAATCGATGGGGACGGGCGGCTGACCCTGTATCGCACGGAGTTTCAATCTTCCAATGCAGGCCTGCCATCCCGGCTCGCTCCGGGGGAAACGCTGGTACGGCGGAACGGAAATTTCCGGATTTCCGGCCGGCGGCTTGTCCTGGACGAGGTTTCGTTCTGGGTGGGGGAGGCGTATGGCAACGCCCTATTCATCAATGAAGCAAGCTATGATCTGCCGGCCCTGGCGGGGGATGCCTTGCTGAAGATTCATGCCGTCCGGACGACTGCGGCGGAGTGCTTGATCTTCACGCTCCGGGGAATCGCCGCGGGCAATTGTTTCCGGTGCGCGAGGAAAGGATAATCGGTCATGGCCCCGGTGACCCCCAGGATGTCAACTGAAGTGAAAGAGGAGATCGATCAGGTCGCCAAGTACGACCCGGAGCTGCGATTCCGCAGACTCCATGGCTATACCCTCAAGTTTGTGGCCGCCATGTGCGTCGTCCACTCGGCATTTCATGTCTATACCGCCGGATTCGGAATACTTCAGGAATGGCGGCACCGGGCATACTTCCTCGCCTTCACCCTGCCCCTTGTGTTTTTCCTCTACGTAATGCGCAAAGACCACCATGAGCACGGGGTTAAATATCTCATTTACGATATTCTCTTCAGCCTCGTGGCCGGTGTATTTGCCACGGCGATCTTCCGGGAACTCTTCGACCTCGCTTTTACCTCATCGGTCGGCCTGGCCGCGGCGTTCTTTTCCCTTCTCCTGTATTTCCGCCGCCGGCCCCTGGTGCCGAACGCCGTCGCCCGGGCCCTCGACGCCCCCATATTTACCGGGATGCTTGTTTGCCTGGGCTGCGGGCTTCTTTTTGCCGCCCGGGAACTGGACTATTCGCTGTGGTTCAAGGACCTGAATCCGTCTCTCGTGTTCTGGGGATCCCTGCTTCTGGCCTCCTTTTTGGGGATATTGCTCCTTTTTCTGATGCAGTGGGGACTTGCCGTGCGGTCGCTGTTCACCAGGCGGGTTTTCCCCTGGCATTGGGAAAACATGCCCTATTACGACCTCTTCTTTGCCCTTTTGGCCTCCCTAATGTCCCTGTACATTTTCCTGGAATTCAACGCCCTGGGCTTGCGGACCGGGGCCCCGGACCGGGCCGATCTGATCATCGGCGGCTTTGCCATCCTCCTGGTTCTCGAGGGGGCACGCCGGAGCATCGGTCCGCCGCTGCCCATCATCGCGGGGCTCATCCTGATCAACTGTTACCTGGGACCTTACTTTTTGGAAATACCGGGACTGACCCTGTTTGCCCACCGGGGCTACTCCATCTCACGGATCGTGGACTACATGTTCCTCGGCACCGAGGGCATCTATGGCATTCCCATCGGTGTCATCGCCACATTTGTATTCCACTTCGTCCTGTTCGGGCTCTTTATCGCCCGGACTGGTCTGGGGCAGCTCTTTATGGACCTCGCCATGGCCCTGGCGGGCTGGTCAGCTGGCGGACCGGCTAAGGTTGCCGTGATTTCCAGCGGTCTCTTCGGTTCCATCAGCGGCTCTTCCGTCGCCAACACGGTGACGACCGGTTCCTTCACGATCCCTCTGATGAGGAAGGTGGGCTACCGGCCCGTATTCGCCGGCGCCGTCGAGGCCACCTCCTCCACGGGCGGTCAGATCATGCCCCCCGTCATGGGAGCGGCGGCCTTCATCATGGCGGAATTCCTGGGGGTTCCTTACCTCAAGATCGCCACGGCCGCCATCGTGCCGGCCCTTGTTTACTACTTTGCCGTCTTGACCATGGTCCATCTGGAGGCTTTGAAAAACAACCTTGCGGGCCTGCCCCGGCATATGCTGCCCAACGTGATGGCGATTCTCAAAGACCGGGGGATCATCATCGCCCCGCTGATCGCCATCGTCTATCTCCTCATCTCGGGCAAAAGCCCCTTTCTGTCTGCTTTCTGGGGGATCATCCTCTCTGTTTCCATCGGCCAGGTCCACCGCCGGACCCTGCCCCTTCTGGTGACCGTCTTGCTTTCCGTCCCTTCAATCCTGGCGGACGCCAACCCCCTGGCGGATGTCTCCCCGGCGTTCACAATGTGGGTTGTTTTCGGCCTCGCCGGTTTCGGATGGACGCTTTTCATCACGGACCGCCTGAGCTGGGTTATGGGTGTCCTGACTGCGGGGCTCCTGGCCGGGATGCTCGTCCTGAAGTGCGAACCATTCAACGCCGCCTTCTGGGCGAATACCGCCGTCGTTGCCGTGGGTGTCTTCTACAAAGAGAGCAAGATGCGGCTTCCCGATATCCTCAGCGCTCTGGAGTGGGGAACCAAAAATGCCCTCTCCATCGGCGCCGCCTGTGCCTGCGTGGGCTTCATCGTCGGCGCCACGACCCTCACGGGCCTGGGATTGAAGTTTGCCTCCACCGTGATCAACCTGGCCAACGGCGCCGGTGCCGCCCTTATCTCCCTGGACGTCTTCAACCTCCTGACCATCAAAGGGGTCACCCTCTTCTTCACCCTGCTTTTCACCATGCTGGCCTGTTTCATTCTCGGCATGGGTATTCCCACGACAGCCCAGTACATCGTCGCTTCCATGATCGCCGCCCCGGCGCTTCTCCAGTGGGGCATCAACCCCCTGGTTTCCCACTTCTTTGTGTTCTACTATTCCATTCTTGCCGACGTTACGCCGCCGGTGGCGCTGGCGGCCTATGCCGCGTCCGGCATATCGGGGGCCGATCCCTTCCGGACGGGACTCCGGGCATTCAGCCTGTCCTCCGGAGGATTTATCGTCCCCTTCGTCTTCGTATCGGCACCCATTGTTCTGGGGTATCCCAGCATCCTGGATTCCCGCATCCCCATGGACTGGCTCTGGTTCGGCCAGGTGATCTTCACCCTGATCGCCGGGGCGGTGGCCCTGGGGGCCACGGTCATCGGGTATCTGGCCGACCGGTCGACCGTCCCGGAAAGGATTCTCACCGGGATGGCGGCGGCATTGCTCATTACTCCCGAAAATATTACGGATATTGTTGGTCTGGGACTGCTGCTGTTGGTTTATGTCCTACAGAAGTTGCGAAGGCGCCGGATAAGACCTCCGGAACCGGAAGCGGTCCCTGGTTCCGGGTCTTATCCGTAACGAGTGGCGAAGCACGCTGCCGGTCGTGCCGGCAGCCATTGGGGGTTTGCGGGAAACCTTTTTTCAAATCAGGGTCAGTACATGGACCTCGGCGTCATCATCTGCGGCATAGGGGCCAAAGAGGATCCGGTCGGGGACCCCCTGTACCCGGACATAGTAGGAAAGGGTTTCATCGAGACGATTCCGGGCGGCCCAGGTCGTAAATTCCTCCTCCCCAAGGCTGACCTTCATCCCCTTGGCGGAGTATTCCAGGACCGTCCGGGCGGGAATGCCGTCCGCCGGTCCCACCCCGTGGACATCTATATCCGCACCATGGACGCCGAACATGATGCCTTCCCAGGGGAATCCGCCCCTTGCGGGCCCGACCTCGAACCATAGTCCGATACCGTGCAAGGCGTGGAGATTGATGCGGTAATCCGGGGTGGGCAAGGCGGCGGGGCGGTTGGCCAGGGCGACGAGTTTCGGCCCCAGGGATGCCGTTGCCGCCGGGAGGGCGTCGGCGCCCCGGAAGGGCGTGGGGAGTTCCGGGATGTTGATTGGCCCGTTCGTGGTCAGCATGAGGATCGGAAACCCCAGACCCTTCCGGTGCTGAACGGCCAAGGCGAGCAGCGACAGCCCCTGACGGACCGTCGGTGGCTCCCAGGAAGCCGCCCGGCCCATGATTATCCACAAGGCCGTGTCTTTAGCGGTCAGGGACCCCAAAGCCGCGTCCCAGGCCATCTTCGCCAGGTCGTCCACCCAGAAATGGCCATCCACGGCAAGGCCGTAAGTCTTCACGGTCGCCATCAGCCGCTGGATGTTCTGCTGGTCCTTATCCAGGGCGGTTATCCAGACTTTTTTCATCTCCTTACCTCCACTTTAGCCCTTTAATTCGGGGCGGATTATCTCATTGAGAAGATATGACAATTGACCAACTCTACCAGCCATCCCGGCCTGTGATCCCGCATCGATGCCTCCCATACTGCCCGTCCTTGCCATCCATAATGAACGTTGTCGCTTACCGATGCCGCCGGTGTGGCGTCAGGATAGGGAGATGATTCCCGCCGCCGCCAGTCCCGAGAGGACCGACAAGGCAGTTAGCAGGACCGCGCCGTATCCCAGGGCACGGTGCCAGCGGCGCAACTGTTGGATCTTTGCCCTGATCTTGAATTGCAGGTGGCCGATAATGGGGGCGGTGATGCCCGAACACAAGGCGGCCAGTCCCAGCCAGGCGTGGGGGACGTTTAAATGGCCGCCGCCGGATTGGGATACCATGGTGAAGGCCGAGATAACTCCGCCGGAAAGGCAGACAGCGGCGGCAATGCCGGCGGAACGATGAAATTTCAGCCACCAGCGTTGCCGTCGGAGGAATCTCGCCGTCCCGATCCCCAGCATCATCAGCAGGAAAGCTGCCCCCATCGGGAAGGCATGACCGTAGAACAGCGCCATTTTTTCACCCCGTGAATTTATACGGCCCAGCCGCCGCCTTTAGCGGCGGTCATCCGGATTCTTAATCTATTTGCCTTTGCCCACGGTAAATTTTTCGGTAACGGAACCGAATTTGTTGCAACTCGCCTTCACGGCGAGTGTGTCGCCCTGGGATGCATTCACCTTATAAGTATAGGTGAAGGTCTCCGCGGGCTGGCTTTTGTAATCCTGGCCGGCAATGACCGCTCCGTTTTTGCTGATTTCTATCTTGTCTATATAATGACCCGCGGAGAAACGGTTGTGGGTGACCGTGACGGTCAGGGTCTGGTTACCCGCGTCATAGGCCAGGAGCAACTTTTGTGGGGGATGGGCGATGGCCGGCGCGGGGGTCAGAAAGGCCAGAGTGAGAAGGAAAACGGCGCCGCCAGCGAGGAAGCGTAACAGTTGATGGTCAATCTTTTTTTTCATGGCTTCAACTCCTTAAAAACGAAATAAATAATCAATAACTCCTTCATCTCCACCGAAGGATGAAGTACTTTCGCCACATATGGACTTTTTACGATGTCGTCAAGTTCGGCGGGCTTCTCTTTCCAAACGGCGGTGCAGCTAAACCTCATGGCGATTCACGCCGTCAATGAAGCAATAAAGTCAACCATATATTTATTGTCGGAGCTCCGAAATCCCCGTTGAAGACCCCCCGGCATCTCCGACCCGGTCGGCACCTTACGCAGCCCCGGTTTCGTCCCCGAAGGCAAAGGTGAAAACCCCCTCCTCGCCTACATCCAGATGAACCCGGGCCGGCATGCCCCCCTCGCTCATGTGGGTGAGGATCGTCTGAGACAGGCGGGGGAGGACGTTGCCGTTGAGGATGTATTCGATGTTCCGGGCCCCCGTTTCCACCTCCGTGCAGCGTGCGGTGATGGCATCTACGACGGCGGTGGCATAGGTCATGGCCATCTTGTTGTTCTCCATGAGGCTCTTCTGGATCTTCTTCAGCTTCAACTCCACGATGAGGCGCATCGCCTCGGCGTTGAGGCTGTAGAAGGGGATGACGGTCATCCGGGCGAGGAGGGCCGGCTTGAAGTGGGAAGAGAGGATCGGCCGGACCGCCCCGGCGACCACCTCCGCCGTCGGGACATCCCCTCCCGCCGTCATCTCCTGGATCACGTCGGAGGCGAGGTTGCTGGTGAGGATCATGATGGTGTTCCGGAAGTTGATCTCCTTCCCCTCGCCGTCGTTGGCGATGCCCTTGTCGAAGATCTGGTAGAAGAGGTTCATCACGTCGAGGTGGGCCTTTTCCGACTCGTCGAGGAGGACGACGGAATAGGGACGCTGGCGGACCGCCTCGGTGAGCATTCCCCCTTCGCCATAGCCCACGTAGCCCGGGGGGGAGCCGATAAGGCGGCTCACCGTGTGACTTTCCTGGAATTCGCTCATGTTGATGGTGACCACGTTCTTCTCGCTGCCGAAGAGGAGATCGGCCAGGGCGAGCCCCGTTTCCGTCTTCCCTGTGCCGCTGGGACCGGCGAAGAGAAACACGCCCAAAGGCTGGGTGGGGCTCTTGATGCCCGACTTGGCGGCCCGGATCACCTCGGCCAGGGCGTTCATCGCCGCATCCTGCCCTTTGATCCGCTCCCGGAGGCGGTCATCCAGGTGGATGATCGTTTCCGCCTCGTCCTTGAGCATCTTTCCCAGGGGGATGCCCGTCCAGTCGGAGACGACTTGGGCCACGGCGTCGGGATCCACCTCGATCTGGATGAGGGGTTCGGCGCCCTGGATCCCCCGGAGGGTCTGATCGGCCTCCTCCAGTTGTTTTTTAACCTCTTCTTTCTTCTCCCGGTCTTCCGGGGCCAGGGAGTTGAGTTCCTCACGGATAGTGATCACCTGGTGAGCCGCTTCCTTTTCCTTCAGCCATCTTTCCCGGAGCTGATCCCCTTCGTCGTTGGTAATTTTACGTTTCTCCACGACTTCGGCATACTTATCCTCGTCGATTGCGGCCCCGTTGGCCCGGTCCCGGTCCATGGCCTTAATCTCCCGGACATAGGCCTGGACGGCCCGCTCCTTGGCTTCCAGGACGGCAGGTTTGCCCGTGAGGTTCACCTTGACCCGGGCGCAACTGGTATCCATAAGATCAATAGCCTTGTCAGGGAGGAAGCGGCCGGTGATGTAACGATGGGAAAACTCCGCGGCGGCCTCGACGGCATCATCGCGGACTACTACCTTGTGGGCTTTTTCATAATTGGCCTTGAGCCCCCGGAGCATGAGGATCGTCGTTTCCACATCGGGCTCGTCGAGTTTGACGAGCTGGAACCGCCGGGCCAGGGCGGGGTCTTTTTCAAAATATTTTTTATATTCGCTCCAGGTAGTGGCGGCGATGGTCCGCAGCTCCCCCCGGGCCAGAGCCGGCTTGAGGAGGTTGGCCGCGTCGCCTCCTCCCGCGGAACCGCCTGCGCCGATCAAGGTATGTGCCTCGTCGATGAAGAGGATGATGGGTTTTTCCGAGGCTTTGATCTCATTGATCACCCCTTTGAGGCGGTTTTCGAACTCTCCCTTCATTCCCGCCCCCGCTTCGAGGGCCCCCATGTCCAGTCCCAGCAGGGTTACGCCCTTAAGCATGTCGGGCACGTCATCTTCCACGATGCGCAGGGCCATGCCTTCTACGACGGCCGTTTTTCCGACGCCGGGCTCGCCGACGCAGATGGGGTTGTTCTTCCGCCGCCGGGCGAGGATGTCGATCATCTGGCGGATCTCGTTGTCCCGTCCGAAGACGGGGTCGATGTCGCCCTCGGCGGCCCGCTTAGTGAAGTCCATACAGAAGCGGCTGGTGAAGGAACCGTCGCCGCGGATGGCGGCAGTCTCGCCGGTGGCGACGGCCTCCCTCGCCCCCTTCTCCGCCTCGATGGAAGAACCCGTCAGACTCCAGAAATCTCTCAGGAGGACCTCCCGGCTGATCGGTTTGAGGAGATCAGCATAACGTCCGGCGGCAAATAGGGCCGGTTTGGCCAGAAAGGCGAGCAGCAGGGAACCGGAACGGATCTTCCGGTCCCCCAGATCGATGGATGAAATGAGCCAGCCGTCCTGGATCAAATCCAGCAGATGGGGTGAAAAGACCGGTTTGGCTGCATTGCCCGTCCGGTAATCCTCAAGGGACTGCTCCAGGGCCTTCTGAAGCCTCCCGACCTCCAGGCCTAATTTCTGCAGCAGCAGCGGCCAGTCGGACCGGGGCTCCTCGAGAAACTTGGCGATGAAATGCTCGACGGTGATCTCGTAATGAGTCCTGGATACGCACAGTCCGGCGGCATTCTGCAGGGCGTTGGTGCAAAAGGCATTCAGGTGAAGCAAGAGAGATTTAATGTCAACGGCTACCATTTTTTATCCTCCCATTTATTTTGGCATTGATCAGTGCGGGGTTGAACCGGCAAAGAGGGCGCGGCAGTTACCGGGGATCTCTTCCCCCGAAAAGACCCAGGTGTTGCATCCGAGCATGGTCTGTAAACCGACTTCGGCGGTTATGGCCTCCGGTGCTTCCATCCGTACCTCCACATCCCACTCCAGTGGTTGGTCAAGGTAGAACCGGATAAATTGCGACAACTTCTGAAAAGCCGGCTGGCCGGGTATGTAGCGGGAGAAGGCCTCCCTGCTTACCGGGCCGATGTGCACCCGGAATTTTCCCGCCCGATCAGCGATTTCCCGCCCCAGATAGGCGTCTTCTCCCAGGACATTTCCCGATCTTCCGAGGAAGAGTCTCTGCCGGGGTGGAATCTCCGCGATCCGCTCCTGACACTGGGTGATATGGATGGCCGCTTCGGAAAGACCGTCGGCCAGCAAGGCCCGCAACCCTTCCGCCGATTTGGGGAACTGGGTTGCCAGGCCGATGTATCGCAGCATCCCGTAGGGGTTGTCGATGCTTTTCCGCAGCGGTTCGCTCCCGAAACCTACCATGCAGTAGAGGCGCTCCATGGTGTTTCGGTCCGGCTCTTCGGCAATATTGTAGAATAGATGGTGGTGTTTCCAGATGGCGAAATAGAGTGTGTAGAGCGGAGAATTGAAGATATCGTAGAAGTCGCGGCTGACGGTGTGGTCTTGGGCAAGTTCCTGGAGGAGATCCTCGGTGTAGAAGGTCGGCAGTGGTGATGAGGACCCGTAGAGGCCCAGGAAGGCGGCGGTGATCCGAAACCGGCCGGAGGGCGGGGTATCCTCGATTTTTACGATGTCCGCATCGGGGAAGGCGAGAGAGAGATCGGGTCTGACCCTAATTTGCTTTGCCAATTCATGGATATCGAGGTCTTTCCCGGCTTCCCGGTGCAGTTGCCGGAGCAGAAAACGGTATGCCTGAATAAAGGAAAAGCGGTGCCCCTCCCGGAGCAGCCTCGCTATCAGCTCAGGAGTCGGTCTCCCATCCTGGTCGGCCATATGATCGTTTCTCCGGTCAGACTCTCCTTCAACTTGAAGGAGATAAAGGTGTTGATGCTGCTGTAAACCCCAAAAAATAGATCCAGGACACATCCGAATAGGTACAGATCTCCGAAGCCGGCAAAATGATCCTGGCGGGCCGTCATTTCAATCTCCTGTCCCCTCATGATCATACCTCTTATCAGCCGATCCGCCGGGACGACGCGGAAATCCTGGATGCCTTCGATACGTTTTATATTGGCCGCGATCATCGCCTTGTCCCGGGCTTCGGGAAGGACGTAGAGGCGGAGGAGCTCCTTGAGGTTGTCCAGGTTGGCGAGAGACAGATAATTCAGGGACAAATGCGATAGAAACCGCCAGGTGGCGTTCTCGCCCAGGGGTGGGTCGATGGGCGCCGTAGGCGGCAGGACATTGCGAAAGGTGAGCAATTCCGGAGACTCCGAAGTAGGAACGGAAATGTCACCCAGTTGAAGACGTTCCGGAAGGGCGCCGTTGGTGCAGGTCAGGCTCACGGAGAGGGTCTCGCTGGCCGGATCGACGCCTCCCGTGGGATAGGAAAAAGAGAGGAACGTTTCCGGGGCGTCGTTGATGGGGGAGCGGGCATAATTTACCTGATAAACCGATTGCCGCCGGTCCGTCTCCTGAAACAGGGTCAGGGGATGATATTCCTTCTTGGTTACGGTTCCCTGTTCATAACCGATGACCTTATCGATGCTGAATACCTGGTAATGTTCCGGATTCTGAGCGACCGGCCGGATGCGCACCTTCTCCAGGCGATGATCGAAAAGGAAGGGGTCGGCTTCATGCTTGAAGAGATTGATCACCGGTGTGGCGTTAAGAATGAATAGATCCTTGGTTACCTTAGGGGGCGCCAGCGGAAAGGGCGCCAGTTCGAAGATGATCTCGAATTGCTTGCCCTTGCCCCGGTCCTGCCATTTTTCCCATCCCGTCAGCTCGAAAAAGGTGAACTTTCGGGGAAGAACGAACAACTCCTGGAGGAGGCGGTACCCGGAAAAGGAATGGGTCGGGTACTTGAGGAGCGTCTTGTCCATGTCGAAGCCGATCGGCTTGATGTCCCCGGGTGGCAGGATGCAGTCGGCGCCACCGGACAGCGGCCGAAGGACGATTTTACGGAGATAATGATTCAGAATAGCGAAAAGATCGGTGGCCTGGGTATGGCTTCCCCCCATGAAGAAGCCGAGCCGGGATGGATTCCAGCGGGACAGGTCCGGGCCCGTGAGTTCCATGGACAGACGGATTTGTAGCAGTTGTTGGGAGGCTTGGGAGAGGTCCGCCGCCGATAGGCGCAGGGGGTGGACGTCGATGTCGAAACAGGTCTGGAAGAAACAGGGGGTTCCATCTACGGGCACCGAAGCCAGGGAGATGCCTCTTTTCACTTGAATGGTTTCGGGCAGATTGGGCTTGGGGGTGAAGATCACGATGGAGGTGGCGGGAATGGGCCGGATGTAATGGGGAAAAGTGACCTCCATAAGGCTGTGGATAATTTCCGGGAAATCGTCGTGAAGCTTCTGGTGGAGAAGACCGCTGAGGAAGGCCACCCCCTCCAGGAGCCTTTCGGCGTCCGGATCGGCGGTGGGACCGCTCAGCATGGGCGCCGTTGCCGGATGGGCCTTGGCAAACTCCACCGCCGCCTGCTTCAGGTTCTGGAGTTCCTGCTCGTAGTATTTATTGAACATGGCGATTATAAGTCATTGTTTTTCCAGACGTACGGCCCCTTCCGCGGTGACGATCGTTTCGAAGACGATGGGGGTTGTTTTGTTGCGATCGGCCATCATGGTCCCTTCGAGACGAAAACGCAAAATGGAGGTTTCTCCTGGTTTGGGGTCGAAGTGGACGTCCACCTGGATCAACCGCGGTTCGTATTTTTGAATGACCGCCTTGATCATGTGCTCGAGCTCTCCGGCCGCCGCGCCCAGGTTGTCTCCCGGAAAATTGGTCAGATCCGGCATGCCGTAGTCGTTTGCGATGGGGACGCTTCCCTGTCGGGTATTCATCATCTTCTGCAGGTGACCCAAAATGGATTCGATTCCCAGGGAGATATCCCGCGCTCCCCGTTCGTGGGGATCCTGTTCCAAATGGCGGATCCTCTCCAGCAGTGTTTCTTCGTACATTTTCCCGTTCTCGCTTTGGAACTTGCCGGGTCAGGCAGCAGACCACGTTTGCCGCCTGACCCGGCCGGACCGGAATCGATTATCAAGCCTTGGGTGCCTTCCAGTTGTCCTCCGCCTCGATGCCGTCGGGGGTGTAAGTCCAGATGATGTCTTCGTAGGTGAAGGCAATCTCCTGCATGTGCTTGAAGGGCTTGTTCTCCTCCAGGAAGGTGTAGGGGAAGAACTCCCGGGAATTGACGATGATCGCCTCCTTCAGTTTGATGGTGAAGTACTTTTCCTCCTGGCCCTTTTCGCTGATCCGGAAGAAGGTGAGCTCCGCATCGAGATGCTCGCCGGAACAGCAGGCCTGGAAGAGCTTCGGGGTGTGCTTGCCCATGTTGGTGATCACCTTCAGGGGCAGATGGATCCGCTGGCCCGTGGGGAGCCCCGTGTGGGTGTCCTTGGGAATCTCCACCGCGTGATCCATGGAATAGCAGAGGATCAGGTTCTCCCGCCCCTGCTGGGTGCAGTCGCCCTGAATCTCGCCCTGATTCTTGCCCGTCACTTTCATGTAGATTGTCATTGCCATGATTCAAATCCTCCTTATAGTTTATGTGGTAGCACTTATTTTTTGTCCAGCTTTCCCGCCAGGGACAGGGTGAAAGAGGCCCCCATGTACTTGAAGTGGGGCTGCACCGTTAAGTTTACCCGGTACCAGCCGGGGTCTCCCTCCACGTCCGAGACGGTAACCTGGGCCTTTCTCAAGGGCCGGCGACTACGGACGCCGGGGGAAACGCTGTCCTGATCGGCTATGTACTGGCGGATCCAGTTGTTCAGCTCTGTTTCCAGGTCCCCTCTTTCCTTCCAGGTGCCGATGTTTTCCCGCTGGATGACCTTGAGATAATGGGCCAGGCGGTTGACGACAAAGGTATAGGGAAGCTGGGTGCCAAGCTTGTAATTCGTTTCCGCCTGCTTTCCCTCGGGTGTGTTGGGGAAAACCTTGGGCTTCTGAACGGAATTGGCCGAAAAGAAGGCGGCATTGTCGCTTCCCTTGCGCATGGTCAGGGCGATGAAGCCTTCCTCCGCCAGTTCGAATTCCCGCCGCTCCGATATGAGGATCTCCGTGGGGATCTTGGTCTGGAGTTCCCCCATGGCCTCGTACTGATATACCGGCAGATCCTCCACCGCCCCGCCTCCCTGGGGTCCGATGATGTTGGCGCACCAGCGGTACTTGGCAAAGCTGTCGCTGACTCGCGAGGCGAAGGCAAAAGCGGCGTTGCCCCACAGGAAATCACCGTTGCCTCCGGAGACGTCTTCCTTGTAATTGAAGTTCTTCATCGGCTTCGTTTCCGGGCCGTAGGGCAGGCGGAGGAGAAAGTGGGGGAGGGTAAGGGCCACATTCCGTGCATCCTCGCTTTCCCGGAAGGATCGCCACTTTATATACTGGGGCATTTCGAAGATGGATTTTAGGTCTTTGAGATTGGGAAGGCCGGCGAAATCGGACAGTCCGAAGAATTCCGATCCGGCCGCCGCCACGAACGGCGCATGGGCCATCGTCGCCACCGAGGCGACATGCTGCAGGAGCTTGATATCCTGGGCGCCGGGACCGAATTCGTAATTGCTCACCATCATCCCGTAGGGCTGACCGCCGAACTGACCGTATTCGCTTGTATAGGCGATCTTGTATAGGCCGGATTTGGTTACCTCCGGGGCATCTTCGAAATCATCCAGGAGATCCTGTTTGCTGATGTTCATCATCTCGATCTTGATGTTTTCCCGGAAGTCCGTCTTGTCCACAAGGAAACGCAGGGAGCGCCAGGCGGATTCCAGCTTCTGGAACTGCTCGTTGTGAAGGATGACGTCCATCTGGGTGCTGAGTTTCTGGTCCAGATTGGCGATCATTTCATCGACCAGCCCCTGGGTTACCCGGTCCACAACTTTTCCGGGCTGTAAGAGATTGTCGATGAAGGCCTGAAGGCCCTGTTTGGTGGCGGCATAACCTTCGTCCGTTGGCTTGAGGCGCGTCGCCTGCACGATTTCATCGAGGAGCGAGCCTCCCGCTTCGGCCGCTTCCACCGGCGCCTGTTGTAGTTTCTTTTCTTCTTCTGCCATTTGTGCTCCCCCCTTTCCTTATGATTCGATATTCAGTTCTTTGAGCAGCCGGCTCCGGGCCCCTTCATCCTTGATCATGTCCTGGATCTTTTTCCTGAATTCCGGAACATTGCCGAGGGGGCCCTTGAGGGCCTTGAGGGCCTCCCGCAGTTCGATGAGTTGCTTGAGCTCCGGAATCTTCCGGATGATCGTATCGGGATCGAAATCCTTCATCCCCTTGAAGTCGAGGTTAACCGTCATCTGGGCGTCGGGATCGGCGGAAAGCTTATTGGGCACCACCGCCTCCATCTTTATGTCCGCCGCCGCCAGGACGTCATCGAAATTGTCCTTGTCGATGCTTACCGGTTTGCGGTCTTCCACCGCGCGTTCATCCGCCGCCCCGGTGAAGTCTCCCATGACGAGAAACTTCAAGGGCAGTTCCACTTCCTCTTTGGCATCCCCCGTGGCGGGCCGGTACACGATATTGACCCTTTCTTTTGGAGCAACAGAAGCTTCCTTGGCCATTTTTCTTTCCTCCCTGACAATAATGGTATTTATTACAATCTTTTTTCCGTCCTATGGCGCACCCCGTTGCCCCCTCCTTTTACCTGAGAGCTAAGCGAAAGGCATGCCAACCGATAAACAATTAAAAACACTAAATATATTTGCAATGCAGCCCCGAAAACCGCCCATTTTGGGGACGGATTGCCTCATTTGTTGGCGGGTTGACCGCCAGGTACAGGTTGCGGCGAACCCCCTTGCCTTTATCACCCCCTTGCCGCAGAAAACAACTCCATGGCCTTTACCGGATCCAGGGTAGTGATCCTGTTCAATACCGTGTCCAGCAATGCCTCCTCCTTGTTTCCCCCCTGGGAAAGGAGCCCGCTGTAAATCGTCGTCAGGGCTTCCACCGCCAACTCCGGCTCCCACGTCTCCAGCCGGTAAGTGTCCAGGGTTTGCAGCAGTTCTCTCAGATGGGGCGCCGCAAGGCGGGGTTGCTTGACCAGGAGGAGGAGGCGGCAGAGTCCCAACTGCCAGACGAAACGCTCCCGGGCCGAAGGGGCGTGGTTGAGCTTGTCCAGGAAGGACCCCAGGGCGGCGGGCAGGCGGTTCTCGCGGTTGGCCTTCAGGGCCGCTTCGATTTGGTCTTCCACGATCTCGCGGATGTTGCCCCCCCCCTCCCCGTTTCCGGCGGCGGGCGATTTTTTCCCCCCCAGGGTGGCGAGCCATCGCCGAGTTTCCTCGTCGGCAAAGGGCAGTCCGTTTTCAAAGGACAGCGTTTCCATCCCTGGCAGTCTTTGCAGATAGAGATGGGTTTCCGCCTTCACGACGGCACTTGCTTCCGTATGGCCCGACTCTTCAAGGGCCACGACGACATAGTGGTTAAGATCGAGCCAGAAGAGATACTGGCGGATACGGGATTCCGCCGCTTCCAGCAGATCGCGCCAATTTCGTGACTTATGGAGGCCCGCCAGGATCTCCACGATCTGTCCGTCCGGGGCCGGAAGCAGGGTTCTTCCTCCGGCGGCTGGGGGGAGGCTGATGACGGCCGTCCAGGCGGCGAGACGATTCAGCCGGAAGGCAAGGGGAGACAGAGGTTCCCGCTCCGCAAGCAGCGTAGCCGCTCTTCCCAGAACCTCCAATCCCTGCTGTAATAAATGGTCCGCATCCGGGACATCGCCGTCGCTCGGGGCGGGAGGGGAAGGACGGCCGGGCGGCGGCGGGGCGTTAACGCCGGCGCCTGCAGGTGGAGGCTGCGGGGGCGTCTTCACCTCCGGGACGGGCTCCGCTTCCTCTTCCACCACCTCACTGATGTTGTTGATCATCGCCAATAGCAGGGGGGCGTCTTCCATATGATTGCCCAGAAAGGCGTCGATGGCGTTGAGGTCATCGAGGAAGACGTCCCGCTCCGCCTTAGGCCATTTCTGCCCGCCGAGCAATCTTACCTGGGCGCTCACCTGTTCCTGCCACCATTCGACGGCGTTTTTCCTGCCCCGAATGCGTTTTTGGGGGGGAAACATGTCTTCCCAGAACGATTCCAGGGCCTCCCTGATGATATGAACACTGTCGGCAAAGCCCTTGAGACCCTCCGTCTTCAGCAGTGCCACGGATAAATAGGCCATAACGAGGAGGTCTTTGCTCTTTTTTCCCAGAATTTCAGCGGATAGCCGGAGGACAAGCTGCCAGTCCAGAGTCCCGGAAAGGGTCGGCGACGACATCTTTTCTATTTCCCGGGCGAGGAGTTCGAAATCGGAGTCATTCCTTGCCTCCTGACCGGCGGGGCGGCTCTCCGAGATGGGCGCTTTTCCAAGGTCTCGTCTGTCCATCAATAGGCCTCGCACTTGACGATTTCCAGCGGCACCCTGGTGGGGACTTTCTTGAAAAGGGTCAGGATCGGTTTGGCGCCGCCGATCTTGTAGGAAACCTTGATCGAACTGACGCCCATGCCCTTCAGCCGCGCCTCCGCTTCGGGGAAATCGCCGCTCCGGTATATCTTGCTGCCGTTCTGGAAGTCATTGATAAAGTGGGCGAAGCCCATCTGGCCGCTGTAGGTTTTCGAGAGGGTTAGATTGGTGAAGAGGATCTGCAGGGTCGTGTCGCCGCATTTGTCCGGCGTCCAGCGGAAGGCGGCCTTTTGGGGATAATTGAAGTTCTTCAGCGTTACCTGGGCATCAGTGCATTTGACGGTGAGGATATTCGCGTAGGGATCGACGACGGCGTCATCGTTGACCTCGATGGGCAGGGTTTCCATCGTTACGGGGTAGTCCGGCTGCGCCACGAGTATCCCCTCGGCGCCCTTGTTGAGAAATTCAAAGAACTCCCGGTTGAAGGGGACAAAAAGATCATGTCCCGTTCTGATGGCGGCCTTGCGGGGCACATAACCGACCCGCGATTTGGTGACGAAGGAATTTGCCGGTCCTTCGAGATATTTCCAGATCAGGCCGCTTGTCTTGTCGAAGAGCAGGGCCGGGACTTTGTCGGAGACGGCGCCCTGAATGCCGCCGACCACCTGACCTTCCCACTGTTGCTTCAGATAACAGGCCGTTTGCCGGATGCAATAGTTGATGAGATAGTCCACGGGTCCCAGGAGGATGTCCCAGGCATCGGTCAAATCACCCTTTTGGGTTAATGTGCCCTTGAGTTCCAGATAATGGCTGTAAACCTGATAGATCGTCGCCTTGCTCTCCTTGGTGTCGGCGGGAAGGGAGAAAAAGTCCGCGGCCATGCGATAGGCGACCTCCTGGGAAGTAGCGGCGGGTCCAAGCTTGTCCAGGGCCTCCAGGTATTCCTTCCAGACCTTGACGGCAGCCAGGCGTCTTTTCGTGACGTCGATCTTCTCCCTCTGGATGTTACCGGTTATTTCGCTGGACAGATCTTGCACCTCCCCCTTGATCTTTCCCACCAGCGATTTGCCCGCCTTTTGAACCTCCCGTTTGGATAGTTTCTGTATTTCATTCAGTTCTATGATTGTGGCGATCCAGGGGGGCAACTGGTCCGCTTCGATCCAGGCCGATTCTTCCGCGATCCTCTGTAACAGCAGGAAGTAGGGATTGAGATCTGAGGTCATGAGGGCGGCCATGGTACGCTGACTCGCCTGCGTCTGGAGCCCTCCCTCTCCATCGGGAAAATTACGGGCGAAGCCGGTCCAGGCATGGATGAATTGTTGTTGATACCACCGCCAGAAATCACTCTTGCGCTTGGCAAAGGCGCCTTTGTCCGCCGTTGCCGCCCCTATGCTTTCAAGGAAGGACTCGATATTTTTCCGACCCTGGTTGGTGTAGGCCCCGGCTACGGTAACCTCGCTGTCGAAACCGGTACTTTCCGGTTCTCCCCAGAATTGCTTCAACTGTACCGGGGCGGCGTCAGGGATCCATTTTTTCACCAGCCATTTAAGATCCGGGACCCTCTTCTCCAGGGAGGCGAGGGCGCTGCGGTAAAATTCCTGGTCGGTTTCCAGCTTCATTCGCTGCTGGGTCCATTGCAGATAGGCGTAGTAGTTGTCCGCGTAAACGGCGGCGATGTCCGGTGGGGTCTGGGGATAGATCATGACGAAGAGATCCGTGGCGCTCTTCTTGAACGTTTCCGACGGCTTGATCTTGTCGGTTTTCAGAAATTCCTTAAGGATATTGATCCGGGAGACGATATAGCTGAAATAATCGACGAGATCGTCCTCGGAGGTGCTGATGGTGGCGTTGTCCAAGCGCTTGATGATGTTCCGGTCGAAGTTGGATATGATTACCCCCCGAAAGGCCCGGGCATAGTCTTCCTTCACCTTCTCTTCCATCTCCAGGCTTTCGTTGAGGCCGAGGCGGGGGAGGACCCAGTGGCGATTGGCCTTTTCCAGATCCAGGATATGCAGCCGCATCCTCTCCATGACGATCAGATTTGCCCCCTCGTCCTTGACGAGGGTTGCCGGCTCGGCTTTCAGGTCCGCATAGAAGTCTTCGATGATCATGCGGTTGTGAAAGAAGGACATGGTGAACAGTCCCGCCAGGGAGAGACAGATCAATATAAGGGCCATAAGCCCGGTATTGCTGGTGAGGCGCCGCCAGCGTATGAATTCCATGATGGGACTGAAGAGACTCCGATCCCCCGGCAGGATGGTACGGAAGATGTCTTTAAGGAACAGGTCTATTGCCGATGTCCCCTCTTGCCTGGCGTATCCCGGAATGAGTGGGGAAGGGGCCGCCCCGTCCTGCCGGGCGCTGGAAAAGTAGAGTCCCCGTAATTGCGGCGTTTCCTGATAGGGATTTTCGGCGAAGACGGCCTGAAAAAAGGATTCCAAACCAGGGCGTAGGCGGGAGAATTCGCCGGGAAAGACCAGGGCGGCCGGGGACACCAGCGCCCCGCCCCGATGGGCCATGGTCAGGCGCAATTCACGTAGCCTTTCGGTGGTGTTGGCCCATGCCTCGGCCAGCACTTCCTGCCAGTAGGGATTTTTCTTCCGGTTCATGTATCCCATGGCCTGGGATGTGTACCCCTCGGAAAGGCTGAGGAAGAAATCTACAAAACCGAAGACCAGATCCATTTTGGTCACGAGGACGTAAACGGGAAATTTCGCCCCCACAACCCTCATCAACTGGTCGATGCGCTTGCGGATACTCTGTCCGTCGAGACGAAGTTTGTCCTTGCTTCCCGTCAGGAGGTCATTGGCGGCGATGGAAACGATGACTCCGTTCAGAGGTTCCCGGCGTCGGAACCGGGACAGGAGACTGAGGAATTTCTCCCATTCCTCCCGATCCTGCTCCGCTTCGATGGGAATGGTGTAACGCCCGGCGGAATCGAGGATGATCGCCTCTTCGAAAAACCACCAGTCACAGTTCCTGGTTGCCGAAATGCCGGCAGTCCGGGCGATGTCCGTCAATGGGGAACTTAGCCGGGCGCTTTTGATGGCCGTTGTCTTTCCCGAACCCGATTCGCCGATGACGAGGTACCAGGGGAGGGCGTAGAGGGGATTGCCGCGCTTCCGCAAATAGGAATCCCGGAGGAGTTCCACCGATTCCTTCCATTTCTCCTGGAGTTCCTGGAGCTGCTGCCGTTCCCGCGTGGGGAGGTCCCTGATGGCGGCCTCGTCCAACTCCACGACCCGGCGCACGAACTTCTTTTCCCGGCGCCTCAGCAGATACCGCCGTAAAAAAACGACGCCCAGGACCAGGCCGATGATTCCGCAATAAATCGCCGCTCCTATCCACCAGGGCCAGTTCATCTTCATGTCCAGCCAATAAATGAAAGCGGCCAGCAGCAGAAGAATCAGGATGACTCCCGTTATTTTCAGAATCTTCTTGATCATTTGGTTAAGACGAATCGCTGTTCATGCCTGCTCTGGTCGAGCATGTTGACCAAGAGAGTTTTATAGGTGGAAAACAAGGCGGCCAGCCCCAGGATGGAGATGACGACGATGAGGATGCCGTACAGGGAAAGCCCCCGGAGCCATCGCTTGCGTTTCGCCGGTCCGGGCCGGTCGCTGTAAGCTTCGGGAAACAGTTTCTCATCTTCCACCGCTTCCCTGTCCTCCCGCAGGTAATACATGTTTCTGCTTCTGATTTCCTGGAGCTTTTCGTTGTCTTCGGGAAGGTAGTATCGGCCTTTGAACCCCAACGCGAGACAATAGGCGAATACTTCCCGGACTGGCAGGTCTTCCGGTTCCAGGGCGTTCAAACGGGTGAAAAACTCGTTCCCGGCATTGGTGGTCCGGAAGTGAACAAGTTGCAACTGATTGTCCTGCCAGCGATCACGCTCACTCCATTCCGAGCAGAGGACGGTTTCGTCTATCCAGGCGCAGACGGCGAACAACGCCTCTTCCCACCTTTCCTCAAAACCGGCCGCCGCGCAGTCCCGATGGTTATTTTCGATGAGTGCGTCTATGTGCCTCCGGGCCTCCTCGAAGGTGGGCGGCGTCTCCATGCGCCCCTGGCAAAGGCAGGCCGTATAGGCCATAAGCTCCATAAAGCAATCGGCAAGGTTCATTTTAACGGTTTACGAAACCTCCTCACTTACAAGCGGGCGTCCCTACCTCCTGATGATGACGATGTCGGCATTCGCGTCTTCCGGCGCCCGTCCCCAATACAGGCATATATTCTGCTGTCGATGAATTTCCTCCCATTCGGCGCCGCCACGGTCCAGCTTGAAATAACAGGAATCGGGGCGACGGGGCAGCCCCGGGGGCAGGACGGTAATCCGGTCCAGAGGCATACCGGGCAGGGCCCGGCGGATCAGCACGGGCAGGCGCTCGGCGCTGCTGATTTTGATCATGCTCATGACGGTCTGCTCCCATTCATCAGGAGCGGTGCTGCTTCTCAGGACAAGATAGAAGATATTGCGGTTGTCGAAAGCCTCCGGGGGTATTCGTTCCTGAAAATAGTCCCCGTCCCTGATGAGATGAATGATGTTTTCCGCTCCGACCATGATCCCGTTGAGGAGTTCGCTGATGAGGGTCCGGGCCTCGGCGAAACAGCCTCCCGGATCATCGTGCCTGTAGGCGGGTAGCAGTTCCGTTCCGTCCTTCAATCTTCCCAGTATGTCGATGCGGTCGGAAAATGTGCTCAACTCCCCCACCAGGCTCCGCAACAGGCCGTAGGCCATCCAGGGATGGAGCTGAACATCGTCGGTGAGATGGTGGAGGAGGGGAACATATCGGCTCAGGGATCTCAGGGCGAGGAGAAACATGGTGTAGTTTGCCTCCTCGCCGGTCTGGGCGGCCCTGGCCGCCGGGGAGGCGCCGATATGCTTGTATTCTTCCAGAACGTGACAGCGCAGGGTTATCTCCTCCCGGATCCCCCGGACGGTTTCCAGCAATGACGGCGTGGATGTCATCGAAAGGGAGGGAGGGGCAAAGTCCCGGGCCGGGACGATCTCGTGGCCGTCGAATTCCAGGCGCGCCACGGGGATGAGTTCGTAGTTGCCTGCCCCGTCCAGCTCGCTCTCCCAGAAGATCCTCAGGGCATGGTTCAAAAACTTTATCTGGGCATGGGGCGCCTGCTGGTAGAGATCCCTGATCTCTTCCGGATCGGCGTATGAGACGAACCGGGTGGTTGCCGTCACCGGTTCATCGGGCCCCTTGAGGAGGGTCACATTTTCCCCGGCGGCGTTCCACTTCCGCAGCCCGAGATAGATGTTGAAAGTTTTATCCAGCTCCGTCCACACGCCCTTGAAGGAACGGGAGGACAGCAGGGCGTTGCCCGGGAAAACCACCCAGGCGCCGCTGGGAAACAGCGCCTCGCATTCCAGGATCTCAAAGGTTTCGTTTTTTAAAACATCTTCCTGGATGCGCAGTTTTCCGAAGCCCCAGAAATGGGGATGCATATAGGTCTGGAATGGTTGGAGGCGGAATTGAGCCAGGAGGTCCTGCCGCTGAAAATGCTGGGGTTGAAGAAAAAGTCCCTGATACCAGAATATGGGCCTGATCGGATCGGTCATTTTGTCATAACCTCATGAATGGAGTTGGGACCTAAAAACAGTCTTATGTATAGCGGGTCAACCCATGACAGGGTAGAGCGGAATCCGTAGATGCCCCGCTTTTCCGTGACGGCGGGGATGTCGAAGGTGCGGCTTACCTGTCCGGGCTGCAGATTGTAATATCCCGCCACGACGGCAATGGTCTGGCTATTTTCGTAACGGTCGAGAACCAGCATCTTGTCCTCGCCCGGCTCGACGATGAACTGGTCCACCCCGGTGACGCTGTTGTCAAACCTTTCCGCCTGAAGAAGCTTCTCCATGCCTTCCGCGGTTTTCAACTGCTGGTTGAAAGCATTCAAGCCGTTCAACTGATAAACCGCCAACAAGATGGTGTGGGCATTGTTTTCATAATAGTTCAGATTCGCCGCGGCCTTATATTGGATCTGGATGGCCTTGGGTCCAAATACCCGGTTCGGCACCGCTCCCTCCGTAACCGGACTTGGTCCAGGGGCCAGGGAGGGCATGGGCGCCTGACTTGCCGACCCTCCTCCTACTCCTCCTCCTGCGGTCTGGCCGGCCGGCTTTGATGAGCAGGAACAAAGGCTTATAAAGACAATAATCAGGACTAAAGTCTTATAGCTCATAATAAATGACGGTCGATTTGGCCAAATTCCCGATTATTCTCTGGGCAGGAATTTCGTAAGCCATCGTTTTTTAAACATTTGGTAATTGTAATGGTATCGACCGCGGCTGTCAACTTTTATATTTCAGGAATGTCAATTTTTCTCCCCCAGAATCTCGTGCAGCCAGGCCAGATATTTGTCGCTTCCCCGGCAAATGGGAACGGCAACTATTTCCGGTATTTCGTAGGGATGAATCTCCCGGATGACCGCGTCGATTTCGGTGAAAAGATCCTCCCGCGCTTTGATGAGGCACTGCCATTCGCGGGCCGTTTCGATCCGACCCTCCCATTGGTAGGTGCTCTCGATCGGTCCGACGACCTGTACGCAGGCCGCCCAACGTCCTGCCACGAGGTGGCGGGCGAGCCGCCGGGCCCCCTCCTCGTCATCGATAGTGGTGGCGATCTGGATGAATCCGGTCATGAGTTCCCCCTTTCCTTTCCTATCTCGTACATCATGACGGCCGCCGCCTGAGGCAGACTCAGCGATTCGGCCTCTCCCGCCCCGGGTATGTGCCACCGCTCGGCCACCCAGGACAGGAAATCCTCCGGCAACCCGTGCGTTTCACTACCCAAAAGCAGGGCGGTGCGCCTATCCGTTCGGTGCGGCCCGACGCCCTGACGGACATCGCTGCCCACAAGGAGACAGACCCGGCTCAACTCCGGCAGGACCGTGGCAAAATCCAGATCCGCCGCGATGTTCAGATGGAACAGGCTCCCCATGGAACTCCGCACGACCTTGGGATGGGTCCAGTCCACCGCCGCGGCGCTCAGGAAGACCGTTTTGAATCCGAACCAGTGGGCCGTGCGCAGGATCGCCCCCAGGTTGTTGGGATTGTTGATCCGGTCCAAAAGCAGGATGTTGCCGGATTCATGGATGAGCAGGTCCCGCCATGACCGGAGGAGTTCGATCCGAACCAGGGCCATTACCCCTTCCGATTCCCGATCCTGGCTGAGTCGTTTCCATTCCCCGCCGCCCAGCAGATAGAGCCTTTCCTTCCCCGTGTTTCCGGCCAGATACCTGACCGCCAACGGTTTCCAGATCCTTTCCTTTTCGCCGAGGCAGAGCAGGGCGGCGGTATGCCGGGGACTGTTCAGGAGTTCGGATACGACCTTTTCTCCCTCGGCTATGAACATCCCCGCCCGCCGCCGCCCCTTTCCCGTTTCGAGTTTGGTCCATCCGGCCAACTCGGTTTTGGACGGTCGGGAAAGGGACGACGGAAATGCGGCCTGGCCGGTTTTCATTTATCCGGATCTGCCTTGACCACCGCTGGAATCCTCTCGGGATGCAAGATTGAAGCGATGACGGCCAGGGTTAGGGTTCCCGCGATGAATCCCAACGACCAGCCGATAGGGATGTGGAAAAGATCCTGGATGAGCATCTTGACGCCGACAAAGATGAGTATGGTCACAAGCCCGTGGCGAATATAGCGGAAGAGGCGCATCAAGCCGGCCAGGGCGAAGAAGAGGGATCGCAGGCCCATGATGGCGAAGACATTGGAGGTGTAAACGATGAAGGGATCGGTGGTGATGGCGAGAATTGCCGGGATGGAGTCGATGGCGAACATCAGGTCCGTCGGTTCGATGACGAGGATGACGGCGAAGAGCGGCGTGGCGTGGAGTACGCCGTTGATGCGGACGAAAAATTTCCCTTTCCCGTAGTCGGTGGTCACCGGGATCACTTTATGGAGAAGACGGAGGGCGGGATTGTTTTCCAGATGGATGTCCTTGTCGTGGCCCCGGGCCATCTTGACGGCGGTATAGATGAGAAACACACCGAAGATGTAGATGAGCCAGTGGAATTTCGTTACCAGGGCGACGCCGGCGGCTATGAACAGGGCCCGCATTACCAGGGCGCCGATGATCCCCCAGAGGAGGGCCTTGTGCTGGTAGATGCCGGGGACGGAGAAGTAGGAGAAGATCATGAGAAAGACGAAGAGATTATCGACGCTCAGGGAGTATTCGAGTAAATAGCCGGCCAGATACTCCAGTGCCTTGGTCTGACCCTGGAAATAGTAGATGCCCGCTCCGAAGGCCAAAGCGAGACTCACCCAGAACCCGGTCCACATCAGGGCGTCCCGGACCTCGATTTCCTTGTTTTTTCTGTGGGCGACGAAGAGGTCCAGAAAAATCATGATCAGAAAGAGGACCGCAAAGATTACCCAGCCGAACACATTCATGATGTCGCGTTTTTCTCCTTGCCTATGCGATTTCCGGCGTCGCCTTTGGAAAACAAGTCATCCCTGTCCGCCCAGGCCGCTTTTACAGCTTTCTTGACAGGTTTTGGGCCGCCAGATGAATGATGTCCCAGGAACCGCTGAAAGGGGGGGCGTAGGCCAGATCCATGTAACCGATTTCGTCGAGGGCAAGGCCGGCCCAGAGAGCCGCCGCCAGGGTGTTGATCCGTCCGACGACCCGCTGTTCACCCACCGCCTGGGCGCCAACGAGGCGGCCGGTGGCCCGGTCGGCGATGAGTTTCAGGCCGATCTTCTTCGGTCCCGGTATGGTGCCGGCGGTGGCGTTGCCCCACAATAAGGCGCTTACGGGGTGAAACCCCGCCGCCGCGGCTTCCCGTTCCGTTATTCCCACCGCCGCGGCTTCCCAGGAGAAGATCCGGAAGGACTGGGCCCCGACGACGCCGGGGAAGGTCCGGGGCGTGCCGCCGATGTTGCTCCCGGCGACCCGGCCCTGCTTGTTGGCGATGTCACCCAGGGGGATGTTGACCCACCGTCTGCTCACCCGGTGGAAAGATTCACAGCAGTCCCCGGCGGCATAGACATTTTCCCGGCAGGTGCGCTGGGAGAAATTGACGGCAATGGCCCCGGAGCCGCCGATGGTGAGACCCATTGCCCGGGCGAGCCTGGTGTCGGCTCGGACGCCGGTGGCGATGAGGATTATATCCGCCTCCCGGGGGCCATGATTAGTGTTCAATCGGAGACGGTGGGTTTTGCCGCCCTCGATGGAGATCAGTTCGGTCTGGGGGGTGAAGATCACGCCCCGGCGCTTCATCTCCTCGAGTAGGGCTGCAGCGAGTTCCGGGTCCCAGCGGGCGGCGGGAAGTGTTCCCCGGTGAATCATTTCCGTTTCGATGCCCCGGGTGACGAAGGCCTCGCTCACCTCCATGCCGATGAACCCCGCGCCGACGACGATGGCCCGCCGGCAACCGGTTGCCGCCAGGTAGCTTTTGATCGCCAGGGCGTCGGCGAGTTTTTTCAGTAGAAACACCCCTTCCCGGTCTTCCCCGGGGATTCCGGGCCGCAGGGCCTCCGCCCCCGTACCGAGGGCGAGGATGTCATAGGGAAGGGTCTTGCCGTCCGCCAGCCTTACCTCCTGGCGCCGCTCGTCCACCTCCGCCACCCCATTGTCGATGATGACCTCGATTCCCCCTTCCCGGAACTTCTCCGGCGTCCGGGCCGTCAGTTTTCCCGCCTCTTTGATTACATCGCCGATGTAATAGGGCATCGGTCAGGCGGCGGTGGCTACATGGGGTCCCTGCTCGATCATGGTTATTTTTAGGCTCGGGTCTCTCCTCTTGGCCTCGGCGGCGACGGAGCCGCCGCCGGCTCCGGCGCCCACAACGATCAATCTCTTACCCATGGCATCCTCCTTTGAGGTGGCTTTTAATTTTGAACGGCCGGCTCCTTACCCTGGCGGTTCCCGAGAGGATAGGCTCCGGCGAAGCATTTATGAAACTTAAGCTTCGCTTGCAGTTCCGCTGGAGATTTCCATATTATCTTTTCGCTCTCCTGTAAAGCATGATCCCCGCCCCGCCGCAGATCATGATCAGGCAGAGGACCTGACCCATGGTGAGAAAACCCCACAGGTATCCGATCTGGGCGTCGGGCTGCCGGTAGAACTCGATGAAGAATCTCACCAGACCGTAGCCCATGAGATAGGTGGCGAGGAGAAATCCGTCGGCGGGGCTTCGTTTTCTCAAGAACCACAACACGGCGAACAGGAGAATCCCTTCGCCGAAGGCCTCGTAGAGTTGGGAGGGGTGGCGCAACAACCCTTCCTGGTCCAGGGGGAAATACATCCCCCAGGGGACCTCGGTGGGACGTCCGAAGAGCTCGCCGTTGATGAAATTGCCGATGCGGCCGAATGTGTATCCCAGGGGAATGGCTGGGCAGAAGAGATCCGCCAGGCGCCAGAAGTCAAGGCTGCGGCGCCGGCAGAAGATTATGGCCGCGGCCAGTGCCCCCAGCGCCCCGCCATGGAAGGACATGCCGCTGATGCCCACGAAACGGATGCCCTGGGAGAAATCGAAGGGGAGGAATACTTCCCAGGGGCGCTGGAGATAATAGTCGCAATTGTAGAACAGGACATAACCGAGGCGGCCCCCGAGAATCAGCCCCAGGATCATCCAGATCATGACGTCCTGGATCGTTTCCATATCATAGGGGTGCTTTTCGTCCCTGATCCGGTAGCCGGCGAGCAGGTAGGTGAGGGTGAAGGCGATGAGATACATGAGGCTGTAGTAACGCACCTGAAAAGAGCCGAACTCCAAGAGCACGGGGCTCAGGCGTCCGGGGAGGTGCTGCCAGAAGAAAAGCAGTTCTTCCACTCAGTATGCCTCGCCCTTGTAATCCTCGACGTACAACTGGGCGGCATAGGCTGCCGTCGCCCCGTCTCCGCAGGCCGTGACGACCTGGCGGAGCGACTTGTCGATACAGTCCCCGCAGGCAAAGAGTCCGGGAGCGGAAGTGCGCATCTCCCGGTCCACGATGATGGCGCCGTCTCGTTCTCTTGCCGCCAGGTCCACGACCAGGTCGGTCTGGGGTATGAGGCCCACGAAGATGAAGACCCCGGCCGCGGTAATCCGCTGCATCGCGCCGTTCCGGACATCCTTGATCTTGATCCATTCCACGCCTTTCTCGCCGCCGATCTCTTCCACCACGCTGTTCCAAACCGCTTGGATCTTAGGGTTTGCCAAGGCCCGCTGGGCAAGGATGCCGGCGGCCCGGAAGCGGTTGCGGCGATGGATGATGGTCACTTTGGCGGCGAAATGGGTGAGGAAAATGGCTTCCTGAACCGCGGTATTACCGCCGCCCACGACGACCACCTCACGGTTCCGGTAAAAGGGCCCGTCACAGGTGGCACAGTAAGAAACCCCCCGACCGGCAAAATCCTCCTCCCCGGGAACGCCGAGTTTACGCCAGTAAGCTCCGGTGGCCATGATGACGGACCGGGCGTGACAGGCCAAGTCGCCGGCCTTGACCATCCAGAGCATCTTTCCCCTGTCGGTGAGCTTTTCCAGCTTCTCCACGTCGGCGGCGGCTACTTTTAGGCCGAACTTTACGGCTTGCTGCTGGAAACGTTCCATAAGCTCGAACCCGTTGATTCCGTCCGGTAGGCCCGGGTAATTCTCAATCAGGTCCGTAACGGTGATCTGACTTACCGTCGAGGCTCCGGCGAAGAGGAGCGAGGCGAGACCGGCACGGGCGGCGTAGAGACCGGCGGTGTAGCCCGCCGGTCCCCCGCCGACGATGATGACGTCATAAATCTTCCTTGATTCCGTTTTAACTGACATGGAAACTGCTGATCCTCCTTTCCCGAGTGAATGGCATTTGAAGGTTAAGCATCTGAATTCCAAATAATATAGAATAAATGAGCGGAAGAGTCAAAACATATGAAGGGCGCCGTTTCCCATTATGTCGGACGACCGTGGAGAAGCGTTTGAGCGCCGGTAAGGCTCCAGCCCGCCTCGGTCAGGCGCCGATGTATGACCTGGAGGCTTTCAGTTAAGAGGACGTTGCTATTGCCCAATATCCGATGCTGACGGCGCCGGCGTCAAGTGAGTTCCGCGGCGGTGAAATTACTATTGAAAAAACGAAGGATTTCTTCTATTGAAATTAAAAAATGAACGGCTGGTGGGGGTTGCGCCAGAAATAAAAAAATGACAGGAGGAAGACAGGCATGGCAAAGGCGAAAAAGGGGGATCTGTTAAGCTGCGAATTGTGTGGTCTGGTTGTGGTTGTCGACGAAGAAAACGGGATGGGGATGGCGGAGCTCCTCTGCTGTAAGGAGCCAATGGCCAGGGGGAAGGCCGCCGCGGCCAAGGCGCGGAAGGCAACCACTCAAAAGGCGGCCGCCCCGGTGGAAAAAGCCGGGAAAGAGGTTAAGAAGGTAAAAGCAGCGCCGGCAAAGGCAAAACGCACCGCCGCCCCGGTACAAACCCCCGCCAAGAAGGCGGCGGTACAGGCTAAGGCAGCGGTGAAAAAGAAAAAGTGATTCCCGGGTTGATACCCGCGGCGGTGGCGTTTCCACCGGTCAGCGTACAGAGAGCTTTGCATAACCGCGAAAAAATGATTCACAAGCAGCGAATCAAATGTTTTCGCCATTTCGTGGTTGAGCTTAATACCTTGTATTGAACAAGATTTATACGTTACCCATTGAGAAGCGAAAAATATTTCTGAGCTGCGGCGAAGCCATTTTTCAAAGATCTCGTACAGACGATCGGGAATATCACGGGGCGATGATAGAAAAACGTAATATCTTTGGGGTCGATGTCCTCCGGGGGGATCGGCCCCTTTTTCATGACATCACTGAACCGTAAACCCCTTAATGCGGAAGTTGAATTCATAGCTCAAGGCGCCGCTCCAGTCCCGGTCGAAAACACCACGGTAGCGGGTGCCGTCCACCGGGCCCACGGGCTTGCCGTAGGTATAGAACCAGTTTACTATGGGGCTGCCGGTGAAGCCCAGGGCAATCCAGTAAGACCCGGGCATTAGTTCGGGATTATCCCTGCTGAAATCGAAATCTTCCCAGCGGTAGCCCGGCCGCGGGGAAATTTGATCGAGATTGATCATCTCGCTGGTGGCCAGCAGCGCCCCCGGTTTGCCCTTGTTGTCCTTGAGAAGATCTATCCAGAGCCAGCCGTCGCCGCCGAAATTGTGCAGGGCCAGTCCCACCTGCTTCAGCTTCACCGGTTTTTTCAAGACAAATATCTGGGCGTACTGAGTGCGCTGGGAAGTAACATATTCCGCCGTTTCGACAAGAAAATTATTCTGGGTCTCGAACTGGTCCGCTCCGGAGGATTTCACCCCCCGGGGGAAGGCGAAATCGACGTTCTCCGGGTAATCGAGGTTGCCATAGAGGACGGGGACAATATAACGGAGCCGGCTTGGGTCTTTGGGCGGCGGCGGGGGCGGCGGCGGGGGCGGGACGGCGACCTGCTGGAACTGGGCCAGGACCTTGGGAGCCAGCAGCAGGTTTTTTGGACCGTAGGTCTCACGATTCCCCTGGATCTTGACTTGATCGGAGGCGAAATCGGCGTTGATGATCTCCTCGAGGGACGGATTCGGTGTTCCCCGGACCTGCGACCAGCGCATGAGGCCGTCGTTTTTTGCCTCGTTGTTGTCCAGACCGGCTTCGATGCGGATGAACCGGTTGGACACAAAGAGAATTGAATTCTGGGGATCGAAGGGCACCCAGCCCAGATCGGGGAACCAGGCCTCGATCCAGGAGTGACGCCCCTGTCCCATCTTGAAGGTCAGCACCCCTTGTTTCCAGTTGATGTCGTAGGGCTGGTTGAGGGTTACCCCGACGACGATGCGGGTGGGAATCCCCAGGGAACGTAACATGGCGGCACTGAGATGGGAGTAGTTCTGACAGTTGCCTTTTCCCGTTTCCAGGGAATACAGGGCGTCATAACGCACCGGAGGGTTGACGTAGCGGACATGGTCCACCACCCAGGATACGATCCGCAGTACGGCGTCATACTCCGTCTTGACCCCTTTGGACAGTTCGGCGGCGAGTTGGCGAATTCGGGGATTGTCGGCCTGGACCTGTTCCGTGGCCTGGAGATATTCGGCCAGCTCGGGGCCGAGACTCCGGAGTGGAAAGGGAGCCCGGGTTTCCAGCGACGTCAGATGGGTCCGGCTGTCGGCCCGGCAGGAAAGCCGGACATCCACGGCGCCGGGAACGTGGGTCCAGGTCGCCAGTAAGATCAGGTTGCCCCGTTTGTCCCTGATCTCCGACCGCTCCTGGGGCTCGGGATGGAAAACCGCCCTAAAACCTTCTATCTTCTGGCTGTAGGTGGGAGAGGTGAAACTCTGGGGTACGACGAAGCTCAGAACCATTTTTTTCACGCCCTCCCCGGCCTGGATCCGCTCTCGGAGCTCATAGTGGATGGCCGCGTCCATATTGCCCTTCAGGGTATAGTTTTCGCCCCGGAGGGGACCGGCCGCCAGGAGGAGGAGCAACGTAACAATCATTATCTTTTTCATTCTTTTTCTCCCGATCGAGAGGGATCATCCCTGTCCTTGACGGGGCTATTGTAACAAAATATAATACAAAAAAGTAGATTTTTTACGAGAGGAAGTCGGCATGAAGATAAGCAGGGTGGAGGAGATGCGGGCCATGGATCGCCGGGCAGCGGAGGAATTGGGGATATCCGAGGAGATTCTCATGGAGAACGCCGGACAGGCGGCGGTCCATGTCCTGGCGAAGGAACGGGGTATCCGGGGGAAACGCTACGTGATCCTCTGCGGGGTGGGGAACAACGGCGGCGACGGATTTGTCGTCGCCCGGAAGATCCTTTCCCTGGGAGGACATCCCCGGGTATATCTCCTGGGGGACTCCGGCCGGTGCCGGGGTGCGGCCGCGGTAAATCTGGAGATCCTCTCCCGGCTCTCCGTGGAGGTGTCGCGACCGGAAACGGCGGAGTTAATCAGGCGGGAGATCGTCCATGCCGACGGGATCGTGGATGCCGTTTTCGGCACCGGCCTGGACCGGGAGGTCCGGGGGCTGCAACGGGAGGCAATCGAACTGGTAAATGCCCGTCGTTCCTGGGTTCTCAGCCTGGACATCCCTTCAGGAGTAAACGGGGAGACCGGGGAGATCATGGGCGCCGCCGTCCGGGCCGACGCCACGGTGACCTTCGGGCTCCCCAAACCCGGCAATGTCCTTCCCCCCGGCTGCGATCAGGGGGGGCGGCTCTATCTGAGCCATATCTCCTTTCCCCCCTTTCTTTACAACTGCGACGACCTGAAGATCCAGGTCAACTATGGCCCGCCCCTGCCGGTCCGGGGGCGGGAAGTCCATAAGGGCGCCATGGGGGACGTCCTCTTTATCGCCGGGGCGAGAACCTATCTGGGCGCCCCCTTCTTCGCCGCCATGTCCTTCCTGAAGGCCGGCGGCGGGTACGCCCGTCTGGCCGCGCCGGCGGGGGCAATTCCCGCCATTGCCGCGCAGGGCAAGGAACTCGTTTTCGTGCCCCTCCGGGAAACCCCCGAAGGGTCCATGGCGGCGGACAACTTCGACGCTCTCTGTACCGTGGCGGAAAAGGTGGACATGGTCGTCATCGGTCCCGGGGTCTCCCTGAGTCCAGCGACGCAGAATCTCATGCGCCGGCTGGTGCCGGTCGTCGCCAAGCCGTTGCTCATCGACGGCGACGGCCTCACGGCGGTGGCGGGACAACGGGAACTGGTCCGGGGCCGGTCGTTCCCCACGGTCCTGACCCCTCATGCCGGGGAAATGGCGCGCCTCACCGGCCTCACGGTGGCGGAGATCAAGCGGTGCCGGATAGATGTCCTGCAGGAGGCCTGCGCCGTCTGGGACGCCCATGTCGTTCTAAAGGGCGCCCGTTCCCTCATTGGCGGTCCCGACGGACGGGTCCATGTAAACATGACGGGTAATCCCGGCATGGCTACCGCCGGTTCCGGCGATGTCCTGACGGGAACAATCGCCGCCATGTTCGGTCTGGGCCTGCCCTGGCCGGAGTGCATTCGCAAGGGTGTCTATATCCACGGCCGGGCCGGCGACCTGGCGGCGGCGAAACGGGGCGAGGACGGCATAACAGCCGGCGATATTCTCGACTTTCTGCCTGAGGCCGTCAGGGAGGATCGCCGGCACGAGGAAGGCGGGGCGGCGCCGGGGATGGAGGTCTGTCCTTGAAAGATGCCGCCGGTCATAAATTACCGGAGGCGATTCGTGTTTAAAATTTTCGCTTAACGACGTAATCCGCCAGGACCATGAGATCACGCCGGGGAGAGGAGTCGGAAAAGACTTCGAGCTGACTTTTCCCCGCTTCGATATAGGTCTGGGCCATATTCAGGGCATAGGCAATCCCGTCGTGCCTCTGTACGATGGTGAAAACCTCCTGAAGGGAGGTCTCATCCCGGTCCGGATCCCGGATGATCTCGACGATCATTTGCCGTTCCGCCGCCGGGCAGTTTTGGAGGGTCCGGATCAGGGGCAGGGTCATTTTACCTTCCGCGAGGTCTTTGCCGATGGCCTTCCCGAATTCATCGGCGCTGGCCGTATAATCCAGGGCGTCATCTACGATCTGGAAGGCAAAACCCAGATTGAGACCAAAACGCCTTAGGGAGACGATCTGTCCCGCGGGTGCACCGGCCAGTAATCCCCCGACGGTGCAGGCGGCGGAGATGAGATGGGATGTCTTCTTTTCGATGATCGTCAGGTGGTCCGCCTCGGTAATCTCCGGATCGCCCTTTTTCATCAACTGAAAAACCTCCCCGCCGGCCATGAGGTTCGTGGCCCGGGCCAGGACCCGGATGATCTCCATGTCTCCATGCTCCGTCATGAGCCGGAAGGCCTCCGAATAGAGAAAATCACCGACGAGAACGCTGGCGGCGTTGCCCCAGACATGATTCGCCGCCGTCTTCCCCCGTCGCATGTCGGCGTTGTCGATGACGTCGTCATGGAGGAGCGTGGAGGTGTGGATAAATTCGATTACGGCGGCGAGGGGGTGGCGTCGTTTACCCTGATAACCGCAAAGGGCCGCGGCGGCCATGAGGAGCAGCGGCCGAAAACGCTTGCCGCCGCTGCCGATGAGATGGCCGCTCACCTGGGGGATCAGGCTGATGTCGGAATGCAGGGCGGAGGACATATAGTCTTCCACCCGCTGGAGATCGTCCCGGTATCTTTTGAAAACATCTTGAATATCGTTCATCCGTAAACCAAGGGGGTTGGATTCCTGCCCGTTTCCTTGCCTTATATTTCCTTCAGGGTTAATTGTCAACGACTTCGCCAAAAAGATCGTAGGCGGCAACCGCGGTGATGCGGACGGAAACAAAGCGGCCGGGGCGGAGCCCCCTGCCCCGAACGAAGGTAACGCCATCGATCTCCGGGGCCTGGCGGCGGGTGCGGCCCACGAATGGATAATCGGCTTGTTCGCTCTTTCCCTCGATGAGGACCGTTTCCACGGTATCGAGCCGCCGCCGGAGGAGTTCTCCGGAGATGTCCGCCTGGATTTCCATGATCACTTCCCGCCGCCGCTCCTTCTCCGCCGCCGGGATCCGGGCCGGTAAGGCAGCCGCAGCCGTGCCCTCTTCCCGGTAATAGGGGAAGACACCCAGGTGGTCGAAACGCGCCTTCCGGACAAAATCCATCAAATCACCGAATTTCTTTTTCGTTTCGCCGGGAAAACCCACGATAAGGGAGGTGCGCAAGGCGATGTCCGGACCTTCCGCACGGAGCTTCTCGAGGAGGGCTCGAATCCGCCGGCCGTTGCCCCGGCGGTTCATGGCCCCGAGAATCTCGTCGTCTATATGCTGGATCGGCATGTCCAGATAGGGACAGATCTTCGCGTTCCCGTTCAGGGTTCGGATGAGTTCCGGGGTGATTTTCGCCGGATGGGAGTAGAGGAGGCGGATCCACACCAGCTTTTCCAAAGCGGCCAGTTCCAGGAGGAGTCCGGCAAGGGAGGGGCGGCCGGGCAGGTCCCGCCCGTAGGCCGTTGTGTCCTGGGCGATGAGGATCAGTTCCCTAACCCCCCGGCGAACCAGCTTGCGGGCCTCGGCTATGATGTCTTCGGGGGCGCGGCTACGGGCCGGACCGCGGAGGGCGGGAATAATGCAGTAAGAACATCGATTTTTGCAACCCTCGGCGATTTTTAAATAGGCCGTGTAGGGCGGCGTCATCAGGCGTCGGGGATGACCGGCGTGCATCAGAAAGTCCGGGCGGCCGGTGCTGACTTGGGGACCATTGTGCTCCGCCGTGGCAATACCGGCCAAGTGCTCGGCAATATGGGGAACTTCCGCGGTGCCGATGAAGAGGTCCGCCTCCGGAATCGCCCGGGCCAGTTCCGCTCCATGACGCTGGGGCAGGCAGCCGGCAACGATCAAACGGCGGCAGGCCGAGGTCTTTTTATATGTCGCGGCTGTAAGGATGGCCTCAATGGCCTCTTCCTTGGCCGGTAGAATGAAGGCGCAGGTATTGACGATGATGATCCGGGCCTCCCGGGGATCGGCGGTGGACCGGTAGCCCCGGCGCATCAGGAGGCCCGCCATGACTTCCGAGTCGACGAGGTTCTTCGGGCAGCCGAGGCTGACGATATGAAAACTCTTTTCTTCCTGGTTCGGCATCATCGCCCTCCGGCGCCTGCCCCTTCTCCCTCGGGGATCCGTTTCCGGCATATTGCAGCGATCACGGGGCCTTCATCGGGGGGAAAGCTTCTTGGCCAGCACCTTGCGGGGTTTCACGCCGTCCGAGGGCCCCACTACCCCCTCCGCCTCCATCCGTTCGATGATCCGGGCGGCTCGGTTATACCCGATCTTCAGATAGCGCTGCACCAGGGAGATGGAGGCCTGGCCCAGGTCGGCGACAAGTTCCACCGCCTCGTCGTATTTTTCATCGAAGACCTCGCCGTCCCGCTCGGGACTTTCCAGGGTTGACTCATACTCCCTGAGCGAGGTGTCATAGTCCGGCGGTCCCTGCTGCTTGAGAAATTCCACGATCCTGCCGATTTCCCGGTCCGTGACAAAGGCGCCGTGAATCCTGGTCACCTTCGAGGTCCCCGGAGGAATGAAGAGCATGTCGCCGGCGCCGAGCAGGGCCTCCGCCCCCAACTGGTCCAGGATGGTCCGCGAATCCACCTTGGAGGAGACCTGGAAGGAGATGCGGGTGGGAAAGTTGGCCTTGATGACCCCGGTGATGACGTCCACGGAGGGACGCTGGGTGGCGATTATGAGGTGGATCCCCGCCGCCCGGGCCATCTGGGCAAGTCGCGCCAGGGATTCCTCCACGTTCCTCGGGGCCACCAGCATGAGGTCGGCCAGTTCGTCGATAACGATGACGATATAGGGGAGGCGGGGCAGCTTTTCCTTTTCCGCCTGCTTGTTGTATGCCTCGATGCTCTTGCCGCCCATGTCGCCGATGAAGGCGTAGCGCCTTTCCATCTCCTCCACCGCCCACTTGAGGACTTGGGCGGCCTTCTTTGGATCCACAACCACTGGATGGATGAGATGGGGAATCCCTTCGTAGGCGGAAAGCTCGATTCGCTTCGGATCGATCATGAGGAACTTGATCTCCTCGGGGGCGGAGCGGAAAAGGATGCTGCAGATCATGGCGTTGAGGGAGACGCTTTTCCCCGATCCCGTGGTGCCGGCGATAAGGAGATGGGGCATGCGGGTCAGATCCTGGACCACGGGGGAGCCCATGATATCCACCCCCAGGGCGATGGGGAGCTTGCTTCGGGCCTCGCTGAAAACCTCGGAATCCAGGACGTCCCTCAGGTGCACCGCCTCCCTTTCCAGGTTGGGGATTTCGATGCCGATCACCGCCTTGCCCGGCAGGGGGGCGATGATGCGGATACTGGCCGCCTTCAGGGCCAGGGCGAGGTCGTCCGCCAGATTGGTGATCCGGTTGATCTTGACCCCCGGCGCCGGTTCCAGCTCGTATAGGGTGATGATGGGGCCGGGATGAATCTCCGTTACCTTGCCCTCCACACCGAAGTCGGCGAGCTTTTTCTCCAGGATCCGGGCATTCGTGAGGAGGCTGTCCTTCTTTATGCGAGTGTCCCGGCGTTCCCGTTCTTCCAGGAGCTCCAGCAGGGGCAGATTGAAGGTTCCCGGCAGGGGAAAGAAGTCGAAGTGGGTCTGCTTTGCCTTGCCGGGTTTTACCTTGCCGCCCGACAGCGCCGCCGGTGGTTCGTCGATGCGGGGCGGTGCGGCGTTCGGGGCCTGCGCGGCTCTTTCCCCCGGTGATGAAGCGGCCTTGGACGGGCTCCTGGACCGTTTGAAGAGGTCCCGCCACCAAGCCCAGACGGCTTGGAAGCATCGGACAAGCGCCCGGCCCAGGGCCACAAGGGACAGGCGGATCAGGAACATGGAGGCCAGGACCATCATGAGCAGAAGGATTATCATGGCGCCGGCGAGATTGAAATAGTAGGTCAGGTAGGAATGTACGGCGTCGCCGACCAGGCCGCCGGCCCGGAGGGGGTGATCGTACAGAGGAACCTCCCGGATGATCAGCGCGGCCAATCCCGAGCAGGAAAGGAGGAAAAGCAGGGCGCCGCCGATGTGGGAGACGGTGATGCGGAAATCGCTATGAAGAAAGAATTTTCCCGCGCACACGAACAATGCCACGGGGAAAAAGAGGGAGCTGAAACCGAAGATTCGAATCAGGGTATCGGAGGTATAGGCGCCGAAGGTGCCGATGAGATTGCGGACTTCCACCGCGCCGGGATAAAAGCGGGTAAAGGAAGGGTCGTCCGGATTATAGGAGGCGAGGCACAAGGTCAGAAACAACCCGGCAGCGAAACAGATGCTGCCGATTATCTCCGCTCTTCTCCTGCCGGGGGCCGGTTTTTCCGTCATGAGTCTTTCCGTTCCCGCCATATGTCAAAATTACTTACTATGATGCTTCGGACCCGCTCCATCAGCTCCGTCCGGGCATCGTCGGCGTATCCGTTGACGTCGATGGGGGCGTCTATTATCATGGTGATCCGGCCGGGATTGACTTTAAGGGAACGCTTGGGCATAATCTCGTCGGCGCCGATAATCGTGATGGGGACGATTGGTACTCCCGCTTCCATGGCCAGATGAAACATCCCTTTTTTGAAAGGCTTGATGCTTCCGTCCTTGCTCCGGGTGCCTTCGGGGAAGCTCATCACCGATTTTCCCTCCCGAATCTTCCGGGCCGCTTCGGCGAGGTTTTGCAGGGCGCGCTGGTGATGCTGGCGGTCGATCTCGATATAGCCGGCGTTTCTCATGGCCCGGCCAAAAATGGGTATCCGGAAGAGTTCCTTCTTGGCTATCCAGCGAAACTGGCCGGGTAGAAAAGCCAGGATGATCAGGATGTCGAAGTCGCTTTGATGGTTGGACATGAAGATCCGCGGCGTTTCCCCGCCCACGTACTCCGTTCCGACCACCCGGACTTGGACATTGGAGATGGCCAAAAGGACCTTGGCCCAAGTCCGGGCAATCTTATGGAGGGAGTTTTCCGCTGCTCCCAGGAGGGAGAAAATAACGACGCTGGAAGAGAAAAACGCTGTAATTATAACACTTATTAATACGATCAGGATGGAACGGAACATAATCCTCTTGCTTCCCCCTATGGGCGCTTATATTACGAAACGTGTTGTATTTAAAGGAAATATGCTGTGAAGTCAATGCATTTGTTTGCGAAACATGTGGACATTTTAGTCATTGACAAAAAACCTTTTCTTAAAATAAACAGACAATTTACTTTAATTGGAAAATACCTCCAAGGAGCGCCGCCTTTATGCGCCGGTTGTTCACAAAGAAACGAACTCTGGAAATCATGGATCAATTTCCCCAAGCGAAGGTACTGGTCTTGGGGGACATCATGGTGGACCACTTCATCCGCGGCCAGGTGGCGAGGATCTCCCCCGAGGCCCCGGTTCCCGTTGTGGATGTCCGCTCCGACCACCTGCTCTGGGGCGGCGCGGCCAACGTCATGAACAATATCCACGCCATGGGAGGCCGGGTTTACGGGGTCGGCGTCGTGGGCGGCGACGATACGGGCCGGCGCCTTCTGGGGGAACTGGCGGCGAAGGATATCGCCACGAAGGGGATTTTCGTTGAAGACCGGCGGCCCACCACCCTGAAGACCCGGATCGTTGCCCAGGGCCAGCAGGTGGTGCGTTTCGACCGGGAGAGCCGCGTCCCCGCGAGCGAAGCGACGATTGCCGGGATAATTGCCTATATGGAGAGCCTGCGGGGGGACCTGGGGGCGGTGGTCATTTCCGATTACAGTAAAGGGGTGGTGACGCCGTCCCTTCTTCAGGGCGTCCGCCGAATCTTCGCCGCTACTGATGTGGTCGTCTGCGTCGATCCGAAGAAGAACGATTTTTCTCTCTATCGGGACTTCGATATCGTGACCCCCAACCATCACGAGGCGTCCCGGGCCGTGGGCTTTGAGATCTCCGATCGCTCCTCCCTGGTGAAGGCCGGGAGGGAATTGATCAGTAAATTTGGTTTCCGTGCCCTTCTCGTCACACGGGGCGAGGAGGGGATGAGCCTTTTCGAACGGGATGGTACGATCCGCCATACGGAATTCCCCGCGGAGGCCCGGGAGGTTTTCGACGTCACCGGGGCCGGCGATACGGCGATCGGTGTCTTTGCCCTGGCCATGGCCTCGGGGGCGACGTTCCGTGAGGCGGCCTTCATGGCGAACCGGGCGGCGGGCATTGCCGTGGGAAAGGTGGGAACGGCGACGGTCACCAGAAAAGAACTGAAGCGCACCTTATGAGCAACCCCCGTCCCGCCCCGCCGGTAAATCTTTTTATGAGCGTGATCGGGAAGGAGGGAGGGGTCATCGCCGAGGCCATCGCCCTCCTCATGGAGCGCTTTGGGGAAGCGGATTATATCAGCCCCTGCCGGGAGTTTGCCTATACGGATTATTATGAGCGGGAGATGGGGCATGGACTGCGTCGCCGTTTCGTTTCCTTTAGGGGACATGTCCCCCCGGAGTCCCTGCCGGAAATAAAGTGCTGGACCAATGATCTGGAGCGGCGTCTTGCCGCCGGGGAGGGGCGGCGGGTGAACATCGACCCGGGCTACGTCGCCGCCGCCCATCTCATCCTGGCGACGGGCAAGGGTTACAACCACCGACCCTATCTGCATTCGGGCATTTACGCGGACTTGACCCTCGTTTACAGGGCCGGGGCGTTTCGGCCCCTGCCCTGGACGTATCCCGATTACGCTGCCCCGGAGGCCCTGGCGATGCTCCAATCCGTCCGGAGGAAATATCTCGGCCAGTTGCATAAGAGCAGGAAGGAAAATCATGATTAGAAGTATGACCGGGTTCGGCCGGGAGGAAGGTGCCGCCGCCGGCAAACGGATCCAGGTGGAGATGAAGTCTCTTAACCATCGGTATCTTGAAATATCCCTCCGCATGCCGGCGGCGCTGGCGGTGCTGGAGGCGGAGATCAAGAAAAAGATCGGGGAGCGTTTTTCTCGGGGCAAGGTCGAAGTCGCCATCCGCCTGGAGGGCGACGGCCATCAGGAGGAGGCGCCGGCACTGACCCTCAACATGCCGCTGTTGAGGCAGTATCACGCCCTTCTGACCCGGATCAAGACGGAGTTGAACCTTCCGGGAGAGGTGACCCTGGAAATGATGGCGGGATTCCGGGACCTTTATGTCCCCGGGGAGGCGGAGGAGAATCTGCCGGCCCTGTGGGCCGGGCTGGAGCGCGTGCTGCTGCAGGCCATGGACAGGCTCGCCGCCATGAGATACGCCGAAGGGGAGGCCTTGGGCCGGGATCTGGCGGCACGGATGGAGATGATCTCCGGACTCCTCGGGGAGATAACCCGGCGATCGCCGGCGGTGGTGCAGGAGTATCGCCAGCGCCTCGCCGAGCGGGTTCGGGAATTGACCCAGGGCATGGTGATCGATGAGGCCCGCCTCCATCAGGAGGTGGCCATCCTCGCCGAGAAGAGTGACATTACCGAAGAAGTGGTAAGGCTGGAAAGCCATATAAACCAGTTTGGGGAGTTTTTGGCGGCCGGAGAGGCCGTGGGGCGCAAACTGGATTTCCTCATCCAGGAGATGAACAGGGAGATCAACACCATAGGTTCGAAAAGCCAGGACGGTGAAATTGCCCGCCGGGTCATCGAGATCAAGAGCGAATTGGCGAAACTGCGGGAACAGATACAAAATGTCGAATGATTCCCTAATTATGGTAGTTTCGGCTCCTTCCGGAACGGGCAAGACGTCTATCTGCCGTCCGTTGCTCCGGGATTTTCCGTCCTTGCGATTTTCCGTTTCCTTCACCACCCGCCCGCCCCGCTGGGGTGAGACCGACGGTCGGGATTATCACTTCGTGACCCCGGCCGCCTTCCGGGAGAAGATCCGGGCCGGTGAATTCGTGGAATGGGCGGAGAATTACGGTCATCTCTACGGGACCTCAAGGGGTGTCATCGAGGAAATCCGCGGGCGGGGGGAGGATATCCTCCTGGACGTGGAACCCCGGGGGGCCCGGGCACTGAAGGAGATCTATCCCAAAGGAGTCTTTGTCTTCGTCCTTCCCCCGGACTTGGCGGAATTGCAGCGGCGTCTGTGGAAGCGGGGTGACGGAGACGAGGAAGTGCGACGCCGGCGTTATCAGAAAGCGAGGGATGAAATCCGGGAAGTTTTCTGGTATGATTACATTGTCGTCAACGACCGGCTCGAACAGGCCATCGAACGGATGCGGGCAATCTATCTGGCGGAGAAATGCCGGCGGGAGCGGCAAATGGGGATCGTATCCCCTTTCCTGGCGGAGTAAAATCACCGCCCTTGGTTAATGTTCATGATGTGAGAATTTTGCATAGCCGTGGAAAAATGGTTCGCAAGCGGCGAATCAAATGTTTTTCGCCGTGGCGTGATTGAGCTTAAAACCAGGTAATGAATAAGAATTATACGTTACCCATTCAGAAGCGAAAAATATTTCTGAGCCGTGGCGAAGCCATTTTTCAAAGGTTTCGATGTTCCGATGACCATGCCCACACGCGGGGATACGTCCCGCCGTCGGCGCGGCGCCGGCGATAAAAAAACCTTCCGAGAGGTGAACGGGGCGTGCCGCTCGGTAACAAAGTCACGTAATTTAAAGGAGGATACTGATCCCTATGGCAAGAATAACCGTCGAAGACTCGTTGAGCCAGGCCAAGAACCGCTTTGCGCTGGTGTTGCTTACTTCCCAGCGGGCGATCCAGATTCTTAAAGGTTCCAGACCCCTGGAAGAGGGGCGGAATAACCGCGAAATAGTAACGTCTCTCCGGGAGATCGCGGCCGGGAAGGTGATGTACGCCCATCCGGAGAACCTGAAGTACACGAAGGAGAATTTTCGGCCGATTCTTGATCATACCGAGTTTATAGAAGATGACGAATATACGGAGTGACCTCCCGCGGGAGCGGTTGATCTTCGCCCTGGACATCGGTGCGGGGGGAATGGATGAGGCCCTTGCCTGGGTGGACCGCTTGCAGGGGCACGTCGGCCTGTTCAAAGTGGGAAAGGAGGCCTACACGATCTATGGCCCGGACCTGGTGGAGAGGATTAAGGAACGGGGCGCCCGGGTCTTTCTCGATCTAAAATATCACGACATTCCCAACACCGTGGCCCGGGCCGCCGCTGGCGCGGTGGGGTTGGGGGCGGCCATGTTCAATGTCCATGCTGCCGGGGGAAGAAGGATGATGGCCGCAGCGGCGGCGGCGGTCCGGGACGAGGCGGATAGACTGAGCAAACCCCTTCCCCTCCTCATCGCCGTTACCGTCCTGACCAGCCTCGATGATGACGACCTCCGGGAGATAGGTTTTCGCATCGGGTCTCTGGAGACGGTGCGGAATTTAGCCCGCCTGGCCCGGGAGGCCGGACTGGCGGGGGTCGTGGCTTCGCCCCGGGAGATCGGGGTCATCAGGGCCGTTTGCGGGGAGGATTTCGTAATCGTGACCCCCGGTATCCGTGGTACGGACCCCATTGCCGGGGATGATCAGAAACGGACCCTGGACCCGGAAACGGCGATAGCCGCGGGCGCGGACTACCTGGTGGTTGGTCGTCCGATCCGCATGGCCTCCGACCCGGCTGCCGAGGCGGACCGGATCGTGGCCGCCATCGCGGCGGGGCTGAAGACCAGATCCAGGTCCTGAGGGTCGCTACAGCCCGATAAAATGAAGGTTGATGAGGCCGTTAAAAAGTCGAAAAATAGCCATTTCAGAAAATTTATGCCCGATGAATTCAGATAGTTATGGCGCTGAATTTGGCGGATTTTGACTTTTGGCGGGGTCGGCGAGGTTGGTATGAGCCGCACCGGCGGTAAAAGATTCGCGATCCGTCCCTTATTAAGGAAAACCATGGGAAAGTGGATAAGTTACTCAAATTGCTGGGCCTTACACGATCCCTGGACGGTTGGCGGGAAGAGCGGGAGTCGCTGATGAAAGGTCCGGCCGCGTCGGTCGTCTATGGGGTGAATCCCCTCTGGGAGACGGTCCAGGAAAACCCCGGCGATGTACTGAGCATCCATGTAATGTCGGGAAAGACGGGGCCTCAGATCCAGAAGATCCTGAAGGTGGCGGCGCGTTTTTCCATTCCCGTTGTGGAGGCGAATCGTTTCCGGCTGAACGGATTGGCCGGCACGGAAAACCATCAGGGAATCGTCGGGGTGATCCGGCCATTTGCCTATGCGGATCTCACGGAATTGCTGCCGGACGGGTCGGGACCGACGCCGGGAAAACTGGTTGTGGCCCTGGACGGGATTACCGATCCCCAGAATCTCGGCGCGATCATCCGTTCCGCCTATTGTTTTGGCGCGGCGGGGGCGATCATTCCCCAGGACCGTTCCGCTGCCGTAACGGCGACGGTCGCCAAAGCCTCGGCCGGGGCGGTGCGGCATCTGCCGGTGGCCATGGTGACCAATCTGTCTCGGGCCCTGGATTTTCTCAAGGAGCGGGACTTCTGGATTTATGGCGCCGACGCGGCGGCGGGGCAGGATGTCCGCACGGTGGCCTTCGCTGACAATGTAGCGCTGGTAATGGGCAGCGAGGGGAAGGGCCTCCGGGAACTGATCAGAAAAAAATGTGATTTCTTTTTGGCCATTCCCATGATAGGAAGAATAGGCTCTCTTAATGTATCCGTGGCAGCGGGCATCATCATGGCGGAGATCTTTCGGGTGCGCAGGGATAGCCGGGAGACGGAAAGCTGAACAGTCGTTGACATTTGCTTGGCGATCCAACAAGATCGAACAGGAGATCACATGCCGGTATTTGTTTGGGAAGCGACGACCAGAAGAGGGGATGTCAAAAAAGGCGAGCTGGAAGGAGCCGATGAGGCCGCCGTCCGGGGACAGTTGCGGCGCCAGGGTTACCGGTCCATCAACATCAAGGCCAAGCCTAAGGAGCTAAGCGAATATCTTCCGTTTTTGAAACAGAAGGTCAGTGAAAAGAACGTGGTGGTTTTTGCCCGCATCTTCGCCACCATGATCAACGCCGGCCTGCCACTGATCCAGTGCCTCGATCTCCTCGCCCAGCAGGAACAGAACAAGACCTTCGCCAAGATCATCGCCGACGTGAAGACGGATATCGAGAGCGGGGCCACCCTTTCCGATTCCCTGAAGAAATATCCGAAGGTATTCGATGAATTGTTCGTAAATCTCGTGGCCGCGGGTGAGAGCGGCGGCATCCTCGACGTGATCCTGCAGCGCCTCTCAAGCTATATGGAGAAGGCGATGAAGCTCAAATCCAAAGTGAAGGGGGCCATGACTTATCCTGCCAGCGTCCTGGTAATCTCCATTGGCGTAGTGGCCCTCTTGCTCCTCAAGGTCATTCCGGTTTTCCAGAAGATGTTCGAGGGAATGGGGGGCGAACTGCCCGGTCCCACCCAGTTTCTCGTCAATGCCAGCGCTTTCACCCAGAAATATTTCCTCCTCATGATTGCGGTGGTGGTAGTGGCGGTCTTTCTGTTCAAACGCTTCGTCGCAACCGAGCGGGGGCGCTACCTTTTTGACCGGACGGTGCTGAAATCCCCCGTTTTCGGCGACCTGCTGAAGAAAGTGGCCGTATCCAAATTCACCCGCACCATGTCCACCATGATGTCCAGCGGCGTGCCCATTCTGGAGGGATTGACGATCGTCAGCAAGACGGCGGGCAACGTCATCATCGAGAAGGCCCTCCTGGAAACGAGGAAAAGCATCGCCGAAGGAAAAACCATCGCCGAACCCCTGGCGGAGACCGACATCTTTCCCGCCATGGTGGTGCAGATGATCGCCGTCGGTGAAGCCACCGGCGCCCTGGACACCATGTTGGCCAAGATCGCCGATTTTTACGACGATGAGGTGGATACGGCGGTGGAGGCCATGACGGCGCTCCTCGAACCTTTCATGATGGTCTTTCTGGGCGGGGTGGTCGGCGGTATGATCATCGCCATGTATCTGCCCATCTTCAAGATGGCGTCCGTGGTCGGCGGCTGAGAAGCGGACATGATAAAAAATGGTCGGGATGGCGCGATTTGAACGCGCGACTCCTGCGTCCCGAACGCAGTGCCCTACCAGGCTGGGCCACATCCCGACACGGCGGATAAATATAAAATTACCGCCGGAATGTCCAACAATATTTTTGGCGATGTTGTGCCTATGGCAAATAATTGATTTTATTTGCAACAAGATGTGATTTGCGAGGGAAGATCCGTGATTGTCTATGATCTGCGCTGTGATCGCGGTCATAAATTCGAAGGTTGGTTTAAAGACCGGCAGGCCTTTGACGCCCAGAAACGGGGACGACTGATTTCCTGTCCCATCTGTGGCAGCGTGGAGGCGGAGATCCTACCGGCGGCGGTTAACGTTGTGGGCCGGGATTTCCATCCGGTGAAAATAGATAATAAAGGGGAAATTTCCCCGATGAAATATCTTGAGCAGTTGAATCGGCAACTCGAACGGTACTTCGACAACGTCGGCGACCGATTTGCAGAGGTTGCCTTCAGGATCCATCACGGCGAAGAGGCGCGGCGCAATATCCGCGGAACCACAACCAAACAGGAAGAGGAGGCCCTCCGCGAGGAGGGGGTCCCCTTCGTGAAGATTCCCCTGCCGAAATTTGACGGCTAAGCTAAGGTCAACTCCAGCCGTGAAACCATCCTCACCCCATATTTTGGCTACAATCGGAAATACGCCGCTGGTGGAGATTCGCTGCCTCAGCGACAATCCGCGGGTGCGTATCTTCGCCAAGATGGAATGTTTCAATCCCGGGGGCTCCATCAAGGACCGGACAGCTCTGGCCATGATCGAGGGCGCTGAACGGCGGGGGGAGCTGATGAAAGACAAGGTGATCCTCGAGGCGACAAGCGGCAATACGGGCATCGGCCTGGCCCTGGTGGCCGCCGCCAAGGGCTATCGCCTCTGCCTTACCATGTCGGAGGCCGCCAGCGAGGAGCGTAAGAAGATCCTCCGGGCCATGGGGGCCGAGCTGCACTTCACCCCCGCCAATCTCGGCACCGACGGCGCCATCGAGGCGGCCTATCTCATGATGCGGGAAAATCCCGACCGATATTTCGGCACGGATCAGTTCAACAATCCCGACAATGTCCGGGCTCACTACGAGGGAACGGCGGAGGAGATCTGGCGACAGACCGGCGGCCAGGTTACGGCCGTCGTAGTTGCCCTGGGAACCACGGGAACGGCCATGGGGCTGTCGCGGCGCCTCAAGGAATACAACCCGGATGTCCGGATCATCGGTGTGGAGCCTTATTTGCAGCACAAGCTGCAAGGGCTCAAGAACATGAAGGAATCCTATCGTCCCGGGATATTCGACCGTAATCTCCTGGACGAGAAGGTCAACATCCTCGACGAGGATGCCTTCGAAACGGCCCGGCGTCTGGCCAGGGAAGAGGGGCTCCTGGTGGGGATGAGTTCCGGCGCCGCCATGCATGTCGCCCTCCGGAAAGCCCGGGAAATGACGAGCGGCGTCCTGGTGGTAATCTTTCCCGACAGCGGCGAGCGCTATCTGAGTACGGATCTGTTTACCCAAAAGGGCGAAACGACGTTGCGGCTGTACAACACCCTTACCAGGCAGAAGCAGTTCTTCAAGCCCCTGCGCTCCGAAGAGGTGCGGATCTATTCCTGCGGTCCCACCGTCCATGACGTGCCCCATATCGGCAGCTACCGCCGTTTTGTCGTTTCCGATCTTCTCAGGAGATATTTGGAGTACAAGGGCTGCCGGGTCCGCCATGTAACCAATATCGTCGATCTCGCCGACCGATCGATCCGGGGCGCCGAGCGCACCGGTGCGGATCTTGTTACTTACACCGCCCGGTGCGCGGAGGCGTTCCTCAGGGATATCGGCAAGTTGAATATCAAAGAAGATGAGATGTACCCCCGGGCGAGCGAACATGTGGACGATATGATCCGCATGGCGGAACAGCTGGTGGGGAAGGGCTATGCCTATGAAAAACTCCGGTCCGTTTATTTCGACATCTCCAAGTTCAATGAATACGGGAGCCTGTCCAATATCGACCTGAGGAAGGTTCAGCACGGCCGGACCAGCGATCTGGATGATTATGAGAAGGACAGCCCAGTGGATTTCACCCTCTTGAAGAGGTCCACCCTGAGTGAACTCAAGAAGGGGATTTACTATAAGACCCGCTGGGGGAGCGTCCGGCCCAGTTGGCACCTCGAATGCGCCGCCATTGCCATGAAATTTCTTGGCGAGGCATTCGATATCCATGCCAGTGGCGCCGATATTACCTTCCCCCACTGTGAAAATGTCCTGGCCATCGGCAAGGCGGCCACCGGCCGGGGCATGGCCAACTACTGGCTGAGCACCGAACTGGTGATGATCGATGGCAAGAAGATGTCCCGGTCGCTGGGCAATGTCCTGACCATGGAAGATCTGGAAAGGAAGGGCTACGAAGGGCGGGAGATACGCTTCTTTCTCCTCGGTGCCCACTATCGCAAGCCCCTGAATTTTTCCTGGGGCGCACTGGAGACCGCCAGAAATACCGTCCGGAAACTTAACCGTTTCGTCCAGCGCCTGCTCCGTTTCCGCCCTGGTTCGGGCTGCGCCGATACGGACCAGTGGATCTATGACGTCCGGCATGGCTTTGTCGATGCCATGGATGACGATCTGAACATTTCGGGCGCCCTGGCCTCCCTCTTTGACTTTATCAACAAAGTCAGCCCGTCCCTCGAAGAGGGATGCTTTACCGTCGGGGAAAGGGACCGCCTTCTCGAGGCGCTCCGGGGACTGGATGGGGTGCTGGGGGTCATGAACTTCGCGGAGGAGCGGATCGACGGGGATGTCCGGGCGTTGGTGGAAAGACGGGCGGCGCTGCGGAAGGAGAAGCGGTGGGCGGAAGCCGATGCCGTCCGCGCCAAGCTTGCCGCCCTGGGGATCGAAGTCTATGACACCCCCCAGGGCAGTTTCTGGCGGCTTCGCTGACAAGGCGGCAATGCTTGTATCGGCAATGGTCGGATAATGAGAAAGCGTGGCTTAATGTTCATAAAAAGTTCTTGACAAAATAAGGCAATAAATCTAAGGTTCCCAATTCGCGTTTCCGGCTCAGATTCGCGACGCCCGTAATGTCGCGATAAGTTCTTTGAATTACGTGTTAAAAGGGTTATTTGCTGGCGTAGCTCAATAGGTAGAGCAGCTGATTTGTAATCAGCAGGTTGCGGGTTCGAGTCCCATCGCCAGCTCCATAATGATGGCATGGTCCCATTTGGAGGGGTTCCCGAGTGGCCAAAGGGAGCAGACTGTAAATCTGCCGGCTCAGCCTTCGGAGGTTCGAATCCTCCCCCCTCCACCAAATCATTAGTTGGACGGCGCCGTTAAAAGTGGACAAATTTCGGGATATTATTCAGCCCTGAAGGGCGGATTTCTGAATGAGGAGGATAAGCGGGAGTAGCTCAGTGGCTAGAGCGTCAGCCTTCCAAGCTGAGGGTCGCGGG
>CAZNDG010000015.1:0-60563 GCA_964571695.1 uncultured Syntrophus sp.
TAAATGCCTCGAGGTAAAGACGCGGAGGCATTGAAGTTATCGACAGCTTGAGAGCTTTGCATAACTGTGGGAAAATGGTTCGCAAGCGGCGAATCAAATGTTTTTTGCCGTTGCGTGATTGAACTTAACGCTTGGTAATGAATAAGGTTTATACGTTACCCATTCAGAGGCGAAAAAGATTTCTGAGCCGCGGCGAAGCCATTTTTCAAAGGTCTCAGCTTATCAATTTTAAGTATTTAGGGAAAAGGAGAGCATCGTCTTGAAGATAACCAGAGAAGAAGTGGCCCATGTGGCCCATCTGGCCCGGTTGACCTTCCGGGAGGAAGAGCTGGAAAAATTCACCTCCCAGTTGAATGACATCCTCCTCTACATGGAAAAACTCAACTCCGCGGACACGACCGGGGTGACGCCCATGACCCATGCCACAGTACTGTACAACGCCTTTCGGGAAGACGTGGTGAAACCCTCCCTGGCCAACGAAGACTCCCTGGCCAATGCCCCGGATCCCCGGGGGGAATTCTTCCGCGTTCCCAAGGTCATAGAATAATTGAAGAGGCATTATGGAACTCCACGCTTTGACCATTCATGAACTTCAGGACAAGCTCCGTTCCGGGGAAACAACGGCTGCCGACATCCTCGCCTCGGTTTACAGTCGCATTGCCGCGGTGGATGACAAGGTACATGCCTACATCACCCTGACGAAGGAAGCGGCGGAGCTTCAGGCCGCCGCCGCCGATACGGCGATCCGCCGGGGGGAGATGGGGGTGCTGACAGGGATCCCCATCTCCCTCAAAGACATCTTCTGCACCCAGGGAGTGCCTACGACCTGCGGTTCCCGGATCCTCGCCAATTTCGTTCCTCCCTACGACGCCACGGTGGTGGGGAAACTACGGGCGGCGGGGGCGGTGTTTGCCGGCAAGGCGAACATGGATGAGTTTGCCATGGGCTCTTCGACGGAGACTTCCTATTTCGGAGTGACCAGGAATCCCTGGGATCTGGACCGGATTCCCGGCGGCTCCAGCGGCGGATCGGCGGCGGCCGTGGCCGCCGACGAGTGCATAGCCTCCCTGGGTTCCGACACCGGCGGCTCCATCCGCCAGCCCGCGGCCCTCTGCGGGGTGGTGGGCATGAAGCCCACCTACGGCCGAGTCTCGCGCTTCGGGCTCGTAGCCTTCGCCTCCTCCCTGGACCAGATCGGTCCCTTTACCAAAGACGTGGAGGACTGCGCGATCCTCATGAACGTCATCGCCGGCTACGATCCCCGGGAATCGACCTCCGTCGATACCGAGGTCCCCGATTACCGCTCCTTCCTCGACCGGGGAGTGGCGGGCCTGCGGGTCGGCATCCCGAAGGAATATTTCATCGCCGGGATCGATCCGGAGATCCGCACCGCCGTGGAGACGGCCATCGGTATCCTGGAAAAGGGCGGGGCCCGTTTAGTCGAGATCTCCCTGCCCCACACCGAATACTGTCTGGCGGTTTATTACATCGTCGCCCCGGCGGAGGCCAGTTCCAACCTGGCCCGGTACGACGGCGTCAAATACGGCTTCCGTTCCCCAGAGGGCCGCGACCTTCTGGACATGTACAAGCAGTCCCGGTCCGCCGGATTTGGTGAAGAGGTAAAAAGAAGAATTATTATAGGTACATACGTGCTTTCATCCGGCTATTATGACGCCTATTACAAGAAGGCCTCCCAGGTCCGGGCCCTCATCCGCCGGGACTTTGATGCGGCATTCGAAAAATGCGATGTGATTGCCACCCCCACTTCGCCCACCGCGGCCTTCCGGATCGGCGAGCGCACCGACGATCCCATGCAAATGTATCTGTCCGATATCCTGACTATTTCCGCCAATCTTGCCGGCATCCCCGGGATCTCCGTTCCCTGCGGATTTACCCGGGACGCCCTGCCCATCGGCCTGCAATTCCTGGCCGGCCATTTCCGGGAAGGATTGCTGATTCAGACCGGGGCTGCCTACGAAATACTGGCGGCGACCAGGTCGCTCATCGCCCGCTACAAGCGGGAAAAAATGTCTCTTTCATAAGGAGTCGAAACACTCATGGAGTTTGAACCAGTCATCGGTCTTGAGATCCATGCCCAACTGCTGACCGATTCCAAGATCTTCTGCGGTTGTTCCACCCGGTTCGGGGCCCCTCCCAACACCCATACCTGTCCGGTCTGCCTCGGCATGCCCGGCGTACTTCCCGTCCTCAACCGGAAGGTGGTGGAATTCACCATCAAGATGGCGCTCGCCACCAACTGCCGGATCAACCGGGAAAACGGCTTTGCCCGAAAAAACTACTTCTACCCCGATCTGCCCAAGGGCTATCAGATCTCCCAGTACGCCTATCCCCTTGCGGAAGAAGGGTACGTGGATGTGGAGACGGAAGGGGGCAACAAACGCATCGGGATCATCCGTATCCACATGGAGGAGGATGCGGGCAAGCTGATCCATGACGAGCACTTTCCTTCCAGTTACGTCGATCTGAACCGCACCGGGGTGCCCCTGATGGAGATCGTCAGCGCCCCGGACATCCGTTCCGCCGAAGAGGCCGCCGCCTATCTCCGCCGCCTCCACGAGATACTCGTCTATCTGGAGATCTGCGACGGCAACATGGAAGAGGGGAGCTTCCGGTGCGACGCCAATGTCTCCCTGCGCCCCCGGGGACAGGAGGAGTTCGGAATCCGGGCGGAGCTCAAGAACATGAACTCTTTCCGGAATGTCCAGCGGGCCCTTGAATACGAGATCAAGAGGCAGCGGTATGTCCTCGAAGGGGGCAGCGAGGTGATCCAGGAGACCCGCCTCTGGGATGACGCCCAGGGGATTACCCTGCCCATGCGGAGCAAGGAAGAGGCCCATGATTACCGTTACTTTCCCGACCCTGACCTGGTAACTGTCGCCGTCGGGACGGACTGGGTGGAGGAGATCCGCCGGACCATGCCGGAGCTGCCGCTGGAGAAGCGGGAACGCTTCCGCCGGGAATACGGAATCCCCGCATATGACGCCGGCGTCCTGACCGCCAGCCGGGTCCTGGCGGACTATTACGAAGAAGTAGTCCGCGGGTGTGAACGGCCCAAGATCGCCGCCAACTGGGTTATGGGAGACCTCCTGCGCTTCCTTAACGAAGACCGGCGGGACATCAGAGACTGCCCCATCCCGGCGGCGTCCCTGGCCGAGATGATCCGCCTTATCGAGGAGGGGGTCATCAGCGGGAAGATGGCCAAGGAGATCAGTGAGGAAATGTACCGGACAGGTAAGGAACCCAGGACCATCATCGCGGAAAAAGGCCTGGTCCAGATCACCGACGAGGGCGCCCTCATCCCGGTGCTCGAAAAGGTCATCGCCGATCATCCGAACCAGCTTGCCCAGTACCGCGGCGGCAAGGACAAGCTCTTCGGCTTCTTCGTCGGCCAGGTGATGAAGGCCACCCAGGGCAAGGCCAACCCCCAGTTGATCAACGACCTCCTGAAGAAGATGCTGGCGGGATGAACAAAAGAAGCTGCCTTCAGAATAATTACCGACAATGAGAGTCTCTTTACTCTGTATCTGCCTCCCCTTCGAGGGAAGGGACGGGGTGGGGGTGGGTTTAGAATGACCAATTTTATCCGCACTGTTTACTGGGAAGATGATGCCGTCGTCTTTATCGATCAGCGCCTCCTTCCGGATCAAGAACGCTATGTGGCCACCCGGGATTACCGGGAGGTGGCGGCGGCCATCAAGGATCTGGCCATCCGGGGCGCCCCCGCCATTGGCGTGGCCGCCGCCCTGGGCATCGCCCTGGGGTTCAAGGGCATCCGGGCCGCGGACCTTGCCGCTCTGAACAGGGAATTCACCGCGATTTGCGGAGCGTTTGCCGCCACCCGCCCCACCGCCCGGAATCTGTTCTGGGCTGTGGAACGGATGCAGCACTGCTTTCGCGCCGCTACCGATCCTGATGTGTCGCCGCCCGCGGCATCCCCGTCTCGAACCGGGACGATAGCCGCTTCGCTCCCATCCGCGCTGCCAGCCGCCTCACGACCCGGAAAGGAAAAGGAGATGACGTTTCCAGGCGCGGCTTCCTCTTCGCCGGACAGGAGAGAAAATTTCCGCGCCGTCCGCCGCCGTCTCGAGGAGGCCCTGATTGTCGAGTCCCAGGCAATATGTGCGGAAGATATCAGGATCAACAAACGGCTCGGCGCTTACGGACAGACCCTTATCGACGACGGCGACCATATCCTTACCCACTGCAATGCCGGGGCTCTGGCCACGGCGGGTTACGGCACGGCCCTGGGGGTGGTCCGGGCGGCCGCCGCGGCGGGGAAGAAGATCTCTGTCTATGTCGATGAGACGCGGCCCGTTCTCCAGGGGGCGCGACTGACGGCCTGGGAAATGATGCGGGAAAAGATCCCGGCGACCCTCATCACCGACAATATGGCCGGCTTTCTCATGAAACAGGGCCGAATTCAGAAGGTCGTCGTCGGGGCCGATCGCATCGCCGCCAACGGGGATACGGCCAACAAGATCGGCACTTACAGCGTGGCGGTCCTTGCCAAAGTCCATAAAATACCCTTCTATGTCGCCGCACCCCTTTCCACCTTCGACGGCGCCGTCAAAACCGGAGAGGGCATCCCCATCGAGGAGCGGTCTCCCGAAGAGGTGACCAGTTGCCGGGGGGCCGTCCTGGCGCCCCGGGACATCGACGTCTATAACCCCGCTTTCGACGTGACCCCCGGCCGTTTAATAACTGCTTTTGTTACGGAAAAAGGTTTGCTTTACCCCCCTTTCCGCAAAACCGTTCCCGCCCTGCTGAGGTTCTGAAGGTGAGCGGGTAGGAGCAGTCTTATGGCCGGCAATCTCTTCCTTTTTGATTTTGATGGCGTCCTCGTCGATTCCCTGGATGTGTATCACCGGGCGGTAACCTGGTGCCTCGAAAGAATCGGCATGCCCTTCATCAATACCCAGGAGGAATACGTCGCCCTTTTCGAGGACAACTTTTACGCTGCCCTGGCGGGAAAAGGCGTGGATCTCCAGGCCTTTTCCCAGGCCTTGAACGAATATGCCCGGGATGTTGACTACTATCGCGACGTAAAAGCTTTTGCGGCCGTATTGCCCATCCTGGAAGAGCTATCACGCGTCGACACCCTGGCGATCATCTCTTCGAATTCCGCCTTGGCCATTGGGAAGATCATGGCCCGCCTCCAATATAACGGTTGTTTCCGGGAGATCCTGGGATCGGAGTTTCATTTGAGCAAAAAGGCCAAGATCGACCATATAGTTGCCAAATACGGGCGAAGTCGGGAGCGGTCGTTTTATGTGGGCGATACGGCGGGAGACATCAAAGAAGGCAAAGCGGCGGGCATCAAGACCATCGCCGTCGCCTGGGGATGGCATCCCCGGGAAACCCTGGCGGCGGCAAATCCGGACTTTCTTATCGCCAGTCCGGAGGAACTGCTCGCCATCGCCGGATAGCCGCGGGTTCGGATTCCCGTCCGGCCGTTTTCTGCGCGGCTGTCCGGGCATACCTTCACCTCCCGAAGCCTCCCCTTGAAGGGTAGGAAATATTGTAGTCAATGAATACAGTCATTTAGGGGTACATTTTCAGGTGAAAAGAGGCAAGCTTCATATTTTATCGGCGGTGCTGTTTTTTGTTCTTCTCCTTTCCGGGTCGGCGACGGCCGCGGATTTGAGCCCTACCTACCAAGAGTCCATTCCCCTGTCCCGCCAGCATGCCGACAGCCCCACCGGCTGGGTTCCCGATTATCCCACCTCGGGAAGCAGGCAGGTGGTCACGATTTCCGGAAACCCCGCCACGGATGCCGCCTTCGGTCTCAAATACGATACTAAAGGCTATGGCGACGGCAAGGACTATCTCATTGTTCGGACGTTAAGCAAGACCGACTATATGGGAAGCAATTACGTCAATCAACCGGGCTATAAGGTTTTCGGCAAGGCGACGGAGAGCGCCTACTGGGTGACGACGGGCAATGAAGCGACAAAATTTCTCCGGGACAACGGCGCCACCAGCGCCGATGTCGTGAAGCTCCTGGAGCGCGGCCTGGGCATGAATAACGACGGCTCCCATACGGCGATGGTGGAATATGCCGTCATCGCCGACAACGACCACATCCTCCGCCCCACGAAGATTTCCGACATCAAGACCTATGCGACCGATCCCGCCAAGTATGGGACGAACGCCGCCTATGGGGCGAAGCCGGACGATATGACCCAGGCCACCTACGACAATTATGTCGGCACGGCGACCCAAACGGGCTATTACGAGTACTGGAAGAAAAAGACATACGACTCGGATGTGAGCAGTAACGACGCCTTCCCCTGGACGCAGCTCGGCTACACCTTCTTGTGGGGCAACGGCCAGGCAAAGCTCGCCGATATCCAGGGATTCAGTGAATTTATTCTCCTTGGCCAGACCCCCGTGCAGATCTACGGCCTCTACTCCCCCCAGTCCTACCTCTACACCCTCAATAAGGACGGCGCCTTCAGCACGGATAAGGATGCGCAATACGGCAACGGCTTCGCCAGTTTCAAGGTCGATGGAACGTGCGATTCCCTCTGGGCGGGACACCGCTTCCAGAGGAATGTCAGCACCGGCGCCGCCAACCAGATCAACATCACCAATGCCGGTTCCATCTCCGGCGGTCAGGGGCTCTTGATCTGGTCGTTGAACTATGTCGTGGACAACCAGGGGACGATCAGCGGCGCCACGGCCAACAAGTTCGCCACGACGAACACCGGCAATATCGCCGTCCTCTTCAAGGGGGACACCACGGCTTACGGAGACATCCCTGCTCCCACCGGTTCCAACAGCCTCACCAACTCCGGGACCATCTCCAGCCCCGGGACGGCGGTCATGGCCGAGGCGGGAGATACGAACATTACCAACAAGTCCGGAGGTCTGCTTACCGGAGACAACTTTGCCATCCTGATCGGCCAGACAAACGCGGCGCCGGCGGTAAAAGGGATTATCGACAACACCGGAACCATCAGCAGTTCCGGAACCGCCATAAAGGCGGACAGAGGAGACAATACGATCGTCAATCATGCCGGCGGCGTCATCTCCGGGACGACCTATGCCGTTCAGACGGGAGGGGGAAACGATACGGTGACGGTCAAGGGCGGCGAGATCGCCGGCAAGGTCGATCTCGGGACGGGGACGGACAAGTTCGACGTTACCGGCGCCGACGGTGCCGCCAAACTGAGTTTCACTCTCGACAGGAACACCGCCGCCACGGCGCAGGTCCTGGTGAAGGATGGGGGCAACGGCGCGGTGAGTGTCGCCGACAATACCAAACTGGCCGTAACGGTGGGAGGCGCGAAGAATATTCAGAACAACGACCGGTTTCTCATCGTGGATACGGACGCCCTCGCCGTTACCCCGGCGAATCTCGTCATCCAGAACGACGGTTCTCTTCCCATGGTGAGTTTTTCCGCTCTGAAAGACGCCAACAAGCTCTATCTGGTGGCGGCACGGAGCAGCAGCTATTACGGGGCCAACAGCGGCAATCCCGCGCTGGGTTCCCTCCTCGACAGCCTGGCGAATACGGCGACAGGTGATATGGCCAATGTCCTGGGGGATTTGGACAAATCCGGTGATGCCGGCAATGCCTTGAAATTGCAGCCGAACGTCGATGGCGGGACCATGCAGGCCAGCTTTGGGGCGATGAATAAATATACCGGGGCCGTCGTCAACCGCATCGAACAGGTAATGACCGGCCGGGCCGCCGGGGAGGGGATGACCGGGATCGCCACCGGCGACGAGCCGGCGCGCAACGGCGCCTGGGCGCAGGGATTCGGAAGCTATCTGCACCAGGATCCCCAGGGTACGGTCAACGGTTACAGCGCCGACATCTGGGGCGTCGCCTTCGGTTTCGACCGGTATTTCTTCCCCAACCTCATGCTGGGTTTAAGCGGCGGCTATGCCCGCAACAAGATCACCACCGCCGATCCCAATACCGGCGCCGATGCCGACAGCTACCAGGCGGGCATCTATGGCAATCTCGCCCGGGAAGACTATTACCTCGATGGCGTTTTCTCTTTTGCCTATAACAAGTATAACGCCTCGCGGCATATCGCCTTCGGGACGACGAACCGCATTGGGAAGAGCAATTACAACGGTCAGCAGTATTCAGGCTACCTGGAGGGCGGTTATGCCTTCGCCGTGAGCGGTTTCACCATCACTCCCCTGGCCTCGGTTCATTACATGCGCCTCCAGCTTGGCGACTATACAGAGGCGGAGGCCGGGGACCTGAATCTCCATGTGGAGAGCCAGGGATACAACATGCTCCAGGCCGGCGCCGGGGCAAAACTATCCTGCCAGCTTACCGGCCGGGACGTGCGGATCGTTCCGGAACTGCACGGCAAGTTTCTCTATGACTTCATCGGCGACCAGCAGCAGGCCACCGCCACCTTTACCGGAGGCGGCGCCTCCTTTGCCACCAAAGGTTTTGACCCGCCTCGGGCGAGCGGCAATCTGGGCGCCAAGCTCACCCTGATGACGAAAAACAATCTCTCCTTCGCCTTGAACTACGACTACGAGTGGAAATCTGGATATTACAGTCATAACGGCTATTTCCATATCAGGTACGCCTTCTGAGCCGCCGCCGGGCCGTCCGTCTTTGCCCATGTCCACCCATGCCGGCCGTCGGCGACCATTCAACCCCTCTATCAAGCCGGAGACGGTACGGCCGCCGGGAATGGCCATGGTCTCTGAGTTTGGGCGGCCGATGGGAGGACGGATAAGAGAAGTTATGCAAGGATCGCAAGTATCGAACAATTATTGGCGCGGGATTTCCGCGGCCTTAACCGGGTTCATCATGATGCTGATTTTTGTCTGGTGTTGTTCCGGATGTGCCGGTCCGGGTGGGACGGCGGCCGACCGGATCGGGTCGCGGGCGGGGTTTGAAAAAACCTTTCTGCGTACCCGGGAATTTACACTCACCGCTTTCTGGCGCAGTTCCCAATCGGGAGTTCCCTTGAATCTCTATATCGAAGGGGATGGGGCCGCCTGGATATCCCGTTCCTGGCGCTCCGACGATCCCACCCCCAGGGACCCGGTGGCGCTGGCGCTGGCGGCCCTGGATCCCGGGCCGAACGTTGCCTGTCTCGCCCGGCCCGGCCAGTATGCCGCGCCGGGATCGCCCCGGGTCGATCCCGCCTTCTGGTCCGATCGCCGCTTTTCCCCCGCGGTGGTGGCGGCGCTCGGCGAGGCCGCGGATCTCCTTTTGGCGAAGACCCGGGCGAAGGGGGTCAATCTGATCGGCTATTCGGGCGGGGCCGCCCTGGCCGTGCTGCTGGCTGCCCAGCGGGACGATGTCCTGAGCCTCCGGACCGTGGCGGGGAATATGGACCCGGAGGCGGTGAACCGCCATCATCGGGTCAGCCCCCTGGCCGGGTCCCTCGATCCGATGGATGCGGCGATGCAAATCCGCGACCTGCCCCAGCTTCATTTCGCGGGCACCGAGGATGCCGTGGTGCCGCCTTTTGCGGCCGGGAATTTTATCCGCCGTCAGGGCGGCGATGAGCAGCGCATCGTCATCGTTCCCGGGGCGGGCCACGGCGACGGGTGGCGTGAACGATGGCGGGAACTGCTGGGCCGCCCACTCTTCTGAGGACCGGGGCCGCTGTCAAGTATTTTCAGATTTCGTCCGATATTGTTTAAAGAAAGGTTAAGGCTGGAACAATCGACGGATTAACGAGACCGAGGATAAACGTATGCAGTCTGCTGATGATGAAGTCCGGAAACTCAGGGAGAAAATCCGGCTCCTGCTGCGTAAAGTCCGTGACCTGGAGCGGGATCAGGCCGATCTCCGGAAGGACGAGATGACGTGGAGACGAACCGAGGCCACCCTCCGGGGTGTTTTCAGGGCTACCCCCGTGGGCCTCTGTACGATGCACGAACGGGTTTTTCGGGCGGCGAACCAAGCCTGGTATGACATCACGGGTTATACCGACCAGGAAATCATCGGGAACACGACACGGATGCTGTATGCGGATGATGAGGAGTACGAAAGGGTAGGGCGGGAGCTATATGGCCGCGTTCCGGATCGCGGTGTGACCGCGGTGAAGACAAGGCTCCGGAGGAAGGACGGTGTGTTTCGCGACGTTGTTTTGCGGGCGGCTTCCCTGGGTCTGGAAGACTTTCCCGATTTAACCGTCGTGGCCATCGAGGATATAACCGACCGGGGTCTTACCGAGCAGGCCCTCAAGGAAACCGAGGAGATGTATCGCACCCTCCTGGAGACCTCGCCGGATCCCATCGTCGTTTATTCCCTTTCCGGGGAGTTCATCGCCGCCAGCCGCCAGGTCGCCCGGATTTACGGGGCCGAAAGCGTCGGAGAATTCCTCGCGGAGGTGCGGACGGTGTTCGATCTCCTGGATGACGAGGGAGCGGCTGCCGCCAGGGCCAACTTTGCCCTGATTCTTGCCGCCGGGCACTCCCGAAACAACGAATATCGAATCCGCGTCCGGGGAGGGAAAACGATCTCCGCGGAGGTCAATTCTTCGCTGATCAGGGATGCGGACGGCAACGCCAAGGCCTTTATCAGTGTCCTGCGGGATATTACGGAACGGAAGCGATCGGAAAAGATTTTGCTGGCCCAGAGGGACCTGGGCCTGGCCCTGGCCAGGGCGACGTCGCTTGAAGACTCCCTGCCCTTGTGTCTTGAAGCCGCCATTGCCGCGGTGGGATTCGATGCCGGGGGGATATATATCCACGATACCGTTGCGGAGACATTCCTATTGGCCTGCGTCACCGGCGTATCCCGGGATTTTGCGGAGCTGGTGCATCACTACGGCGCCGGATCGGAGCGGGCAAGGATCCTGTGGGAGGGCCGGCCCCTTTACCTGGAAGGAGCCGCGGCGCTGGCCGCATGTAACGGAGAGGATGTGATTGCCGAGGGGATAAAAACCGTGGCGGTGATTCCGATCCGCAATCAGGAAAAGGTCATCGGGAGTCTTAACCTGGCCTCCCGGCATCTCGACATTATTCCCGCCGGCAGCCGGGACGCCCTGGAAACGATCGCCAGTCAGATCGGAACCGCGCTCGCGAGACTTCATGCGGAGGAGCACCTAAGGGAATCGGAAGGCAAGTTCCGGGATCTGGCGGAAAAATCCATCGTCGGCATCTATCTGATCCAGGATGGCCTCTTCAAATACGTCAATGGAGAAATGGCGGCGATTTTCGGCCATAACGTCCAGGAGATCATCGACCGTATGGGTCCCCGGGAGGTAATCTATCCCGAGGACCTGCCCATGGTGGAAGAGAACATCCGCAAACGTATTTGCGGGGAGCTGAAATCATTGCGCTATGAATTTCGCATCATTACCAGAGACGGACAGGTCCGGAACGCGGAAGTTTTCAGTTCCCAAACCCTTTATCGGGGGAGACCGGCGGTCATCGGCACGCTCCTCGACGTTACGGAACGGCGCCAGGTGGAGGAGGAATTGCGGCGTCTCAGCATCGCGGTGGAGCAGGCGGCGGAAGACGTTATCATCACTGATCCGGAAGGGTTCATTCAATATGTGAATCCGGCCTTTGAAACCATTACGGGATATTCCCGCATGGAGGCGGTGGGTCGTACGCCCAGATTTCTGAAGAGCGACCGGCACGATGCGGTCTTCTATGAACACCTCTGGCGGACGATCAAAAACGGGGAGATCTGGACGGGACGTATCACCAATCGGTGCAAGAACGGGAAGCTCATCCAGGAGGACACCACGATCAGTCCCCTCACCACGTCCACCGGTAAACTGATGGGTTATGTGGCGTTGAAGCGGGATGTTACCGAGTCGATGCGGATGGAGGCTCAGCTCCGTCAGGCCCAGAAGATGGAGGCCATCGGCACCTTGGCCGGCGGTATCGCCCATGATTTCAACAATATCCTGGGAGCGATGATGGGGTATGCCGAACTGGCGAAATTCAAGACGGCGGATAAAAAGATACACCCCTACCTGGAGCAGATTCTCAAGGCCTGCGACCGTTCCCGGGACCTGGTCAAGCAGATCCTGACCTTCAGCCGCCAGCAGGAGCAGGAGAAAAGGCCCGTGGCTGTCACCCCCATCGTCAAGGAGGCAATGAAACTGCTCCGGTCTTCCCTTCCCGCGACGGTGGAGATCCGTCAAACCTATGCCAACCGTCATGATACGGTGTTGGCTGACCCCACCCAGATTCACCAGGTGCTGATCAATCTCTGCACCAACGCCCTCCATGCCATGCGGAACCGGGAGGGGGTCCTGGATGTTCGTCTCGAGGAGCAGTTACTTTCCCCGGAGGATCCCCCCTATGACCCGGAGTTGAGGGAAGGCGCATACCTGAAACTGACCGTAAGCGATACGGGAGAGGGTATCGATCCCGTCTTGAAAGACAAGATCTTCGATCCCTTCTTTACCACCAAGGATGCCGGTGAAGGGACCGGACTGGGATTGTCGGTTGTCTATGGAATCGTCAAGGACTATGGAGGCGTTATCGCCGTGGAAAGCGAACCTTCCCAGGGGACCGTTTTCACGATCTACCTGCCACTCCTTGACGCCGACGGCAGGCATGAAGAAAAGGAAATGGCGGACATCCCCCGGGGCCGCGGACGCATTCTCCTGGTTGACGATGAAGAACCGATCGCCTCCCTGGGGTGGGAGATGCTTTCCTCCCTGGGTTATGAAGTCGCCGTGCGTTTCAGCAGCCACGATGCCCTGGCAGCGTTCCGGGTGCACCCGGAACGTTTCGATCTGGTGATTACGGACATGACGATGCCCAATATGACGGGCGCCGGCCTGGCCCGGGAAATGCTGAAGCTCCGTCCCGACCTGCCGATTATCCTGACCACCGGTTTCAGCGAGCGCATAGACGAGGAAGAGGCGAAAAAAATCGGGATCCGGGAATTTCTTATGAAACCGGTATCCCTGGCCGACCTTGCCCGCGCCGTGAAGGCGCAGCTTGACATTCATTAACGGTCCATGCCATCCCGGTGCCGGGAAAGATGAACCTGCAACGATAGGCAACGGCGCCGGCGATGCCCCGTTATCGCGATTCGGGAGGTTGCGGGATGGTTGGCCGGGATGGAAGCCCGGATCAAGCCGCACCCACCCGTGGACGCCCTATTTCGATTTTTTCGCTTCGGCGGCCCGCTGTTCTCTTGCCTTGGTCCGGAGGCGCTCCTTCCGCCTTTTGCGCCGGCGGTCGATTTCCCTTTTCCGTTCGATCTTCTTGTGTTGTGCCATTTTTCTCTCCCCGTAAAGTTATGAGTATTCCAAATTTATTGCAAATAAAACGCCGGCGGCGGATCAGTGCCGTTCAGATTTCGATCTCCAGGCCGTCATAGGCCAGGTGTATCTCCATGGCGCTTGTTTCGGATAGAATCTTCAAATAGGTCCGCGTGTCCGCCAACAGCTCATCGAAGGTCTCGTCATCGTAGGTATGTTCGTGATGGAACAGACAAAGGCGTTTGACCCCAGCCTCCACGGCCATTTCCACGCCGATGACGTTGCTGGAGTGCCCCCAGTCCTCCTTGTCCCCGATGGCGTCGAGCAGGGTGTACTGGGCGTCGAAGATGAGCAGGTCCGTATCCCGGATGAAATCGAGGTAGGTGTAATTGGGACCTTCCGCCTCTTTTTTATGCTCCGAATCCGTGGAATAAACGACGCTCCGGCCGTCTTTCGTGAAGCGGTACCCATAGGAGTCTCCGGGATGATGCTGTCGCGCCCCCCGTATCTGGAAGCCCGCAAGCTCATAAATCTCGCCCACCCGCAAGGGGTGGAAGGAGATCTCCGCCCGCATGGCCGGCAGGGGAACGGGAAAAAAAGGCTGGCTTTGCTGGGTCGTGAAGGCTGCTTCGAGGCCGGGATGGAATCCGTAGATTTTGATCCGGTTGCCGGGAATGTAGGCGGGAGTGAAAAAAGGGAAGCCCTGGATGTGGTCCCAGTGAAGATGGGACAGAAAGAGGTGGAAGACGCCTCTGGCGCCTGACAGGCTGTTGCCGAAGTCCCGCAGGCCCGTGCCGGCGTCGCAGATCACGTACTCCGCGCCACCCCTGATTTCGATGCAGGAACTGTTGCCGCCGTAGCTTCCCCGGATGGAAAACGGCAATTCCCGGTCCACGAAGGCGGCAAGCTCGCGGTCATCACCAAAGACTTTCCCCTGGGCCGCCCGAAGGGCCCCGATAATCTTGGCCCGGACCCGGGCCGCGTTGAGGGAGGCGGGCAGGGAGCCCCGAGTTCCCCAAAAATGGACGCGCATTTAGTGACCCTCCCTCTTCGCCAATATGTATCGCCTATAGATCGTAAAAGGTTTCGTCGATTTGCGGTTTTGCCGTCCCCGCCCCTTTCTTTCCTTTCGGGCCTTCAAAAAGGAATGGTTCCTCCGCTTCCAGGAGATCTCCCATTTCCGCGTCGATCTGTTCCGGGTCCTCTCCCTTTTCCATGCGGCGTAGGGCTTCCTCCATGGCCGGACCGAGATTCATCCCCGTGGCCTCGGTAAGTTTCCGCATGAGGTCGACGGCCTGGCGGGGGTCGTCTTCGTTGAGTTTATCGGCTTCTCCGGCCAGCATGGTCATGGCCTTTTCCATGGCCGCCTCGTCGATGGGGGGCATGCCCGCTGCTTCCGGACCTTCATCGCCGCCGGTCTTGATCTTGGCAAATACGGACATCTGCCGCTTGAGTTTTATCCTTTTGCATTTCGGGCACTTAGGGGTTTTATCCGTATTTACGCCTTTGGAAAAAAAACTATAAACGGTGTTGCACTTGTGACAATAAAACTCGTAAATTGGCATCCGCGACGCTCCTGAAAATTTTTTTCAGTAATATAATAATCAATCTCTATTTGTCGTCATCCAATATTTCCCGGATCTTTTGGGAGAGGTGACTCAATTTGAAAGGTTTCTGGATAAAACCATTGCAACCGCGATCCAAAATATCCTTTGCCTGACCGTCGATGCTGTAACCACTGGAGAGCAGAACCTTGGCGGCGGGATTCAGCGCCCGCAGGTGGTCGAACACCTCGCCGCCCGACATCCCCGGCATGATCATGTCGATGATCACCAAATCGATCTCGTTTTGCTTTTCAGCATATATCGCCAGGCCTTCCTGGCCGCTCCCGGCGACGTAAACATTATAATCGAGAGATGCAAGCAACTCCTGGCTGACTTCCAGGTTGACCTCTTCGTCGTCCACCAGGAGGAGGGTCTCCCCGCCCCGCTTCAGTTCTTCGATCTTTGCCGCTTGTTCCGTGAAGACATCCTTGTCCGAAGCCGGGATGGAGATGGTAAAAGAGGTGCCGTGTCCCAGTTCCGTATCCACCTGGATCGCCCCTTTGTGACCCCTGACGATGCCATAGACCATGGCCAATCCCAGGCCGGTTCCCCGACCCATGCCTTTGGTGGTGAAGAAAGGATCGAAAATCCGCTCCCGGGTCTTTTCATCCATGCCCGTGCCGGTGTCGGATATGGCGATCTGCACATACAGGCCGGGTGTCAGATTGTATGACCGGGTGTAATTATCCGCGAGAAATACGTTTCTGGTTTCGATATGGATTTCACCGCCTCCCGGCATGGCCTGACAGGCGTTGAGGTAGAGGTTGAGGAATACCTGCTCCATCTGCCCCTGATCCACATCCAGCGTCCAGACATCCTCTTGCAGGTTGCTGATAATGGTGATTTCCTTTCTGGTCCGGCCGAACATGGACAACGTCTTGGTGATGACTTCATTGATGTTGGACGGTTTTACCTCATACCGGCCGCCTCGGGCAAAGCCCAGAAGCTGGCGGGTAAGTTCCGCCCCGCTCCGCACATGATCCTCGATCCGTTTGAGGCGCTCGTAGTGGGGGAATGAGGCATCCATGTCCATCATCATCAAGGAGGCGTATCCCTGGATGCCCATAAGTAAATTGTTGAAATCATGGGCGATGCCGCCGGCCAGGGTGCCCACGGCCTCCATCTTCTGGGCCTGGAGGAGCTTCTCTTCCATCTGCCGGCGGGCCGTCACATCCCGGGCCAGACCGCGAAACCCGGTCGGAATGCCTTTCTCGTCGTAAATCAGATTGGTCGATGCCTGCATGATCCGTATCGAGCCGTCTTTACAGACTATTTCGTAATCCACCACATCTTTCTTCTGCCCCGTCAGATATACCTCGCCGAAGATCTCGTAGAGCCTCTTTTTCGTCGCCGGGGTGGTATAATCACGAAAATGTCGTCCTTCCATTTCTTCCCGGGAATAGCCCAGAATAGTGCAGGCGGCGTCATTGAAAAAAATGAAGCGCCCGGTCAGGTCCACTTCGAAATAGGCCTCTTCCATGGTTTCCAGGATATTGCGGTATTTTTCTTCGCTTCTCCGGAGTTCCTCTTCCATCAGTTTTCTCTCCGTGACGTCCCGGATGGACTCGATGGCGCCGACGACCCGGCCTTTGGCATCGTAGAGTGGGCTGGCCTTTCCCCAGAGGACACGGTTTCGTCCCCGGACGAAGGGCACGCTGGTTTCCGTCACCAGCACGTCTCCGTCCTTGTGGATAAAACTGTACTCCCTCGCGGTATCTTCGTCCCAGCGGGAGACGAAATCGATGAGAATCGGCCGCCGCCTGCCGTAGAAAGGCAGGGCGTATTCGTAATCGCCCTTGCCGATCATCTCGTCGGCCTTAAATCCCGTCATCTCTTCGATGGCCTTGTTCCAGGCGATGATCCTCCCCTCCGTGTCGATGGCCAGCGTGGCGTCGGGCTGGAACTCGATGATCTCCGCCAGGCGCCGTTCCGATTCCCGCAGGGCCGTTTCGGTCTGTTTGCTCTTGGTTATGTCTTCCACGACCCCTTCGTAATAGGCGACCCGGCCTTCGTGATCGTAAACGGTGCGGGTGCTGTTGGACAGCCAGACCTCCATGCCGTCTTTGCGCCGGCCTTGGAATTCGAAATTTTCGATTCGTCCGTCCATTTCCAGGACCTCGCTGAAATGAAGGCGGTCGACTGGATTTACGTAAAACTGGCTTTCGATATTTGTGATCGCGTGGATGATTTCTTCCGGAGCTTCATAACCCATCATCCGGGCAAAGGCGGGATTTACTTTGATAAACCGGCCTTCCACACTGCTCTGGAAAAAACCCTCCACCGCGTTTTCATAAAAGCACCGGTAGGCCTGCTCATTTTCCTCCAGGCGCTGATATTTCTCTTCCGCGGTGGCGGCCCGGCTTTTCCAGGCAGCGCATTCCCGGCGCAAATCTTCGATTTGAGAACAGTAATCTTCGATTTGAGAACAGTAATCTTCGATTTCCCGGCGGAGGTCGGCGATGTTCTTTTCCTGGTCTTGCATAGTTCTATCCTGTCGGTACCTTCCCGGAGGCGGCACTCCTTATTAACATATGTACCGATATTATTGACGGGTGTCAAATGGAATGGATCGTTTTTCCTTAAAAATCGAGGTTGATCCGGACGCGTCCGAAGGGGCCGTCCTGAATGTCGAGGCGGTTGAAATCCCGATCGGAATAATCTTTGCCTTCGAAATACATCCGGTCGAAGACATACCCCCCGCCCAGATCCAGGAGGAAACGGCGGTGGAACCGGTAGCTCACGCCCGTCGTCAGCCGCTTCTCGTAATAGAAGAGCCGCTTGTCCTTGTCCGTCCGGTCGGCGCGGAAGAACTCGTCGTTGCCCCAGTCAAAATTCCCGTATATTTTCAAATCTTTGACCAATTCATAATTGATGCCGCCATGAACGGTGCGTACGGGGAAATAGGCGCACTCCAGGCCCAGTCCTCTCCAGGGACGGAATTCTGCGAGCAGGAAGGGCACCCCCACGGCGACCCGGTAGCGCCGGTCCTTTTGAAAGACATAGCCGATGCCGGGGATGGGCACGTGGGCCCAGAATTCCCGGTTGTTGTTGTAATTGAGAAAGAGCATCAAGGCGTTTTGCCCGTCGTGAGGGATCCGGGTGAAGAGATTTACGGAGAGGGTGGTTTCGTCCTTGCTGAAGAATGGTTTGTCGCCGGCCGATCCCAAATCCACGGCAATCCCGCCGATCCACCCGTTGTCGAAGCGTTTCCGATAGGCGGTCCCGAAACCGAGATCCCAGAGATGGCCGGGGAAGGCCTCGGAGGTCGTGGGGAGCACGGCCTGGGTGCGGATGTTCCAGGCCATCAGCCTCCCTGTCAGCAGCCATTCGTGCCCGTCATCCTGGCTGATGGGGACGGTGATCCGGACCTTGTTTTCCAGGGTCTGAAAATCCCGGCCCGGCTGGCCTTGGACATCCCGGGCCGTGGGGTCGCCGGTGACGGAATAATTTAGGGAGACGCGCTGTTTGCCCATCTCCCCGGAAAGCCAGGACGGCGCCCCCCGGAGCTGGGCGGCCGCCGGCGTCGCCGGGATGAGCAGGGCCGGCAGAAAAAGCAGCATTAAGAGAATCAAGCGGAATAAAAAAATTATCATGATCAATGGTGTTTATACAATTATCCTCTGATGAAAAGCAAGGTTTTTTGCCGTTCTAAACCCGCCCGGCAATTGACATTGACATGACGATTCCTTTTTTGCATAGAAATAGGAAGATAACGTCAGCGCCTCTTGACAGCGAAGGGACGATCAACAATTTGAAAAGATTCTTGAAAGAGATCAGGTCCCAATGCCATTACCATGAGATTGCCACGAACACGTCATAGATGCCGCTCCCTTTCTTTCGGCCTGGTCCTTCTACTGCTGGTGGGTGCGGTCCCCCTGGCGGCGGATACGGTTGTCATTCCGGATGAGATCCAGACCGTTGTCTCCGCCTCCCGTTACCGCCATGCCTGGTGGGGACTGCTGGCTCAGGACGCGCAGACCGGCCGGATATTATGCGCATGGAACGCGGACCTCCTTTTCCACCCCGCTTCGGTAACGAAACTCTTTTCCGCGGCCGCCGCCCTGGAGCAACTTGGCGGTGATTATCGTTTTCGTACCCCCCTTTATATTAACGGGAACTTGGATAGCAGGGGGGTTGTCCGGGGGGATCTGATCCTCGTCGCCTCAGGCGATATTACTATGGGCGGCCGCACCCTCCCGGACGGGCGCATTGCCTACAGCGGAATCGAGCAGCCCGCCGCCGGCGGGATGTCCGGGTTGCCTAATGCCCCGGCGAAAACCGATCCCCTAACGGGAATACGCCGGCTGGCCCGCCAGGCGGCGGGCGCCGGGATCAAAGCCGTCACCGGCGAGGTCATCGTCGATGACCGCCTGTTTCCCACCAGTAGCGTTTACAGCGTCAAAAACCCCGGAACGGTGATATTTCACCGCAGTCCCATGATGATCAACGACAATCTCTTCGATATCGTAATCTCACCCGCCCGCCGGGGGATGCCGGCGGCGGTGGACTGGCGTCCCCGGCTACTGCCGCTGATGCGGGTCATTTCTAAGGTCCGCACCGTGGCGCCGGACCAACCTCCCCATCTGGAAGTGATCCCGTCGGGATTTGGAAAATTCTTGATTTCCGGGGAGATACCGGAAGGACATCCCCCAGTCGTTCGGGAGACGGCCATTCCCGACGCCGCCTCCTATGGCCGGGCGCTCCTCATTGATGCCTTGAGGATGGAGGGCATCAAGATGAAGGCCTCCCCGGCGGCGCCCAATCCCTTCCGGCGGATCCCCCAACCGGAGGCTTATCCACGGTTCGTCAAGGTCGCCGAACTCGTCTCGCCGCCTTTGACCGAATATCTCCGGATGATTCTCAAAGACAGCCACAATCCCGGGGCCGAGACCATCCCCCATCTGCTGGCCCTGCGAGCCGGGGGAAATTCATTCGCGGAAGGCATGCAAAGGCAAAAGCTGCTGTTGTCCGGATTCAGCGCCGAACCCGGCAGCGTCTCCCTTGCCGACGGCTCCGGCCTGTCCCAGGCCAATCTGGTTACCCCCCGGGCGGTTGTCGCCCTGCTGGCTCATATGACCAGGCAGCGACACGGATTTTTTTTCCGGGCGGCGCTGCCGTTGCTCGGTGTGGACGGCACGCTCATGCGCAGCGGCCGGGACAGTCCCGCCCGGGGCCGGATCAACGGCAAGACGGGCACGCTGATCACCGTGGATCTACTCCATGACAGTGCCATCATGGACGGCAAATCGCTGGCGGGATACATGACGACGGCGGCGGGCCGGGAAGTGGTCTTTGCCTTCTTCGTCAATTTTGTCCACAGCACCGATGTGCGGGGAAGGGAAGAGACCCGGAAGTTTACCGGGGAGATCGGCGCGGATCTCCTCCGGATCGCCGAGGCCATCCACCTCGCCAACTGAACTAAGGTTAGCGGTTAGCGGCGTTTTAGGAGCGTCGCCGGCCCGATTCCGGTCAATATCCGGACGGGCGCATTATCCACAAGGTGATCAGTCGCGGTAAAAACGAATCCCGTCCAGCCAGATCGTTCCCTGCAGATTGTCGCGGTTATGCCCCTGATGAACTCCGATCTGGATGTCTTCAACCCGGTTGAGGCGCAGGACCTGGTCTCCGGACTGGGAACCGTATCCGGCCGCTCCCTGTTTGATCCAGCCGCGGGCGATCACCATGCCGTCAAAGGGGACGCGGATCTTTTCCCAATCCTTGTCCACGATGGCCATACCCATCCAGCCGTCGATCTTGTTGGGATCGTCGGGCTGAGAGGTGAGGATCATGGCCATGATGCGCATCTTTTCCGTGGCCCGGGCATAGAACTCGATGCCGTCGTAGAGGGTCAAATCCCGCTTTTTCCTGTTTTCCACCCTTGCCATCAGGGGTTTAACCCCCTTTTGCAGATGAAAGTCGATCCGCATGGATCTTTTCGATCCTTCGTAGCCGGACGTCCGGTCCACGCTCGCATCGTAAAAGGTTGTCTTGCCGACGCGGATGGCCAGCCAGGACGGATCGAGAAAGGCCTCCTCGAAGTCCCCCGGCAACTGGCCGCTGTCCCTCAGTTCCGAAGGCTTGAATAGACCGGAGCGCATGTTTATTGCCGCCACCGCCTGGCCGGACCGCACGTTGACCAGGCGCAGATTGATATTCCATTCCCCCCGCTGTTCGGAAAGGGTGCCGGTGAGGAGCAGTTCCGCCATGAGCAACTTGCCGATGGCCTGCTCGGATGTCTCCCCGGCCAGACCGCTCCTGCTCAACTGCAATTCCGCCATGACGGCTTTCAGCTTTGACCTTTCCACAACCACGAACTGACCCGAGTCGATCAAAGCCGAGGTAAGCTCTTCCATGGTCACCCGGCCGATTTCCTTTTCCTTTCCCTTGATGACTTCGAAATCCACGATGGCGATGGTCTTCTTGGGGATCTTCAGCTTCACCGGGGTGCCCGGGGGATAATTCGCTGGTTCGGTTAGGGACACCCGGACGCTGTTCCCCCGCACTTCCCGGACGATGGCCGGTTTTCCATCCATATCCGTGGCAATGCCCTCGATCAGGATGCTTTTCGCGATCACCCGCCGGGCGATGTCCTGGATGGGCGATGCGGACGCCTTTTCCCATTCCGGCGCCTTCAAGAGCAGGGTGATCTCGCTGCCGGATATTTCCTGCACGGTCCCATTGACGTGCAGCAGGCTTGCCGGGTCCGTTCGCTCCGCCTTCTTCGTGGCGGCGCAGCCCCCCAGGGTTAGCAGGGTGCATATAGACAGTAATAATAGGAGCCTTTTCATGAAAATCCTCCGTATTTCTTTCTCGGAGGAGGGCGACAGATTCGCTCTCTCCGATCATTCATCACCTTCACGTCGCCGGATGGTCCCGCCCCGCCAGGCGGCGCTTCAGGCGGGCAATGCGGCGCCGGAGATCTTCCGCCTCCGCTGCCGTCCCCTGGGGGGGGAGCATGGCCAGCGCCCGACAAGCGAGATTTAGGGCCGTCCGGTAGTCATGAGCCCGGTGCTCGTTCCACTTGGCCAGTTCCAGAAGGGGAAAGAGGGCGTCGCCGCCGGAGTCCCGATCCATGACAAGCATCTCTTGCCAAATGCCGACGGCCCGGGTCCAGAACCCCGCCCGTTTATGGATCAATGAGAGCAGAGCAGCGGCCTGCCGGGCCGTGATCGGACCGGAGCGCCGTCGGAGATCAGTAAGGATGCTTTCCGCCCGGGCCGTTTGGCCCCGCTGGATACAAAGCCGTGCCGCCGCCAGCAGGTCCGAATCGGGGGGCGTCAGGGCCGCGGCGCCGGAGACCGGTCCGGCGATCAGCTCCGTTAGACGGGCGGCAAGGAACACCATGGAGAGTACGTCGAGGCGGTTGTGGGCGAAGATGTCCGCCACCAGCCGGCCGTCTCGATGACGGAGCCATTGGAAGTAACGCTGGGGGATCTCCCAGCCCGGGATGTCTCCCTCCCTTTCCAGTCCCAGTAAGGCCCCTTCCAGGGTTCCGAGGCGGACGTTGTCGAGGCGGCGCCTCAGGAGCCGCCGGGCCGGATGCAGCAGATCGAGATGGGGAAGGCCGGCCAGGGGATCGGCGAGACGATTCATGACGAACCGGGCGGCCAGCAGATTGGCGTCGAAGGCCTTGCCGTTGAAGGAGACGAGGAACTGCCGGTCCGCCATCAGCTCCTTCAGAAAGAGGAGGACCGCCCGTTCCTCCGCGAAGTCCCGCAGGAAGAGCTGTTTGACGACGAACCTCTCCCCCTCGAACCACCCCAGGCCGATGAGAAAGGCCACGGTGCCCGTGCCCCCCGCCAGTCCCGTTGTTTCCGTGTCCAGAAAGACGCCCCGGGTGGGATCGAGACCGGCCAGCAAGGCGTCGTTGGCCAGGATGGCGGCGCCGTCCATGTCCAGAGAGGGCAGATCGCCGAGGCGCTGCCCGCCGTGACAATGGCCCATACCCCAGGTGCTGGCGGCGCAGAAGAAGCGCCCGCCCGCCGTGGTTATCTCCGTTCCGGAGACAAGCTCCTCCAGGGGATGCCCCGGGTCTTGGCGACAGGGGGGGGATACGTCCGTGCCGCCGCCGGGCCGCCGGGCCAGGATGGCGTCGATACGCTCCCGCAGGGCGCCGATTTTTAAACATGAAGCTTCGCTTTCCCCTGATGACCGGTGCGCCTCCCCCGCCGGCGGCCCTTCACCGGGGGTCAAGAAGGCTTTGCGGGGCGGAATTGCCGCCTCTTTCGTCAGCCGCTGCAATCTGTCTATTACCGTCATTTGCCGGAGACCTTTCCATTGCCGGTCCGGGCGGATGGACCCATATAAACCGCTTCAACCCCGAAAGAGTTCTCTTTTGACCGCCATTCCCAGTTCCTCCAGGCTGTAGGGCTTCTTGAGAAAGGCGCCGGCGCCCAGCCGCTGGACGGTCAGAACATCGTCGTTAAGGCTGTAACCGCTGGCGATGACGGCCTTTTGGTCCGGACGGATCCGGATTATGCGCTCGTATGTTTCGCGGCCGTCGATGCCGGGACTCATGACCATGTCGAGGAGCACCAGATCCGCCGCCTCGTTTTCCAGGTAGGCGACCGCCTCTTCCCCTCCGGCCACGGCCACGGCTTCGTAGCCCAGGGAGGAGAGCATGTTGCATGCGATGAGGCGCTGCTCTTCCTGGTCATCCACGACCAGTATCCTTTCCCCCCGGCCCCGGTAGTCGCTTAGGGCCGCAAGTGGCTCCCGGTCGGCAATGGATTCCCTGACTACCGGGAAATATAGGGAGAATTGTGTTCCTTTCCCACCGGTTCGCAGATCGATGTAGCCGTTGTGGTCCTGCATGATATTCCATACCACGGTCAATCCCAGCCCCGTGCCGCTCTTCCCCATCTTTTTTTTCGTATAGAAGGGTTCGAAAATCCGCTCCCGGTCCTCCTCGGAAATGCCCGGACCGTTGTCCGATACCGTCAGAATCGCATATTCGCCCAAGGCGATATCCTCGTATCCGTTCCGTGGCCGATCCACATGGACTGTTTCGGTCTTTATGCCGATAATACCATCCTCTCCGCCCCGGACGGCGTCGAGGGCATTGACGAAGAGATTCGCCAGAGCCTTCTCCACGTGAATCCGGGAGGCCCGGATGTTACGCGGCCGTTCGTCGAGGTTGACCTGGACGGAAATGCCCTCCGTGTCCTTCATGATCTCGAGATATTCGGGGCCGGCAAGGAACTGCTCGATGAGGTCATTCAACCGCACCGTATCCTGGATAACCGCGACGCCCCGGGAGACGGTCAGCAGATCCTGGACCACGGCCGCGGCCCGGAGCCCGGAGGCGCGGATGGTTTCAATGATCCGTCGCTGCTTTTGCGGGAGATCCGGCGACATGAGGAGAAGGTCGGGATAGCTGACGATTCCGGAGAGGATGTTGTTGAGGTCGTGGGCGACGCTGCCCGCAAGAAGCCCCAGTGCCTCGAGTTTTCCGGCCCTGGCCAGCTTTTTCTCACTTTCCGCCAGCTTGCGGTTAAGCTCCGCCAGCCGGGCCTCGTTTTTCAACCGCTCTTCCAGATTGGCTACCCGCTGATCAGCTTCCATTTTCATAAGGGCCTGTACGGCCAGCACGGAAAAACGGCGGGCCAGGTTCACGTGGAGGAGGGAAAAGTGACCCCGCGCCGGATGGGTGCAGATAAAAAGCGCCGGCCTGGTTTCCGTTCCCACGGAAAAGACAAGGGCCGAACGATTCTGTTTCCGCAGTTCATCTCCCTGCCGGCGCCATTCTTCCACCGCCTCCGTATCGAAGACGGCGATGGGTTTCCCCTTCATGGCCCGTTTAAAGGCGGTGCCCGGATTCCAGAGGGTATTTTTGAAACGGACGTCGGAGGCGGCGATCGGCACCAGGAGACCGTCACTGCCCGCCGCCAGGACGAATGCGGCACGGAAATCCAGTGGCTCACGCAAGACATCGAAAAGCTTGGGAAAAATATCGGTTGCCGATCCGGAAGCGACCAGGACGTGCAGACCCGCCAGGAGCGCCTCCGCCATCCGGCGTTGTTGAGCCTCCAGCTTTCGAGCTTCTTCGAGGTCGAGGAGGGCTTCCCGCAATGCCTCCGTGGCGCCCATGGCTTATTCCCTTCGCGCCGGTCCGAAGACAAGGACGGCCACCATAAGGTTGCCGTGACGGTTTTCACCGCCGATGAAGCAGCCCTGTTCACCCAGGGTAAAGGCGCACAGAAACGGCGTGTCCTGCAAAATCGCCTTCAGACTTGCCCGTGGTTCCTCTATTCGATCCTTGATGGCCAAAAGGCAACCGGTGCAGAACAGGACCAATGCTCCCCGGGCGTCGGCGGCGTCGAAGGGGGCGGCATCCAGGGCCGCCGCCGCCGCCCGCCCCGTCCTACTCACGAGATTTCCGGGATTGCCGCGCATCAGGAATATTTCGTCACCCGTCCGGACGTCGGTAAACAGAAGGAGGGAGCCGTCCGGCAGGGCCTCCACGGGATAGGACAATCGATAATACGGAACCCCGCGGACGTGCCCCACGGGGTTTCCCAGGGGTGTGAAAGTGGCGGTGGGAACCAGGCTCCCCCCCGCGGGGAGAATATCCGTAAGGAGACCGCCCGTCCAATCATTATATACCAGGGCGGCCGGCCTCCCGTCGATTTCGTGGAGGATCCGGCCCGAGGTCCGGGTCGCCCGCCCCTTATGCTCCGTGGGTTCATAACCGCTGTGGAAGGAAAATCCGATATCGCCGGAGGGGAAAAGCACGGCAATGGAAACCGCGCCTTCGGACACCCTGCCGTCGGCGAACTGCCTCCATTGTCCGCTCATGTCGTTGTCCGCCGCCGTGCCGCCGATGATCGGGACGCCGCTGCCCACATGTTCCTCGATCGCCTGGATGAGGAGTTCCTCCTTTCCGGGGGCGCTGCTGACGAGAATGGCCGCGGGAGCTTCTCCCGGATGGCCGGCGCGGGCCAGGGCCTCTTGCAGGGCGTTGCGGGCCGCCTTTTGCGGGTCAGCGCCGATATCGGCCATGCCGGCGCCGTAATCGCCCTCGGAATCCGCTATCCCCAAAAGACCTAGGCCAAAGCCGTCCCGGCTGTGAAAACCTTCTCCCGTCATGACGCCCAGACAGGACGTACCACCCTGGATGGGGACATCCGGGGCCAGATCGGTGAGGCGGCTAAGCAGGGCGGCGTGGTCGTAAAGACAGGAACAGTGCACCAGTAAAAGACGGGGCTTGTCCGCCAGCTTTTCCATGAGGATGCGAAATGCCTCCTCGGCGGCGGCGGCGGAATCGGGATTGATTGACCAGGAAACGGCAATTTTCATGATGAACCTCCTGCTGTGTGGCGTCGCTTCGTACTCGGTATAGCGACCATGCCCGCGGTCGGGATCGCCGCGCCGGAGAACTTACCTGTGATTGAAGCCTGAGTTGAATTTAAGGCAATTGCCGGGGAGTGTCAAGTTTTTAAGCATTCCGGGGCGGAATCCCGATCGTCCCGTCTCGTCTCAGCGCAGACGCAGACTGACCCTGGTGAGATCGTCGGGCGATTTTTCTGCGCTCATGCCGAGTTTTTCGCACAGCCGGACCATTTTCCGGTTTTGTGGTTCGATATAGCCGTAAAATTCCTCCAAACCTTTTTCGTCGGCGATGCCGATGAGGATGTCGATCATCTTGTGCGCCAGTCCCTGACCCTGAAAGTCGTCATGGACCAGGATGGAGAATTCGCATTTCCGGAAATCGGCCTCGATGTTGAACCCCCCCATGCCGATGAGGCGCCGGCCCCCGTTTTCCCTAATTTCCGCCACCAGCATCATCTCCCGATCATAATCGATATTGCAGAAGCGGACGTGCATCTCGTGGGTGATGGTCTTGATGGTCTGGTAGAAACGCTCCCGGAGGGTGGCCTCCGACAGGGTGGTGAACATGTCGTGGGCCAGCGGTTCGTCTTCCGGGCGGATGGGGCGCAGCACGATTTCCCGGCCGTCCCGCAACTGCCCGCGGCTGATGTAGCGGGTGGGATAGGGGGTGATCAGGAGGTGGGGATAAGGGGTGGTCGGATCGACCTTGTCCCGGTCCAGGATGATGCGCACATCCAGGGCCAGGGCCTGACCGTTGCTAACCGCGACGGGGTTCATGTCCATAGCGAGGATCTCGGGGAAATCCGCCACCAGATTGGAAAAACCGACGATCATCCCTTCCAGTTGCGCCAGATCCGCCGGGGCCTTTCCCCGGTATCCCCGGAGCATGGCGAAGGCCTTCGTCTCCTCCATGAGCCGCCGGGCCAGGACCTGATTAAGAGGCGGCAGGGCGATGGAGTAATCGCGGAATATCTCCACCCCCACGCCCCCCATGCCGAAGAGGATCACGGCGCCGTAATCTTTGTCCTTCTTCGCCCCGAGAATCAGTTCGTAATCGATGACCTCGATCATCTTCTGGACGGCGACGCCCCGGATCTCCGCGTCCGGCCGGATGCGCGCCACCCGTTCCCGGAGGCGGGCGAAGGCGATACGCGCCGCTTCGTCGGAATCGATGCCCGTGACGACGCCGCCCACATCCTGGCGAAAGATGATGTCGGGGGAGGCGATCTTCAATACCACGGGATAACCGATGTCCCGGGCGGCAGCCACGGCCTCCTCGGCGGACCGGGCGATCTGGGTTTTGACGAAGGGGATGCCGTAGTTGGCCAGGAACTTCTTTGCCTCCTCCTCGGCCAGGACGTTTCTTCCCTCCCGGAGAACCCGCCGGACGAGAGATTTCAGGTGGTTTTTCGGCGGCGCTTCGTTTACGGACAGCTCCGCGGGGGTTTCGTGGAGGAGCCGGAGATTTTGCTCGTAGTTGTACATATAAACATAGGTGCGGGCCGCCTCTTCAGGCGTTTCGTAAGTCGGGATGCCGCTTTTCAGGAGCAGTTCCCGGCCGCCGCTTTCCCTGTCCCTTTCCAGCCAAGTTGCCAGGACGGGTTTGGAGGCGTCGCGGCCGGCGGCGGCGACCACCGCGGCCAGTTCCTCGTCCCCGGCGGCGCCCTGGGGGCCGAAGATTACCAGGATGCCGTCCACATTGCCGTCCTGGAGCAGCAGGCGGAGGGCTGCTTCGTAATCGCCGACGGAGGCCGACCGCGTCAGGTCCAGGGGATTGACCGCCTGGGCATGGGGGGGAAGGAACTGTGCCAATCCCGACTGTGTGGCGGGAGTGAAGGCGGCCAATGCGCCGCCGGACTTCGTGAGACGATGCGCCGCCATGAGACCGCCCCCCCCGGCGTTGCCGACCACGGCTAATCGAGCCCCCCGGGGCAGCTTCCGGGAGTACAGGACGCTGGCGGTGTTGTAGATGTCCTGGGTCTCTTTCACCCGGACCACGCCCACCCGGCGCAGGACGGCATCGAAGATGTCCTCGGGACCGGCGAGGATGTCGGTATGGGAGAACTTCTCCCGGGCGTCCCCTTCCGGCCGCGCCGGCCGGAGGAGAACGATGGGTTTGTTCCTGGCGAAACCCCGGGCGGCGCCGAGAAATTTCCGGAGATGGCCGAGATCGTCTTCCATGTAAATCATTATGCTCCGGGTGTGGGGGTCCGTTCCCAGATAGTCGATCAGATCTCCGAAATCGATGTCGATCGCCGAGCCCAGGGAGGCGAGCATGCTGAAACTGATATGGGCGCTGACGCCCCAGTCGAACAGGATCTTTCCGAAGGCGTTGCTCTGGGTGATAAAGGCGATCTGTCCCGCCTCCGGGAATCCGGGGAGGCGGGATGCGCAGAGTCCGGCGTGGGGGCGGATGATTCCGAGGCAGTTGGGGCCGAGGATCCGCAGGGGGTATTTCTTCTTGATCCGGAGTATCTCCTGCTCCAGGTGCCGGCCCTCCTCTCCCGCTTCCCGGAACCCCGCGGAGATGATGATCATGCCGTCCACGCCGGCCCGGCCGCAGGCCTCGACGATCTCCGGGACCGTCGGGGCGGGCGTAGCCACGATGGCCAGATCGACGTGCTCCGGGACGGCGCCGATGTGGGGGTAGCAGGGCTCACCATCGATGCAGGCATGGCGGGGATTGACGGAATAGATCTTCCGTTCCCGGCAGGTCCGGAGATTGTCCCGGAGCTGCCGGCCCGGGGTGCCCGCCCGGTTGCCGGCCCCGATCAGGGCGATGGTCGTGGGGTCGAACATGCGCTTCAGGTTGTCCATAGTCCTATCCTCGTCGAATATTCACCTCATACCCCAGTGAGGAGAATAATTCAAGATCGTGGAGCAGTGGGTGTTTCATTCGTTGCAAAACCGGTCAGTTCTGTTTGCTCCGGGCAGGTGGAAGGAACGTGCTTGACATTGAGTAACGATTGTGTACACAATAGATGCACAATTGGAGGACGGGACGTGAAATTTATAAGTGTACGTGAGCTGCGGGGGAAATCGGCGGATATCTGGAAGGCCCTGCCGGATGAGCGGGAGATGGTTATCACCAACAACGGACGGCCGGTGGCCATCCTTGCGGCGGTAAGTGAATCGAATCTCGAGGAGTCTCTGGCGGCTTTTCGGCAAGCACGGGCCATCGCCGCGGTGGCAAACCTTCAAAGACGTTCCGTACAACAGGGCGCCGACAAGATTACCATGGATGATATAGATGCCGAAATCGGGGCGGTGCGACTAAATCGACAACGATGAAGATAGTCCTCGACACCAATGTGCTCGTTGCCGGGCTGCTGTCTCCGTACGGACCCTGCGGCGAGATCGTGCGCATGGTTTCCTCCGGCGAGCTCTCGCTTTGCATTGACGCCCGCATTCTGTCCGAATATCGAGAAGTTTTGCATCAAGCCAAATTTCGTTTCGAGAAAAGCAAGCTTATCGCAATTCTTGATTACATCGAGTACCGTGGTGAAATGGTGGCTTCTTCCCCTCTTTCCGAGCATCTTCCAGATCAGGATGACGAAACCTTTCTCGAAGTTGCCGTTTCCAGCGGCAGGGAGTGTCTGGTTACGGGCAATCATGCCCATTACCCCGTCGAATCGTCTCGGGGGATTGATGTCCTTTCACCAAGCGACTTTCTTGAGCACTACAGAAAAGGCGTAAAAGAAGCGGATCACCGTAACGAATAATATCTGGATGCGACCGCCGCGCGGGTTGTTTGATGTCGCCTATCGCCGCAATGGGTCCACTTTATGACTGCCGCAATGAGGCCGCCCCACGGTGATTTCCTAACGGATTAAAAGCTTTAGGATCATGTGATAAACTTTTTATAACGGCGATCAACAACATTATAATCGCTCATGAGGATGGAGAAATGGAATCAATAATCTGCAAACACTGGCATCATTGTCCGGCCGAAGAGGTCACGACGCTCCTGACCACCGATCCTTCCCGGGGGCTTTCCCTGTTCGAGGCCAAACACCGCCTCGGCCATTTCGGCCCCAATATGGTCACCGCCAAAAAGCAAAAAGGGCCCCTCATCCGCCTCCTGCTCCAATTTCACCAACCCCTGGTCTATATCTTGCTTGCCGCCGCCGTCATAACGCTGCTTTTGCGGGAGTGGGTGGATTCCTCCGTTATTTTCGGCGTCGTGATCGTCAATGCCGTTATCGGGTTCATTCAGGAATCCAAGGCGGAAAAGGCCATCGAATCCCTCAAGCAGATGATGGCGACACAGGCAACGGTCTTGCGGGACGGCAAATGGATGCAGATTGACTCGATCGATCTGGTTCCGGGGGATATCGTGCGCATCCAGTCCGGCGACAAGGTCCCCGCCGATCTCCGGCTCCTCTCCGGCCGGGATTTACAGGTGGACGAGTCCGCCTTGACCGGCGAATCCGTCCCCGTCATCAAAAAAGAAGGCGCCCTGAGTCCCGATACGATCCTTGCCGACCGGCATAACATGGCCTATGCGGGTACGCTGGTTACCTATGGCCAGGCCCAGGCGGTCATCGTCGCCACGGGCAACAAGACGGAGACCGGGCGGATTTCCGACATGATCGACGCGGCGGCGGATCTTTCCACTCCCCTGACGTTAAAGATTGCCTCCTTCAGCAAGGTCCTGTTGGTTGCCATCCTGATCCTCGCGGCGCTGACCTTTGCCGTGGGGATGTGGCGGGGCGAAGGCGCCGTCGCCATGTTTATGGCCGCCGTGGCCCTTGCCGTCGGCGCCATTCCGGAAGGGCTGCCCGCAGCCGTAACGATTACCCTCGCCATCGGCGTCAGCCGCATGGCCAAACGCAAGGCCATCATCCGTAAACTCCCGGCGGTGGAAACCCTGGGCAGCACCACCGTCATCTGTTCGGACAAAACGGGCACTCTTACGGAAAATCAGATGACCGTTCGCCGCATTTATGGGGGCAACGAATATTTCGATGTGCAGGGAAACGGTTACGCCCCGGAAGGGGAGATATTGTCGGGAGGTGCGGCGCTGAGGGAGAAAATGCCCGTTCCCTTGTCCGAGACGTTACTGGCGGGGCTGCTATGCAATGATTCCCGCCTGATGGAGGCGGACAATATCTGGCGCGTCGAGGGGGATCCCACGGAAGGCGCCCTCATCGCGGTGGCCGCCAAAGCCGGGTTTTCACATCCACGGATGGTGGAAGAAATGCCCCGCCTGGATGTCATTCCTTTTGAATCGGAACGGCAGTTCATGGCCACCCTCCACAAGACCGGGTCGGGTAATGTCGTCTATTTGAAAGGCGCCATAGAAAAGATTCTGGCCGCCTGCGGGGAAAGCATGACGGCGGATGGAACGCTCGCCGCGCTGAACAGGGAAGAAGTCTTCGCAAGAGCGGATGAACTGGCCGCGGACGGCTTGCGGGTCCTGGCCCTGGCATGCCGGAAAACCGACAAAGATAAGCTGGACGTAGGCGATTGCCTGTCCGGTCTTACCTTTCTGGGTTTGCAGGGTATGATCGATCCTCCCCGCCGGGAGGCCATCGCCGCCGTTGAAGTCTGCCGCCAAGCGGGCATTACCGTGAAGATGATTACGGGCGATCATGCCGTCACCGCCAAGGAAATCGCGCGCCAGCTCGGCATCGGCCGCGAGCGGGCCGGCGGGAATGAAAAGCCCGCAACCCTCACGGGCAGGCAACTGGAAAGCATGTCGGATGAAGAAATAATCGCGAATGCCGAGAGTACGGCGGTCTTCGCCCGGGTCGCGCCGGAACAGAAACTGCGCCTGGTGGAAGCGCTCCAGGCCCGCAACCATATCGTCGCCATGACGGGCGACGGGGTCAACGACGCGCCGGCCCTGAAGCAGGCCAATATCGGCATCGCCATGGGCATCACGGGCACGGATGTCTCCAAGGAGGCCGCCGACATGGTCCTCACGGACGATAACTTCGCCAGCATAACCGCCGCCGTGGACGAAGGCCGACGGATTTTCGACAATCTGGTCAAATTCATCACCTGGACCCTGCCGACGAACGGCGGTGAAGGGCTGGTCATCCTGGCCGCCATCATGAGCGGTGTGACCCTGCCCATATTGCCGGTGCAGATCCTCTGGATCAACATGACCACGGCGGTCCTCCTGGGACTGATGCTGGCCTTCGAGCCCGGCGAAAAAGATCTGATGAACTATCCGCCCCGGAAGCCCGACAGCCCGATTTTATCGGGCATTCTCATCGGGCGCATCGGGATGGTTTCCCTCCTCATGCTCGCGGCGATCTTTACCGTCTTCAACTGGCAGAAATCCCTGGGCTATCCCCTGGAAGTCGCCCGGACGGTGGCGGTGAATCTGTTTGTCATGATTGAACTCGCCTATCTGTTCAACTGTCGGTCCCTGACCCGATCCATGTTTAAGGTCGGGGTTTTTACCAATCCCTGGGTACTTGCCGGCAGCGGCCTGATGATCGTTTTGCAGCTTTTGTACACTTACGCACCCGTGATGAATAAAATTTTCCATAGCGCCCCCATCGGCGCCGACGACTGGCTTTTAATCGCTGTGATTGCCGTGGCCGTTTACGGCCTTGTGGGCCTGGAAAAGTGGGTCCGCTTGCACATCTTGAAAAAGGCGCGCTGAGGCAAAGGGCGGCCCCCCACCCGAGACCATACAGAAGTGTTAAAGAACCGCCATACCCGCTAATAAGGGATCGGCGAAAAATGAAAATATCCGCTCACGACGGTTATCCAGGGTCCGAACGGCATAGACGGCCGGGACGACACGGCCGAACCCCATGATCAGAGGGATGCAGGCACCGCCGTGGTAACCACGGCGGTGCCTGCCTTCTTTTGGTCGATACCCTCCGGGACCTCTTTCCCGATCTCTGGGCTGATGCCCCTCTGGAGCGCTTCATTGTCCACGAAGGCGCGGCGACGGCGGGGCTCTTCAGCGGCTGCTGGCTTGGCTATGAAAACAGATCATTCCGAATCTGCTGTACAACAGGCCATGGATAAACAGGAGACTAAAATCGCCGCGTTTTCCTTCACCACGGAGACGCCTCAGTATGTGCTCATTGTGGACGAGATCAACCGGGGCAATATCAGCAAGATTCTCGGCGAACTGATTACCCTGTTGGAGCCTGATAAGCGACTCGGCATGCCAAACGGAATCAAGCTGCCGCTTTCCTATTCACCGGAGCACTGGTTCGCCGTACCGCCCAATCTGCGCATTATCGGCACCATGAACACCGCCGACCGTTCTATCGCTCTTCTGGAAGTGGCCCTGCGCCGTCGCTTTACGTTTGAAGAATTGATGCCCGATAAAGAAATCATCAAGAAAATCATAGGCGAAAAAGGAGCGCCAGGAGACGTGATTGATCTGACGATAAAAGTGTTTGATAATATCAACGAACGTCTCCGCTATCTCTACGATCGTGATCATCAGATCGGCCATGCCTACTTTCTCGATGTGAAGAGCCTCGATGACCTGCGCCGCGTCTTTTTGGATCAGATCATTCTTTCCTTTCCAGTAATAAATCTGCCCACCCCGTCATTTTGAGCTCCATGCGGGCGGCCCGTCAATTACGTATTGATTTTTAGCGGCAGACAGGCTAATCAAAACTTCGTGTCCATGGCAGGAGGGAAATCGGATCGATCTGATGGAGAACGGCGGTCATGGAAAAATTTGACGTCATCGTGGTAGGGGCGGGGCTGGCCGGACTGGCTGCCGCCTATACCCTGGCCGGCCAAGGCGTGGAGTGCCTCGTCCTGGAGCGGGGGGACTATCCGGGGGCGAAAAACGTCACCGGCGGCCGCATCTATGTAAATCCCGTCCGGGACCTCTTTCCCGATCTATGGGCTGATGCCCCTCTGGAGCGCTTCATCGTCCACGAAGGGGCCACCCTCATGGCGCAGGAGCGGTCCGTGTCCTTCGACTACTCCGGCGATGAACTGCGGGCGGCGCCCCACCAGAGCTACAGCGTCCTCCGGGCACGGTTCGACCGCTGGCTGGCCGAGCGGGTCGAGGAAAAGGGGGCCATGCTCCTCACCAAGACCCTGGTGACGGACGTCGTTAAGGAAGGCGGCCGGGTGGCCGGCGTCGTGGCGGGGGGCGACGAGCTGCGCGCCGACGTCGTGATTGCGTGCGACGGTGTCCTTTCTATCCTGGCGGAGAAGGCGGGGCTCCATCCTCCCGAATCTCCTCAGGAATATGCCGTGGGCGTCAAAGAAGTAATCGCCCTGCCGGCGGAGAAAATCGAGGACCGCTTTCAGCTTACGGGCAATGAAGGGGCGGCCCGTCTCTTTGTCGGGGCGGCGACGGCGGGACTCTTCGGCGGCGGTTTCCTCTATACCAACCGGGAGAGCATCAGCCTCGGCCTGGTCGTCGGGATCGCCGCGCTTATGGAGAAGGTCGGCCCCCGGGAACTGCCCGCCCTCATGGAGCAGTTCAAACGGCGTCCGGAAATCGCCCCCCTGATCCGGGACGGCGCCACGGTGGAATACGCCGCCCACGTGATTCCCGAGGGGGGCTTCAAGGCCCTGCACCCCCTCCACGGGAACGGCATCCTCGTGGCCGGCGACGCCGCCGGTTTCGCCCTCAATCTGGGCTTTACCGTCCGGGGGATGGAATACGCCCTCGCTTCCGGCTATTACGCCGCCCAGGCGATCCTCAAAGCCCGGGAGGCGGGGGACTACAGTGCCGAGACCCTGGCGGAATACGGCCGCCTCCTGCAGGAAAGCTTCGTCCTCAAGGACTTCCAGAATTTCCAGGCTGCCCCGGCCTTCGTGAAGAACCCGAAACTCTTCGATTATTATCCGGAATTCAAGGGGAGGCTGCTTCGGGATGTCTATGCCGTCCCGGCGGGTCCCAAGGACCGCCTCTACCCCACGATCCGCAAGTATCTGCATCTTAAGGAGATCTGGTCCATGTTCAAGGACTTCCGGGAGGTGACGAAGTTATGACGACGGACGCCCTGGATCTGAAGGCCAAACTGGGGCTCGACGTCTTCAAGCCCGGCGGCACGCCCCATATCCGCATCCGGGAGGGCCGGGAGCGGGACCCGCGCCTGCGGAAGATGACGGCGATCTGCCCCGCCGGCCTGTACGGCGAGGGCGAGGGGGGAGCGGTTACCCTCACCGTGGACGGCTGCCTGGAATGCGGGACCTGCCGCCTGGTCTGCGGGACCGAGATCCTGGAATGGGACTACCCGGAGGGCGGCACGGGGGTCCAGTTCCGCTGCGGATAGTGGGGTCAGGTCTTGTTTTTTAGCGTTCCAGCCTGCGAGCGTTCGGGCCTGTATGGGAAAGGAACTTGCCAAGGGGCGGCGCTGAAGTTAGTTGGGAGCATTTTTCGTTGCCCGTCGGCGCGGGCGGGCGGGTCCGGCGATGGAAAGAACAAACGTACAAAGGTAATCACGGGCCGCTTGCGGTCTTGAAAAATATGAACGAGGAGGGGAATTATGGAATTCAAGCTGACGGAGGAACAGGAACTCATCCGCAAGAACATGCGGGAATTTGCCGACAAATACGTGGAACCCATCGCCGCGGAGATCGATGAAAACAGCCGTCATCCGGCTGAGGTATTCAAACTCCTGGCTGAAGGGGACTGGATGGGGATTCCCATCCCCGTGGAATACGGCGGGGCCGGCGCCGATTATCTGACCCATATCCTCGCCGTGGAGGAACTTTCCCGCTCCTGCGCCTCCACGGGATTCACTGTTTCCATCCATGTGGGGATCGCCTGTATGCTCGTCCTCCTCAACGGAACGGAAGAGCAGAAAAAACAATATCTTACCCCCATGGCAAAAGGGGAGAAACTCGGGGCCTTCGTCCTTACCGAGCCGGGGGCCGGCACGGACGTCATGGCCGCCACGACGACGGCAGTCCTCGACGGCGACGCCTATGTGATCAACGGCACCAAGACCTTTACCTCCAACGGCCCCACTGGCGACTTCTACATGGTGTTTGCCTGGACGGACAAAGCGGCGGGCCGGAAGGGCATGAGCTGTTTCATCGTTCCCCGGGGCGCCCCCGGGATGGCAGCGGGTGAGCATTTCCGGAAGATGGGGCTTCGCTCCTCGCAGACTTCGGAGATGGTCTTCAAAGACTGCCGCGTTCCCAAGGCCAACCTCCTGGGCAAGGAGGGAGCAGGGCTGATCATGGCCATGGCCGGTTTCGATCACGGCCGGGTCGGTATCGCCGCGCAGTCCGTGGGCATCCTCCAGGCCGCCCTGGACGAGTCGATCCGCTATTCCAAGGAGCGGGTCCAGTTCGGCAACCCCATTTCCCGCAACCAGGCCATCTCCTGGATGATTGCGAACATGGCCACTGACCTCCAGGCCGCCCGTTTCCTCACCTACCATGCCGCCTGGTTGAAGGATCAAAAGCAGGGCTTCAGCAAGGAGGCTGCCATGGCGAAGCTCTTTGGTTCGGAAGCGGCAATGCGCCACACCATCAAGGCCGTCCAGATCCACGGCGGTTACGGTTACTGCAAGGGGGCCAAGGTGGAGCGGCTGTTCCGTGATGCCAAAATCACGGAGATTTACGAAGGGACCTCGGAGGCCCAGCGCATGGTCATCTCCGGCAACGTCCTGCGGTAGAGCACCGCCGCCCTCTGAAAATAATAAAGGCATAAAAATGGGGATGGTTCTCATTTTTCCAAAATCAGGATCGCCCTTAGTTGTACCAATAAAATTTTTCAACGCATATCCCTGTTATTATAGGGTATTATTTGAACGCGCCGGTTGTGGGATGAAAGTTGAAAGCACTTTTGTAAAGGATTGAGCTATGCCCAATGTAGTTGCCTGTTTCAAATGGGTTGTCGATGAAGCGTACATCCGGAAAGGCGCCGCCGGGGCGCTGGATTTTTCCGCCGTCGATTACAAGATCAGCGAGTACGACCGCAACGCCCTCGAAGAGGCCGCCCGCTGCCGGGGCGAGGGCGGTAAGGTCACCGCCCTTACCGCCGGCGGTCCCGAAGCCGCCAAAGGGTTGAAGGATGCCCTTTCCCGGGGCGCCGACACCGCCGTCTTCGCCGGCGATCCCGCCTTTGCCGACCTGGATTCCTCCCAGACGGCGGCGGTCCTGGCCGAGATCATCCGCACCCTCATTCCCTATGATCTGATCATCTGCGGTGAGGGTTCCGGCGACAAGTACGCCCAGCAGGTCGGCCCCCGCCTGGCGGAGAACCTGGGCATCCCGTGTATCTCCTATATCCAGAAGCTCACCGTGGCCGCCGAAGGCGGGCGGATCACGGCGGAGCGGCGGGTCGAGGAGGGCGTCGAGGTGGTCGAGGCCTCCTTTCCCGTCCTGGTGACGGTCCTGCCGGAGATCAACATTCCCCGGATTCCCGGGGTCAAGGATACCCTCATGGCGGGAAAAAAGCCCGTCCGCACGGTAAAAAAAGAGGAGCTGCCCCCCCTGGGAGAGGCGAAACTCAAGACCCTCGCCATGACGGCGGCGCGCCTGGAGAGGAACTGCGAGCTTTACGGGACGGCGCCGGAGGATATTGCCCGGTTTGTGGCGGCGCTCCAACAGAAGGGCGTGATCGGATAAAGAGGTGAACATGGCCGGCATATGGATTTTTGCGGAAAAAAAGGAACTCGTATTGGAATTGCTGACCCTGGGCGGACAACTGGCCGCGGCGGGCGGCGGAAAACTGACAGCCGTCGTCCCGGCGGCGGAGGGTGATCCGGCCGATTATATCGCGGCGGGCGCCGATGAGGTCGTGCTTTTGAGCCCCCTGCCCGAAGACATGTCCCTGGCGGCCTGGCTCCCCGTGCTGGCCGGGGAGATAAAGGCTGCGGATCCCGAGGCGGTGCTTCTGGCCGCCACCTCCCGGGGAAAGGAAATCGCGGCCCGCCTGGCAGCCCGCCTGGAAACCGGACTGGCGAGCAACTGCCTGTCGCTGGCTCCCGGCACCGACGGCGACGCCCTGGTCATGGAACGCCTCGCCTATGGCGGTGCGGCCCTCCAGCGGGTGGCCATCACGGGACGGCCCGTCCTGGCGACTATTCCCCCCCGTACTTTTCCGCCGTCCGCGGCGGTTCCCGGCCGGGAAGGATCGGTGCGCACGCTCCCGCCGCCCCCGGCGGACGCCGTCCGGATCGTTGCCCGGAAGGAAAAGGAACGGAGCGCCCAGGACATCGCCGCCGCCAAGACGGTGGTCTGCGTTGGCCGGGGGCTGGAGAAGCGGGATGACCTGCAGCTGGCCCGGCAGTTGGCCGACGCCCTTGGGGGCGAGATCGGCTGCACCCGTCCCATCTCCGAGGAGTTGCACTGGCTGCCCGACAACCTCTGCATCGGCCTGTCAGGCGTCCAGGTGAAACCCGACCTATATATCGGTCTGGGCGTTTCCGGACAGATCCAGCACCTGACGGGCCTGCGGGGCGCCCGGCTGATCTGCGCCGTGAACCGGGACCCCAACGCCCCGATCTTTCCGGCGGCGGATCTGGGCATCGTCGGCGATCTTTATGACGTGACGCCCAAAATCATCGCGGAAATAAAGAAGATTCGAGGCTAAGAGAAAAAATTGTCCTTCCCATTGCGGGAGATGTTCAAGAGAAGAAGTCTTGTTCCTCCCCCTTCAAGGGGGAGGTGAAGAGGGGGATGGGTCATCGGCTTGTGATGACGGGGGCTTAACCCCATCCCCACCCCGGCCCTCCCCTTGAAGGGAAGGGAGTTTTCTTGCTTTCTATTCCCCATAGATTATCGCCAAGCCGCGGCCGGGGTGAAGCTGGCCGGCTCGGATGAAAAACAGTAAAACAGCTTATAATGGGACCTTTGAGGACAATATGGCCCGGGCTGGAAAAACCGGCCCCGGAAAACGCGCGGGGGCAGGCTTCCGGGACCGGTTTTTATCTTCGGATGAGTCGTTATTTGTTGGCCGCCAGATAGCCTTTGGCCAGGGCGGTATTGACGTGAAGCACGCCCTTGTTCAGGGTCCGGAAGGGGTAGTCTTCGGTGATGACCGGCAGGGCGTCGGCCTGTTCCTGGGTCTTGATCACCGAGCCGGCGGGGACGTAGCGGCCGTCGGCGATGGTGACCCCCATGAGGAGGCAGCCCGGTTCGACGACGCAGCCCCGGCCGACGAAGGATTTGAAGACCAGGGTCTGCATGCCGACGAAGGTCTCGTCGAGGACCACGGCGGGACCGTGGATCTGCACCTGGTGGGCCAGGGACACCCGGCTGCCCACGTAAACGGCGTATTTTTTGCCGTTGATCTCGTTGAGGTTTTTCTCGATGGGCTCGCCGTTCATCTCCGTTTCCAGGGCATGGATGATGACCCCGTCCTGGACGTTGGCGTTATCGTCCACGTACAGTGGCTGGCCCTCGTCGCCGCGGATCGAGGCGAAGGGGGAGACCATGATGTTCTTTCCCAGGGTGACATTGCCGATCACCGCCGCCAGGGGATGGACGTAGGTCGAGGGGTCGATCACCGGCGCTACGGCCTTGGCGCTGAAATCCGTAATCACGTTTTTTTCAATCATATTCGTAAAACCTCCCAGGTTTAAAGTCGAAAATCCGTATATCCGTTTTGAATATCAAGCAACCCGCTTTTGCCGTTCCCGCTGCTGGAGCTCCTCCCAGACCGCCGCGGCCCGCTCGCGGGTTTCTGTGATCGTACCCCGGTTGTCGACGACGATGTCCGCCCGGGCGAGCTTGGCGTCGATGGACATCTGGGATGCCAGACGGGCCTGCGCCTCCGGGCGGGTGTAGCCGTTCCGGATCATGAGGCGCCGGAGCTGCTCTTCCGGCGGGATGTAAACCAGCAGGACCAGGTCCATCATGCCCTCCGCCCTGACCTCGAAGAGGAGCGGCACATCGGCAAGGACCACGGCATGCGGCGCCGTTTCCTCGATTTCCCCCAGTTGCCGGCGCCACGCCGCGAAGACCGCGGGATGGACGATGGCGTTGAGGGCCTCCCTCCGGGCGGCGTCCCGGAAGACCAACTCGCCCAGGACCGTCCGGTTGATCGTTTCGTCGGCATTGAGGATCTCCCGGCCGAAGGCGGCTACCAGCTCCCGCCAGGCCGGCCGGCCCGGGGCTTCCACCTCGTGGGCCAGGACGTCGAAGTCGATGTGGACGGCTCCCAGCGCCACCAGCATCCGGGCCACCGTGGATTTACCGGAAGCGATTCCCCCTGTCAACCCCACATTCAGCATACATTATTTCATTTGTTGCGGAGATGGATGAGCCGGAGCCCCTCCAGGGTCAGCATGTCGTCCACCACGGTGATGGTCTTCGTCTCCGGCGCAACGATCTTTGCGAGACCACCGGTGGCGACCACCATGGGGTCGCCTTTGGCTTCCGCCTGCATGCGCTGGACGATGCCGTCCACCAGGCCCGCGTAACCGTACATGATCCCCGCCTGCATGCTGCTCACCGTGTCCTTGGCGATGATGGATTTGGGCTTGCTCAGCTCCACCCGGGGGAGCTTGGCCGCCCGCTCGAAGAGGGCCTCGCTGGAGATCATGATCCCCGGGGCGATGCAGCCGCCCAGGTATTCCCCCTTTGCCGAGACGTAGTCGAAGGTCGTCGCCGTGCCGAAATCCACGATGATCAGATCCCGCCGGTATTTCTCGAAGGCCGCCACGGCGTTGACGATCCGGTCCGCGCCCACCTCCTTGGGGTTGTCGTAGTAGATGGGCATTCCCGTCTTGACCCCGGGTCCGACGATGAGGGGCTTGAGATGGAAGTATTTCCGGCACAAGGGCTCCAGGATGTTGAGCATGGGAGGGACCACGCAGGAGATGATGATGTCGGAGATCCTCTTGGCGCCTATCTTGCTCGATTTGTAGAGGTTGTAGATCAGCATCCCGTATTCGTCCACCGTATGATCGACCACCGTCCTGATCCGCCAGTCATGGACGAGGGTATCCCCGTCGAAAAGGCCGAGCACCGTATTGGTATTTCCCACATCCACCACCAGCAGCATGATCTCACTCCTTCAACAGATGGACATCGCCGGCGATCACCCGCCGTACAATCCCCTCCGTGTCTTTCATTAACAGGGTCCCGTCGGTGTCGATCCCCGTGACCACTCCGGTTTGCGCGTCTTCCTTGAAGACCGTCCGGATCGGCCGGCCCACGATGTCGGCATGGCGCAGCCAGGCCTCCCGCACCCCCTGAAAACCCCGGTCGAGGAAGACCCTATACCATTTTTCCAGGCAGGAAAAAAGTGCGGATATTACCTTTAGGCGGTCGAAGGAAGCCCCGGCGGCGATCTTCAGGGAGGTAGCCGTATCTTGGAGGGAAGGTTCGAAATCTTCCCGGTTCATGTTGACATTGATGCCGATGCCCAGGATGACAAAATCGACGGCCGCCGCGGTGGATTTCATCTCCGTGAGGATCCCGCAGACCTTTTTCCCCGCGATGAGGATGTCGTTGGGCCATTTGATCTTCACCCCGTCGGGAATCCGGCCGGACAGGAGTTCCGCCACGGCCACCCCGGCCGTGAGGGTCAGTTGGGGGGCCGCGGCGGGTTCGATCCGGGGTCTCAGGACCACGGAGGCGTAGATATTGGCCCCTGGGGGCGAAATCCAGGACCGGTTCAGGCGCCCCCTCCCCCGGATCTGGGTGTCCGCCACGACGGCTGTCCCTTCCGGGGCGCCCTCCCCGGCCAGACGCCAGGCCTGGAGGTTGGTGGAGTCGATCTCCGGGAAATACCGGACCGGGAAGCCGAGATTCCTTCCCGTCATGACGGCCGCGAGCCGCTCTTCCGAGAGGGGCGTTGCTACCGGGGCGTGTATAATCGTTTCCATGCCTGTCGCCAAGTTGTTTCCCCGCCGCTCCGGCGGCCGGGCATCGTCTTCAATTTAGTAATGATCTGTTTTTTATTGGGCTATTAATAAAGATATGTCTGCGGCCTGAACGGAGTGGGTCAAGGCGCCGACGGAGATGAAATCCACGCCCGTCTCGGCGATGCGGCGCACGGTCTTCAGGGTCACGTTCCCCGATGCCTCCAGGGGCGCCCGGCCGGCGGTCATGGCCACCGCGGTTTGCATGTCCGCGACGCTCATGTTATCCAACATGACGGTATCGGCCCCCGCGGCCAGGGCTTCCGTCAATTCCGCGATACTCTTCACTTCGATTTCGATCTTCAGGGTGTGGGCGATATGGCGCCGGGCCATGGCGATGGCGGGGGCAATACCGCCGGCGGCGGCGATGTGGTTGTCCTTGATGAGTACCCCGTCGAAGAGGGCGTAGCGATGGTTGGTCCCGCCCCCTACCCGGACCGCGTACTTGTCCAGGATCCTTAGCCCCGGAGCCGTCTTGCGGGTGTCGAGGATCTTCGCGCCGGTCCCGGCCACGGTCCGGACAAAGGCCCGCGTTGCCGTGGCGATGCCGCACATGCGCTGGAAGAGGTTCAGAGCGGTCCGCTCCGCCATGAGGATCGATTTGAGGGATCCGGCGATCTCCGCCAGCTTCGTGCCCGGAACGACTTCTTCCCCGTCCGCGGTTAGGGCGGTGAAAGAGAGCCCGGGATCGACCGCCAGAAAAGTCTCCCGGAAGGTGTCCAGACCGGCGAGGACCAGGCCGGCCTTGGCAACGGCCCGGGCGCTCCCCGTCTCATCCCCCGTCAGGATGGCATTACACGTCACGTCTCCCGGCCCGATGTCCTCAGCCAGGGCGGCGCGGATCAGTCGCCGCCGGAGGGTATTTTCATAATGGTCCAAATTTGACGACCTCGTAACAACGGATTTTATCCCTCAGGCTCGGAAATCGATTCTATTCCTCACCCTTAAAGGGGGAGGCGAGGAGGGGGATGGGTCAATAACTGGCTGATGGCGGCGAGGCTGAAGCCCATCCCCACCCCGGCCCTCCTGTTGAAGTGAGGGGTTGCCCATGCTCAGGCCGCCAGCTCCCGGACCTTCTTCAGGGCCTTATCGAGGAGGATGCGCTTTTCCCGGAGTTCCCGGTCCTTTTCCTCTTCCTTGGCCACCACGGCGGCGGCTGCCTTGGCGCGGAAATCGCTATTGGCGAGCTTCCGTTGCACGATGGCCAACTCCTTGTCCAGCTTGGCCAGCTCTTTTTCCAGACGGGCCTGTTCCGCGGCAACGTCGATGGCCCCCTCCAGGAGGACGAAGACCTGTACGCCGCCCACCACGCCCGTTGCCGCCCCCTTGGGCTCGGCCAGACCGACGCCGGTTTCGAGATTCTCCAGGCCTGCCAGGCCGGAAATGTAGCGCGCCCCGGCGGCCAGGATCGTTAAGGTGCTCTCGTCGGGCGCCGAGAGGATGGCCCGCAGCTTCTTGGCGGGGGCGATCCCCATCTCCCCGCGGATCGTCCGGATCTTCGTGATGGCCTCCATGATCAGCTCCATCTCCGCCTCAGCCCGGGGATCGTCGACATATTCCTCCAGGGTGGGGAAGGGGCTCACCATGATGGAACCCCTGTCGTTCACGATGGTCTGCCAGATCTCCTCCGTCAGGAAAGGCATGGTGGGGTGGAGGAGCTTCATCACGGTCTTCAGGACGCGGTACAGGGTATTCTGGGCGGCCAGGCGGGCGGCGGAGGCCTCGCGGCCGTAGAGGACCGGTTTGGCCAGCTCCAGATACCAGTCGCAGTACTCATGCCAGATGAACCGGTAGATGCTCCCCGTGGCCTCGTTGAACTTGTACTCGTCTAATCCCTTGATGACCTCGGCGATAGTCCGGCGGAGCCGCGACTCGATCCAGCGGTCGGGCAGGGAACGGGCGGCGGGATCAACCCGGGGCTCTCCGTCGGGATAATCCTCAATGTTCATCAGGACGAACCGTGTGGCGTTCCAGATCTTGTTGACGAAGAATTTGTAGCCCTCGATCCGCTCTTCCGACATCCGGACGTCCCGGCCCTGGGCGGTGAAGGCGGCCAGGGTGAACCGGAAGGCGTCGGTGCCGAATTTATCTATCATCTCAAGGGGATCGATGATGTTTCCCTTGGATTTGCTCATCTTGTCCCCATGCTCGTCCCGGACCAGGGCGTGGAGATAGACATCCCGGAAGGGGACATCCTTCATGGTGTACAGGCCCATCATCATCATCCGGGCCACCCAGAAGAAGAGGATGTCGAAGCCGGTGACGAGCAGCGAGGTGGGGTAGAATGTCTTCAGCGCCGGGGTCTGCTCCGGCCAGCCCAGCGTGGAGAAGGGCCAGAGGGCGGAGCTGAACCACGTATCCAGGACGTCCTCCTCCTGGCGGAGTTCGGAGCCCTTGCAGGCCGGACAGTGGGAGGGGTCCTGGGCGGACACGATCATGTTGCCGCAGCCGTCGCAATACCACACGGGGATCCGGTGCCCCCACCAGATCTGCCGGGAGATGCACCAGTCGCGGATGTTGGTCATCCATTCGAAGTAGGTAGCCTCCCACATGGAGGGGATGATCCGGGTCTTGCCCTTGATGACCGCCGCCGTGGCCGCCTTGGCAAGCGGGGCGACCTTGACGAACCACTGTTTCGAGACCGCGGGTTCGATGGTGGTCTTGCAGCGGTAGCAGTGGCCCACGTTGTGGGTATAGGGTTCGATCTTGCCCAGGAAGCCGCCCTTCTCCAGATCCTTCACGACATTGGCCCGGCATTCGAACCGGTCCTGGCCCTGATAGACGCCGCCGTTTTCGTTGATCACGGCGCTGCCGTCCATGATCTTGATGATCTCCAGGTTGTGGCGGTCCGCCATGGCGAAGTCGGCGGGATCGCAGGAGGGGGTGATCTTTACCGCCCCGGAGCCGAAATCCATGGTGACGTAGTCGTCGCCGATGATGGGGATCTCCCGGTTGACCAGCGGAAGGATAACCTTCTTGCCGATCTTGTCCTTATACCGGGGGTCGTTGGGGTTGACCGCCACCGCCGTGTCTCCCAGCATGGTCTCCGGGCGGGTGGTGGCGACGATTATCTCGCCGCTGCCGTCCGCGTAGGGATAGTGGATGTCCCAGAGATGGCCCGCCTCTTCCACGAATTCGACCTCCAGATCGGAAATGGCGGTGTGGCAACGGGGGCACCAGTTGACGATGTAGTCGCCCTGATAGATCAGCCCGTCGTTGTACAGGCGGACGAAGACCTCCCGGACGGCCTGGGAGAGACCGGCGTCCATCGTGAACCGCTCCCGCTGCCAGTCGCAGGAGCAACCCAGGCGCTTGAGCTGGTTGGTGATGACGCCGCCGTATTTTTCCTTCCACTCCCAGACCCGGGCAATGAACTTCTCCCGGCCGAGGTCATGACGGGTCAGGCCTTCCTTGGCCAATTCCTGCTCCACCACATTCTGGGTGGCGATGCCGGCATGGTCCGTTCCAGGCATCCACATGGCGTTGTAGCCCTGCATCCGCCGGTAGCGGATCATGATGTCCTGAAGGGCGTTGTTGAGGGCATGGCCCATGTGCAGCATGCCCGTAACATTGGGAGGCGGAATGACGATGGAAAACTGCGGCTTGTCACTGCCGTCGATGGCGTGGAAAAAGTCGTTGTCCTGCCAGTATCGATACCACTTCTCTTCGGCCGCGTGCGGCTCGAAAACCTTGCTCAACTGCCCTCTGCCCATGAAATATCTCCTTCTTAGAATATCTTCAGTTCCTCTTTGAACTTCTTGATGCCCAGCAGGGCCTCCACGCCTGAGACCGAATCCAGGGGGGCGAATTCTCCCGTCGAGACGCTTTTGGCCTGCATGATGCCCCGGGAGGTCGCGACCATGACGGCGTTGAAGTAGGGCAGGTCGTTCCGCAGGTCCGGGAAGGTGGAGGTGCCGCCGATAAACTTGGTGGCCAGGCTGTTGTCCCCGGTGACCTTGATTAGGATGTCCTCGACCATCAGGGCGTAGGCGGCCCGGTTGACGAACTCGTCGGGATGGAAGTTACCGTCGGGGTAATTCTCCAGCCCCCGGACGCCAAGCTGCAGGATGCCTTCGATATCCATCTTCAGGGGATGGACGGCGATGTCGTTGGCCGAGACCACCCCCCGGTTCGGCGCCTGGGCCCGGGCGGGATCCTTGAATGAGGTGTCGAAGTCTTTCGGGGTTCGTTTCTTGTAGAGGACATCGATCTTCAACTCTTCCATAAACAGCGCCGCCAAGTCGGCCCGGCTCAGTTTTTCCACCAGTGCGATCTTCCTGCCCGTGATCGTGCCGGGCATGGCCCGCTGGATGTCCTGGACGAGCTTCCACTGCCCGTCCGCCTCCGCGGTATATCCACCCTTTATTTCCAGTACTTTGGAGAACATGTCTCCGGCCTTGGGGAAATCCAGGGCAGTCTTGTAGCAGAGGCCCATGTAGTAATGGGCGGCGGCGGATTTCGGGTTGATGGCCACGGCGTGGTCGAATTCATCCCTGGATTTGTCTAACCAGGCGGTATCCTGGGAGCAGTCGGTGCCGATCTTGGCGCAGGCGGCCTTGCTCATGGTGTTGACCCGGATGTAGCCGATGTGGACAAAGAGCTTCTCATCCTTGGTGTCGGCGTATGCCCAGGCCTTGTCCAGGGCCGTGAAGGCCCCGGTGAAATCGTTCTTATAGGCCCTGACGAGGGCCCGGCCGGTGAAGGCCCGGCAAAACTTCGGGGCCAACTGGATGGCCCGGTCGAACTCTCCCTGGGCCTGGGGATACTGGCCCTGATCCAGGAGTTTCATGCCCGTGGATACGTGATGATCGGGGGTGTCCATTTCTCCCACCGGCTTGACCGCCTTCGGCCCGCAGGAGATCGTCAGGAAAACCGCCGCCAGGATGGCGACGAAGAGGAACAATCGACGGCAGCCGTTCACTCGCTTCATATCCATTCTCCTTTCAACTGAAAAACATCCTCACCTTATGGGATTGGATCGATGCCCACATCCTTCCCCCGGCCGGCGGGGATCGAGGGGCATGGATCTTCCCTTCTTTTCCCCCGGCGATGCCAAGCCGTCCAGAGTGTTCGAGCCTTTGGCGTTTCCACCATATAGGGGGAGCGTTTTTTTATGTCAAGCAATTTCCCAATGTCCCGTCGTTGAAAACATTCATAAATATATGTAAATTCCCTCCTCTCCCTTCGCCTCGCCCCGCCGGGGAGGGAAGGAAATTCATTCCCGGCGGTGTGCGGGGAGGCTCACGGGGCGAGGAATTCCTTGATGAGGGTTGCGATGCGGTCTTCCTCGCCCCGGCCGTGCCACCGCATTTCCGGCTCCCCGCGGAACCAGGTGAGCTGTCGCTTTGCGTAATGCCGGGTGTCCCGGATCATCATTTCCCGGGCCTCGGCCAGGGAGCAGCGCCCATCCAGATAGGCACGGATGTGCTTGTAGCCCAGGGACTGGAGGGGCTTGATCTCCCCGGTGAATCCCCGGGCCACAATCGCCCGGGTTTCATCCACGAGACCGGCGGCAAGCATGGCATCGGCCCGGCGGGCAATAAGTTCGAAAAGTTCTTCCCGCCCGGTATTGAGGCCGATCCGGAGCAACTTGTAACTATTTTCCCCGAAGCGGTGGGCGGCCTGACCGGCGGTGATGGAACGGCCGGTGGCTTTCAGGTACTCCAGTGCCCGGATGACCCGCACCGTATCGTTGACCGCGATGGCGCCCGCCGCCGCCGGGTCCCGGCGGCGCAGGAGGTTGTGGAGGTGCTCCCGGCCTCCGCGGGCGGCCAGATTCCGGTAATGGTTCCTCAACGACCCGTCGGCGCCTGGGCCCGGCAGGAGCCCCCCGAGCAGGACCCGGATGTACAGGCCCGTGCCGCCTACAACGAAGATGTTCTTCCCCCGCTCGTGCAGGGCGGCGATTACCTGCCGTGCCTCTTCCCGGAATCTGGCGGCGTGGTATTCTTCGTCGGGATCGACGCAATCGAGGAGATGGTGCGGGACCAGGCGCCGTTCCGCCGCGGTGGGCTTGGCCGTGCCGATGTCCAGGTAGCGATAGACCTGCATCGAATCGGCGCTGATGATCTCGGCGGCAAACTCTTTGGCCAGGGCCAGGGCCAGGTCCGTTTTCCCCACCCCCGTGGGGCCGGCGATGACCACCAGCCGGGGCCGATCCCTCTTTTCGCCTGAGGGTTTCATGCCTGGTTCCGGAAGGCGATCGCCCTGCCCGGCGGAACTGTCCCCCGGACGGGGGGTGTGTTCATGGTCCTTTGCATTTTATGTCCGTTTGAAGAGGCCGGCCAGTTGCCTCGCCGTCAGGACGATCCAGACCGGACGGCCGTGGGGGCAGGTGCCCGCGAAGGGCAGGCGGTCCAGATCCTGACAGAGGCGGACCACTTCCGGTTCGGAAAGGACCTGTCCTGCCTTTACGGCTCCGTTACAGGCCAGGGAAATCAACACCTTGTCCCGCTTCTCCTGCCAGGAGACCGCCCCGGCCGCCCCGGTCAGTTCCGCCAGGGATTCCTCCAGGAGCGTTCGGGGATTTAGGTGCCCGAGGACCGCCGGCAGGGACCGGATAGAGACGGTATGGCCCCCGAAGGGCTCGATCTCCAGGCCCGCCTCCAGAAGCAGTTCCCGATGTTCCATTAGGACCCCGTAGTCTCCCGGGGAAAGGGTGGCCACCTCGGGGAGGAGCAGGGGCTGAACGGCCACCCGGCCCTCCGGGCCGCCCCGGCGGAATTCCTCGTAGAGGATGCGCTCATGGGCGGCATGCTGATCGACCAGAATTAGGTCGTCGTGATGGGAGAAGACGAGATAGCAGCCCCCGGTCTGTCCCAGATAGGTCATGGCGGCGAAAAGCCTTCTGGGGCCTCCTTCTCCGGAGGGAAAAATACCGGGGGACAGGAAACCGTGCGGATCGCCGGGGACGGTCGGAGCCTCCGCCGTGGCAATATGATCCGAAAAAGACCCGGGCTCATCCCGTCGTCCGTGATCGCTACCACTCGCGGCCCCGGGGAAAGGCGGCAGGTCCTTTCCCGATCCGGCGGCCCCGTTCCTGTTTTGCCCGGCGGCGGAGGGGGCGTTGAAGAGGCCCCCTCCGCTGGCGAAGATCGATGTTCCGGGCCGAAAGGAGGCCTTTTTCGTCCCTCCGAAAATTGTGTAGCGTTTCAGTGCCTCTCCGAGGCGTCTCTGATATACTTGGGAGGTTAGATTGGCGCCCGCGGCGGTGGGTGAGGGGGCCGTCATAGCGTCGGCGGAGGGGGCGACGGCGGCTAAGCCCGCCAGGATGGCCTCCACCACCAGGCCGTAAACGGCCCGGGGATTCCGAAAACGGACCTCGAGTTTCGCGGGGTGAACGTTGACGTCCACGTCCTCCGGCGGTATCGTCAGGAAGATTACCGCCGCCGGGTAGCGTTTGGCCTCCATTACGTTCCGGCAGGCCGTCATGATGGCGTGATTGAGAAGGGCGTCGCGGATGCAGCGGCCGTTGACGAAACAGTAGATGCCTTTCGTGTTGGCCCGGGTGACCTCCGGGCGGGAGATGTAACCGACCAGTGCCAGCTCTTCCCGATCCCCCTTGATCTTGAGCAGGCCGCTCCCAGCCTCCCGGCCGAGGACCATGCCGATCCGCTCCCCGGCGTCCGCGGTGGCCGGCATGTCCCAGAGGGGGCGGCCGTTGCTCAGGACACGGATCTTGACGCCTGGGGAGGCGAGGGCGATGCGGTTGATCGCCTCCAGACAGGCCCCCTGTTCCGTCGCCTCCGATTTGAGAAATTTCTTGCGCACCGGCACGGCGTCGAATATCCGGCTCACATGAATCGTCGTTCCGGCGGGACAGCCTGCTTCCCGGAGCTCCTCAACCCGGCTGTTTTCCACGATGATCGTGGTCCCCGCCAGGGGGGCCGCCGACGGCCGGGTGGTCAGTTCCACTCGGGCCACGGCGGCGATGCTGGGCAGGGCCTCGCCGCGGAAGCCGAAGGTCCGGAGTCGGTAGAGATCGTCGAAAACCGTTAATTTGCTCGTGGCGTGACGCTGGAAGGCCAGGGGGACATCCGCCGGTTCCATGCCCGCCCCGTTATCGGTAATGCGCAGGGCGGCGCAGCCCCCTTTGACCAGTTCGATCCTCAGGACGGTCGCCCCGGCATCCAGGGAATTTTCCAGGAGCTCCTTGAGGATCGAGGCGGGGCGTTCGATCACCTCGCCGGCGGCGATCCGATGGGCCAGCTCTGTCGGCAGGATACTGATTTTATTGGCACTATTCAGTTTTGCCGAACTTTGAATATGATTCGGCTCCGGGTCGTGATTCATGCTTTCAAAGGCCGCAGGCCGCTTTCTTGATTGGATTTAAAAGCCCCATCCCCTCCCCGGCGGGGGAGGATGGGGCGGGTATTCATTCTCATTCCGGGCTCCGGCGGGAAGCGACGATCAATCCAGGACGATCATCACCCGGCACTTCTGCAGGTAGCCCATTGTCTCGGCGGAGGCCCGCACCTTGGCGGCGTCGGCGTTGCTGATGATGATGTCGCACTTGCCCGGACCGTCGGCCTGGATGCCCTTGACGCTCAGCGGGCTGTTGGTGACCCGGGGATTGCTCTGGGCCGCCGTCAGATCCCGGGCGTAACCCGTCATGCCCTGCTGGATGGCGTATTGGCGGTCCACCTGCATGGAGCCGTAAACCTCCCTGCCGTTTTCATCGACGATCTTGGGAGACATGGCCGGCCGGGCGGCCAGGCCCCGGGCGTCAATCACCAGGCCGGTGACGGAATCCGCGGGTGTCACCGCCGGAGGGGCGGGGGCGGGAGCGGCCGGCGGTGCCAGTTCCGGTCCTTTGGGGAGCACCGTCTGGGAGAGGCGGCCGCTGAGATTCATCCGCACCGTCACCTCCACAGTGCCGTCGGAGAGGTAAGACTGATCTACCACGGTGAAATTCCTGACCACCCCTTCCACGGAGGTCCGAATCTCGTCGCTTTCCGTCATGAAGTCTCTCACCACGGTATTGGAATCGACGCGCACCCCCTTGATTACCTCCAGGATATTACGGTAAGCGTCCAGCTTGGCGGCCCGCAGGGCCATGGGGCGGGCGTTGGGCTTCCCCAGGTAGCGTTCCGGGGGGGCGCCGATGCCGATGGCCTCAACATAGCCGTCCTCGTAGTTGATGATGCCCTTGTCGCCGGCCTGTTCGGCGACCTTCGTTTCGATGATTTTTGTCCATTCCGTCATGCTTACCTTGCCATCGCCGCCGGTCTGACAGAACGCCGTGGCCCCGGCGAACAAAAACACGGTCGCAACGATGATCCCTACGGTAACGCGCAAACTGCTGTGCATATCGTCCTCCTTCCATTTTACCGGCCAACTTGCCTTGATTTCCGGCCGGATCCTGATTCTATCTTCTTTTTGCCTGTAAATCGGGGGCCATGTTAACAAATGCCCCCGGGGGATGCAACGGTTTATTTTTCTCCGTTGGGGACGCTTACATCCCTCCAGGAGACGAAAAAACGGCCGTTTTTATCTATTTCCCGGAAAAGGCTCTGGCCTCCGGGGCCGGGAGCCAGGGCTCGATGTTGATGTTGCTTGCCGTGTCCCCCATGATCATGCGTGGATCGGGAGGATCCTTGCCCCACCAGTTGTTCCGGGCGTCGATATAGATCGTCGAGCGGGCCTGGGCGGCGAAATCATTGTCGAAGATGTTGTTGTTGTGGAAGCGGGGACGGGCGTTGCCCACGACGGTGATCGCCCCTTCCCCCCGGTTTTCCGTCAGGGTGCAGAAGGAGACGGCGGGCGCGGCGTCGTTGCGGCAATAGATGCCGCTCTGGGCATTCCTGGCGATGAGGCAGGAGGCTATCTCCGGCGCTCCGTAAGCGACATCCAGGGCGATATCGGCATATTGTACGATCGCGTAGTGCAGGGTGGAGTTGACGGCCGTCTTTTTCCGCCAACTGATGGCGCCGGCATAGAAACCAGGCGCCGGGGTGGCGGCGCCGGCGGTAAAGACGATGGGATGTTCCGGCGTCCCCCTGGCCATGATGCCGCCGTCTTCCACCACTACGGACGTTTTCTGGTCGAAGTGGAGCGTCACCCCCGGTTGGACAAACAGGGTGGCCCCGCCGTCAACGACCAGATTCTTCGCCACGCGGTAGGGACTGTTGCTCAGGAGCAGATAGGCGTCCGCCGTGACAGTCCCGCCCAAAGTCGGGCCGAAAATGGGCAGGATGGTCCGTTTACCCTCCGGATAAGGGGCGTCGAGGAAGGAGCCGATATCGATTCTTCCCCGGAGGGAGGCGAGGATTTCCGGACCCTTTGCCGTTCCCCACCAGTTGTCGAGGGCGGATACGGGGGCCCCGGTCATGGCCCCGGCGATGTGATAGGGGCGGTTGTCGGTGAAATTGTTTTCCGTGATTACGGCGTGGCCGTCCCGGATTTCGATGCCGCCGCCGTTGCGGGCGATGGCGTTCCGGGAGATGGTCGGGGCGGCCCCTTCCACGTAAATCCCCTGATGGAGATTATCCTGAATCCGGTTTTCCGTCAGCAGCGGTTGGGATCCCTCCGTGACGATGATCGCGGCCGCGGAGCTTTTCCGGATCGTATTGCCCGCCAGCCTGGGTTTGGCGAAACTACCGGATGTCCGGGCTGCCGTGCCGTTTTCCGCCAGTTCACAGGCTTCGATCTTTGGCGACGAGGATTGAAGATTCAGACCCACCGAGGCGTTTCGAATCCGGTTGTGCCGGAGGAGAATCTCCTTTCCCTGGACGTTTTGGAGGGTGATCCCTTCCCAGGTTTTGCCCGGCGCCGCCGCATCCCAGGAAATTATCCGCTCCCCATCCCCGGCGGCGATCAACCCCCCCGCGACGGTCAGGCCCGGTCCCGCCGAGCGGATCTCCGTGCCCGCCTCGATAGTAAGGGTGGCTTTGTCTTTGACCAGTAACGGTCTTTCGATGATGTAGGGACTGGCGCCGGCATGCCAGACGGTATCCTTTTCCAACTCCCCGCCTACGGCGGTGGGACCCGGGGCCACGGGGACGCCGGCCCCCGCCGTCCGGTCGCTCTCGTTTCCGGCGAGATCCACGGCGGTGATCTGGTAGTAGTAGGTCTGGCCGTTTACGAGCTTTTCGTCCCGATATTCCGTCAGTTCCGTGCGGGCGATCTCCTGGTGGCCGCTGAGCGGCGTCAGGCTCCGGTAAACCCGGTACCCTGCTAGTTCGGGATCGGCGGATTTCTCCCAGGACATGTTGACGGCGGCGTTGCGGCCGACGATCCGCAGGGCCTGGGGAGGCGCGGGCGGGGTGGTCTTTATGGTCACCGTACCTACGGCATCCACCCAGTGGGTCGCGTTGCCGCCATCATCGGTAAGGGAGCCCGTGATGACCGCCTTCCGTACCTCGTCACCCGGAACCACTTTGTAAACCCCCAGATAGACGCCTGGTTCTTCCCGCTGTTCCTGCATCTCGATATGCCGCCGGTAGGTCCCGATCGCGAAGGAGGCCTGCATCTTCGGCGTCCCCTGAATGACGACCCGAATCTCGTCCCCGGCCTTCTTCGGAAGATTCTTGGTATCCTGGACCAGGAGGGTGATGACGGGCGGCCGCTTGGCCTCGGCGATGGTGGGGGCGGGGATCGTCTTGACCATGTCCCGGAAGAGATCGTCGCAGGCCCGAAGCAGTTGGATGTCCCGGACGTTCATGGCCGTGGCGATGACGGTGGCGACCAGTCCGACGGGATTAGTCGATATTCCCCCCTCGTGAATCCGGGCCACATGCTCCCCGGTCCAGAGCAGTTCCCCCGAGCGGGCGTCGTACATCCGGAGTTTGGCCCCGACGGAGACCTGGGAGTAAACGACGGCGAAGAGCTTGTCGAAATTGGATATCTCCCCGTAAACCACGGCGTCGGTTTCCAGAATCTTGCCCAGGTCCCGGGCCGGGGTCTTATTGATGAGCTCCGGATCCGTCAGCCCCGCCTTTTTGAGCAGGTCGTCCACCCGCCAGAGTTCCATGTCCCGAAAGGGCAGGGAACTGAAATGATTGTAAAAGCCCCTGCGCACCTCCTGGGTTCCCGCCCGGCTCCGGGAGACGTCGGTAAAGGGCAGGACGGCTACGGACAGGGGTTTGGCCTTGGCCAGGGCGGGATAGACCTGGTATTTGCCTTCGAAGGCCTCCCGGAGCTGGGGGGTAATGACCGTTTCCTTGGTGGCTACCGTGCAGCCGGCAAGGAGCGTCGCGCCCCACGCCAGCACCGCCAGCAGCAAGATATGCGGGTATCTTTTCATCTGGGCTTGATCCTCCCTTCATCGATGTGTCGTCCATCCGGCGCCTTGGCCGCCGGTCCGATTCTACCACTGCTTCTTTTCATAAACCAGCGGGAAAAAAGTTTTTCCGCGCCGCCATTCATTGCGGCAACAGACCAAGATGAGCCCGTAAAAACCCTCATGCCCCGTGGAGCACCACGAAGCCGTCAATTAAAATGCCTTGATATTATCCAACATTCCCTCCCCACCGGCCCAGGGTTCGCCGTGCCCCGGATAAACTATCCGCGGAGCAATGGCGCGGCGCAGGCGGGCGAGGGTGTCCAGGATGACGTCGCGGTTCCAGCAGAAGGCGTTCAGGGAGCCGCGGCCGTCCTGCTTCATGTGGAGAATCAAATCACCGCAGATCAGCGCCGCCGTTTCCCGGGAGTAGAAGGAAATCGAATCCTCCGTATGTCCCGGCGTGGCCAGGATCTCCCAGCCCGCGAAGCCCGGCGGAATCGCTCCCGCCCCGGGGAAATCGCATCTTTCCACGGGAAAGGATGATTCGGTCCATCGGTGCAGGAACGGGAGGGGGATGCCGGCGAGAGTGGCCGGCAGGGCGTCCTCGAGGCGGCGCAGGCCCCGGGCGGCGGCCAGGGTTACGGGGGGGAGGGCGGACAGCCAGCCGTTCAGGCAGTTCAGTCGCCGCCGTCCGGTGAGGTAGTCATGGACCGGGGGAGGAAAGAGGAGCCGGGTTTCCGGTCCGCAGGCTGCCAGCAGCGGCCCCATCCCGCCGATGTGGTCGATGTGAAAGTGGGTGGCGGCCACATAGCGCACCGCCGTCAGGGTCATTCCCAACTCCCGGCGGATCAGGCGGGCGGCGGCCCGGGCGGCGCCCCGGCTTCCCGGATCAACCACCATGAGCCCATGGGGGCCGGCGATCACGTAACAACGGGCAAACCCGCACGGCGGAACCGTATAGACCATAAAGAATCGCCAAGAAATCGCCGGGGATGAAATATTCATCCGCCGGCCGCTGTCCTTCTTCGCCCTGACAAGCCCGGGCTTTCCCCCTCACGGCGCCTTGCGAAATTCCAGGTGGGCGAGGAAATCCTCCAGGGCCAGCGGCCAGAAGCGCAGGGTCTTCCCGGTGGCGGCGGTGAATTTGGCGCTGCTCAGGACGCTGTAGGCCGGACGCGGCGCCGCCAGGCCCAAATCCGCGGTCTTGACGGGTTCCACGCTCACCCGGTTGAATCCGGCGCCGGCGAGGATCTTCCGGGTGAACTCGTACCAACTGCAGGAGCCCCGGTTGGTCACATGGAAAATTCCCCGGTGTCCCTGTTTTAGGAGGACCGCCACGGCCCCGGCCAGGTCCCGGCTGTAGGTGGGGCAGCCCACCTGATCGTCCACCACCCGCAGGGTCGGGTTGTGCAGGGCCTTCTCCAGAATGGTTTTGACGAAGTTCTTGCCCGTCGGTCCGTAGAGCCAGGCGGTGCGGATGAGGAGATAATCGTCGCTCCCCTCCTGTAGGTATTTTTCCCCAGCGGCCTTGGAGGCGGCGTAAACGCCCCGGGGCGCCGGCGGATCTTCCTCCCGGTAGGGGGCGGCCGCCGTCCCGTCGAAGACGTAATCGGTGCTGAAATGGACGATGCGGATGCGGCGGCCCCGGCAGGCGGCGGAGATGTTTTGCACCCCCGCGGCGTTGACGGCAAAGCAGCGCTCCGCGTCGCTTTCCGCCCCATCCACATTGGTGTAGGCGGCGGCGTTGATCACCACCTCGGGATTTTCGGCGGCAATGAGCTCCCGGCAGGAATCGGGGGATGTGAGGTCGAAATCTTCGACGTCCTTGCCGGCGACGACGTGAAATGGTCCCAGCCGCTGCATCAGCGCGGTCCCGAGCATTCCCTTGTGACCCAGGATAAGTATCTGCATATGAAGATGTAATCCCTTCCGGATATGATCCGCCGTCTTCCCTCGGCGTCTTCAGTAGCGGACTTCCTTGAGAAACAGCCCCTGGGGCGGCGCCGTCACTCCCGCCCGGTCCCGGTTGCGGCCCCGGAGGATCTCCCCCATCTCCGCCGCCGGGCGTTTGCCCCGGCCGATTTCCACCAGGGTGCCTACGATGGTCCGCACCATATACCGCAAAAACCCGTCGGCCTCCACCTCTATTTCCAGGAAAGGTCCGGGACCGCCCGTGACGGCGGAGATCTCCAGTTGGTAGATCTCCCGGGTAAAGGAGGCCGCGTCGGTGTGGACGGTGCAAAAGGAGGTGAAATCATGCCGGCCCAGAAGGTGGGCTGCCGCCGCCCGCATCGCCGCCGCATCCAGGGGGCCGTAAACCTGCCAGGCATAATGGCGGTAAAGGGCCGTCGGGGTCGCCCCGTTGTAGATCCGATACAGATAGGTTTTCCGCCGGGCGTCGATCCGGGCGTGAAAGCCCGGTGGGGCTTCGGCCAGGGCCTTCAAGACGATATCGGCGGGCAGGAGGCTGTTGATCCCCTTCAAGAGGTTGCCGGCGGGGATCCCGCAGGCGGTTTGGAAGTGGGCCACCTGACCCAGGGCGTGGACCCCGGCGTCGGTCCGTCCGGAGCCAATGACCTTAACCCGCTCCCCGGTGATGACGGCGATCCGCTCCTCCAGCACCTCCTGGATGGACGGGACGTTTTTCTGCCGCTGCCAGCCGTGGTAGCCGCTCCCGTCGTATTCCAGGGTCATCCGGATCGTCCGCATAACAGCATAATGAGTGTCAATATGGAGACGCTTCCATAGGCGCCCTCATTAACCGCAGGCGTCCAGGGCGGTGATGCCGGGGAGGTCCTTGCCCTCCAGGAGTTCCAGGGAGGCCCCGCCGCCGGTGGAGATGTAGGTGATCTTGTCGCTCTCCCCCGTCTTATGGACTGCCACGTCGGTGTCGCCGCCGCCAACGATGGTCATGGCGTAGGAATTGGCGATGCTGTGCACCATGGCTGCCGTGCCCCGCCCGAAGGCGTCGATCTCGAAGACCCCCATAGGTCCGTTCCAGACAATGGTCTTGGCGTTGGCCAGGGCCTCGGTGAACAGGGTGATGGTGGCCGGACCGATATCCAGGCCCATCCAATGGCTGTTCATCTCCTGGATGGGGACGATCTTCGTCTCCGCCTCGGCGCTCATCTCCTCCGCCATGACGCAGTCCACGGGGAGATAGAACTTGACCCCCGTTTCCCGGGCCGTCGCCATCACCTCTTGGGCCATGGGCATGAGGTCTTCTTCGACCAGAGACTTGCCCACCTCGTATCCCAGGGCCTTGAGGAAGGTGAAGGCCATGCCGCCGCCGATGATCATCTTGTCCACCTTCCGGATGAGGTTGACCAGGGCCTCTAACTTGCCGGACACCTTGGAGCCACCGATGATGGCCACGAAGGGCCGGGCCGGTTTTTCCAGGCATTTCTGGAAGTAGTTGACCTCTTTTTTCATAAGGAAGCCGCCCCCGCATTCCTTGACGAATTTCGTGATCGCCACATTGGATGCATGGGCCCGGTGGGCGTTGCCGAAGGCGTCGTCGATGTAGATATCCGCGTAAGCCGCCAACTGCCGGGCGAAGTCCTCATCGTTCTTCTCTTCCTCCGGATGGAAGCGGAGGTTTTCCAGAAGTATCACATCACCGGGTTTCATGGCCGCCACCAGCGCCGTCGTTTCCGGCCCGACGCAGTCCGGGGCCAGGTGTACCTCCTTCTGGATGAGCCGGGAGAGGCGCCGGGCCACGGGGGCCAGGCTGAATTCCGGCTTCGCTTTTCCCTTGGGGCGTCCCAGGTGGGAGGCGATGATGATCCGCGCCCCCTCGTCCAGGGCGTAATTCAGCGTCGGCAGGGTCGCCCGGATCCGGGTGTCGTCGGTGATGTGCTGGGAGCCGTCGAGGGGGACGTTGTAGTCGAAACGGAACAGGACTTTTTTGTCTTTGAGTGAGAACTGATCGATAAATTTCATTGATCCTCCTTGCATATTTTTGACAAACAGGCTATGATGCGTCCCGAAAAAAGTAAAAAGTTTTTAAATTACAATATGTTACGATTTTAACGAGGCAAGGGAGGCAGGATTTTTCTCCGGCGAGGTATCGCCGCATTAGCAATCCCATAGGAAACCTTGCGGCAAGCTTCTATACATGAGAAGGCCCCTCCGGTCAAGGTCGAATCGAAATTCAATGTACATCACGTACGAGAATAAAATCAGGAGATAAGGAGAGAGTAGGTTTATGGCGAAAGAACAAGGAAAAGGAGTAACGGAAGAAAAGATCCGGATATTCGAGGCCCGCAGGGAAGCCCTGAAAACAATGGGCGGAGAAAAAATGATTCAGAAACAGCATGAACTGGGCAAACTGACGGCCCGGGAACGCTTGGCGATGTTTTATGATGAGGGGACCTTCCAGGAGGTCCAGTTGTTCGTGAAGCACCGTTCCACTCTTTTCGGTCTGGATAAGAAGTCCATCAACGCCGACGGCGTTATCGTCGGTTTCGGCAAGGTCAACGGCCGGACCGTCTATGCGGCGGCCCAGGACTTTACCAGCGCCGGCGGCAGCCTTGGCGAGATGCATGCCAAGAAGATCTGGAAGATCATGGATATGGCCCTCGACGCGAAGAAGCCCTTCGTGTCCATGAACGACTCGGGCGGCGCCCGGATTCAGGAAGGCGTCCCGGCCCTGGATGGCTACGGCGGCATCTTCTATCGCAACACCATCGGTTCGGGGTATATCCCCCAGATCACCGCCATCATGGGACCAACGGCGGGCGGCGCCGTATATTCCCCGGCTCTGACGGACTGGGTGTTCATGGTGAAGAAGAGTTCCTATATGTACATCACCGGTCCCGATGTCATCAAGGCCGTAATCGGCGAGGAAGTTACCCATGACGATCTGGGCGGCGCCGTGGCCCACGCCACGAAGAGCGGCGTCTGTCACTTTGCCACGGAAAACGACGAGGACTGCATCAACAAGGTCAAGGCCCTCCTGTCTTACCTGCCCGACAGTTGCCACAGCCCCCTGCCCATTGCCCCCTGCACCGACTCCCCCGACCGGGAATGTCCGGAACTGGACAAGATCATTCCGGACCGGGCTACCCGCGGGTATGACATGAAGCAGGTGGTCATGGCCGTCGCGGACAATAACGAGATCTTCGAATGCCATGAACTGTGGGCGAAAAACATCCTCGTGGCCTTCATCCGCATCATGGGCCAGACCGTCGGCGTCATCGCCAACAACCCCAAGTTCGGCGCCGGCGTCCTCGACACCACCGCCTCCGACAAGGCCTCGCGGTTCATCCGTTTCTGCGACGCCTTCAACATCCCCCTGTTGACCTTCTCCGACGTCCCCGGCTACATGCCCGGCACGGCCCAGGAATGGGCGGGGATCATCAGCCACGGGGCGAAGCTCCTCCATGCCTATTCCGAGGCCACGGTGCCGAAGATTACCGTCGTCACCCGGAAGGATTACGGCGGCGCCTACATCGGCATGTGCAGCAAGTACCTCGGGGCCGACTACGTCATGGCCTGGCCGTCGGCGGAAATCGCCGTCATGGGCGCCGAAGGGGCGTGCAACATCGTCTATCGCCGGGAGATCAACGAGGCCGCCGATCCCGCCGCCAGACGGACGGAGCTGGTCGCCGCCTATGAGGAGCAGTTCAACAATCCCTATTTTGCCGCCTCCATGGGGATCATTGAAGAGATCATCGCCCCCCGGGAAACCCGGAAGCGCGTCGCCGCCCTTCTTGACGCCCTGAAGGACAAGGCGCAGGTCCGCCTGCCCAAGAAGCACAACAACATCCCCCTGTAAGGGATGGGGTCAGGTCTTTAATTTTAGCGTTTTTATCGAACGGGGCGGCCTTTCCGTGGGGAAGGCCGCCCCTAACGCCCCCGGAGCAGGAACTTCGGCGGCAGGGCGGGGCCGCCCGCCAGGCCGAATCCGGGGATGACGATGATAGTCGAGGTACCGTGAGCCAGGATCTTTCCCTGGGAATCAGTCACCGTCGCCTCGGCGAGGCCCAGGGTTTTCCCGAGCTTGATCCTCTTTCCCGTGGCCGTGATCATTCCCTTCCGGGCCGGGACGAGGTAGTTGACCTTCAGGTCCACCGTCGTGATTCCCGTTCCCTCCGCCAGTTCGCAGAAGGGCGCCCAGAAGGCCGCCGTGTCAATGGCCGCGGCATAGACTCCCCCATGAACGCAGCCGAAGGCCTGGAGGTGCTGCGCATCCACCTCCAGATCCACGACGGCAAAACCGATGCCCAGCTCCCGGATCGTCATCGACATGTGCCGGAAGAACGGACTGGCGCTGATCGCCTCCCGAACGGCTTCCACATACGCCGGATTCAGTTTTTTCACGCTTCCCTCTCTTTCACCTCTATATGCTATCGTCTGAAAATCCGTTTCTATGCGCTTTACGAGACCTTTGAAAAATGGCTTCGCCGCGGCTCAGAAATCTTTTTCGCCTCTGAAT